>JAFGKD010000001.1 GCA_016928775.1 Candidatus Zhuqueibacterota bacterium | reverse complement strand
ATCGAACGGATTTAACGGATTGGAACGGATTTCTTCATCCGTTAGAATCCGTCCCATCCGTTCAATCCGCGTTCTATTCTAAAGAATTGTGCTCGTTTTTGGTTGCGGCCAAAGGCCGCGCCAAAAATTTACATAGCCAGGAATTTAACGCTCAGGCAACCGCTTCTTTATACACCGTTTTTTTCGTATAGTGCGTATGCAGAAGCTCATGCGCCTTGTGGCTGTTCGGCTCACCGAGGAATTCTTTATACAGTTTGAGTATAGCCGGATTTTCATGCGATTTGCGTATTTTGGACATACGATCGGCGGCAAATATCGCCTCAACACGTTTTTTACGAACGTCCATACTTGTCGGCATTGGTTGGCCGCCGCCACCAATACAACCGCCCGGACACGCCATGATTTCAACAAAATGATAATCAGCTTGACCGGAAACGATCTTTTCCATAAGCTGGCGGGCATTGGCCAGTCCATTCGCCACGGCTGCTTTTACCTTTGTACCGTCGAGATCGATCTCTGCTTCGCGAACACCTTCCATGCCGCGAACGGCAGTGATTTCCACATTTTCAAGCGGTTTTTCCGTGACGATTTCATAAACCGTCCGCAGTGCTGCTTCCATAACACCGCCGGTATTGCCGAAAATCACCGCTGCGCCGGTTGAAATTCCGAGAGGATCGTCATACTCACCGGCTTCCAGCTCCGGCAAATTGATGCCGACCTGTTTCATCATCTTGGCCAACTCGCGCGTCGTTAAAACGGCGTCAACATCCTGAAAACCACTGGCATTCATTTCCGGACGCTGGCACTCGTATTTTTTCGCGGTGCACGGCATGATAGAAACGCTATAAATATCCTTGGGATCTATGCCCATCTTTTCCGCATAATATGTTTTCGCCAGAGCACCGAACATCTGCTGTGGCGATTTACAGGAAGAGACGTGCGGCAGCAACTGTGGGTAGAAATGCTCAATAAAATTGATCCAGCCGGGTGAACAACTGGTCAACATGGGCAAGGTGCCGCCATTTTTAATTCGTCCTATTAATTCTGTGCCCTCTTCCATAATGGTCAAGTCAGCGGTAAAGTCCGTGTCGAACACCTTGTCAAAACCGAGCATGCGAAGACCGGTGACCATTTTATCGGTAACAAGCGATCCCGGCGGCATGCCAAATGGCTCACCGATAGCAGCGCGAACTGCTGGAGCCGTTTGCACGACAACATGTTTGGTCGGATCGTCAAGCGCTTCCCAGACACGGGTGATATGATCTTTTTCATAAAGTGCGCCAACCGGGCATCTGTTTATACACTGGCCGCACGAAACGCAAGCGATGTCATCGAGTCCTTTATTAAATGGCGTATCGACCCACACATCATAACCGCGGCCCTCGAGGCCAATGGCGCTGACGCTTTGCACCAGCTCACACGTCTGGATACAGCGACGGCACAGGATACATTTGGCCGGATCTCGAACAAGGACAGCGCTGGAATCATCAATCCCACCCGGCCGCGCGTGATATTCAAAGCGGGTTTCACGAATGCCCAGTTGGTCTGCCACATCCTGCAGCTCACAATTGCCATTGCGCGTACATTCGGTACAGAGCATGGGGTGACGCGACAGAATCAATTCCAGTGCCATCTTGCGCGACTGCCGTACGAGTCTGGATTTTGTGTTTATTTTCATACCATCCTGGCATTTCCAGGAACAAGATGTACGCAATAAACGATCGCCTTCGATTTCCACGACGCACAAACGGCACGCCGACACCGGCGGCAAATCCGGATGGTAACAGAGTCGGGGAATCTTGATTTTAGCCTTTTCCGCGGCTTCAAGTACGGTTGTTCCCTTGGGGACAGTCACCTGAATGCCGTCTATGGTTATTGTTACGTTATCCACAAGAAATCTCCTTTTATGTCAAATCGTTTGCTCTTCATCATTCCATTAATCCATTACGCGGCTAACGCCGTCTCCGCAGTCTCGATTTTTTTCACAAAATCATCGCGGAAATATTTCAAGCATCCCAGGATAGGAATGGGTGCTGCTTGTCCGAGTCCACAGAATGCACCTTTCATCATTGTCATTGCGAGGTCTTCCATAAGATCAAGGTCCTGCAAGCGACCCTTGCCGTTATTGATGCGTCTTAACAGTTCCAACAGCCGCCCGTTGCCTTCCCGACAGAGGGTGCATTTGCCGCAGGATTCATGATCAAAGAATTCAACAAAATTCTCGACCAACTCGACAACGTCTTGTCTGTCATCAACGACGAGCAGCGCACCAGAGCCTAATCCGGCACCGATTTCTCGCAAGCTTTCGACGGTCATTGGCAAATCAAGATGTTCCTCTGTGAGGATGCCGCCGGTTGTGCCGCCCATCTGCGCTAATTTAAAGCCTTTGCCGCCGGGAATGCCGTGACCGATATCATAAATGATCTCTCTCAGCGTGATGCCCATGGGTACTTCGATGAGACCCGGATTATTGATATTGCCGACCATGGTAAAAACTTTGGTGCCCGGGCTCTTTTCCGTACCCATTGCGCGATACCAGTCCGAACCTCTGAGAAGGATCTGTGGTATATTCGCCAATGTCTCCACATTATTGACAATGGTCGGTTTGCCCCATAATCCAACGGAGGGCGGGAATGGCGGCTTGTCACGCGGCTCGCCCCGTTTGCCTTCAATGGACTCGATGAGCGCTGTTTCCTCACCACAAATATAAGCGCCGGCTCCTTCACGAACTTCCAGATCGAAAGAAAAACCGGAATCGAAAATATTTTCGCCGAGGAGACCATTTGCGCGAGCTTGTTTGATCGCACGATTCAAACGGTCGATTGACATCCTGTATTCGCCACGGATATAAACATAACCCTGGGTTGCGCCAACGGCATAACCGGCCAATACCATACCCTCGATGACGCAGTGCGGATCACCTTCAAGAATGAGCCGATCTTTAAATGTGCCCGGTTCGCCCTCATCGGCGTTGCAGATGATATATTTTTGATCAGACTCTTCGGCAGCCGCAAAGCTCCATTTGAGTCCGGTGGGAAAAAACGCACCGCCACGACCCTGCAATCCTGACTTTTTAACCTCATCGATGACATCGTCCGGCTTCATCTCGGTCAAGGCTTTGCCAAGGGCTTCGTAGCCGTCATGCGCAATATATTCATCGATGCTCTCGGGATCGATCACACCGGCATTTTTCAACACGACTCGCACCTGTTTGCCGAAACGTGGTGCAGCGCCAACTTCTTTTACCTCCTCTGCTTCCGGAATATCCGTATATCGAAGACGTTCGACAACGCGCCCTTTGATAAAATGTTCGGCAATGATTTCCGAGACATCTTCAATTTTGACGCCGGCATAATAAACATCATCCGGAAAGACTACGAGCACTACACCTTTATTGTAAATACCCAGACTTCCGGTCTCAACAACTTTGACTTCATTGGATAATGACGCCATCTCGAGCTCGCGTTTGAGTGCGTCTCGAACGGATCGTGCACCTTGAGCTATCGTGTGCGCATCCATGGCGATTAAAACGTGATTTCTATGCATTCGACAGCCCTTTCATTTTATAATCTTTTAAAATAGCTACAGCTTTTTCCGGCGTGAGATTGCCATAGACATCGTCGTTGATCATCATAACGGGCGCCACGGCGCACAAGCCGAGACAACTGGTGAACTCGAGTGTAAATGTGCCGCATGCTGTCGTCTCGGTCATTTCGAGTCCGAGGTACTTTTTGATGGCCTCTAATACCTCTTTCGAACCTTTGACATGACACGGCGCGTTGTTGCAGCACCGCACAATATATTTTCCCTTCGGTTTTGTCGTGAAAAGGCTGTAAAAAGTGGCCACACCATAAATTTCACTTAACGGGATATTCACTTTTTTCGCAACATGCGTCAGCACGACGTCCGACAAATAGCCGTACTCTTTTTGTACGTCCTTGAGAATGTAGATGAGTGGCGTTTTCACCTCGGAATAACTCTGGATGATGTCATCCACACGGCTTAATTCTTGCATCTGTTCCTCCAAAGTATCTATTTTTCGATAAAAAATTAACTCATGTTGAACACGTTTTCCGTCAACACTTTGCCGCCTTGTACATGATCGGCGATGATGCTACGGGCAATTTCCGGCGTCACCTTGCCATAGGTGATGGTATTTTTATCCGCGCCGGTCACTTGAACCATGGGTTCCTGATCACAATATCCCAGACAGCCAGTTTGTGACACGCTGGTATCCTGAACGCCACGTTTGCTCATTTCATCTAAAATCGCACTCATGACGTTGCGCGCGCCGGCGGCGATTCCACACGTGCCCATGGCCACGGAAATTCTGTAGGTCGCCGATTGTTCCCGGGCGGCCATCTCTTGTTTCGCTTTCTCCTTGATGGCTCGGAGATCAGCTAATGTTTTCACGTTGGTACTCCTTTGACTAGATAGTTTATTTTATATTTGTGAATTATTTCAGGTTGCTCTCGACTTTATCGTTTGTAATTGCCTATTGAGATACTCCTTTGCGTGCGGCACCGTATCAACCAACTGACACTCTTTTTCCGCCATCCGCGCAAAAAGCCAATAGGAATCAAAGCCGAATTGCCCGTGATCGGTTTTATGGGCATAATAAAAGTGTACATCGATCGAGCCGATGAAAAGATTGACAATCGAATCCGACATCTTGCCGATAGGCGGCAAATTCAGATTGTTGAGCCGAAAAGTTGTCCGCACCAGAGTACCGATCCCCGGTGCGGAAAAAATCTGCAGGTCCCCGCCGCACTGGCGGGCAATCTGCCGAAACATGGACAAACCCATGCCAACCGAACGCGTTGTACGGGTGGTGACAAACGGGTCCAAAACGCGTTGCACCAGCTCGTCGCTCATGCCGCGGCCGTTGTCCTTGATCCGGACGCTCAGCAGATTGACGGATTTTAATTCATCCAAAGCGATAATAATCCTCGTCGCCTCCGCTTCGACCGAATTCATGACAATATCCAAAATATTTAAAGACAACTCCCGCATTCTATCCTGCCTGTTACCTACTACTCATTACCTGCTTCTTGCTCCTTTACCAAACAAGCCCGCCTTCCCTCTTGCTGCATGATGGCTTTTTTCACCTCTGCAAATGTTGGCTTTTCCATATAATACCATGTTGCTTTGCTGCCAATGTCCTCGATCCGGTGCGCATCGGAAGAGCGAATGATAGACAATGACGAATTTTTCAGAAAACGGTGCAGTTGAACTGCTTCCTCGTATGGCCTGGCAATCTCAAGGGCGTAAAAGGGCAAATCTGTTGGGATGAAACCCAGGGCATGCAGCAGACTATTGGCTTTGCGGTCGATATGCGCCGGAAAAATAATACCGTCCAGATCAATGACAAAATCCGCTACTTCCTGGACGTGCAGATTGGTTGGCATACCCAAAAGTCTCGGATTTTCGCCCAAAATGTGCTCCGCACCATCAACAATATACTGCGGTCCGTACCAGTCCGGATCATTTTCGCCTTCCGCCAGGTGATCATAGATTATATTTTGAAATTGTGTCACCGACTCGATCGTTTCAAACAGACAAATCATATGTGCTTCTTCTCTTGTATAAACCTCCATACCGGGTATCACCAGCAGATTTTCACCGTGTGCCATCTCTTTGACGGCCTTTACATTTTCCGCGGAATTATGATCGGTGATCGCGATGATGTCAAGTCCGCACGCTATTGCTCGTCGGACGATATCTTTCGGGCCCATAGACAACTCCGCACATGGCGATAGCACGGTGTGGATATGTAAATCTCCTTTATACCAGATCACTATGTCACGGTCCCACACAGTCCAAGGATATACAATATGCCGGCGACATCAATATTTTCGTCTGTTCGCTTGTGGTCCCAAAGCGATGCTTTCGGGGATGTGGTCCTCACATCGCTGCGGATGTCGCCAATATACCCACATATGACGTCTTTCGCAAGATCATTTCCGATCAACACCTGGAGCGATAAATATGTGACAATATCCTCGAGCTGCATGGATACGTCCTGCCTGTCCTTGGAATGTTCTCATTCAGAAGCCGGCAAAAACACGGCAAATGTACTGCCTTTTTCGAATTCACTTTCCACTTCAATCATACCGGAATAGGCATCGACGATTTTTTTGACGATCGTCAAACCGAGTCCGGTGCCAGTGATGGTGCGGGTATATTCATTTTTTGCTCGAAAAAAATCTTCAAACAGTCGCGCTTTTTCCTCCGGTGTCATGCCAATACCGGTATCCTGGATCGCTATTTTCACATAATGTCCATCTCTGTTGGTGGAGATGGCGATGCTGCCATTTTGCACGTTATATTTTATTGCATTGCCAATCAAGTGATTGAACAATCGTTGCATTTCATGCTGATCCGCCAGTACATGTAAATTGTTTTCGAATTCGGTTTTGATTGTCAGATCATGCTGTTTCAATTCGTTATCAAAACTGCTCAAAGTTTGTTCGATCAGGTTTTGAATATCGAGCGATGTTATTTCCCGACGCAGGGTTCCGGCTTCCATGCGCGATATATTCAGCAGATCGTTAATCAGGCTCACCAATGCTTTGGTTCGATCCAGCGAGCGAGTTAAATAGTGATCGTACAGGTCCGTTGATTGACCAAGCGCTTTATCCACAATGAGCTCTAGATAGCCTTGTACAGCAGACAGCGGTGCCTTGAGCTCATGCGCCGCCATGTTGACAAATTGCGAGCGCAACACATCAATTTTTTTCAACGCTGTAATGTCGCGGATGACCGATACCAGGCCAATACGGGTGCCATCATTGCCGATGATAGGGGTAAAATTGGCCATCACCACTTTCTCTGCCGGAGGATGGATGATGATCTCCTGTTGAATCGATTTGAACTGCTCATTCCCGGAGAGAAGCGCTTCTATTTGTTTTGACATATCCTGCGGTAAAACAGTTTGAAATGGTTCTCCGACAGCGATCGTTTGTTTGAGCTCAAGCAGACTCAAAAATGCCTTGTTGAACAAAACAATCTCACCTTGCTGATTGATGACCAAAATACCGTCATCCAGCGCGCTGATAATTGTTCGCAGCCGCGATTGTTCGCGCGAAATTTCAATCATGCGCTTTTGCCGTTCCTCCTGCAGACGCCGCGTCTGTAAAATGAGCTCGCGGCGTTCGAGAGCGATCTTGACGATGTGCACCAGCTCATCAGGATCGAACGGCTTGGGGATATAGCGATAAGCTCCCAACTGGGTGGTGGTCACCGCCGAATCAATTGACGCAAAGGCTGTCGCCACGATACAAATGGCATCGGGATAGGCCAATTTAATGGAACGCAGCACTTCGGTGCCATCGAGATCGGGCATTTTCAGATCAATGAAATAGAGATCATATTCATATGCCACTCCCATTTCAACACCCTGAGTGCCGTTGTCCGCGGTATCGACTTGCAGGTTCTGCATCTCCAGGATGCGCCGCATGCCCTCACGCATGCCGAGCTCATCGTCGACGACCAATATTTTCGCTTTCGGAGTACTCACGCTGTCTTTATAAATCCTCTAGCCAGTTTTACGCTTTAAAGATTTTTTCGCCCAGGTATTGCACCAAATCGCGTGGTGATATGGGCTTTTCGAGATAATCGTCGGCCTTGATCCAGTTTTTTTCTTCTGCCGTATCTGTGCCAAAGCGATAGCCGGTATCTTGTCCTGCGGATGTCATAATGATCACCGGGATCGCCTGGCCGCGCTCCGTTGCTTTGATGCGATGACAGAGCACAAAGCCGGAGTCAAAATGTTCCATGGACAAGTCCACGATCATCGCATCAGGCTCGAACTTTTTAAAAGTCTCCAGTCCCTCCCGGCTATTATACGCCGCGGCAAATTCATAACCCGCCTGTTCGAAAACAGGCTTGAACTGCTCGATTAAATCCACATCATCATCGACCATCAATATTTTTTTCATCTTTCAGATCATTTCCTGTATTTTACGCATCAATTCTTTTGGGCCAAATGGTTTTTCGATAAACTCGTCCACCGGATTCCACACCTCATCCGGACCAATCGTCAAGCTGAATCCGTGCTCCTGATTCACCGACGTCAACATGATGATCGGAATGCTCCCGGTTGACTCGTCACTTTTAAGCTCACGCGCAACCTCAAATCCTTCTCCCACGTCGGTCATCATGACATCCAGAACAATCAGATCAGGTTTTTCCGCCTGCGCTTTCGTCAATCCCTCGGCACCGTTGTATGCGACTAAAACATCATAGCCATTATTGACGAGAAAGGCACGATTCATTTCAACAAGATCCGTATCATCATCTATCAACAAAATTTTTTGACTCATACACTTAACCCTCCATTCGAGTCAACTGCCGATTCGTCCATCAGAATGGGCAGATCAATTATAAAAATAGTTCCTTTACCGAGCTGGCTGTCCAAAACGCGAATACTGCCTTTATGCATTTTGATAATGCCATAGGCAATTGCCAGGCCAAGTCCGGTTCCTTTGCCGATCTGTTTTGTCGTATAAAATGGCGTGAACAACTTGGCCACATTTTCCTTTGCGATGCCAATTCCGGTATCTTCAAAATAGATAGTCAGCCGATCCATCTCGATTTTTGCGCGAATAGTCAATGTGCCACCGTCGGGCATCGCCTCGGCCGCATTGACCGCCAGGTTGAGAAAAACCTGATAGAGCTGATCGGCGTCGAGGACCATCTCCGGCACATCGTCGTCCACAAACGAGCGAATATCGATAGCGCGAAACAAGGGTTGCTGACGGATGGCTTTGATGGTTTTATCGATTACGGATGAAATATGCTGTCTGACCAGCGATAACTGCCCCTGACGAGAAAAATTCAACAATCCGGACACAATAGTTTGGCATCGTTTCGCCTCATCCATAATAAATTTAATGTCATCCTGGCTCGGATCATTCTCCTGCAAACGTTTTTTCACCAAATGCGCGTAGAGCATGATTGAACCGAGCGGATTATTCACCTCGTGCGCCATGCCGGCAGCTAATTGACCGATCGACGCAAGTTTTTCGTGCTGGATGAGCTGTTGCTGTGTTTCGGCCAGCGCATCCAGGGAATCCTGCAGTTGTCGCTGCATGCGCTCTTTTTTGTCGATCAAATAGGGCAGACACATGTCATTTTCTGCCAGATTTTGATAAACTGCGCGGGCATAATCGCGACACGTGGGATAACCGCACGCGCCGCAATTGAGCTCATCGGACACATCGTGCTTGTCAATCCTGGCCAGGATCGCGCGAATATCGGCCTGTGATGGTTCGTTCAGCGTGACCCGCTCCGAATGAAAACGACGATAGACGTTCACATCCGCACACTCCTCTATGGCTTTGCGCCAGCTCGGATAATCCGAGGTCAAGCGACCCTCATCTGTGTAACGAACCACCTTCTGTTTGCGGGTGAAATAGTTGATATCGTGGTTCATAAATGGACCACTTATGCACCCTTCGCAAAACAAAATATCGATCATTTTGGCATCAACCTGTTCATTTTTCAAGGATTCGACCAGATTGAGCACTCTCGCTTTGCCTTCGGTCACCACCATATCAGAATTCATCACATCAGCGGGCAGGCCGGCGCTCCTCAGCAGGCCGCCGGATAGCGGATAAACGCGACCGAGGTAGGCGCGCGGCGGATCAAAAGTCGATGCTTCAACCGTATGAATATCCACATTTTTTCGCAGCAAGATAGCCTCGAGCTCGGTAAAAGTTAAAACCTCATCGACAGCATCCTTGACTTCGTCATCCACAAACTCGACCTTTTTTGCCGAGCATGGACCGATAAAAACAATTTTGACCTCTTTTCCGTAATACTTGTGTACTACACGTCCCATAGCGACCATGGGCGAAACAATCGGCGCCAGGTTGGGTAAAAGCTCCGGCATATATTTTTCAATATAATTGGCCAATGCCGGACACGAGCTGGCGATGATTGGTTTTTTGACTGTTTCGTCACCATCGTCCTTATCATTGACCAGGCGAAAATAGGCTTTATTAATCAGATCAGCACCAAAAGCCACTTCGACAACTCTGGCAAAACCACAGGCGCGTACAGCGCCAATAACTTGTTCGGGACGATTATCCATAAATGCGGCAGCAAATGACGGTGCTAACATAGCGATTGTTTCATGTTCCGCCAACATCGCCAGCACATGATCGGTGCCGTCCAAAACCGCTTTGGCACCCTGCGAACAGACGATGACACAGTGCCCGCAACCCAGACAGCGGCTCTCAATCACCTTGGCCTGGCCATTCTCAACCTTGATGGCCTTTGCCGGGCATTCACGAATGCAGGAATAACATCGCTTGCATTTTTCCTCTATTGTCGAAATAACGGGCACTTGGATTTCTCTCATTTTTTTTTTTGATGCGATGATAGAGTCTCTGTGCTTTGGTTGAGGCTAAGGCTCAGCCTCTCTATCTCACTCCGCTCGATTCACATAATGCGTATGCAACAGCTCGTGCGCTTTGTGACTGTTCGGTTCACCCAAAAAATCTGTATACAGCTTTTGCACGGATTCATTGTGATGCGAGCAGCGTTTCGCCAATTCACGATCAATTTGATAAATGGCATGCATGCGCTTTTCGGTCTTTTCCGGATCTGAAGGCAGCGGCTGGCCGCCACCGTTGATGCACCCACCTGGACAGGCCATGACTTCAATAAAATGATAGGGTGTTTCACCATCCCGGATGCTGTCCAAAATTGGTTTGATATTTCGCAAGCTGCTCACTGCGGCGACTCTGAGCTCTATGCCGTTAATTTTCACATCAGCTTCTTTTACCCCGTGCAATCCTCGCACCGGGCGGAAATCGATGTCATCCATCTCATGCCCCGTCAAGGTAAAATAAGCTGTGCGCAGGGCGGCTTCCATGACGCCACCAGTAGCGCCAAAGATCACCGCTGCGCCGGTTGATTCGCCTAACGGATCATCAAAATATTCATCATTGAGGCGCGTAAAATCGATGCCGGCGTTTTTAATCATCAATGCCAATTCGCGGGTTGTGATGACAGCGTCAACATCCTGATAGGTTTCACCTAACTCCGGACGCTGGGCTTCAAACTTTTTCGCGGTGCAGGGCATAACCGACACGACAAAAATATTTCCTGGATCGAGAAACATCTTTTCCGCCCAAAAAGATTTTATCAGCGCACCCTGCATTTGGTGCGGTGATTTGCAAGTGGACAGATTTTCCAGCAGGTCAGGATAGTTATGCTCGATATATTTGATCCAGCCGGGGCTGCATGATGTGAGCATCGGGATAGTGCCGCCATTGCTGTAGCGATGAAGAAGCTCGTTTGCCTCCTCGATAATAGTCAGGTCGGCGCTAAAATTGGTGTCAAAGACATAATCAACGCCCATACGACGCAGGGCAGCGACCGCTTTGCCAGTGACAATGCTACCCGGCTCCAAACCAAATTCTTCACCCAGGGCAACGCGCACGGCCGGTGCAATTTGCGCCACTACTATCTTGTTCGGATCATTGATCGCATTCCAGGTGATCTTTTCATTGCTCTTTTCGCGCAGGGCGCCGACCGGGCAATTGACGATACATTGCCCGCAATAAACGCAAGCCACGGTATTCAAGCTGTACTCAAATTCCGGCGTGACATGGCTGTTGAATCCTCGACCAGCGATATCGATCGCACCAACGGATTGCATCTCATGGCAAATGCGAACGCAGCGACCGCAGAGGATACATTTATCCGGATCGCGCTCAATAGACGGGCTGGCGATATCGAGCTTGCGGTGTCGTCTTTCACCTTCGTAGCGAAAACTGCGCACGCCATATTCTGCGGCCAGCGACTGCAAACTGCAATTGCCATTTCGCACGCAGGTCAAACAATCCTGTGGATGATTGGCAATCAGCAGCTCGATGATCGTTTTACGCGCCCGTCGCACCTGCGCCGAATTGGTTTCCACGCGCATCCCGTCATATACCGGAAAGGCGCATGACGGGATCAGATTGCGCTGCCCTTCAACTTCTACGACACAAATTCGGCATGAACCGGTTGGCGAAAATCCTTTTAAATAACACAATGTCGGAATTTTGATGCCTTCTCGTTCAGCGACTTTGAGGATCGATTCCCCGGCGTTCGCCCAGCATTCTTTTCCGTTTATAAAAATTCTCATTCTCTTCCTCGTTCTTATTCCACGATAATCGCATCAAACTTGCAATTCACGCGACATTGATCGCAGCGTATACATTTGTCGTCAATAATGTAATGCGCTTTTTGTTTCTCGCCTAAAATGGCGTTTTGCGGGCATTTTTTCGCACAAACCGTACAACCTGTACATTTATCGGTATCGATTCGATAGGTTAAAAGTTCGCGACACACGCCGGCCGGGCATGTTCGATCGTACAAGTGCGCCTCATATTCCTCGCGAAAATAATTTAATGTGCTGATCACCGGATTCGCGGCAGTCTGACCCAGGCCGCACAACGATGTGGTTTTAATGACATCGGCCAGTCGTTCGAGATAAACCATTCCCTGGAACCGCTGCATGGCGTCTTGTTGGGATTTTTCCGTCCGATGGCTGGTTGTCACGCGCTGCAGTGCTTCGAGCAGTCTTTTGGTGCCTTCACGGCACGGGATACATTTGCCGCAGGACTCTGATTGAATGAAGGTCATAAAGTATTTGGCCAAATCGACCATACAAGTCGATTCATCCATAACGACCAGGCCGCCCGAGCCCATCATGGCGCCGACTTTTTTCAGGGATTCATAATCAATTGGTGTATCGAGGAACTTTGCCGGTAATGCTCCACCAGAGGGCCCTCCGATTTGTACCGCTTTAAATTCTTTATGTTCCGGAATGCCGCCGCCAATATCAAAAATGATCTCGCGAATGGTCACACCCATCGGTACTTCGACCAGACCGACATTCTTGACCCTGCCGGACAGGGCGAATATTTTCGTGCCCTTTGATCCACTCGTACCAACACTCGAATACCAGTCTGCACCCTTGTCCACCAGAACCGGCACATTGGCAAATGTCTCGACATTATTGATGACCGTTGGTTTGCCAAACAGACCAAAGTCCGATGGAAATGGTGGTTTGGGACGCGGCATACCGCGCTTGCCCTCAATGGAATGTAATAAAGCGGTCTCTTCACCACAGACGAATGCTCCGGCACCCTTTTTGAGCTTTAATTTAAAATGAAGACCACTGCCCAGGATGTTTTGACCGAGCAGCCCGTATGCCTCGGCATCTTTGATCGCCTTTTCAAGTCGTTTGATCGCCAGTGGATATTCGGCACGGCAGTAAATATAACCTTCATCAGCACCGATACAATAGGCTGCGATGATCATGCCCTCGATGACTTTGTGCGGATCACCCTCGAGCAGGGCGCGATCCATAAAAGCACCGGGATCACCCTCATCTGCATTACAAACGACGTATTTTTTCGCTCCTTGCGCTTTATATGCCAGCTCCCATTTCAAGCCAGTGGGAAAACCGCCGCCGCCACGACCGCGCAAGCCGCCATTTTTGACCTGGGCAATGACTTGTTCTCTGGAAGAGTGATTGATCGCTTTGGACAGCCCCTTGTAGCCGCCTCGAGCGAGATATTGATCTATATTATCCGGATCAATGACGCCGCAGTTTTCCAGAATATTTTTTCGCTGTTTTTTAAAGAACGGCAGCTCGTTCAGGGTGTTGTAGCCGCCCCACCCGTTAGAGCTGATATCGTCGTACAGGCCAAGCAGTTTGTTCTCCAGTAAAGCACCTTTTTCAATTGTGGCATCAATAATCAACGGGACATCTTCCGGTCTCACTTCTGCATAGCTTACTCGGGGATGCTTCGGCAGTTTGATGTCGACAATCACTTCTTTTGCACAATAGCCAACACAGCCGGTAGGAATGATATCCACTTTGTGCCCACGATTGGCCAATTCTGCTTTGAAAGTGTCATATACTTTTTGTGCGCCATTCGCGAGACCACAGGTACCCATGCCAATGAGGACGACGGGATGCTCATGCTCAACAAACAATAGCTCATCTTTAAACCGCCGCACGCCTTCTGTTCCGGCGTCGGATTGGTGGCACTTTTGCCCGCTATGAATACAATCAACGAAAAATTTGCAGGGATTTTCCGCGCTGTGCCAGCAATTTGTAAAAATCGCCTGAAATGAATTTTGTCGTGCCACGCTTACTCCTTGTCCGCTTTGCGTAGATTTCTGAGCAGTTGCTTGACTTTTTTTGCATCAAGCTTGCCGTAAAACTCATCACCGATGGCAATCACTGGAGCGATACTGCAAGCGCCGATACAGGCGACCGTCTCTATGGTAAACAGTCGGTCTTTGGTTGTCTCGCCGGCTTTGATATCGAGCTCATTCTCCAGGGTGGTCAAAATATCAAATGATCCCTTTACATGGCATGCCGTGCCCCGGCAGACACGAATTATATACCTGCCCACGGGATTGAGTCGAAACTGGTTGTAAAACGTGGCCACGCCGTAGATGCGCGACATCGGCATGCTGGTATAACGTGATACCTTTTGCAAGTCGGGTTCCGGCAAATAGCCATATATACCCTGGATATCCTGAAGAATCGGGATCAATGTTGAGGCATCATTTTCAGGATAGTGTGCAAGTACTGCTTCTGTCTCCATTTTGAATCAAACTCCATAGCGAAATAGAATGTATAGTCAATTATCTTCATTCAGACGCATTTGATCTCACAGCGTATTTCCCAACTCGAGTGCCGAACTCAGGGCTGAAGTGAATTCCTGATTGCCAAAAGAATTCACATGGTAATAAAAAATGCTTTCTTTTCGTACCTGGCATTCCAGATCACGCGAATTGGCATCGGTTCGAACAATAATCCGGACTTTGGGATTACAATCCTTGAGAATGCGAATTGCCTGGTCGATTTGCTGGTCGCTTTCATCTGCATCCATAACCACAATATCAAAGGTATTTTGATGTGCTTTTTGAATACCGACCAGTTCGTTATCCGCGATATCAAAATTAACCTGATTCAATTGCAAAAAATTGACAAGATCGGTTTCAGTCGAATGTGTTTTTGTTATGAGAAGAACATTCATTTTGTTGTCACGTTCCATGAAATATTACGTCACGTGTATCACAACAAATGTGCCAGAAAAAGCATTTTTTGAGGAGGTTTTTTGAGCTGATAATATTGAATTTAGCTGGCAAACATTATCAGAAGGAATAGTATGCTTTCACTTCTGAGAGAGTTGAGTGTGGAGATTCTCCACACTCACGAAAATCACCATTAAATTGGGCGGGAACTCATCATAATATGGCAGCAGCGCTACAACAGCAGGGACGTCTCGCCAAGGGGATACCAAGGACGCAACTCCTCGCCGATGCCAAAGCGTCTTTTTTGGCAAACCTTCAACTTTAAGACTTTTCATTTTCCAGCTTTCTTTTTCTTCTTGCCTTTCTCGCTCATTTTGATTATTGTTAATCGTTGGCAAAAGGCTGATACACTATGTATAATAAACTCATCACCAATATCAAGCCCCTTGGATTTACCTGGGAAACCAGTGATCCATTTTTGTTTTGCGTGCATCACCTGGATGACTATCCTCCCGGTAATGATAACCTGGGACCAGCGGCTTCATTGTCGGGAAGAAATCTTGGACAAGATTTCACCATCAAGGATGGTTGGCGCATGTATCATGGAGAAACGATACCAGGCTTTCCGGCACATCCGCATAGGGGATTTGAAACTGTAACCGTTGTATTGAATGGTTTTGTCGACCATTCCGATTCACATGGCGCAGCAGGCAGATACGGCAACGGCGATGTCCAGTGGATGACCGCAGGTGCCGGGCTGCAGCATGCTGAAATGTTTCCTTTGCTCAATAAAAAGGACAGGAATCCATTGGAGCTTTTTCAAATCTGGCTCAATTTGCCGAAAAAGCGAAAATTTTCTCAACCACATTATGCAATGCTATGGGCGGAAGATATTCCGATGTATACTGAAAAAGATGAGCATGGAAAATTGACAGAGATTACCGTTATCGCCGGGAAAATTGACGATGTGTCTGCACCGGCTCCGGCACCTGACTCCTGGGCGCGTGACGCTGCAAATGAGGTTGGAATATGGTTGATAAAATTGCAGGCCAATGGACAATGGACAATACCACCTGCATCCCCGGAGGTCAATCGGACCCTTTATTTTTACAGGGGCAATCATCTCAGTGTCGGTGGAATTGTTGTAAATTCATATCATTCTATTGACATGCTAGCAGAGCACCCGGTTATTGTGGAAAATGGCGATATGGATGCATATCTATTGTTACTTCAGGGGCACCCTATTAATGAACCTGTTGTTCAACATGGACCTTTTGTGATGAATAATGCAGTGGAGATACAACAAGCCTTTTCTGATTATCGTCATACTCAATTTGGTGGTTGGCCATGGCCAAGACCTGATAACGTCCATGGCCCTCATGTCGGAAGATTTGCCAGGTACTCAGATGGCCGTGAGGAGTTTAGGTGATATATTTCATTTTGTTCCTTTGTGAATGAATTTTTCAGGCTAAAAAAGAGAAACTTCTTATGCGAAAAAACACAAAACTTTGCATAGCACTTCTCAATCTGGCATTGTTACATTTGAATGTACTTGCGGGTCAAAATGAACGTGCTGTATTTCAAATCGATCTGAATTACTATGAACAGGGAAATCAAAATGTCACCGAAATCGATGCGCCTGGGATTGATCATGATATTTACATCGATCTTTACATGTTAAATGCATCGAATCTGGATGCTTATCAATTTACTTTTTCCTTTAATCCCCAACATTTACTGTTCTGTTCTTTTGAAAAGAACAAGACAGTGGATGCGCTTGGCAAATCTTTTGCTGAAAATAACATCCTTTTAAAAAATGATCCACAAGGGACTCTCTTGAGTGTGAGCAAGAATGACAGTACAAGTGGGAGTTTTGCTGTCACACTTGCATATCCACAAACGGATGACATTGCAGCGGATGGGAATGGATTCCTGGGAACACTGTGCTTCAAAACATTAGTCGTTGCACCGGAAAATGTGGTATTCAGGAAAGTAAAATTCGTTGATAATAACAGTGTTAAAGATGTATGCCCAACCAGCCAGTTTGATTCAGTCGCAGTTCTTGGGGGACAAGACCTCCTGTCTGATGTGAAAGGAGATGGTGCAAAAAATTTGGAAGCGTTTATATTACAAAAGAATTTTCCAAATCCTTTCAACATGTACACCAATATAAGTTTCAAATTACCAGAGACGAAACACGTTCAGCTCGTTATCTATAATTCATTGGGTCAAAAAATTCGAACGCTTGGCGATCAAGAATATGCTTCGGGGTACTATTGTGTTCGCTGGGATAGCCGCGATTCGCAGAATAAGGAAGTGCCAGCAGGTATGTATATTGTGCGATTGCTAACAAACAACCTTACAGAAACAAAAAATATTTTACTCGTTAAATAAAAAGGGCGCGGATTTTCTTCACGCTGCAGGATGCATTAACCTGTTTTGCGATTTAACACACCAAGCTCACGCCCGAAAAAAATCATGCAGGTTAAAAAAGCGCACGCCGCTGAAATAGGATAGGCGTACCAGACGCCATCGACACCTATAAATTTAGGCAGTATCAGCACGAGCGGAATGAGGACAAGCACCTGTCGCAACATGGATAAAAAAAGTGAAATTTGCGGGCGCGCAGTGGCTTGAAAATAGTTGCTCACAATCACCATAAAACCAACGAACGGGAACATGCTCATGGTGATACGAATCGCGTGTGTGCCAAGTTGTATCAACTCGCTATTACCGCTGCTAAAGGGCACAAATGTGTACCTTGGGAAAAGCCAAATGAGTGCGGTAGCGGCGAGAGAAAACAGCGTCACGACTTTTATGGAGAGTAGCAGCGTTTCTTTCACGCGACTGAAATCCCGAGCGCCATGATTGTAGCCAATGATAGGTTGCGCGCCCTGGCTGATACCAATGATCGGCATAAAGTTTATCGTGTAGATGGTAAAGATAACACCCATCACAGCGATGGCAATATCGCCACCGTGCCGCTTGAGCGCGTTATTAACAAAAGCTAAAATAAATACGTTGACAATGTTCATTACAAAAGGCGGGGAACCAATAATGACAACACGCCGCGCTAATAAAAGATTCATCTTGAAATATTGGCGACGCAGCTTTAACACACTTTTACCGCTTAAATAGTAGCGCAACACCCAGAATGAAGCGATCATTTGCGCGAACACCGTGGCCAGCGCAGCGCCCTGCATCCCCATGTCCAGGCCAAAAATAAAAATGGGATCGAGGAGAATATTACCACCCGCACCGATGATCATGGTGATCATTGCGACACGCGGATTTCCCTCGCCCCGTATAAAATTGCTGCCACCAAATGATATTTCGTGAAAAAGCACACCCAAAATGATAACGCGCGTATATTCGATAGCGTAGGGCAATACGCTTTCGCTCGCGCCGAACAGAATGAGCATTGGCCTGAGAAAAAGTAGCCCCACAAAAACAAAGAGGATAGCAAAGCAAAAAAAAAGAAAAACTGCCTGCCCAATGATCTCCTCGGCGGCCTCTTTGTTTTTTTCACCCAGTCGAATAGAGATAAGCGCATTTGAACCAAATGCGATCAACATACCAAACGCCATCATCATGATCATAATTGGAAAGGCGATCATCGCAGCAGCCAAACCATCTGCGCCAATGCCTTGGCCGATAAAAATTCGATCGACAACGTTATAGAGCGAATTCATAAAGGTGCCAACCGTCGCTGGAATGGCAAACCGCAATAAAAGGCGGGTAATTCTTTCCTGCGCCAGTTGTTTGGTTTGTTGATGCTCCATGAAGAATTTTTCTCACCTTGAAAAGTGCAAAGATAGGTGTTGTTAATGTGGTATACAAGTGTTTTATTAAGTCTGTTCAACCTTTGAGGTTTGCGCTACCTGTTATCGAGGTTTTACGGCAAAGCATCAAGCTAGAGAAATCAGCATTGGAAAAGAATCATGCGGAAAGGATACCTGATGAGATCACGTGTTAAAATAGCGACAACGCTTATTTGTATTGCCTGGACATATGTTGCCGTCCCGCAAGAACTCGATTCTCTGATTGAAGCGAGCTTGCCATTTGTTTTCGATCAACTTGAGCAATCAACCCAGGAGATCGCCAATGTCTCACGGCATCCTGAAAAAACCGAGCCAAATGGTCGCTGGCTGCTGCATAACCGTGACAATTGGACCAGCGGTTTTTTTTCCGGTGCGCTCTGGTATGCCTATGCGCTCACCGAAGAGCCTCACTGGCGTGACTATGCCATCGCCTGGTCGAGCGATCTGGAATCTCGAAAAAACAGCACCGGAACACACGATGTCGGATTTCAGATGATGTCGAGCTGGGGAAATTGGTTTAAACTCACTGGCAGGGAACAGAATGTAGAAGTGCTGCTGCAAACAGCGAGATCTCTGGCCAAACGTTACAACGAGACGATCGGCTGCATTCGTTCCTGGGGTGGGGTGAATGATACGCAAAACTTTTTGGTGATTGTTGATAATATGATGAACCTGGAGCTGCTTTTCTGGGCCGCAGCGCATGGCGGCGAGCAGCGATTTTATGACATCGCCGTTCGACATGCCGAAAAGACCATGCAGCAGCACGTACGCGATGATGGCAGCACCTTTCATGTCATAGATTATAACTTTGACGGCACTGTCAAGCGCAAATATACCCATCAAGGTTATGCGGACTGGTCGACCTGGTCGCGCGGACAAGCGTGGGGCATCTACGGATTCAGCATGACATATCGAGAAACCAAAAATCCGCAATTTCTACAAACTGCGATAAAAATGGCGGATTATTTTTTAGCCAATCTGCCGGATGATTTCGTCCCCTATTCTGATTTTAATTCGCCAAATATTCCCAATGAATCCAAAGACGCCTCGGCGGCGTCAATCACCTGCTCGGCTCTTTTTGAGCTGGATACATTTGTTGAGGGGGACAAGTATAAAAAAGCGGCTGAAAATATATTGATCGCCCTCCTGTCCAATTACCTTGCCGCAGGCACGCCGTTGAGTTCTATTTTGCAAAAGGGCTGTGTTCGCTATGGTTCTCACGAGCAGGGTTTAATTTACGCTGATTATTATGTGCTGGAGGCGATCATTCGCTATCTGGGCATCGAGCTCAAACCCATTGATCCGCAGGAACCGGAAGAACGGCTCTTTAGCGATATTCCCTTTTTTGGCGATGCCAACAATTATCAGCCTTACACCTCCTCGCGCTGGTCGGTGGGGCCGGATCAAGGCGATCAACGCTACTATATCAACACATCCGACTATACGAATCAGGACGGCGAACGTGTTGGCGAATACAGTCTGTTGAAAGACAGCGTGTATACGGATTTTACCTTAACTTTTAAAGCGAAAAGTCCGGAAAATCTGAGCGGCAACGACTGGGTTGATTTTACCGTTATTTTTGGATTTTTAAACAATGACAATTATAACTATGCCATGCTCAATTCAAATCCGGCTGAAAACGGTAACGCCGTGTTTGCAGTGCGCAATGGCATTCGGCAGCGCATCGATTTTGTTTCACAAGCCGGCATTGTTGACAACAATTATCATGCTTTTCAATTTATCAAGCAAGGCAACACTATTCATGTCGCAATAGACGGTACTTTGTTTTATCGCTTTGCTTCTGCTGATTTGGCACAAACGGGTGCGGTCGGTGTTGGATCATATAATGATGCGGTGTATTTTGACGACATCTTGATGACTCGCACCGGGGATACGCGGAGCACAAACATGCCCGCCCAGCCTGTTTCTTTTGCCTTGTTCCCGAATCACCCAAATCCCTTTAATAACAACACAACGATCCAATTTGTGATTGAAAAACCACAATACATCGAGCTCATGGTGCATGATGCGACTGGTCGTCTTGTAGCAACCCTGTTTCGCGGTTCGCATGCTGCGGGGAGGGGCCAATTGGTCTGGGATGGCAGGAATGATGCGGGGGGCAATGTGAGTAGCGGCGTGTATCTGCTGTCGCTAACGGGATCGGAAAACAAGGTGATCCGGAAAATTTTGTTGATCAAATAGAACTAAAACTACCCCGGGAGACTGTCGAAAAAGTTAAAACAGCACTCTAGCAAGGGGTCGCTGAAGGTCGCAACAAGAATTGTAATATTCTATTTTGATGAAAGTTACGACAAACTCTTTTTTCGAATAGCGACCCCTTGTTAGGTCGAATTTATTGTTTTTCAGCAGTCTCCGGAGGTTTTGCAAACCTCCAAGGTTTATCTCATCGCAACAATATCAATTTCCGCATCCACTGTTCATCGCGATCCTCAACCGTCATTCTCAAGAGGTACATGCCACTCGCTAACATATTTCCGTTCGCATCACGTCCATCCCACTGGATAAAAATTTTCTATAAAATCAGGCGTCTCCAAAAGATGTTTGTCTACCTCTCCCCTGTCCCGCTCGATCAGATACTTGAGCTCCTTGATATTCTCCGACCAGCGAAAGCCATTCCAAAACTGAAATCCGCTGAATTGCGATTTGTACAAGGCAGTGCGACTGTAACACGAGCCGAGATAGATATAGTGAAATCCCTTCTCCTTCATTAAAGCGACCGATGAGGTCATCATGGTCATTCCGAGGCTTTTGTTGACGTGATTCACATCGTAGAACGCGTAATAATAAAAAGCGACATCCGGCTGGTCCAAATAAAAAACCACCAGCCCGACATCTACCGCTGCTTCATCGCTGTAAACCAACACATGCGAACATACCGGCGCGGTGAACAAACTGTCAAGTCGCGCGTAACTCATCACATCCTGGCCAAATTTGGCATCAGCATAGGCCTTGCAAAATGTTCGCCACTGATCCGTATACTCGAACTGCTCACTTGTATACAGGTGGCAGGAGAGTCCCTCGCCTTTTCTGAGAATGCGCCGATTTTCCGAGGATGGTGCAAACCTGGCTAATTCAACCCGAGTGTGCCGGCACATGTAAAACCGATCGAGCTCACGCCGGCTCGGCAAAAAGCCCCGGGCAAAAAAATCAGCCGGACGCTCGCCGGTCTCCGGAAAAGCCCATATCACATAAGGAAAAATATAGTGTGGATAATCAGATTTATATTCGGAATATAAAAGTCGCATGGCATATCATTTTTGCGGTTTATTCTTCTCCGGGCGGCCACATGCTCGCACCAACGTCCGTCCGATAGTATGAGCTCAGACAGTAGATTTTTTTGATATTCTCGTATGCTTTGGCAATGGCTGCCTGCATCGAGTCGGCTACGGCGACAACATCCGCAACGCGGTGGCCGGACATCAACATGCGGCCTTTTTTATCGGACACAACCTCATTCCACCAAATATCGCAGGAGGGCTCGTCCTGCAATTGCACGGTGAGAAATGGTCCTTCAATTTTTGTGTAGGGATAGCCCCATCCGGCTAATGTCAACGTACAGGCATATTCGAATCCTGTTTTGAATTTAAGATTTAATGGCCGATTGTGTCCAACAGCGAGAAATATCTCCACCGGATTTTCCAGCATTCGGCAGAGTGCCGGACCCGTGGTGATACCGGTGCGCACATTATATTCGATGACATGCCATCTGCCGTCGCGTAAGACGCTGGTGGATTGGACAGGACCATAAAAATTGGTGTCGCGAAACCACGGCAAGAGCGGCGCCAGCGTATCACGAACAATCCCATATTTATCATCGAGATCCACTTCAACCAGTCCACCCATGGGTGCTCCGGCGACCGGTCCCATATTGCCGTTAAAAGCGCGCTTGTATTCCTGGTTGGTGACCATCGGATAAATATCGCCATTGCTGACAAAAGCGATGTGACCGGCCTCTCGCCTGCCCATATATTCCTGGAGAAAAACACCTTCGGCATAGTTAACCTGCTCGAGCCAGCTAAAGGTGTCCTCAACCGTCTCGGTAACAATCGTATGAACCGGAGAACCCGGGGCACACAAGGGATTTTTTATCACATAGGCTTTTGGATGTTCGCGCACATAGGCCAACGCTTCAATTCGATTTTTGGCAACGTGCGCTGTCGGCACCGGTACGCCATATTTTTCAGCCAAAGCGCGGCCAAAATCACGATCGCGCTCCAGCTTCATGGCTTCGCCAAACGGCGATAAAATTGGCACTTGTAACTCTAAAAACTCATCCTTCCAATCTGCTTCATGCCAGTTTATGGACATGGGAATGACGAGGTCAATCTGCTTTTCCCGGATCAATGGACATGGATTGGGATACTCTTTAAAAAAAAAGGTTTCGCCATATAGCGATGGACCATAATCGCCATAATTACGGGTCAGGTAGCAGCAAACATGCGCGCCATTTTCCGCCAGCGTTCGCATGGCGGAAGCGGCATAAGAGCCGATACCCCACAGCATAATATTCGGGTGAGAATCACTGATGATGTTATCCATAAATCTTCCGGCGTTTTAGAGGTGCAGGTGAAAAGTCCTTTGATTCAGTCAAAAAATGCATACCAAACCCAGTCAACAAGCAGATGAATAGCGGCGGCAGCGGTGATCTTTTTCGTTCTGATAAAGACAAAACAGTAAAAAAAGCCTGCCACAGTTGCCAGCAGGATATAAACCCATGGAATGTTAAACAGCGTCGAGCCCAGATTGAGTTTAATAAAAGGCGCAACCGGATTGTTGATATGCGCCAGTCCAAAGATAACTGATGAAACAACCATGGCTTTGGCGACGGCTCGCTTTTGCCCCTTGAACTGCTGTTCCAGCACTTTAAAGATGACGCCGCGAAAAAGCAGTTCTTCGGGCAAGGCAATGAAGAAAAAAATGGCGGCAAAACGAGATATTAAATCACCGAGTGACGGCATACGATCCGTTATGGACAAGAATCCGGTGAGCATACCGACAATGATCGCAATAAAGAAAAATACTATAAAATCGAGAATAACAACGCGCACATCTTCGCCGCTCAAGCGATAGGAAAAACCAACATCAAATTGTCGCACGACAAGATAGGCATAGATGAGTACAAGCAGCGCGACGATCGTCATCGGATCAAGAACACCTTGCACCGGCGGGATTGAAACACCCTGGAGCGTACCGATTTCAATCGGTAACCATAACAGGAGCACAAGGATATAATCCAAAGCCGATGGAACCTTGAATTGTCGAAGGAATCTGACGAGTACCGTTGCGATGCCAAGCCAAATACCAGTTTTAAGGGCATGTATGAATAAAAATTGCCCGGATAGAATGGCATAGAGCTGCACTGCGCTCCATAGAATCGCTGCAAAAAACCATACTCGAGATGGTTTTGCATGAAAATCTTCGCGCAATATTTTCAAGAGCATCGGATTGCCCGCCAAAACATACGGAGAGACAAAAACAACAAAGGCGAAAAAACTGGTGATGGTTAACGACAGCGTACTATCGATTTTGACTAAAAGCAGTCCGAACAAAAGTGCCAGAATGGCTAAAAGAACGATGCCAAGACGCACGTCTTTTTGCAGCGATGCTTTTTGATGTTTTTTTGCTTTCATTTTACCCTCGGATGACACAGGCATGCTAATATAACGAAATAATCAAATTTCACAAGCAAAACCTCACAAAGGTCTGGACGGGATGCGAAAACTTTAGGAGCTTTGATGTTTTTGGCAGCCGGTGCTGAGACTTTGAACTTGAGGTTTTACATTCAGCCTATTTTTTTACTTGCCCCTCACGAAAAAATCTTTATATTTAAAGCGTACCTGCCGCCTGTTCTTTATCAATAGAGGTGATAAATGAAATGGATATTTCTTGCGTGTCTTGTTGTCGTTGTTCGCGTCAATGCCCAGGAATTATTATCGGGTGAAAAAGCCCTGGGCTCACAATCTTACGATGATTTTGAAAAGCCCGAAGCCTGCTACAGTTGTCATGTGGATATTTACATGCAGTGGCGCCAGGCCATGATGTCGCAATCCTACACGCATCATTGGGATGAAATTGAATATTTTGATCTTGCCGTACCGCACGCTGAAAAAGTCCCGGATTTAAAAGGCCCGGTTGATGGGTGCAACGGCTGTCACGCGCCATTAGCCTATCTTGCCGGTGATGTGACGCCACCGCGTCCATCCGAGGGATCGCGCGCCAACGAGGGTGTGAGCTGCGATCTTTGTCATACTATCTCGGCCATCAAGTCGGATGATCGCTATCCATATAATTTCAGCTATGTTTCAACCCCGGGACGCATCAAATATGGCACAAAAGAGGGTCTGGAGTCGCCGCATCATGTGACCCAAAAACTGGACATCTATGGACAGGCCGAGTTTTGTGCCAATTGTCACAACGAAAAAAACCCGTTTGGCGTATGGGTAAAATCTACCCAAATCGAATGGCTGGAAGGTCCCTATTCAAAAGAGGGCGTACCCTGTCATCAATGTCACATGCCAAAGGCCTGGGGACAAAATGCCAAGATGGCACAAGAAGATATGGTGGCGCAACACTTGTTCCACGGTGCGCACGACCCGGGCAAAGTCGGGGGATCTATCGAGATAAGGATGCACCCGACAGAAAGAGAAGTCGAATATGATGGCACCGTTGAGCTCAAGCTTCAACTCTTCAACGGCAAAGCTGGCCACAAAATCCCGACGGGCTCGGTGGAAGATCGTATTCTCTGGTTGCATGTGACGGCAGTTGACCAGGAGGGTAACGAGTACCATTTGCCCGTGGATCCGAAAGGATTTGATGGAGAAGAATATACGATTGCTTCGGATGAATTAGCCTATCGTGACATGGGCCTGCCTAAAGGCATCGCCAATTTCAAGGGCGTAGCACGGGATGGCGTGCCGGTCGGCGATCGTATTTTTCGTATGCCCTATCTCGATCCCGATGGTTTCATGACCATTATGCAGTGGAACACCGCCAGGCTGGGCGTCGATTATCGTATTGGGCCGCGCGAGACCAAAATCGAAACCTGTACATGGGAATTGCCCGATGATATTCCGCCGGGCAAAGTGACCTTTAAAGCGGTATTAAACTATCAAAAGCTGGTCAAGCCGGTGGCCGATTTTTTGGGCGTGCCGGCAGATGAAAGCGAAATTATGGTTGTGAATACCGCGGAAACCTGGATTGAGGTTTACGAATGAAATCTTTCGTACCTGAATGACAAGGCCTAACGATACCAAAGCGTATCATCCAGAATTCTCTTTTAGTTGACAATACACGATTAGGAGACCACAATGAACACTCGACTACCGATTATTTTTCTGATTGCACTCCTGCTCTTCACACTCTTTATCATCGATGACGCCGATGCCATCCCGGCCTTTGCGCGCCGTTATAAAATTTCCTGCAATACCTGCCACGCCCCCTTTCCCAAGTTAAAACCTTATGGTGATGATTTCGCCGGCTCGGGATTTATATTACAGGAAAACGAAAAAGAACGTGATTATGTGACAGCCGGCGATGACTTGCTATGGATGAACAAAGAATTTCCCGTCGCTGCTCGTTTTGATGCTTATGGCGTCTATGAATCCGACAATGATGTGCAAAGTGATCTGCAGTCACCCTACGGACTCAAGCTGTTATCCGGTGGCACATTATACAAAAATATTGGCTATTATTTTTATTTTTACATGTCCGAGCGCGGTGAAGTCGCAGGTGTTGAAGATGCCTATGTTCATTTTGACAATGTCTTTAAAACCAATCTGGATATCATGGTCGGCCAGTTTCAGACCTCTGATCCGTTGATGAAGCGCGAGTTGCGCTTGACCTATGAGGATTATCAGATCTACAAGGCGCATGTCGGCAGCTCGCAGGCAAACCTGGCGTATGATCGAGGTGTTATGCTCGTCTATGGCATTGAGCAAAGCGGCACGGATATCATTGCCCAGATTGTCAATGGCAATGGCATTCATGAAGCCGGCGAAAATCGGAAATTTGACGCGGATAAATTCAAGAATTATGGACTACGCCTCAACCAGGGTATTGGCAATTTTGCCAGTATTGGCCTGTATTATTACAGCGGCGAGGATATCAGCTCGACATGGGATTATCAATATACCAATAACATCACCTACTGGGGACCTGATATCAATATCGGACTGGGCCCCCTGGAATTGACGGCGCAGTATCTTGTGCGCCAGGATTCCAATCCGTTGTTCAATAACGTCAATATGGATATTGCAACCACCGGTATCATCGCAGAACTGATTTACGCGCCCAGGCTGGATCGTTCACGGTGGTATTTAACAGCGTTGTACAACAAAATATCATCCGATTTGGATGATGTCGAACGGCTTGAAGATTATGGTGTCAGCCCGCTGGCATACCATAGCGCAACGTTGAGCGGCACTTATTTGCTATCGCGGAATCTCCGCTTGATTGCCGAATATACGCGCGAAATTGATCAGGAGATCAATCGAATTGCATTGGGATTTGTGACGGCGTATTAAATTTTTTTGAACCAAATCACAGTTTCTGCGTCTAATTGAGGGTAGCGGGAGAAACAAAAGCAGCAAAGGAGTAGCCATGGACGTTATTTTCCCCGAACCCATACTCGGTATTATGGAGAGCGAAACCTACTCATGGGACGAGATGGAGCGTTGCGGTTGGACCTATCAGGGAACAAAGAACCAAAACCTGGAAACGCTCGAACTGTGGAATCAGCTTGGATTTGTCGCTGTCGTCAATCTGGATGGAAAAATATTGTCGATTGAAGAGAAAAGCAAAATAACTCGATAATCGCCAACAAGCATATAAAACCGTGACCGAAAATTCAAATCGTTTTACTCGTATCACCGGATATTTGAAGTACCTCGATAGTAGTCAATTTCTCGTGCATCCACCATCAAAATATTATTACAGCCATCGATGCAAGAGTAAATTTGGTTATCAAATTTGATTCTTCCCTTGTCGTCTCGTTCAAGTACAAAATAACCCGATTCATTTTCAATAAAAACGAGGCTGTCATTTTGGCTTAAGAAATTAAGGCACATACTGTAAATTTTTTTATCCTTCCAAATCTTCCATGATAATTGTTTGACTTTTTCCGCACTGCATGCCCGGCCTTGCCAATTACTTTTAATAATAACCACGGTATCCTGTCGCGCATCATCAAGGTTGAGTACGCCATCATCGGATATTGTATACGATGAATTTGAAATACCCTTTTTCAATAAAAGATTGTACGACAAATAATAATTTAGCTGCGTGAGATGCGTATCCGATATTTTGTAATTATCAATTAAAGCTCTGGTGAGCGGTATTTTTTTGGGGGGAGTAAGAAGGGGTGGCGGAGCGCAATAAAAGTACTGAACGACCAACAACAACGCAACCAAAAGAATATTACTTTTTCGAAGTCCTGTCATTAATGCTCCCTCCACCTTGTAAATTATAATATGATTCTCTACTTATCATAGGAGCCAAGAAACGTTGTGGCTTTTCCATCAAATCCAGCTTTGAATCAGCCAAAGTCACTTAGGTCCTCTTCCTCGTTTTAGCGCTCATCTTTTGCCCCTGATCCCCTGATAATTGCCTGGTATTCTTTTGTTTGACGAAAATCGGTACTCATAGCTCACCTCTCGTCTATGACCGAATTTTCAAGCGCAATTCATGATGAAATAAGCGTTCTTTACCGAATGAGCGTCATTTTCATAATATGAGTATAGTCTCCAGCCCTCAGTTGACAAAGACAGATGCCTGAACCTTCAATATTGTATATTGAGTAGAATGAACTTTCCCAACACAATAATATCCTTTACTCTATTCCCAGTTTTTTCTGAATTTTTTCAAGTGATATACCTTTGGTCTCCGGCATCACAAACACCACCCATAGCAACTGGCCGATCATGCAGATTCCATAAAACGCGAATGTATAGCCGCCCGACAGGTCGGCAATTACCGGGAATGTCCAGGAGATGAGCGCAGCCATAAGCCAATGGGTAAAACTGCCTAACGCCTGACCGCGCGCGCGCACGCGATTGGGAAAAATCTCGCTGATAAACACCCAGATGACCGCGCCTTGGCCAAAAGCGTGCGATGCAATAAACACCAACAAACTGATCAGCACAACTGCACTGCCGGCGGAGGTAAATTCCGTGCCAAACGAATAAAATGCCCAAGCCGTGGAGCCGAGACTGAGAATATAACCAATTGATCCGACAATCATCAGCCGTTTGCGGCCAAAAAAATCAATGATGGCGAGAGCGGCCATAGTAAAAATCAAATTGGTGCCGCCAACTGCCACGGTTTGCAGCATGGCCGATTCAGCGCCGGCGCCGGCCATCTTAAAAATGTGCGGCGCATAATACATCAGCGCATTGATTCCGGAGAGCTGGTTGAACATGGCAATGGCTACGGCGAGCAGAATAGGTTTACGATATTTTTTGGTATAAAACGGTTCCTGCAGAGAATGGTGTTCAAGGTCGAGAGAAGCTTGAATCTCCCTGATCTCGCTCTCGATACTGCCGCTATCTGTACCGCATTTTTCCAGCACGCGCCGAGCTTCATCGAGGCGCGCCTGTGTGACGAGCCAGCGCGGACTGTAAGGATTAAGAAAGAGAAGGAAAAAAAAGGCCGCTGCCGGAACTGCTTCAACACCGAACATCCAGCGCCATTCGATGGTGCCCAGATTTAACTGGGTGATGAGGTAATTTGAAAAAAAAGCCAATAATATACCAAAAACAATGTTAAACTGTGTCACGGCAACGAGCCGCCCGCGATAGCGGGCCGGCGAGATTTCTGCGATATACATTGGCGAGACGACCGAGGCGCCGCCCACGGCCAGACCGCCCAGGAAGCGAAAAACCAAAAAAGAGATCCAGCTCCATGCCAGCGCACTGCCGACGGCGGAGACAAAATAAAAAACCGCTAAAACGAAAAGGACATTTCGGCGACCAACGCGATCAGCGGGACGCCCGACAAGGATTGAGCCGAGAATTGTGCCAATGAGGGCACTGGCCACGGTGAATCCGAGCCAAAACTTGGAGAGATCAAATACCTCTTCGAGCCACTGGGTGGTACCGGAAATCACTGCTGTATCAAAACCAAATAGCAAACCGCCCAGGGCGGCGACGATGGTGGAGGTTATCAGGGTGCGTTTCACAGGATATATGCTCCAGCAAGGATTCCAAATTATTTGCCAATGATACGCATAATAGACTTTTTTTCCAACCCAAATTTGTCAGGACGTGCAGGGCTTGTACAGCTCATTTCAAAAAAGTCATCTTTCTCGTCTGCATAAAATCTTTTGCCGTCAGTTTGTAGAGATAGGTTCCAGACGCATACTTTTTAGCGTCCCATGGAATTGAATAAACGCCTGTTTTCAAGCGCTTGTCGACCAGTCTTTCAACTTCTTGTCCGAGCAGGTCATAAACGATCAACTTGACTTGTGATTCTTTGTTGACGGAAAATCCAATATTTGTCACAGGATTGAACGGATTTGGGTAATTTTGTTGTAGCGCACATTCAACCGGATTTTCTGCTCCTGTCGGCAAAACGCCGGTTCCCTGTCTAAAATTACCCACTGCAAATGTGCCTAATTTTTGATATCCGCTTCTCGCCACCCAAAACGGCTGTTCATAAAAATTATAGTGGTAATCACCTGAACCGCGTTCCGTCGTATCCGCCATAAAGAAAATTCTTGCATCGCGGCCTCTATTATCTCTAAATATTGCGTCTTCAGACGAGCTCATCCAGCCAAACTTGAGCGTATAATCACCGCCGCCGTCAATATCTTCTGCAACATGCCAAAGAAGGTTAACTCTCCCACCATTGTCTGCTTTTTTCGTATCTCGAACGACACTCACACGAATGTCATCGACTTGACCGCTATTCTTCACCCAGACCGGCGTGAACGTCGTTGTGCCAACAGGGAAAAACGATTCTGATTGACCGACGTCTCGAATTCGCAGTGCGCCGATTTCTGACATGGTCACAAAAGCACGTTCGTCTGAATTCACCGCAGAATCGACTGTTAATAGGTGATCATTAACATCAAATCGACAGGAAACCAAAAGATTCCGAACGGACCTGGAAGCATGCAACGTGACTCTTCTTGTATTGGTGACAATCAGATTTTGCGGCCCGTTTGTTTCCGGAAATTCCGCATCACTTGTTGTTTGGGCGGACGTTCCAGCGTAAATCAAGGAAGCATCCGGGCCAAAAGTTAACATGTTATCGCCCAGGGCCAGCGCACCATCAGCCATTTCCACCGCATTTTTTACCGTCACCGACTTTGATAGTGTCACGCTACTTTTTGAAGCGACGATCAATTTAGCGACTATAGCCGGCATCAGATTTCCAGTCACTTGCGGATCGGAGCCGTTAAAGCCATAATTTGCCTGTTCGTCAAATATCTGGGCACCGGTACTTTGGATTGCTGCATCGATTCCATTTGTAGCGCCAGTGTACAATGTCGCACCCGGCTTCAGAATAAAATCACCGTTTCCTCCCAAAACACTCGTTCCGACATCCAACACCGCGCCGTCTGCAACCTCAACCGGGAAACCACCGCCGCCATACGTCACATTGTGCAAAATCAACGATTGTACGCTATCCTGTTTTGCAAAGATAAATTTGGCACCTTTTTTATTTGAATTTTGCGTCGTTGCGTTGGCAATGGAAACTGTATCACCCAATAAATACCACAGTGTGGTCCCGGTATCGCTTTGTGAACCGCGGCTGATCGCAAAATTGCCGCCACTCACTCTCACATTGCCTTTTTGCCGGATGATAATTGACGTTTCGCTATTGCTTGTACCGTTTGAAGAAAATTCTCCGCCAGCCTGGACAATGTCGCCATGAATCGTCACGGTCGCCGATTCACCGGTTGCGGGCGCGCACATCTGCCAGCGTCCATTGCCGGTATTCGGGATGTATATCGTCCCGCCAATCGTATTTCCATTCCATTTCAAACTTTTATTGCCTGTCTGACCCGGACAATTCCAAACGACATTATAAAAATTCTGGTTGCCGTTTTCAGGAGCGGTGTCCGTGACATGATCAATAATGCACCTTGAATTCGCACGCCATATCGCAGTTGGAATGGAACCGCCGTTTTGTTTGTGTTCGTATCTTCCGTGTCCTGAAAAGCTGATTTCAGCGTTCTCCTCGCCAATGATTGAACCATAATTGATAACAGTCCCCTCAACCAGCATATCCGCGGCAATACCATCCTTAATTTTAAATTCAATGTCGTGGTTTACGATCAATTCTCCTTCGTTTGAAATCTTGAGCTGATCAACTGAATCTGAGACGGCTACGGTTATCGTATGGCCGCCCAAAATTGTGATCATGCCGTCGTTTATTGACGGCGCGCCTGACGCTGGATGAATCCAGCTTTCGCCATCAAATTGTTCCCACGTATCAGGATCATTCCAGTGACCGGATTGACTTGAACGAATTTCACCAACAGGCTTGTAGTATTCCACGCCGCTGTCAAATGCCTCCACTTTAAAATAGTATTTGACACCGTGGTTCAAACTGTGTATCGAAATGTTTTCCGCATCATATACCATATAGTTGTTGTACAATTTGTCAGGGGCGATTCCATAATAAACAATGTAACCATCGGCACCATCAATCGGCGGCCAACTGATGGTGGCGTCGCGTCCATCCGTTTCGCTGCGATCGACGGTAAAATCGGTTACTTGAGTAAACGTCGCCTGAGTTGAGTTGCCGAACACCCTTAAATCGCGCAGGGCAAAAAAGCCGTTCCCGGGCGTATATTTATTGGTGATTTTTACGTATCTTGCTGCCTTTGCCTGCGCCAGCTCAATATAATCGTGAGGAGCGTCATTTAGATTATTGCTTTTATCCACCAGCATGTCAAAGGTTTTTCCATCAACCGACGTTTCAATGACGTACTGTTGATATATTTTATTATCGCGTCCGCGCACCAGAGCCGGATTGGTGTTATGCTCGGCAAAGTTCACCTGAATCGCCTCGACGCTGCACTCTTTCCCGAGGTCCAGCATCAACCACTCGCCTTTGTCGCCGGAAGCGGCGCTCCAGTAGGTGCGACTTTCTTCATCCACAGCCAGTTCAACAGCATGCTCTTCAAGAGATGACGACGCCAAAACATGTTTCTTGTGCGACAGCAAGAGCAAACCAGCGAAACTGTTGTCTATCATATTTTCTGTTTCGCCTGGTAAATATTGCGGCAGATCGCCCAGAACCGTATTGCAGTGGATGTGCCCATCCTCATCAAAATCAACCGGCCACAGTCCAAGTCTTCGTTCAAACATGTGATTCACTGATATCGTCATGGTACCGATATGCCAATACTGACCATTTTTGTCCTGAAACGTGCTACCATGTCCAGCGCCGCAGATAAATCCCGTTGATTTGAACGCATAGGGACTGTAATCTGCGTACTCAAACGGACCCAATGGCGAATCTGAAACGTAAACACCATCGGCGTACGTTTTAAATTCTGTTCCCGGACCGGCATACGTGAGGTAATATGTGCCATTATGTTTGATCATCCAGCTTCCTTCAATCCACGGGCTTTCGTCTAATAGATTGTCATCACCGCGTCGTTCCCAACCATGAATCGATGCCTGCGCTGTCACTATGGTTACGCGATTGCTTATTTCGCGAAAAGTAAAGGGATCAAGTTCAACGACGGCGGTCGGAGTAGTGTTTGAAAGTCCGTAATACATGTACAATCTACCGTCGTCGTCCAGGAACAAATCCGGATCGCCATAGCTTTGCATGGTTGGCCCTCTCTGCCAGAGCCCCGATTTTGGATCGCCGGTTTTATAAATTTGACCATTGGCGGAAGGAAGATAAAATAATGAATCCCGCATGGCCACAACCGCCGGCGCATAAGTTTCGATATCAATTCCTTCCGGTACAATAAGCGTCCAGTTTCGAAGATCTGGTGACGTCCAATAGCCACCTGATCGTGAAGCAAATAAATAGTAATCATCCTGGAACAAAACAATGACGGCATCAGCCGCCTCACGGGCGTCGACGGCATCAACCATAAATCGGTAGCTTAAATTTAGCGGATTACAAAATGTCTTTGGATTATCCGCCGGCTGCGACAAGAGATGGAGAGGCAACAAAGTGAGGATCAATAAGGTAAAATATTTTTTTTGATTCATCGGTCCAATCCTTTCACTGCATTCACTATCGGACACTTTTAAAAGTATGCTTTTCAATGATACGTTTTATTTGCCTTTTGTGCAAGCGTTATTGATGCTTATATCGTCAGTAACGAGCAATTCTTTTCCTTGATCGTCTACTGGAAAAAGCAAAAAACATAAAGATGGTACAATTTGGATTTTAGAGATTCAGCGAAATGGAGGAAAATATTAGTGCAGCAGCAAAACTTTTTGCGTACGCACGATCGTCTCGATGTGGCATTGAATAATGTATACACCGCTGCTCAATAGTTCGCCTGCTTCATCTGTTCCTTCCCACATAACAGAGTGAAAACCGGCATTTTGCTGCTGCGACAACAGCGTTCGAACGCGCCGACCTGTCATATCATATACCGCAATGTGCACATGCGTATTATACGGAACATTGTATCGCAACATTGTTTGTGGATTAAACGGATTTGGAAAAGCTGGATAAAGTTTGAATTCACCTGGCATGGAAGATTCAGCAAAAGTGACCGCGGCCGAAATCGTAATAGTAATAGGTTCATGATAGGTAATCGTGCCATTCATATTGACATCTGCCAATCGATAATGATAGGTCCGATTTGTCTGCACGCTGTCATCTAAAAATTCATAAAAAGTCGGCATGGTTGAAAATCCCTGCCCGCGCAGCTTTTCATGTGTTTGATACGACGCGATGACCTCCCAGGCCCTGGCGCTCTCCTGACGTTCGAGGATAAAACCCAGATTATCTTTTTCGCTCTGGGTCAACCAGGTGAGCCGCACGCCGGTCTCGACACAAGTTGCCGTAAAAGACGCCAATTCAACCGGCAAGGCGAGGTCAGCAATGTTGTCATAAACATAAGCGACGCCTTGACTATTTTTTTCTTCCACTTTTTTGTGGGGAGCACCGATAATCGACAATTCCTCCGACACCCCAATTGCTGCGCCAAAAAAGTCGCCCGCTGCTGCGTCGTAGGGCATTTTTTTGGCGCGTTGGCTCCATCCCTCTTCTGTGCGCAGGAACGAATAGACTGCGCCGGAATTTTGCCCCAATCCGTTCACGCCGGGTGCACCAACGACGAGGTAATTTTGCTCCAAATCCAGGGCAGCACCAAAATGGTCGCCGGAATCCGCATCCAGTGCGGTGAGTTTTATCTCTTGATTCCAGCCGCTATCGTCTCTTTTATAGACATAAACAGAGCCATCATCAAAATCGAGCACATCATCCTTAACAGCCCCCACCGCAGCATAGTCTCCATCAATGACCACGGTGCGGCCGAACATATTGCCGGCATTACCATCCAATGGCGTCAATTGCGCGACTTGATGCCAGCCCTGTTCGTCTCGTTCGAAAATGTAAGCATTGCCGCTCCTCTGTTGTTTTTGTGGCAGACCAAATTCATCACCATCCACTCCGGATGCACCGACAATCAGCCGGTTTCCTGCAAGTGAAACAGAAGAGCCAAAACCATCAATGGGAAGACCTGCAGTCGCGACGAGCTTGGCATCCAATATCCATGCATTTTCGGTAAAATGGTAGATATAGACGGAACCCGACAAGGGTAAACGACCACCACCTCGTGGAGCGCCAACGGCAGCATAGTTACCATCAATAGCGACTGAAAAACCAAACATATCCGTCGGTTTGAAGAGAGGCGTGAAGAGTTGTTGTACAAGCTCCCATGAATGATCCGGTTTTTGTCGATAAAGGAAAGCGGCGCCGCCAAATGGATTCTTCAGACTATCTCCCCTCACGCCCACAATAAGAAAACTGTCACTTTGTGCAATTGAAGCACCAAAAAGGTTAAGCTCCTCATCATTGATGTCCAATTTCTGGACTTCAATCCATTCGAGCTCGTTTTGCGAAAATTCGTAAATATAGACCGCCCCTCTAAAGTCCCCATCCGACAACATTCCCGGCGCACCAACAAAAAGCCTTGTGCTGTCAATTTCAACAGAAAAGCCAAAGCGATGCCTCGCCGCACCATCGCTTGCCAATATTTTAGCCTCGAGAGCGAATGACCTTGACCAACAAACAAAAATAAAAAAGAAAACAAGCACTCGATCCGCTTTGATTATCATATTTCGTAAACTCTTCAGATTAGTCATCACTCTCAAAGCATTTTAATTAGCCAGTTGCCCGTGCGACAGAAGCACAATTGAAGCCCCGTTTGCCAATGCGATATAATTAGAGCTTCCATACTGCTCTTTTCTAAAACAATACATACCATCAGCATTCTCTTTTTACGGAAAATAATTTGCCCCGATGATTATTTATCGCCGCCTTTACATTGTTGACGAAATTGGCGGCGCATTCGGCTTTGTCGGTTGCGCTTTCGAGCTCTTGAATAAGCCAACTGCCAATAATGATTCCATCAGCCAAACGGCTCAGCTCTTTGGCCTTTTCCAGCGACGAGATGCCAAATCCTAATGCAACGCTCAAATCGGTCATGTCCTGCAGCGATTTTATTGTTTGCGGCAGCACTTTATCATCATTTTGTTTGTGAGTGCCAGTGGTACTATAGTGCGCTACACAATAGATAAAGCCTGATGAGGCTCGAACAATAGCGCGAGTGCGCTTCGGATCGATATCAGGTGCCAGCAGGTATATCAAACTGGTGTTATTCTCTTTGCAGATTTTTTCGATATCTTCACCCTCTTCGTAGGGCAAATCTGCAATGATCAAGCCGTCGATGCCGGAGGAGACACAATCCTGAATAAACCGGTCAACACCATAGCGGATAATTGGATTATAATATCCCATCACAACAACCGGCGCAGGTGATTTTTTACGAAATTGTTGCACCAGCTTTAAAATATCTTCGAGTCTGACGTTTTGTTTGAGCGCTCTCAAGGTGGATCGTTGAATGACCGGCCCGTCCGCAATCGGATCAGAAAATGGCATGCCGAGCTCGATACAATCCGCGCCATTTTCCGCCAGATGTAACATAATGTTAAATGTCTCCTTTAGCGACGGATCACCGGCAGTGATAAAAAAGATTGCTGCCTTTTCATCGCGCAATTTTACCTCACGCAGGTGTTTCTCCAATCGATTCATGCTCGCCCCTCCTCGGTTTGCAGGGATTGGCTATCCTTGTCGCCCCGCCCTGATAAATTGATGAGCACCATCTTTTCTTTCTGCATGTCTGCAGCGATTTTGACCGCATGGGCCACAGCATGTGCACTTTCCAGCGCCGGAATGATGCCTTCGGTGTGCGACAACAACTTGAACGCTGCTATTGCTTCAGCATCGGTCACTGTGACGTATGATGCTCGACCTGACTCCGCATAATAGGCATGCTCGGGTCCAACACCGGGATAATCGAGTCCTGCGGCAACAGAATGTGCTGGAATTATCTGGCCATTTTCATCCTGCAGAAAATAACTCTTTTCACCGTGAAAAACACCAACTTTTCCATAATTAATAGAGGCAGCGTTGTCGCCGATTCTCTCACTATATCCGCCGGCTTCCACTCCCACAAGTTCCGCATTCGAATGGAAAAAGGGAAAAAAAATGCCAATTGCATTCGAGCCGCCGCCAACGCAGGCGACAATCACGTCCGGTTCGTCAAGACCGAAGCGGGTGATTTGTTCGCGAACCTCCCTGCCGATGATGGATTGAAACTCGCGCACCATCAGCGGAAACGGATGCGGACCAACGACCGAGCCGAGAACGTACTGGGTATGTTTGACGGTGGATATCCACGCGCGCATGGCTTCGCTGGTGGCATCCTTGAGGGTTTGCGTACCGGACGTCACGGGCGTCACCTCGGCGCCAAGGAGTCGCATGCGCAGAACGTTGAGCTGCTGGCGTTTTATATCTTCAACGCCCATATAAACTTGACAATTCAGTCCCATCAAGGCGCAGACTGTTGCTGTGGCGACACCATGCTGCCCTGCGCCAGTCTCGGCAATGATATTTTTTTTACCCATCTTGTGGGCAAGCAAAACCTGTCCAAGACAATTATTGAGCTTGTGCGAGCCCGTGTGATTGAGATCTTCACGTTTTAATACTATTTTTGCGCCGCCTGTTTTTTCCGTCAAACGTTTCGCAAAGTAGAGCGGCGTCGGACGACCGGCATAGTTGTGCAGCAGATCGGTGAGTTCATCTTTAAACTCCGGCGATTGACCGATCGTATTAAATCCTTCCTCCAGCTCGTACAAGGCGGGCATGAGCAGCTCGGGGACAAATTGACCGCCGAATTGACCAAAATAGCCTTTTTTTCGCATACATTATTCCTTCCGGATGATCTTTAATTTTTGGAACAGCTCTAAAATTTTTTCATGGTTTTTGATTCCAGGTGCATCCTCAACTCTCGAGTTCACATCGATGCCAAAAGGATGATAGCGCTTGAAAATTTCAACTGCGTTGTCCGGCCCGATCCCTCCCGCAATAATAATGCGCGTAAAATCATGTATATGATCGAGAAGATAAAAATCAATTTGTCGCCCGGTACCGCCCGGTCGGCTATAAACATACGCGTCAAGCAGAATTTTTATATCGGGCGGATAATCATCAAAAAGTCTCGTCATCGCCACCTCTTTCAGTCGAATGGCTTTGAATAGTCGTCCACCCAATCGTTCACAATAATCGGGCGATTCATCGCCGTGCAGTTGTACAATATCGAGATGACAGCGGTGGCGAATCTCACGCACACGTTGCAAATCTTCATTGACAAAAACGCCAACTTTGAGCACAGGCACACCCTCGGCAAGTTTTTCAACCTGCTCAGGTCGCACCTGCCGCGGGCTATTGGCGAAGATAAAACCAACCGCTGCCGCTCCGCATGCGACAGCCACATTTATATCCTCTTGTCGTCTCATACCACATACTTTGACAAACATCATGCACCCCGCAATGCTCTCAATGCCGTAATTCGATCAGCCTGTTTCATCAACGATTCGCCGATCAAAAATGCATGAAATCCGGCTGCTCTCAGCAACTTGATGTCCTCCGAGGTGTTAATGCCGCTTTCGCTGACTTTGAGTTTATCGTCAGGAATTTTTTGTGCCAGCTCAAGGCTTGTTTGCAAGCTCAGCGTAAAAGTTGCCAGATCGCGATTATTCACGCCGATGATCATCGCGTTTGTTTGCAGCACTTTCTCAAGCTCTTGATCGTTGTGTACTTCAACCAGCGCATCCAAACCGAGGCTCCCACTGAGCACCAGGAATTCCGACAACTGCACGCTGTCAAGCAGAACAGCTAATAATAAAACGGCACTGGCTCGATGCAGCCTGGCTTCATAAATTTGATATTCGTCAATGACAAAGTCTTTGCGAAGCAAGGGTTTGTCTACATGAGCAGCGATGTCATCTAAAAAATTTAAATGACCCTGGAAGAATGATTCATCTGTCAGCACCGAAAGTGCGGCTGCACCACCTTTGGCGTATTCCCTTGCGATTGATACGGGATCAAATTCGTGGCACAGCACCCCTTTGCTCGGTGATGCTTTCTTCACTTCCGCAATGATATTGATGCCTGGCTGCTTGAGTGTATTGCAGAAATTAGCTCGATGCTCGCTGATGGATTCAGCAGCCTGGCGGATAGCGAGCCGTGGCACTTTTGATTTTCGCCGCGCCACTTGGTTTTTTGTATTTTCGACTATTTTATCCAGTATCATCATGCTCAATTCACCGAATGTGTAAAATCAATCAAGCGCTGCAGTTGCTCTTTCACAATGCCGGAGGACAATACATCTTGCGCCAGGGCCGCTCCTTCCTGCAACGAATCCGTTTTGCCAGCAACATAGAGCGCCGCTCCGGCATTCATGCACGTGATTTTAGCGACCGGCCCATCTGCGCCGGCGAACAGTTTTTTCAATATCTCGGCGTTTTCGCTCGATTCACCGCCTGTAATAGCGGCAATATCGACGCGCTCGTAGCCAAACTTTTCCGGCGCTATTTCATAACTCTGAATATGACTGTCTTTGAGCTCATAGACCTGCGTTTCGCTGCTCAGAGAGATTTCGTCCATGCCATCAGCGCTGTGGACAACAAGACTGTGCTCACTGCCCGTTCGTTTGAGTACGTGCACCATCTTTTCTGCAGCCTCGCCAGTAAAAGCGCCAACAAGCTGATTTTTTACCAAAGCCGGATTGCACATGGGACCGAGGATATTAAAAACTGTGCGAATACCCATCTCTTTCCTCGGCACAACAGCATATTTCATAGAAGCATGATAAATGGGGGCAAAGAGAAAAACAAAACCGATCTCCTCCAGGCACTTTTCAGCCTGTTCCGGGGTCAAATCAATTTTGACGCCGAGGCTTGACAGAACATCTGCGCTGCCGGTCCTGCTGGATACGGAGCGATTGCCATGTTTTGCCACCGGCACTCCCGCTGCGGCCGTCACCAACGCCGCTGCGGTCGAGATGTTCACCGTGTGCAGGCCATCTCCCCCGGTGCCGACCACATCGATGGCACCGGCTGGTGCGGCAATGCTGCTCGCTTTGTCGCGCATGGCTGTGACAAAACCGGAAATTTCATCGACGGTCTCCCCTTTTATTTTCAATGCCATTGTAAATCCGGCGATCTGCGACGGCGTCCATTCGCCGTTCATTATGTCCAGCATGGTCTTATGAGCCTGTGCCTGCGTCAGATCGAATCCCTGACTGACATACTCTAATGTTTCACGAATCATCTTCTTCTCCATATTTTAAAAAATTATCAATGATTTGTTGACCAGCCTCGGTCAATATCGATTCGGGGTGAAACTGTACGCCTTCCACCGGATAAACTTTATGACGTAGCCCCATGATGAGTCCGCTGTCCACTTGTGCAGTGATCATCAAACAATCCGGCAAATTGTCGCGCTCGACGACCAATGAATGATATCGTCCCGCTTTAAACGGATTGGGTATGTCTCGAAAAATGGTTTTTCCGTCATGCGTGACGAATGATTCTTTGCCATGCACCAGCTCACCTGCCTGGGCGACTCGCCCACCAAATACCTGGCCGATGGATTGATGCCCCAGACAGACGCCAAGAACCGGGCATTTATCCTTAAAATAGTCGATTATTTCCATGGACAAACCGGCTTCGTCCGGATAGCCCGGGCCCGGCGAGATAATAATTCGATCGGGAAAGAAGCTTGCCAACTCGGCGACGGTTGTACGATCATTTCGCCGTACCACAACCTCGGCGCCAAGGCACCCCACATAGTGCACCAGGTTATAGGTAAAAGAATCATAGTTATCGATAACCACAATCATATTAAACCTCCTTCTGCATATTCAACGGCCCGGAGCAAACCATTCGCTTTGTTGAGTGTTTCGAGATACTCATGCTCCGGCACGGAATCGGCCACGATGCCAGCACCGGCTTGCAAGTAGGCAATGCCGTTCTTTTTGAATATGGTACGAATGGCAATGCATACATCCATATCCCCACCAAACGTCATATAACCGACGGCACCGCCGTAAATGGCGCGTTTTGTGGGTTCGAGACGCTCGATGATTTCCATAGCCTTGACCTTCGGTGCACCGGTGAGCGTACCTGCCGGAAAACAGGCTTTAAAGACATCCATGACATCCATATCCGACGCCAATTCTCCCGAGACAGTCGAAACAATGTGAATGACATGCGAATATTTTTCTGTCACCATCAAATCATCCACTTTGACAGAACCATATTTGGCGATGCGTCCAACATCATTACGACCGAGATCCACGAGCATCGTATGCTCGGCGCGCTCCTTTGGATCGGCCAGGAGCTCTTGAATGTTTTGCCGATCTTCTTCCGGCGTTGCACCGCGTTTGCGCGTGCCGGCGATGGGCTTGACCGTCACAATGTTATCCTGCAATTTGACCAGTGTTTCCGGCGAAGAGCCAAGCAGCTCCACACCGTCTAAATCCATGAAAAACATATAGGGTGATGGATTCACCACCCGGAGGCCGCGATAGATTTGAAACGCCGGTACATCGGTCGGGACTTTTAAGCGCTGCGAAAGAACAATCTGGAAGGCATCGCCGCGTCTGATGTGCTTTTTCGCCTCTGTGACCATGCCTTCATAATCATTACGCGATAGATTGCTCTCGATCCGGTCTTTGGACATCGCATACGTGCCTTTGGGATTGGGCGCTGAATGGTCGCGAATGACACTGACAATATCCTTTAGCTTTTTCGTTGCCTTTGCAAAAGTTTTCACAACATCGCCGGAGCAATGAGCATAAAAAATGATATTGATCGTATGTTTGTAGCTATCAAATACAATGATCTTTTGTGGAATAAACATGTGTATGTCTGGAAGATCAACATCATCTACTGATTCATTCGGCAGGTCTTCGATATGTCGAACAGCATCATAGCCAAGATAGCCAAAAAAGCCGTTCGTGTAAAACGGCGTATCGCCGCTTTTTTGAACCGTGTATTTTTTAATAATGTTCTGTAAAACATGCAGCGGATTGTCATGAATAGTACACGAACTATTTTGCACTTTGTTCTCAATGGTGATAGTGCGGCCTTTTGCTTTAAAGATCAAAAAAGGTGTATCACCGATAATCGAATATCGGCCGCGCTGCGTTTCGCTCTCGACACTTTCCAGCAGAAACCGGTATCTGCCGCGCGTTGTTTTGAGAAAGGTGGTCACAGGTGTATCGAGATCCCCTAAAATCTCTGCGGCCACCGGCACCAGCGGGAAGGATTTGGCCATTTTGTCAAATTCTGCTAATGATGTTTTGATCATCGTGTACTCCAAGGATGTTATTGATGGATTACCATCCATTACAGGGATGGTAACATGCCGTGCAAATAAAAAAGGCGCTGCAGATTGGTTATACCACAGCGCCTCGTACAAAAAAAAACGCCGTGGATGCGATGCATCCACGACGCTTTGACTATCTATAAATGAATCGTCACATTGTTAGTGGTGCATCGCTACGGAAAAAACCACCACCAGTTCATATGAGTAAAGATGTGACAATTATTGCTCATTTCACTTCCTGCTTTTATTTTCGCAGTTCCAAAATAACATTGTTGTCATAAATATGCAACAATTATTTGGCCTTGCGGACATCAAAATTAAATTTTTAGCTGATGCTTTTATAAAGATGCCATCCGGGTGAGAGACCGGATGGCATCGCGATATCGTAGTTACTCACCGAGAGGAGGCTTTAACTACGATTTGGTACTATGAATCAGTTGCCTCGAAAGTATCAAACACCGCGCCAGATTGAGAGCCATACCGGTAAATTACACTGTTTTGAATCGTAACAGCAGATAAATCATTTCACTTATTTATCGCACGATTGCGCTCCATTGGCATGCAATGAATTCTTTTGCTTCTCATACGATTTCTGAAGCTCTTTTTTGTCGCATGCTGAAGCACTTTGGAAAAATAGAGACAGTCGTCTTGTGCTATTTCGATAAAAATGGCGACACTATATCGAATATTGCAATAATTCAGATCTGGTCAGCCAAGTTGACGACTATAGATGTAGTTCGGCAAGTTTCGGATGTCTGAAGGCGTAGATAAGAAATCCGATGAATGTGAGAATCGCGAAAATAACGCCAATAACTACCGATGTAAAGTATGGCAGTCGCAAGCCAATTTGGGCATAACATATAAAGGTCACAGTAATGCTCGTGAGAAACGTCGCCGGCACTGTAGCGATCCAGTGAAATTTACCGTTTTTCACCAGATAAAAAGCCGAACTCCACAACACCAACGTGGCCAGCGTCTGGTTGCTCCAGCCAAAGTAGCGCCAGATCACGCCGAATTTAACCTGTGAGATGATGAATCCAACGATGAACAGCGGAACAGCAATGAGCAAGCGGTTACGAATGGCTTTTTGTGACAAGTGTGCCGCTTCGGAAATGATTAACCGTGCGCTGCGAAAGGCCGTATCTCCACTTGTGATGGGCAAAACAATCACGCCGAGAATAGCCAGAAATCCGCCAATGGTGCCGAGCAGATTTATCGCGGTTTCATTCACAACCAACGCCGCTGTGCCTTGATCGATCAGACCTTGCAAAGCTCCAGGCTCATAGAGCGACAGCCCAACTGTCGCCCAAATCAGCGCAATGATACCCTCGGAGATCATGGCCCCATAAAAAACAAATCGCCCATATTTTTCATTCTTGATACAACGGCTCATGAGTGGCGATTGCGTTGAATGAAAGCCGCTCACAGCACCGCACGATAACGTAATAAACAGCAATGGCCACATGGGCAACTCTTTTGGATGGGTTTGCGCAAAATCAAGATTGGCTAAAATTTGATGCCCGCCGAACAGCATACCAAAAAATATTCCAAAGGTCATAAAAAGCAGCAAACCGCCTAAAAAAGGATAAAATCTGCCGATGATTTTATCAATAGGAACGATTGTGGCGATGAAATAATAGATAAATATAACTGCAACATAATATCCGACATGTACATGGGTGAGATTTTCCAGCATTTTGGCGGGACTGAGCACAAAAACCACACCGACCAAGACAAGGAGCAACAGTGCAAAAACCAACATAACGCTGCGCATATGACGACCGAGCGTGCGGCCAACGATGGTTGGCAAATTTTCGCCGCCATTGCGCACGGACATCATGCCGCTGAAAAAATCGTGTACGCCGCCGGCAAAGATGGAACCGATAACAATCCATAGTAATGCTGCCGGGCCATAAAGCGCACCCATAATTGGGCCAAAGATAGGACCAATGCCGGCGATATCCAGGAGCTGAATGAGATAGGTTTTCCACGTGGGCATGGTAACATAATCCACGCCGTCAGCGAACTCTACAGCTGGTGTTGGCCGAGATCGGTCAATTCCAAATATTTTTTCGACAACCAACCCGTAAGTGAAATAGCCGACAATCAACAACAGAATGCTTCCGAGAAACATCAACATCGCGCACCCCTCACTTTTAATTTGTCAAGAGCCTTGTGATATGAATGTTCGAATTTTGCACGATCTATTGATCGACCGTGTCCTGGAAAAAATGTTTGACATGACGTCCCGAGCAACCGGTTCCAGCTGCTGAGCAACGCCGCCTGATCATTGGCGAATGGTGGATAAACGGTTTCGTGCCGAATATTAAACATCGTATCACCAACAAAAGCCATGTGATCATCCACAATAATCGTCAGTGAGCCGGCGGTATGCCCCGGAGTTGAAATGATTTGTATTCGATAGTCAAACTCGTTGAGCTGCAGTTCCTCACTAATAACAAAATCAGGTTCAACCGCTGGATAGCGGCCAATACGCGCGACCGTACCGAGGTGTACCATCATCTTTGTCCACAGCAATGTCCCTTTTGGCAAAGGTGTTCTTCCCTGCCGCAGGAACATCGCTTCATCTCTATGCACGAATACTTTGGCGTCGGAAATCCTTTTAATGGCTGCCAGTGAACCGACATGATCATGATGTGTGTGCGTGACAAAAATATAACGAATATCACGAATATCCTGTTCATGTGCGACCAGCACGGATTGAAGGTGATTTTGTTTGTTAAAATGTCCGCTATCAATGAGCACACTGCCGTTCGGAGATGGTAGATAATAGCAATAGGCTGACCCAAGTCTGATGGGTATCACTTTATTCTGATCGAATTTCATGCCTGGTACAGAATGGTGAATGAGCGTTTTCCTGTTGGAAATGTACAAAAAATAGTTGCAAGATCAAGGAATTTTTAAACGAACTTTGAGAGCTTGGGATGACTTGATAATAGCCGCTTGCAGTCGGAGGAGTTTCGCTTTAATAACGTAAAATCGCGAAAATCAAAGCCGGGGGCAACTGTACATCCGACCAGCGAATACTGACCTGTTGGTGTTGCTGCCTGCCAATGATCAGCAGATACCACATATTTGTACGTATTACTGTCCGAGAGCGGTCCCAGGATGATCGTGTGCAGCACATCTGCGGTCGGATCATAATCATACAGTTGCAGGGGGCTGCCTTCATAAAAGTTCCACAACTCGTCGTGATGAACTCGATGAAAACGTGAAAATTGACCATCGGTGAGCAAAAAATAGATGTCCGTCATCGCATGCCGTCTTGCGCGCACGCGCGGGGAATGAATGATCAAGTCAGATCGAAAGACCTCATTAAAGCAGCCTCCCTCCGGATGTACTTCAAGTTTCAATAATTTAATGATTTCCGACGCGCGACTCATGGTTTCCCTTTTACAATCTTGATTTGAGGTGTGTAATTCGCTGCACAGATTCGTCGATTCGCTCCTGCGGAACAATGCCGTCTTCAACCAGCTTTTTGAGTATACGAATAGCTTTATCGGCGATCTCTTCATCAAAATCACAATTATTGCCAAAAAGCAAAATATCGGCGCCCGCTAAAACAGCTTTTTCAATCGCTTGAGGCAATCCGTATCGGTCAGTGATCGCTCTCATTTGTAGATCATCTGTAAACACGAGACCGGTATAATTCAGCTCGCGCCGCAGTTTTTCCGTGATCGCTCTGAACGACAGTGTCGCCGGCACGTTTTTATCCCACGTGCCATTCACCACGTGGGCGGTCATAATGGCATCCGCCAATCCACCTTCGACAAGCTTTTTATAGGGAATGAGCTCATCCGGCGACCACGATCGTGTGATATCCACAAAACCGAGATGCGAATCGCCTTTTGAGCTGCCGTGCCCGGGGAAATGCTTGAGCGCACACCGCACTCCAAACGCATGATGCGCTTTGACATACTCCATAGCATGGTTCACAACGATATCAGGATCGCGGGAAAAACTGCGTTCCTTTAGAGAAATAATGGGATTCTGCGGATTCACATTCAAATCGACACACGGCGCAAAATTGAGATTGATGCCACATTGAGCAAGTGTCTCCGCCAAACGACTGGATTTTTCACGCGTGAGGGAAAGACATGCCTGCTTGCCCAGCCATTGATGCGATACAGTATCGGGAAATCCATGCTCCGGTGAGAGTCGCGCCACTCGACCACCCTCCTGGTCGACGGCAATGAGTAACGGCAACGCCGCACTGGTTTGTAGCTGTGATGTCAAGTGCAATAATTGCTCTGGAGATTGGATATTGCGCAGCCGCGAGTTTGTCGGAACATCGACATTATAGAGTACTACACCGCCGATGCCACGTTCAACAATATCGGCATAAATCGTGCTCCTTTCATCAAGCGAGAGCCCACGAAAACCGATCATAATTTTTTGGGCAATTTTCTGCTCAAGTGTCAGGACAACTGCCACAAGAAATCCTTAAAATCGTCATAGCGATTCCGCATCTTTATTGTCTGTTTCTCTTTTGTCAGGCTCTCCTGGAGCGCTGCCGGTAGCGCAATATCGATACCGAGCGCCTCGTGCACCGTCTCCTGGAATTTTCCCGGGTGCGCTGTGGAGAGCACAATAGCTGGCGTATGCGCGTTTTCGGAACATATCCGGCGATAGCGGCGCAGCGCTTCCAGCCCAACGGATGTGTGCGGATCGGCGATGTATTGACATTCGGCAAAAGTTCGCTGCATGGCTTCGACTGTCTTGTCGTCGCTCACCGAGGTGGACCATATTCGTTCGCTAATCGTCTGATAATCATCTTTGTATAATTCACGAATTCGTTCCCAATTACTTGGATTGCCAACATCCATGGCATTCGACAATGTTCGTATGGAAGGACGCGGTTTATAAGCGCCAGTCTCGATGTATTCCGAAACAACAGCATTGGCATTGACCGCGGCAATATAGTGCTTCACCGGCAGGCCCATCTGATTGGCGAACAATCCGGCGCAGAGATTACCAAAATTGCCGCTCGGTACGCAGACCAGCACATTATCACCATGTGTTGCTATCATTTGGAAAACGGCCCAGAAATAATAAATAGACTGCGGCACAAGCCGGCCAATATTGATGGAATTTGCCGAGGATAGTGTTAGATTCTCCCCGAGTTGCTGATCATTAAATGCTCTCTTGACCAACGCCTGGCAGTCATCAAACGCCCCCTCCACCTCAAGTGCTATGATATTGTCTCCGATCGTTGTGAGCTGTTTCTCTTGTAATCGACTTACTTTGCCTGACGGATAGAGTAGAACAATGCGAATGCCATCGATATGGTGATAAGCATGTGCCACTGCACTGCCCGTATCTCCGGATGTAGCGACCAAAATAGTGATTTCGCGATTTTTTTTCCGAATAAAATATCCCATAGATTTGGCCATAAACCGGGCGCCAAAATCTTTGAATGATAGCGTCGGCCCATGAAAAAGCTCGAGGGTGTTGGTTATCGCATCGAGGTGCACCAGCCCGGGGGCGAACGAATAGGCATCCTGGATCACATCAACAAGCCCTTCGGATGTGAATTCGTCCGCCAACAACTGACTCAGAACATAATAGGCGATTTCTTTATAGTCTTTTCCGGCAAATGATGCAAGGATTGTCGTATCCAGTACGGGAAATTTTTCCGGTATATAGAGCCCGCCATCCGGAGCCTGGCCGCGGAAGAGGGCATCATGAAATGATACAACGGGAGCGTTTTTTCGTGTGCTGTATAATCTCATTTTAGGGCAAATGAAAACTCAGGTTGATAATATTCGCAAAAATGCCGCCAGCAGTCACTTCGCGACCGGCGCCGGGACCTTGAACAGTCATTGGATTATCATAATATCGTTTGGTTGTGATGCGGATGATATTGTCTGTACCATCGGCGCGTGACAAAACATGCTCCCTGGACACCCTCGTGATGCCGACCGAGCATGTGCCATCTTTGAGTGATGCCATAAAACGAATCACTTTTCCCTCGGCTTCGGCTTTGGCACGCTGTCTTTCGAAATCAGCATCAACTGACGGCAATTTGCGCCAAAAATCGGTTAACGAACCCTCACTGAGCTCCAGCGGCAATGGCGAATTGACCGTCACATGACCAAGCTCCATTTCCAAACCGATTTCGCGCGCCAGAATCAAAATCTTGCGTGCGACATCCATGCCCGAGAGATCATCGCGTGGATCGGGTTCAGTATAGCCGCTCTCATAGGCTTGTCGAACAATGGTGCTGAATGGTTTTTCCGCAGTGAGAGCGCTGAAGATAAAACCGAGCGTACCGGAGAATATCCCTTCGATTTCCAGCACATCATCCCCGCTCTGCACAAGGTCCTGAATCGTGCTGATGAGCGGCAATCCGGCGCCCACCGTCGTCTCATAAAGGTAATGTAGTCGATGATCGCGAGTCAATGATTTTAATTCATTATAATAGGTCTGACTCATGGTATTGGCTTTTTTATTTGGTGTCACAATATGAATGCCGGCTCTGAGAAAATCAACATATTTGCTCGCGACAAACTCGCTCGCTGTCACATCCACCAAAATGCTGTTTTGCAGTTTGAAGGCTTTGATTTTCTGCAACAGTACATCCATGTCCGTCTTTTGATCAGAAGCGGACAGAATACTCTCCCAATTGTTGATATCGATTCCTTGATCGTCAATGATCATAGTATCCACATTTGCAATACCGCACACCCGTATGAGAAGGCCATTTTTATTCAGCAGATCATCAAGACCGCTTTTCATCTGTTCCAGCAGGGTTGCACCGATATTGCCGGTTCCCAGGATAAACACATTTGAAATGCGATGCGACAGATAAAAGGCGGAGTGAATAACATTTACCGCCATGACAGCATCGAGCTCATCGACGACCAAAGAGACGTTGCGCTCCGACGAACCCTGGGCGATGGCGACAACATTGATCGAATTCTCACCAATGGCTTCAAACAACTTGCCGGAAATGCCGGGGTGTCCGGCCATATTTTCCCCGACAGCTGCGATGATGGCGAGATTGTCACGAATCCCAATGTCATCAATCTTGCGGGAAACCAATTCCGGTTCGAATTCGGCTTGCAAAGCTCTCTTTGCGGCATTCGCATCTTTGGATTGAATGACAAAACAGATGCTATGCTCGGAAGAAGCTTGTGTAATCATGATCACATTGATGCCTTCACGAGCGAGTGCCCCAAACAGCCGACCCGATACGCCGGGCACACCGACCATGCCGCTTCCCTGCACATTGATCATCGAGATGTTATGAAACGAGGCAATACCTTTTACCGGATGATCCGAGCCATTTGAGGTGCTGGAGATTTTTGTCCCCGCTTTTTCAGGGGAAAAGCTGTTTTTAATCCAGACCGGAATACCCTTTTGCACCGCCGGCCTGAGCGTTTCCGGGTGAATCACTTTGGCACCAAAATAGGACAGCTCCATGGCTTCTTCATAGCTCACTTGAGGGAGTACAAAAGCGCTGTCGACAATTCTGGGATCAGCGGACATAAAGCCATCAACATCCGTCCAGATTTCGATTTTTTCAACATCCAGAGCGGCACCAATGAGGGCGGCCGTATAATCCGAGCCACCCCGCCCCAAAGTTGTTGTTACGCTATCTTCACTTGATGCGATAAAGCCTGTGACGACATAAATCAAATTTTCCGCAAGTCTTGCCTTGATTCGTGCATAAGTCGCATCAACAAGAACGCGCGCGCCATCATGCTTTTTATCTGTAACGATAATCTCTCGCCCGTCTATATACTCGACCAGCGAGCCGGTGCGCTTTAGCAGGCGGGTCAAAAGCTGTGCGTTGAGCCGCTCGCCATAGGTGACAATATAATCCAGGGTGCGGCTCGAGCAGACCCGGATGAGACTGACGGCTTTGAGGATATCGGACAACTCTTCAAAATAGGTCAAAATGAGCTTTTTGGTGTCCTGCTCATTCATCTCATCAGGATAGACCTCGTAATGACGGCTTTTAATTTTGTCAAGCTTTTCGAATGCCATCGCACTATTGTGTTCAGCCGTGCGGGCGCAGTCGATGAGCTGGTCCGTAATACCCCCGATCGCCGAGACAACCAAAACAGTCGGGTAACCCTCGGCGGCAATGCTTTTGGTAATCTGAGCGACATTTTTGACTCTATCGGAAGTGGCGAGCGAGCTTCCGCCAAATTTGACAACTCGGAACATAAATCTACTCTCTATTCATAAATTTTAAAATATATTCCTGATCTTGCATAGCACCGGTGCAAGACTCATCGCGCAAGCTGATGGCAGCCGCTGCAGCGGCAAATTTGAGTGATTGTGCAATGGGCCAGTCCTGATGGGTGCCATGCAAAAAACCGGCTGAAAACGCGTCGCCGGCGCCGGCGTTCCCTTTGCATTCGTCGTCAGGAATCCGAAAGTTTTCTTGCATGAGTAATCCGGATGCCAGCGAATAGGCATAGTTTGGTCCCGCAGCCCCGCAGTGAACGACGGCGATCTCGGCGCCGAGATTTTCCACCAACGCGATACAGGCGTCTGCCGGTTCCGCCACTTCGGTCAAGGAGCATGCCTGATCTTCATTAATGCATAAAATATTAACAAAAGAAATCGTCTTTTTATATCGCAAGAATTTAAACAGATTCTCCCGATTCGGAGAGACAAAATCGAGCGCGGTTTTAATCCCCAGTTTTTGCGTCTGCGCCAAAATGATACCTAACTTTGTGCCGTGCTCTTTGTCCGCCAGGTCGAGCTGCGGCAGCAGCAAGCCGTAGCCAAACATGGCAATTTTATAAGAAGCTAATTTGGCGACATTGATATCCTCGATCGAAAAACTGCCCATTGCCCCCAATGTGTGTCGAAAAATTCGTTCGATTGTACCACCCGGCAGGCGAAAGTGAATGACTTCGGTGGATGATGTTTCATTGTTCTCATCCACCTGGAGATTCGTTTTATCGATGCCATACCTGGTGAGTGTCTCAACGACGATATCCGCGCGGAAATCCGTACCGATTTTGCCAAAGAGAGCCAAAGGATAGTCGCCATTGATTTTCGCCAAATCCACGGAAACGTTTGTCGCCATTCCGCCAACGCTGAACTTTATTTTTTCCCCTGCCAGCTCTGCTTCCGGGACAAATTTATTCGCATCCACATAAGTGAGCCGGCCGGGTTCTAGTACAGGCAGGACATCGTCGACAATGGTAGAGCCAATGAGCGCAATTCCATTCTTCATTGTTTACTCCTCACTACATCCCATTCATTTCGTTACGTGCCCGGGTAAAGGCGTACTCGAGCTCATTATAATCCCGGGTGACGGGAAACTGGGGGAATTCATCGATCACATTTTGCGGCGGGCGAAACAGAATGCCGGCATCCGCCTCTGCCAACATTGTCGTATCATTATAGGAATCGCCGGCGGCAATGACCTTGAAATTGAGCGAGTGAAACGCTTTGATGCACTGCCGCTTGCCATCCGCTTGCCGCAGAATATAATCAGATACCATACCGTGCTCATCAACAGCCAGACGATGACAGAGCAGAATCGGCCAGCCAAGCTGTTTTATCAGGGGCATGGCGAATTCATAAAATGTGTCGGACAGGATCACCACCTGAAATCGCTGTCGCAACCAAGTCAAAAAATCAAGTGCACCCGGCAGCGGTCGCATTTGCGCGATAACATTTTGAATATCAGCCAATCCAAGTTTGTTCTCTCTCAACAATCTGAGCCGTTGCTGCATCAACAGGTTGTAGTCAGGAACATCACGCGTGGTTGCCCTTAATTCATTTATGCCAGTGAATTCCGCAAAATTGATCCATATTTCGGGAACGAGCACACCTTCCAAATCCAGTGCCGCAATAATCAAATAAATCTCTCTCCATTTTATAAAAAAGGCCATCAATGGCCTATCACCCATTAATGGCCCAAAAAACAGACAACTGCCGATTTGAATGGCAAAAAAATAAGATATTTTTTCAAGACATCAAAGAGAAACTTTTGCGTCCAGTGGATGTCGAATAACATTGCGATCGTTTCGTACCAGCCACAAAATCCGATCTCGACTGACACCTCGTTTGGCGTATTCGCGTCCAACACGATTGTTAGAAAAGTCCATTTTACGCTCGGCGGCGGTATTGGTGGGCAACGTTTCATGCGCATCAGTCACTTGCTCGGCGAACGTTTCGCCAAATTTTTGCGTGAGCAAATAACTCCACAGCACATGGCGATAGGCATCCTCAGGCACGGAAGGATCGCCTCTGTGGGCCTGGCGCGACGACTCTTTGGCATCCGAGGTGATACGCATGATGAGTGGCGCGCGCAACGGGTATTTCGCAATGATGGCCACCTCTTCATCTGAAAGCTCAAGCTCAAAGGTGTCTGCCATGATGCGAATGTCTTTCTCCTCAAAGCGCAGCGCGGCGCTCCGATCGTCTCGTACTGTGTAAAGGTACGCCTGTGCTTCTTTATCGCGAACCTTGAGCGTCACCTGGGCTCGAACGATCACATTGGGATCCATTTCTTTCTCGTTAAAGATATCGGAAAGTTTTTGCAGCACATTTTTCAAACCGGCGCGCGGATCTGACAATTGAATAGGATCGCGCAGGCTGATAAAGCCGTGGTCAAAACGGCCAAAGGACGTACCGGGAAAATCATGCGAACGATCGACATAAAGTTGAAAATTATCACAAGAGATGACAACCGCTGGATTTTTGAGATGGGTGATGTGAAAATTCACCCTCTCTGCATAAAAAAAAGAAGGGAGTTTTTGCTCCTGATGCGGCAGGGCCAGCTCAAAAGATGTTGACAATTTTTGAATCGTGACTGTCCTGGGTGGCCGAATTTTTATCGAAGCATATTCATAGGTATCAATGTTGATCCCGCGCTCCGCCAACTGGGGCAGCAGGCGAGGCGCGACTTTATCGACCGCGGCATCAAAAACGAAACTGCTCCCCACATAGAGGATAGCGAAAAGAGAAACAGTGATTATTAAAAAGAACAGGACAAATTTTTTCATGCGACTTCTCTGAACTGCAATGATTGCGCAGGGAGCGTTTTTTGTCTTTTTTTCAGCAGATCCTGCTTGAGCAGACGCTTGAAGCGATAGACATCACCGCGCACGCTTTTGCGAATTTCTTTCTCGTGATGAAAATCCAGTATGCCAAAATTAACCAGTCGAGGGTGGACATAAAGATCAGGTGCAAAATGCTTCATTTTTTCCTGAATAATTGTATTTTGCATGATTTGATAGGTGGACATGATGCATTCAAACATGCCCGGTTTTTGTCCGTTATCTTTGGCAATTGTACCAGCCACATCAATGGCAATCAAATAATCACATTCATCACGAATGATATCAATGGGCAAGGGATTCACAGCACCACCATCGATGAGAAAGCGGTTCTCGTATTGCACGGGTTCAAAAATAGCTGGCAAAGACATGCTTGCTCGGATGGCCGGGATAAGCGGTCCATGATCAATAACAACTGGCTCACGCTTCCAATAGTCGGTTGCGGTTATTTTAAATGGAATTTGCAAATCCTCAAATCGATCACAGCGTAGATGGGTGCGAATAAACGCCTCAATGCGTCGACCTTTTAGCAGTGCGGAACGGCCAAACACGCTAAAATCAACAAGTCGCGGAATTTTGAGCAGCGTGATATGCCGCAAAAATTTTTCCATTTCATAGCCGGGGATACCCTTCGCGTAAAAAGCACCAATAATGGCGCCAATACTCGTACCAGCAATGATTGAGGGCTTTACACCGAGTTCATCCATCGCCTTGCAAAATTCAATAAAACACAAACCGCGGGCGCCACCTCCGCCCAAAGCCAATCCCACTTTCATCATTTCCCCTTTTTATAAAACAATCGGGATGCTGCATCCACAACATCCCGTTCAACACTCACAAGAATATACAGACGAAGCGAAAAATTACGGAAGAGATTATTCTTCCGATTTTTCAAGTTTATAATCGTTCGGGACATTAAAAAGTTCGTTCCCTAAAGCAGAAACGTCCAACTCTAAAACTTCGGTTGTTGACCGCATGAGCGTGCTGCGTTCTTTAACACCCTCGTCCTTTTTCTCCATATGCTTTTTCATCATCTTTTTACCAAATCCACCAAGCAATCCACCAACCGAGGTTGGAATTTCAGTATCTTCCTTTTCATCTTCCCGCGCTTTTTCCTCCTCTATTTTTCGGGCGGTTTCGGGATCGACTTTGGTTTCGTAAAGGGTCTCGACGCGCATCGAGATACCCTCGAGCTTTGCACCCTCTTCTTGCATCGTTTCAATCGCCTCGCCAAGCCGGGAATTTTGTTCGATAATTTTGGCCATCATCTGCTGTGCACTTGCAGAACCGGGGACAAATCCCAATTTTTCTGCCAGACGCATGTTGAAATCATCCATCTCTTTTTTCGCGGCATTGTCGCCTTTATAAAGCCAGTGCGTCGACGTCACAATCATTCCGCCTTTGGCGCTCTCCGGCTCTTGTCCCGGCTGTTCCTCCGTCGATGTCACTTCCGCGTCTAAATCAATCGTTAGAACAACCTTTTCGGTGTTTTTCCCGGCTATTTTCTCTTTCTCTCCGGTTTCTTCGACATCAAACTTGAGCTCCCAGTCAACTTTCGCTTCCGGCTCCGCTGCTGTCGTATCTGTCGCGCCATACTCTTCCTCACCGAGCTGTTTCAAGGACTCTTCAAGTCGCTTTTTCCATTCGTTAAATGTCATTTGACTGTATTCTCTCTCTTTGTGATCGACGGTCACAAAAAGCTCGGACTCGAGGTCTATAATCTGACTGGTTTCAAGATTCTCTTTTCGATCAAAAGTATCGCTGCGTTTTAGATCACCTTTATAATAATCGACCGATTTGATCGGCTTGCCCGCTCCGAAGAATTTCATCATGGAGCCCACTGCGCCTTCCATCTCTACAGTTGTTGTCGATACATATTTTACATCGGCCATAGACAGGGTAACCAAAATGAAGAAAGAAAAAATAAAAATGGCAGTCTTTTGCATTGATCCTCCTTGTGGAAATAGTTCAAGAGTATTCGTACTATACCTGCAAATAACAGATTTCACTGTTGTTTTATTCGACAAACTTTGCAAAGAGTCGATTTAGCTTTTGCAGCTCTTTAATCTTTACCGAGCGCTCGAAGCGAATTTCCCGAACCCGCTCGGCATAATGCTCGATAACCCGAACAAAATCATCGGTATTCTCTTCATCAAAATAGATAAAGTCATTTATCAGGCCATCCTGGTCAACATCCTGATTCAAAATCAAAAAAGCCATCCAGCGTCTCCCACATGCGTTTTTCATGCATGGTACAAAGCTGTTTTGATCATACTATAAATATTTAATAAAGTTTATGTTATCATGTTCTAAAGAAACGGCTGACAAGGAGAGAATATCGCAGCACACAGGATGTGGTGTTACATCTCATCGCCCGGGCAGAGCGGACAATAAATTGCGATATCAATGTCGGCAAAATCTATGCGGGGACCGTTGTTCCAGATAACACCAAAATCGACGGTGGCATTGGACTTGATCTCCAGGTCATTTCTCACAAAGTCGTACGAATCATCTCCCAATCCCACCTTTATATCGAGGTTAATCGTTTGATCACACGGTGCTTTGCTGGTTATTTTTAGCCTGGTTTCATTCACATATTTTTCATCGGTGCAATTGCCGGTATAGACTTTAACATCCTGAAGAAATGTCACAACAAAGTCGTACTTGTTGAATCCCCGATCCAATACCCCCTGGGACCACGAGTAGGTGTGCTGTTCAGAGAGCTCGCAGGGTGAGGAGCAGCTCAGGACGAGCAACAGAATACCTAACGGGAAAACGAGGAGCTTTTTCATAATCTATCCGATCAAATAATTTTGCGCAATTTTTTCATTATTTTTTGACCAACGAGCTGGTCGGACACATTGATAATTTTTTTAATGACCTGCAAGACGTCATCATCACCTGGCCAATGTTTGCGGATAACGTCCGGGCTGGAGTTATTGAGAATGCCGTTCAGCACAAATGCCGCGATAATAATATCATCGGCAAAGCCAAATGGGCCCAAGAATGCTTCGGGGAACAAATCCAGCGGTGAAATAAAATAGGCGATAGCTGCCACAAGCTTGATTCGCTCGGCTTTGGGCACCTCCGGATCAGTGGATAATTTCCAGAGAAGATAAAAAAGATCAGGTGCCCACATGATGTATTTTGACCACTGGTGCTCTTCACCTTCGCCTTCCAACCACGCAGCGATTTTTTTCCGAAGCTTTTGATAAAAGTCTGATTCTTTATCAGCCACCAAAATATCCTCTTTTATCGCGCACGATGTGCCGTCGAATATAGTGAATCCATCCAAAGAAACAAAGAGTGATGTTCTATTCGACGAGACTGTGACCATGCTCATAATCGTACATTGTCGTGCGCTTGAGATCGGCTAATGCGAGTTGATAATTGATATAGGAATCAAGGTACGACACCTGAGCATCTATGTAACGATCACGGTCGAGAGCAAGTTCCTGGCTGGTTATATCGCCATTGTTAAAGCGTTCCACCGAGATCTCATAAGCGCGGTCGGCGATATCCTGACGTTGTTCTAAAACTTCCAGTTGGCTTTCGGCCTCGCGCAGGCGTCCAACAACGTCACGAACTTCTCGCTCAATTGTCTTTTTCATTTCCGCCAATGCCAGCTCCTGGGTTCGCAAATTTGCTTCGGCTGATTGCACGGCCGCTCTGTTACCGCCAAAATCCCAGATCGGTATACTGAGGCTGAACACAACGCCACGATTGTCAGGCCGCTGGTCCATATCATCGAGACTTTTTTTCCACAATTCATTTGCCTTCGAGGTGTTCCAAACATCTGAATTGGCGACACCGGTAATATCATAAAAAGCGCTCAACGTACCGTTAAAATCACGTATGGCATCGGTCTCTTTCACATCAATTTGAGCCAGCTCAACGTCGATTTCACTCAAGCGTACTTCAGATCGATTTTCTTTCGCAAGCTTGATGGCGTGGTCCAGAGCCACATCAACTTTGCTCATTTCAAAGGAGGTAAGAACGCCAACATTGTCGGAAAATTGTAAACCGATGAGTTGCTTGAACATATCCGACATGCGAACGAGGGCCGCCTCTGCGGCAACTTTGGCGTTGCGACTTTGAGCAAAATCAACTTGCAATTGCAGCGCTTCAACTTCCGGGATAAGTCCGGCATTATATTTTTGCTGTGCTAATTCGGCAAGCTCCTGCTGCCGCTTGACATTTTCGTTGGCGATTTCAAGTTCCCGCGTCGCGCGATAATAGGCATAAAACGCAGATGTCACTTGATAAATGATATCAAGCTCCTCTCTCTTGTAACGACGTTCAGCGCTCTCGTAACGCAAATCTGCTCTCTTTAAATTGACTTTAAGATCATTCAAAGTGAACAGCGGCTGATAAAACTGCAGATTGAGAGAAGTAAGGACGTCCGTACGCCTCAGCGTCGATTGCTGGCCATAATCCCAATAAGAAACACTGCCATAGTAGGTTTGCCCCTGCAATCGAAAGCGGCCATTTGTTGGCAGAGGCTGCGTGATGTTGAGGTTGCCTTGATACCGATAATTGCCGCGCGTTTCATACACTGGCAAGTTGCCCTCGCGATAGGTCTCCTGCACCTGCTCGGAGGCGCTTGGCAAGTCAAAGTTGGCATCCATGCGCAGCTTGAAATTGCTTTTTGCAGAGATCAGATTTTTTTCTGCCGCTAATTTATCCAGGCGTGCCACCTTCATTTCATAGCTTTTTTCCAGTGCGATGGAAATGGCATCGCCAAGGTTGAGCAATTGCAATGACTTTTGCTCAACATCCTGCGCAAAGACAGCAACACACATCCCAATAAGGTAAAGGCTTAACAGGGTGTAAAATGACTTTTGCATTTTAGCCTCCTGAACATTTAATGATAAAATTTCACGAATAACGTTGTTTTCTGTTAAAAATCACCGACTTTAAAGATCACGCCACAGCGTCCCCCAAGATAGGTGAACTGCTTTGGGTGCACAAAACAGCTTGACAATAACAGTTCGAAAAACAACATTGACTGGCTATCTGATAAAATATGGCCCAATCCGGCTCCGAGACACACGGTTGGTCCATCTTGCGCGTGGGCGGGCTCTAATAATTGTTCCAAATCAATAAAACCGGGATAAATAGATTCTTTATAAATGGCTGGAGAACGAAGCACTGTATAGCCAATCCCAACCTGGTAAAAGGGGAAACAAGACGATCGTCGTTTAAAATAATGCATAAAGGATAACAATATTTCGTGCGCATAAGCATTATAATCATGGGCAATAATACCAGCGACTGAGTTAAACGAATGATTTGTATAGCAAAAAAAAACTTGAGCCTCTTGACTGAGAGTGGCACCAAATCCGCCACTAAAGCTGACACTGTTTGGCCAGTATGTGGTGATGAAAGGCGGCGAAACCGTGCCGTTGAATCCGACTCGCGCGTGGAGCAGCAATCCGTTTTCATCCATCGCCTGCAGGGGGATCAAAAAGAGCACAAGAGCCAGAGCGAATCCGCGAAAAAGGCACAGCATGGTAACATATCCATTTACTCGTATCGCAGCGCTTCAATCGGATTGATATTGGACGCATTTTTTGCCGGAAAGGTCCCGAAAACTATCCCGACGCCACCTGACACACCGAACGCGACAATCACTGAAATTGGCGTCACCACAGTGCTAAATTCTGCAAACGAATTGATGATGAATGACATGCTGATGCCGAGGATGATTCCCACCAATCCGCCAAAAAGACTGAGACCGACAGCTTCGATAAGAAACTGATATAGAATTTCCTTGCGTCGTGCGCCGAGAGAGCGCCGAATGCCGATTTCGCGCGTCCGTTCCAGGACGGTCGCTAACATGATATTCATAATGCCGATACCACCAACAAGCAGTGATATAGCGGCGATGGAGCCGAGCACCATGTTATAGATGCGCGTTTCCCGTTCCTCCTGCTTGAGCAGTTCATAGGGAATGACAATATCAAAATCATCATTCTCCCGGTGCCGCCGCTCCATAACACGTCGAATGATTGCGGCGCTCTCCAACAACTTGTCGGATTCGCTGATACGAATGGTGAGCTGATCGATTTCGCTTGCCAACGAGTTTTCTTTTGTATATCGCCGTAGAAAGGAAAACAACGGAATGTAGACGTCCTGATTGAGATTTCGAGATGCCAGCTCGCCGACGGTTTCAGTGAACAGCGACTTGGGTTCCATGACACCAATAACTTCAAACCAGACATCGCCAAGCTTGATCTTTTTGCCGATCGGGTCTTCAACCGGAAACAATTTTTGCGTGACATCAGCGCCGAGCACACACACGCGCAACTGCCGGTTGTGATGATCTCTGGTAAAGAATTCTCCCTTGTTCGGCACATAATTCAATATCTTGTCATATTCCTGGGTGACGCCAACGACAGTAGCCGCTGTGGCTTTGTCTTCAAATTTTGCTTCTGTGGAGAGTTCAGCTTGTGGCGCGACATATTCGACAGTGGGAAGAATTTTTTGAATCGCTTCAGCGTCTTTGAGCGACAATCCTTTGGAGAACTTGGCGCGCACTTCTTCCAGCTCTTTATCGCTCAACGCTTTATCCCGAACGATGATATTATTGACGCCTAAAAGTTTGTATTTCGCCAAAGCTTCCCGTTTGGCACCTTCGCCAATTGACAGCATGGCAATAACCGCGGACACACCAAAAATAATGCCTAACATAGTCAGAACAGATCGGAGCCGGTGTACACGTAATCCTTCAACGCCCATCAACAATAATTCAGACATCTGCATCAAACAACATCCTCCATTCTTGGATCGACAAGTTTTTCGCCGGCTTTGAGATCTCCTTCAACAACCACAGTGTCATTGTTTCGGGAACCCAGCTTTACCGGAATCCATTGCTTTTTACCGCTTCTTTCTACAATGACGAAATAGCCGTCCTCATTGTCGATAATGTATTCATTATCGACAAAAATCGCATTGTCGTATTCAGCGACAATGATTTCGCAGTTGACCGTCATACCCGGGCGACAGATGGATGTCGCATTTTCCAGTAAAACTTCAATATCAAAGACTTTGACTTTGGATTCATCATCCTTATATCGGCATATTTTGCCGATGTATATTACTTTGCCCGCAAACTGTATGTCAGGAAATGCATCCAGTCGTACAATCACCTTTTGATCCATGTTAATTTTGCCGATATCTGCTTCGTTCACTGTCGTAAGTGCCTTCATCTCTGACAAATCTGGCAAGCCAATCAGCGGTGATCCACGGCGGATTTCATCACCCACTTTAATTTTGTCACGACTGGGTCCTCGCCCGCGCTGTGCCTTGTACACAACCATACCATTCCCGGGGGCGACTAATTTGTAGGTGTCAAGTGTTTTATAGGCGTCTTCAATTTCTGACTTTATCTGCCGAATTTTGTCGCGCTGGATAAGAACATCCTGCTCTTGAATAATCTTTGTATGTTCAAAATTTTGCACCGCCTTTTTATAGGCAATTTCAGCTATTTGTAATCGCAATCGCGCAATTTCCTGTTGGGAAGGTGCCTCAAAGCGGACGCGTTGGGTGTCGATACGCGCCTGTCGCAGCGAAGCCTCCTGTTCGCGCAAGGTCGCCTCGAGGATTTTTTGCTGCGTCTCCTGTTGCACAAAAAGCGTTTTGAAATTTGCCTCCTCAATGGCCAGAGCGTTTTCCTGCGACGTCAAATAGCTGACAACACCGGTCGTATCAATTTGGCCAATCCAGTCACCTTCTTGTACCAAAGTACCTTCTTTAGCTAACGCAACGAGCATCGGCCGGCCGTAATTCCAGTTATAATTCGGCGCAATAATGACCTTTGAGCGTAGCGCTTGCAGCTCACCGGTTTCGGTCAGCGTTGCACGAAAATAGCCTTGCTGCACTCTGGTTCGATCATATATATCTTTTCGACATGCGGCCAAAGTCACTAAAAAAAATATGACAATTAAAAATAGTCGATTTGTCACGATGTCTCCTCCTCTTGTTCTTCCTCTTCTTCAACGCCAAGAGTTGGATCAATGAGAGCGACTTCTTCACCCTCCCGCACACCTTCTACGATAATGACAAAATCCTGGTTCTGTTCGCCGATGACAACCGGATGCGGTTCAAAATGTCCTCCCTTTTTCACATAAACAACATTATCACCATTTTTTCGAAACAGCGCTTCAAGCGGTACAAAGAGGGTGTCAGCAACGTGATCGACGATAATCTGACAACCGACCGTCATACCAGGCATGAGTTGGGCGCTATTTTCATCAATCGCAACAACAACATCAAACACTTTGACCTTTGAATCACGCTCCTTGTCCCGCGCCAGAGTCGCCACTTCGATGACATGCCCCTTGAAGCTGGTATCCGGAAACGCATCCATACGAATAAAGGCGTCCTGCATGGTATCAATTTTGGCGATGTCCACCTCATTGACCGCCACTTCGGCTTTCATCAAACTAAGGTCTGGCAGGCTGATCATTGGAAAGCCCTCCCACAACTGATCTTCCACCGCGATTTTCTGATCTGTCGCCCAGTTCCGCTCTATAATAGCGATTCCCGGCGATGGCGAGGTGACCGTCATTTTGGCAAGCGTATTGAGCGCCTCGTTGAGACGCGATTGCACCTGATTTATATTCAGCTTCAACTTGCTTATTTCTTCCGCATTAACGGCCTTTTGGTTTTCAATCTCCTTTTGCGCCTTTTCAAGTGAAATGGCAGCTTTTTCAAGTTCCAGTTCTATCTCTTGTCGACGAATGTCGGATTCGTATGTCGCCTTTTCAAGATTGAGCTGTGAAATTCGATGCTGCAGGCGAGTTTGTTCCAGATCAGCTTCCAGTCCTTCAATTTGAGAAGCGTGTTGCGCCATTGTTTTTCGCAGTTCGGCCTGAGCAATTTCCAGTTCGGCCCTGGCATCGATGATCGCTTTTTCAACCTCAGCCTTGTCGAATTCGACCAATGTATCACCAGCCTGAACTTGCGTCCCATCGTCCACAATATAAATGACCTTTAGCTGGCCAAATCGCCAGTCGATGTTTGGCGCAGAAATCAATTCCGAATTGATCGCCGCCAGTTCACCGGTTTCTGTTACACTGCTGAGAAATTCGCCTCTTTGCACTCTGTACGTTTCAATATTCACATCCGTTGTGGATTGACACGCCAAAAAGAGGCTTGTGAGCAAAAATCCTGTGTAGTATAAATACCGTCTAAGCATGTTTTATCCTTTTTTTCGATTTGGCTACTTTGATTGGATAACTGTACCCGGCCCGGGAAAGGACCTTCCGTTCCGCATCTGTCGCATCATCTCGGGAGACAATGGAGGCATGTCGGGCGGTTGCTCTTTTCTCTCCACCTTGAACGTGTCAGCTTCAGCCGGCGCCTGGATGGGAGCCAAATCATCCGGCATGTCCACGCGTGTATTGGGCGGCTCGTTTAGCGCTAACAGCTCTCCCTCATTGACCGCACCATAAATAATCATAAAGTCCTCATCCTGGTACAGCGGAACGATTGGTCGCGGTATATAATGCGATTTCTCTTTAACATATACGACGCGAATCGAATCATTTGCAAATACAGATTCATGCGGCACTGTCATAATATTTCGTGCGCGTTTTATAAAAATAGCAGCCTGCGCTGTGAGCCCCGGACGTAGCTCCTGGTTAGTAGAATCAAGCTCAACCAGCACCTCAACCTTTTTTACTTTGGAATCCCGGCGGATGGCCTTGGCGATACGATCAATTTTTGATACTTTGGCACGATATTTTTTGTTCCCCAGGGAGGGCATTGTGACAAAAGCCGGCATGCCCAGAGTTAGCTTTTGCGCATCTGTTTCGCTGATCTGCATCTTGACTTGCATAATACTCAGATCAGGTATCCTGACCACCGGCATTCTGGGAAACAGTGTGCTGCCTTCCTGTACTTTCTCATCAGTGATAAAGCTGATTTCATGCACAACAATACCGTCAAATGGCGCCATGAGCGTGAGCTGAGCGAGTTGCGCTTTTGCACGATCAACTTTGTTTATCGCTTGTTTTATGCGTAATTGTGCATTAAGTCGCTCCTCAAGCTGAATTTTCTTCAGCGATTCGAGGTTTTTTTTCGCCCGTTCCGCTTCCAGCTCGAATTGCTCTATCTCCAGTTTTTTGATTTCTTGTGTGATAGGCGCCTCGAACTTTATTCTCGCCAATTGCAGCTGGGCAGCGTTTGCTGAAGCTTTTGCCGTACTATATTGTGATTCGTATAGCAGCAATTGCAGCGATAATTCAGCCTCAATTTTTATGGAATCAGCCTTTGCAGTTGCGACTTCATCGAGCGCATTCAAATATTCAGTCTCGACCTGTGTCTGAGTAAATTTTACAATGACATCGCCTTTTTTGACCTGTGTTCCTTCTTCAATCAAATAAGAAATAGTCGGAGCAGGCCGCACCATGGGTGTGACCAAAACCTGGGCGCTTTTGGCTTCAAGCTCTCCTTCTGCGCTAACCACAACATCATAGTCACCTCTTTTCACCTGGTAAAAAACCTGATCATGGCTTTGAGGTGAACATGCGCCGAAAATCAGCGGCAAAAGGACAACTATTCTTGTGCTCCATGTCAAAAAGAACTTTTGCAAAATGAACCTTTCATTATCACATACATTAGACATAAAACCTGGATCAAAGTACCTTTATTTCAATAATTTAGGATTGACTTTGGAAATTTACAGACGTCGCACAATCAAAAAAGTTCGCCATTTAAAGAGAGATCATTCGTAGAGCAGGTATTTTTTACGTTTTTTTACAAACGCTTCGAGTCCCTTTTCGCACTCCCGGACGATATCCGTCAGATTTCGCCCTTCTTCGATCATCATTCTTACCTTGTCCGTGCCTATCGCTTTGGTGAACATGTCCAGGCGAGCAGGATCAAAAAGTTGCTGGTCCGGATATAAATCATGCACCGTTTTTAGAATCGCTATTTGTATTTTAATCGGTCTGACTATTGTATAGTCAGTAATGTGAATGTGGACGCCATGCAACATGATACCGGCTTTGGCGCCATAGTACGGTTTGTAAAACACTGGCCGAAAAAAAACACCTTCCATTGATAGTGCATTCAAGGTTTCAGCCAATGTGTCGGCATCAATCCACTCCGCCCCCACATATTCAAACGGCAATGTATAGCCAACACCTTCATTTAATGTTTTCAGCTCACCAAATCCGCCAGTCGTGGCGAGGAAAAAAGGTGTCCTGGCGTGCGGCACATGCGGTGACGTCGGCACCCATGGCAAATGTGTATCCTCGAATAATAAATCACGCGACCAGCCCTGCATGCGAACAACCTTGAGTTGGGCATTGATTTCAAACTCTTCATTAAAAAATCCCGCCAGCTCACCCACGGTCATGCCATGAATATAAGGAATAGGATACAAGCCGATAAAGGAAAAAAATTGTTCTTCCAGAATGGGTCCTTCAATCAGCTCACCACCCAGCGGATTGGGACGATCCAGGACAATGAACGGGATAGTGTTCTCTTGTGCTGCAACCATGGCATAAGCCATGGTGTAGATATAGGTATAGGGCCGAACACCAATATCCTGGATATCAAACAACAAAATATCCACATCTTTTAGCATTTTAGCTGTCGGTTTTTTAGTTGCACCATAGAGACTGTAGACCGGGAGTTTGGTTTTTTTATCGATAAAATGCTCGACATACTCGCCAGCCGGGATATCGCCACGCACACCATGCTCAGGCGCATACAACGCGACAAGATTCACCTGCGGATGGGAGTAAAGCGTTTCAATCGTTGACAGGAGTGTGGTGGTGATACCTGTTGGATTGGTGATCAAGCCGACTCGCTTGTGTTTCACAAGGTCAAGCTGTTCAGCTAACAATATATCAATTCCTGGTAAAACAGGATCATTTTTATCTTGTGCCTGTCCTTCCTGTGAGCAATTCATGCAGATTGCACAAAACAGGGTGAACGTTATAACAAACGGCTTTATCAATTTCATTTTGTTTTGTCTTCCAACGGTATAAAAAGTAACAGGATAAATCCGGGAATCGTGAGTATTAAAACCAGGAGAAAAAAATGAACATATCCCAATAAATTTTGCAAAACACCACTGGCCATACTCGGCAGCATCAATCCCAGGGCCATAAATCCTGTGGAAATGGCATAATGGGATGTCTTGTAGGGTCCTTTGGCGATGTACATGAGAAAAACCATAAAAGCAGTAAAGCCGACGCCATAGCCAAATTGTTCAATAACAACAATTGGATAGACCACCGACAATCCCGGTTGTGCCCATGCCAGATACAAATATCCGACGTTTGGCAGATTCAACGCCAGGGCCATGGGCCAGATACATTTTTTCAATCCAAATCGTGCGATAAGCCAGCCGGCAAGAATACCACCCACAATGAGGCCGGAGAGACCAAAAACATCTCGCATGAGGCTGGTTTGAGCGGTCGAAAAGCCGAGGCCACCGTTTGCTACAGGATCAAGTAAAAAAGGAATGGCCATCCGGGCTAAAACGGCTTCACCCAGTCGATAGAGAAGAATGAACAGTAAAATCGCGACGATTTTTTCCTGCTGAAAATAACTTTTAAACGCCTCTGCAAAAGGCAAGCGCTCGTTAGAGGTCCCTCGCCGGGCTTCAGCTACCGGCAGATACCAACGGTGAAAAAAGAAAGCGAGAACAAGTATAACTGCCATCACCCCGTAGGCAATCGACCAGCTGAGAGGGATATTCGCGGTTTTTTGTTCCAATATGCCAGCAAAGGTAGCGATCAATCCACCAGCTAACATGGCAATTCGATAGGCGGTTGATCGAATGCCCACAAAAAAGGCTTGTTTTGTTTTATCGAGGGCCAGCATGTAATAGCCATCGGCGGCAATATCATGGGTGGCAGAGACAAATGCAGCACCAATGAGTATAGCGACAACACTCAGAAGAAAGATGGGCAGGTGCACGGCAAAGACAACGCCAAAGAAACAACATCCGAGAACCAATTGACAACAGACCGCCCAGGAACGTTTGCTCGAATACATATCGACAACAGGCGACCAGAGCATTTTGAGAACCCACGGCAGCATGATAATGCTGGTCAGGCCCACAACCTGATTGGACACTCCGAAACTTTTAAACATATAGATGGAAACGGAATTGATGAGAATGTAGGGTAAACCCTCGATAAAATAAAGAGTTGGAATGAACAGCCACGGAGATCGCTGCGGACGTTCGTTCATGTAGTTCCCGTTCAAATTGAGAATTATAAGGTGTTGATATAAAAAAAGCCTCGGGGGAGGCTTTTCAGCGAGTCATCATCGTCATATTTCGTTTTGACGAAGTTCGGTTTTTAGTTTGGCGATTTCATCCCGAATTTTGGCTGCTTCTTCATAGCGTTCATCCTGAACAGCTTTGAGCAAATCAATATTGAGCTGTTCCAGGATATCCTCAGGTGCGGTAAAATCTAATGCATCGGTTTCACTGCGTGATTTCAGGTTATGGTCAGCTTCGGAGATCGCAGCTTGTCGCATCACATTGCCCTCAACATAAATGGGGGCCTCTGTACGAAGCGCCAATGCTATCGCGTCACTGGGACGCGCATCGATGTGACGCAATTCACCATTCATGTTGAGTCCTAATATCGCATAATAGGTATTGTCGCGGAGATCATTAACGATGATCCGTTCCACCTTGGCATCAAGTGTATTGAGCAAATTTCGAATGAGATCATGCGTCAGCGGTCGAGGTGGAGCAATATTTTCAAGCTGTAGCGCGATCGCCTGCGCTTCGGACGAACCCACAACGATAGGCAACCAACGGTTTTGTTTTTCTTCTTTAAGAATAACGACAAAACGACTCGTCGACGTATCCAACGTTACCCGTTCGACAGTGACGCGAACCATCATTGGTTTTTCTTCTCCTAAAATATCGTTACAAGTACTAAGAAATTATACTAATTTATCAATCAACAGTCAAGGGTTATTTTAGCCATGCTGTTCACCGTCTGCCTTATTTTGAGGCAATTGCATCTCATATTTTGCATGGCGACTCTTTCATCACATACCTGCTTTTATCCGACATGCGTAAATCTTTTATAAACTGAAAAATATATTGTCCTTTATCCGGGAATATCTTGCTTTCAAGCTTGAAATTTCTTATGTTCGGCGTCAATAAATTCTGCCGGAGACTTGTATGCTGACATTCGAAAATTGCATGATAAAAAAATATTGGCCCGCCGAAGATAAAGGTGAAGAGGAAACGATCATTCGGCAGCTCGTCATTCAAGCTGAAGTCGCTATTGATAATAGTCGTCAAGTCGGTGAGCTGTACAATAACATGGTGCGCGGCCTCGTGCGCCTTTTATTTCTGGATAGCCTGACCGGGGAAGAATTTGTTCTGCAAACAGCGACGATCAAGCCGTTTAATATCAAACAAAAAAAGGTTCGTATTGGTAAAGGCGAGGACGCTGATATCGTCAAGAGCGAATTTGCTGCACTCACTATCGTCAGCCGTATTCCGGATGAAGATGGTGGCAGCATTTTAGCCGACCTTTATCCGTTTTTTAATATTCAAATACAACTGTCGATAGAAGAGCTGCAACCATTTGGAAACCTTGAAGCACAAGAAGCGCCTGTAGAGTAGCCTCCTGCACATGTGATGTATTGTTAGATAAACTTGACCTGCGCTGTTCTACAATTTTCTCACCTGCCGCAAAACCTCAAGAGACTGTCGAAAAGTCTTGATGTTGACTGTAGAGATTTTAAAAACAGTTCGTTCTCGTGTAATTTGATAGGATGCGAGAACTTTTGAATAACCTTGAGGTTTTGCCACCTGCCTATAAAAAGCTTGACTAAATTCTACACTATCGTTATTATAGTGAGGACGATGTGTGTCGGGGTTTTTACGTTCTCGCGGAACCGGTAAAAGAAAGAGAATGAATGTCAATGCTGTGACAGAATCTTCAGCAGAGGTCGTAAATGGATTTTGGAATCATTCTCCTGATTGTCTCTTTGTTTTCACTCGGATTTTGGCGGCTTTTTGGAACTTTTTTCAGCAAAGTCCAAAAAGGCGTTCGACGATTCTTTCTGTTTCTTTTTCTCTTTGGCTTATTTCCTCTGTATTACAAGTATGCCATGCAATTCAAAGACTTTATATTGAATAATTGGAATTTGAATTACATTCTAAGTCAATTAATTGATGAATTCAAGGGCACGGATTGGGCTGACGGGCTCCTTACAGCAACATTTTTCTTTGTATATATTGTTTTCTGTATTTTGCTGTGGAACAAGGAGAAAAAAGAGAGCAAAAAGAAAGAGGATGCGAAACCCTTCAAGATCGAAGCGAGAATTGGCAATGTTAAAGAATAAAAAAGCGGTATGACTAAAAATCCCGCTTTTTCATTTCACAGCAGACCTTTTCGATACGCCAATTCTGCATTCAGGACTGAGCCACCAGCGGCGCCGCGAACGAGATTGTTTGAGAGCGTGACAAAACGAATGATATTCCTTTCCACCTCAAGCCGGCCGATGAAAATGGCCATGCCGCGAGCGCGTTCAGGAGCTCCCAATAAAACATCATAACGGGGTTGCGGTCGATCCGGTTCCTCGGAAAACAGGATCGTCTGCTCCGGTGCTGTGGGCAATCCGGCCACTTCCGGTGGCGAGGTGTAATTGACGATCGCTTGTTTGACCTCTTCTCGTGTGGGTTGAGAGTCCAGCTCGATGTGCACGGATATCAAGTGACCAATAACTGTCTGGACTCGAATGCAATGAGCGTACACCTCCCAGTCAGCCGGGACGATGGCACCATTTTGAAATGTACCACATATTTTTGTCGTCTCGCGTCGCAGCTTTGGTTCTTCATTTTGAATGTAGGGAATGACGTTGCCGAAAATATCTAGTGCCGGAAGGCCCGGATAACCGGCGCCGGAGATCGCCTGATAGCTGGCGACAACCATTTTCCGAATACCAAACGGCAGAATCGGCAATAACGCCATGGTCAAGCCTGTTGTCGTACAATTTGCATTGGTCACGATATAACCGGGCGTATCCTGTTGCTTCACAATATCGAGATGAGCATGATTTATTTCCGGGATGAGAATGGGAACATCTTTGTCCATACGATACGCACCGGCATTGGAAAATATTTTGATCCCTTGTTTTGCCGCTTCTTTCTCAACGTTTTTTGCGACATCAGCCGGGAGTGCGGAAAAGGCAATCTTGATCTTTTTATCAACAAGCACACCCACATCAATGGGATCAAAGATAATATCAGCAAAAGCCTTTGGAATGCCACCATCGATTTGTTCTTTCGCACTCTTGAGGCTTTGACCAATCCGCATATCGCTCGCGCAAATCGCTGCCAGCTCAAAATAGGGATGATCCACCAATAGACGTAGAAAGTTTTGACCGACAACACCGGTCGCTCCCAGTACGGCACATCTCACTTTTTCCATAACATCTCCTCTATTTTGTTATTCAATTTTAGGATTTGCATAAAAAAAAAGCCCACAGCGTTAAACACTGTGGGCTCGACTTTGCGATATGATTTTCTATCGTGTTGATAGTCCAAGCCCACAACAGTACTTTTTTGTCTTTGTCGATTTTGTTGTGAGCATGATCCCAATCATTTTTTTGACTCCTTTTTATCAGTGAAAATCTAAGTATTTCGAGATTGAAAGTCAAGATACAAAATAAGATTTTTTCTTTAACGCTTGAAAAATAGCCCCAGGTCATCTATATTATAAGACAAAAGATTTTTTGATTTTATTGTGATATAGCGACACTTCCATATTTCCCGGGTGTGATGCACATTTATATCAAACGAACGACTCCGGCCGAGCGCTGCACCGGCCTTATTTGCCTGGGTTTCGCCATTGCGGGATTTCTTTTCGTCCGGTTTGCGGATCGCCTTCTCGCTCTGATGCCACCCTGCCTCTTCCATCTCTGGACCGGGCTCCCCTGCCCTACGTGCGGTGCTACCCGAACAGGGATTGCCCTGAGTCATCTTCATTTGCGAGATGCGTTTATTACAAATCCACTCTTTTTTTTAATTTACACTGCATTAATTCTATGGGGAATGAACACACTCCTCGGTGTTGTTGTAAAAAAAAATGCAAAGATCACTCTATCATTACAGGAGAAAAAGTTGGTTCGAAAATTGCTGATATCAGCAGTTTTTGCTAATTGGTTGTATCTTATTCTAACAACTTTGTTTTAGCGGGAACAACAGCTATTCTTCAGCATTATAATTATCAAAGTCGCAGGAGTCCCATGCCTCAACACTGTCCCTATGTCGGTGTTACCGTCGCGCAATTTCAAGGTTTTATGCCCTCCACCCTGATTCGGGGATTAAAATTGCTGGGCATCGATTTTGTCGAATTGAATAAAAGCATCTTGCCGGAAATCGATAGAGTCGCTGACAGCCTTGGTTCAATAATCACTGCCTTTCATCTTCCGCTGATTGCTGAAAATGGTTGGGATTTTTCCTGTCTCGATTACAAGAACGAAATTGACAGCATGATTGACACGTTGCAGCGTTATCGAGACAAATTGCACCTGCACCATGTGGTCTGTCATCCTCCGGAACCGGATAAGCAAAGTGAAAAGCTGCGCTTTTCCCTTGAATTTTTGTTTGAAAATTTGCAGAAATTAAACATTCCGGTTCACCTTGAAAATGTACCGGCGCTTCATCCGGATGAATTTCTAAAAATATACTGGCAGGCAGAACAATCTCTCAACACAAAATTGGCAGGCATGTGTTTTGACGCGCCGCACTATTTTGTCGACGGCCATGATCCTGTCGAGCTTTTCAAGACCTTTCGCGACATCACGACCAGTGTGCATCTATCGGACTGTCACGAAGCAGAAGATGTCCATCTCCCGTTTAACTGCGGTGGATCATTGCCGGTGAATGAGTTTTTGTCCACCCTGCGCGAATCGGGCTTTTGTGGCTTTATTACCCTGGAAATAAAACCCCATTCTCTGAAAGAGCTGGATGCATATATTGACAGTTATATGACGACGCTCCAGCATATGAATTATAAAAAGTATCTCAAAACAAAGTTGCGGCTCTTCGCTCTGCGGCCATTGATAAACAGATTTGCCGCTTGATGCTGAACCTTTTTCCAATATATTCGTCTTTGATAAAAGATTCTTGCATGCTCAAGTCATAAAATAAAAACAAATATTAAAATGACTTTCCTCTTTTTCATCATACCATTCCATTTCGAGCATTCCGGCATTCAATATGCCTTCATTGTAGTAAAAAACAAAAAGTTAAATCAATTCGGGATTTTAGGGCATGAATCCTGAAATAACGTTATTGGTCTCAATATTTAATTAGTGAGGTAAAGAATGGCCGAAAAATTTCAGTCTTTACTCCCGATGTTGAAAGAACGATTCGAAAAAGAACTCGTTCGAGAAATCGGCAGCGATACGAACCAGCTTATAGGTGTCCCGGATCCGTACATTACACCGGGAACTGAGAAACAGGATGCACTGTTTTATTGGGACACCTATTTTATTAATCTGGGACTCATTCGTTTAAAACTTATCGATCTCGCGCGCTATAATGCAGAAAATCTGATTTTTTTACAGCGCAAATTTGGCTATGTACCGGCTGCGAATTTGAAATCATATAGCCGTCTTTCCACATTGCCCTTATTGCCATGGATTGTGCGCGATATTTATCGAGCGACTGGTGACAAAGACTGGCTCAGCCGTATGCTACCCGATGTCATTAACGAATATCATTTTTGGACGACCAAACCTCACACCACCTCTGTTGGCTTGTATCGCTTCACCAACACAGCAAAAAAAGACACTACACCCGACGTCCTGGGCTCGTGCTGGGTGCGCTCCATCCGGTTCGACAAGGATGAAAATTACAATCCAGTCGATCTTAACGCGCTGCTTTATCGAAACGCCATACTCATTCATGATCTTCAAATAGAAGCGGACGGCAAGGGCGACCAAAGTCTGTTACATAAAAGTGATCATATCAAAAAAATGTTTACCCTGTTTTGGGACGAAGATAGTCATTTTTATTTTGATAATAATTTTGCCGAAAAAAGATTAAATCAAATCAAAACCCTGGCCGGCTTTATGCCGCTGTTCGTCGAGCTGGTTGATGAGCAACAAGCGGATGCGCTTCAATCGCATCTCAAGGATTTTGTCGCGCCGGGCGGTATCACCATTACCGACAAAGAGTATACGATCAATGGCATGAGCTGGAGCTATCCGCTGCTCTGTGCCCCATTCCTCTATTTTGTTATTAAAGGTCTTTCCGATTATGAGTTTATGGAAGATGCGGCAGATATCGGCACCAATTGGCTGTCCATGGTGTTTGATATCTATCAACAAACCGGCAATATGTGGGAGTGGTATAATGTGAACGACAAAAGCATCACCTCACCCAAAGGAGTTCCAAACACACCCATTTTAGGCTGGACCGCCGGCACATACATCGCCCTGTTGGATACGCTGGGGCTGGGATAAAGATGGCACATAAAATTATTGGCACCGCCGGTCATATTGATCACGGTAAATCGAGTCTGGTGCGAGCACTCACCGGAACCGATCCGGATCGCCTGGCCGAAGAGCAAGACCGCGGCATGACCATTGATCTGGGATTTGCTTTTTTAAATCAAGACCTCGCCTTCATCGATGTCCCGGGACATGAAAAATTTATCAAAAATATGGTCGCCGGTGTGACCACAGTGGATATGGCGCTTTTGGTGGTCGCAGCGGATGATGGCGTCATGCCGCAGACTCGCGAACATCTGGACATTCTCAAAATTCTCCAGCTTGAGCATGGTCTCATTGCCTTGACAAAAATCGATCTGGTTGAGCGAGAATGGCTTGAAATCGTGGAGGAGGATATTCGCGTTCTAGTGCACAATACTTTTTTGCAGCACTCGCCGATTATTCGCGTCAGCTCTGCGACAGGAGAAGGGATAGAAAACCTGCGCCGCGCCATCATCGAACTGGCCAGGCACACCGCGCCTCGGCAGGACCGCGGCGTTTTTTGGATGCCGATTGATCGATCATTTACCATCAAAGGTCATGGGACAGTGGTCACCGGCTCGGTGCTCTCCGGTCATATTAGCGTCGGCGAATCGTGCGAACTATTGCCGCAGCGTCGCAGCATCAGAATCCGTGGCATTCAAAAGCATGGCGTGTCAGCAGAAACGGCGTTGCCTGGTGATCGTGCTGCTCTCAATCTCATGAATATTGCAAAGGAAAACATCGAGCGCGGTAACATTTTAGCGACACCACATCATTTTTATCCTGCAAAAATATTCGATGCAAAAATATCACTTTTGGACAAAACACCCAAAGCACTATCGAATCGAACGCGCGTCCGACTGCACCTCGGCACACGCGAGATTTTAGCGCGGATCAAAGTTTTAGGCGCCGATAAAATTGAACCGGGTGGCTCGGCTTATGTTCAACTGCTGCTCGAACAAGAGGCCGTGGCACAAAAGCACGATCCATTTGTGATTCGACGCTATTCGCCGCAGCTCACCATCGGTGGCGGTATCATTCTGGATACAAATCCCCTGCCCCACAAACGCATGGACAAGAGCGTTCTCACCCGCCTGCAAAAGTTGGAGACTTTTGAGCCAGTGCAAGTCATCACGTCCGTCTTGATGCAATCGCAACAGCCGATGACGTCGGCAGAGATCGCTCAAAAAGCCGGTTTTGATCGCGCAGTACTCGAGCCCATTTTAGCCGATTTGCTGGAAAAAAAGCAGATCTTTACTTTTGGCGCCAAAACACGCTTTCTGCACAAAAGCAATTACGACAATGTCCAAGAAGAAATGCTGAGCACCCTGGAGGTATTTCATAAAAAGGAGCCTTTGCGCCCCGGGATGAAAAAGGCCAATCTCTTGGCTCAAACGGCAAAGAACATGCCCGCTGTGTTTGAAGCCGCTCTGCAGACACTCGAAGCACAGGGTAAAATTGTAGTGTCAAATGATAGTGTCAGGCTTGACTCACATGAAATAAAATTGAGTGAAACGGTTGAAGCGCTGGCAAATGACATCTATAACATTCTTGAACAGAGCGGGTATGCAACGCCGCCGATAAAAATTTTGGCGCAGATGCTCGCGCGCCCTCAAAATGACGTCCAGGTTGGCCTGAATGCGCTTTTGGGATTGGGGAAAATAGTCAGATTTGAAGGCGACATCTACTTTACAAAAACAGCAATAGACAAGGCGAAAGAAAAATTGTCAGAACTGAACGGTACAGAAATAACCGTAGGTGAATTTCGTCAACTGCTCAACACATCAAGAAAATTTGCCATGCCATTGTTGGGCTATTTTGATGCGATCGGTGTCACCGAGCGCGTGGGAGACAGCCGGCTAATAAAAACAGACTGATGCGTGCGCATCAGTCTGTTGCTGTTTTAGCGAATTAAAAGCATACGGCGCGTCTGCTCAAAATCGTCAGCTTTCAAGCGATAAAGGTAAACGCCGCTGCCAACCTGTTCATTGTTCAAGTTTGATCCATCCCATTGCACGCTATAATCACCGGTGCTTTTTGTTTCAGACACCAATGTTTTGACGAGCTCACCACGCACGTTGTAAATGCTCAAATCAACAGTTGCACGCTTTGCCAGTGTGAACTGGATGGTTGTCGTCGGATTAAAGGGATTGGGATAGTTAGCTGCCAGGGCAAAAGCTGCCGGTGAAGCCATTGGATCAGAATCCACTGCATCCGCACTCACGATGCGCACGCGATCAATAAAGATCTCAGCGTCCGGTTGCTCCGCTGTCTCGGAAACAAACTGAAAACGCTGAACGCGCTCCCAATCAAAAAGGCCTTGCGGTCCACCGTACCATATCTCATCATCGGGATCCCAGGCGCCCTGGTCATCCATGCTGGTGAGCGGAATGGTCACCCTTTGCCATGTTCCATCAAAGGGCACAACACTGTTATCCACATTATAGTTCATACGCCACGGCTTGTCATCCAGATCTTCATTGGTGTCTTCGAAACGAGCCTGGATATGTGCTTCCTCCCAGTCGCAGCGAATGAAAAAATCGAGCAAATAGCCGTCTTCAGCTAAAATTGACATATCGAGGTACAGCGGGAAGAAAAAATCACCTGCCTGCCATTGCCCGGGATAAAAAATGGAAAGGCAGTATTGGCTGACTGCCGGCTCGTCCATGTTGAACAGCGAGACCTCGGCATCATCCCAAAACCATTCACCCCATCGAGCCAAAGGCGTGACCTCTTCATCATAAATGACAAATCCTTCTGTCAAGGGCTCTGGACTATACAAGCCTGGCTCCGGTGGTGTGAGTCCCATAGCCTCACAAATGTCCGTGTTGATATCGTACGGAAAATTGCCGAACTGCATCCAGCCATAGGGATTGTTATTGTCGTCGTAAAAAAGGCCAAAGCCGCCGCGATAGCCACTATGGCAGGCGGCAATATTTTTTTCTTGCATATAGGACATACAGGTGCCGAGCCATGCCCCTCTGTCGGCATTCGGCACATCCCAGCCGTCATCGTTCAGGCGGAGCCCACGTTGGCCGATATAGGCGCCAAAACTGGCGCACCACACTGCAACACCATTGTCAGCCGCAAACTGCGCCGCGACATCGAGTCGACTTTTGACATAATCCACCGTACCTTGCGTGGGATAGTTATTATAAGCCTCCTCGGCGGCCGTTCCGGCATCCGCCTCATCAAGCGGGGGCATTTTGCCGGCATCATACGGGAAAGGTACAATCGCCGTATTATAGTCGACGTCGTTATACGAATTACCCTGGCGAGTGAATGTTAATGGATCAAAGAAGTTAAAAGCATAAATAACATTATCAGCATCGATTTTGGCCATACTTGACAGCGCATCGAGTGAATAATCGTTGATCGGCCCGACGATCACAGCGTGCGTTGCGTCGACCTCTCGAATTGCGGCGACAAGCGCTGCAGCGACGCCGTTCCAGGCATCCGCTGTAATTGTTTCACCTGGCGTTGCAAAGACTTCATAGGCAACCACATCACCCTTGCCGGCGTATCGAGAAGCGACGTGTTTCCAGGTCATCACCAGTCGATCCCGGATGGCATCAGCGGTCCCGGTGGAGATTTCGCCTTCATTGTTGGTGATAATCACCTTCATCCCCAGCTCTTCTGCCCACATGATCGCTTTGTCAAGGCAACGATATTGGATCTCACTGAGAGCATAATCGGGTTCAGACACTTCAAAAACATTAAAATTAACATCAATTCGCACATGATCAAGGCCGAGAGATTTCATGTTTTCAAAGTCAGTTTTTTGATAACGGGTGGTCTGGATCCAGACGGCTTCATCCGTGCCGAGCCAATCGCCAATATTGACGCCCTTGGCCAAATCCGCGGTGGATCCGGTGGAGAGGGAAAGGAAGAAAAACAAAACAAGCGCGTATGGAAAAAACTTAGCAAACCTCATGTTGTCCTCCAATTTTTGAGTCAAATTTTAATAAACCTTTGTGTGCTTTTTCTTGCCTCCTTTCTTGGAATGATATCAACCAAAGCATGGCAACAAAAGTAACATAATAATCAGACTTTACTTTGTCAATAAATAATTTTGCCGCTGCATGAATTCTACGATAAAAAACTGTGCGGAGTTGATAAAAAGCTGTGGGTGAGAGAAAAGAAGAATGACTATTGAACGATGTTTTTGGGCTTGCCATCGAGAAAGGCTTTGATATTGTCGACGACAATATTCAAAAGTCGCTGTCGCGCGGCGCGTGTAGCCCAGGCGTTATGCGGTGTGATGTAACAATTTTTCGAGCGCAACAAGGGATTATCCGCCCTCGGTGGCTCGTGCGACAGCACATCGAGGCCGGCGCCAGCGATCATGCCTCTATTGAGCGCATCGGCCAGCGCCTGCTCATCGATGAGCGGTCCGCGCCCGGTATTGATTAAAAACGCATCTTTTTTCATCAGCGCCAAACGCTCCCGATTTACAATGTGATGCGTTGCATCCGTCAAAGGACAGTGGAGTGTGATGATATCGCTTGTCGCAAAGAGCGTCTCCACATCGACCTGGGATGTCCACGCTGGTCTATCCTCCTTTTTTTGGGGCTCATAAAAAATCACTTGCATACCAAAGGTATGCGCACTCTGCGCCACTGAACGACCGATGCGTCCCAGACCGATGATACCGAGCACAAGTCCATCCAGCTCAATGAGTGGAAAATCCGCAAAAGAAAAATCCTGGCAAGCGACCCATTTGCCTCGCCGGACAGATTCGGCGTGTTGCGCAACGTGCGTCGTTAAATTGAGGATATGCGCGAAAACCATTTGGGCAACTGACATGGTGCTGTAAGCCGGGACATTGGTGACCGCAATGCCCAATTCGCTTGCGGCTGCCGTATCAATAATATTATAACCTGTCGCGGACACACCAATATATTTGAGTAGCGGCAGCTGTTTCAGCGTTTCTCTGTAAAAGGGAACTTTATTGGTGATGATGAGATCAGCGGATCGGCCTCGTGATAAAACAAGATGTTCCGGTGTCCTTGCGTAAATCTGGCAGTCAGCTAATTGATGCAGTGGCTCCCAGCTCAAATCACCGGGATTCATGGTATATCCGTCCAATACGACCAGGTGCACAATAATTTTCCTATGTTCGTTTGAGGATTAAAAATGTCAAATCATCGCTGCGCATGGCGTTGCCGGTGAAAGCATTGATCGCCTGGACAATTTTTTCTCCTAACATCGTGCTGTTCAAAGATTGAAAAGACTGAATGAGCTTGAAAAAGCGTTCCTCGCCCCAGAAATCACCTTTTTCATTTCTCGCTTCGGTGACGCCATCTGTATAGACAACCAGGAAATCACCCGCATTAAGCGTCAAAGTCTCCTCCCGATATTTTGTGTTTTGCTCCAGGCCAAGAGCGAGACCGCCTTTGCTCCACTCTTCAAACTGAGCATTCTTTATAATAGCTGGCGGTATATGACCGGCATTGACAAAATTCACTTTGCCCGAGTCGGCTTTAATATCAAAATAAATAAAAGAGATAAAGCTGTTGGACAGACCACCGCGACAATAGATTTCGTTGAGTTGCGTGACCAATTTTACCAGGGATTTGTTAGCGGATGCAAGAGCGTGTACGCTGGCCTGCAATTGTGCCATCAGCAGGGCAGCGCCAAGACCTTTGCCAGAGACGTCACCCACCATAAAGCCAAAGTGCTCATCGGACAGTTTGATACAATCAATCAGATCGCCGCCAACGTCATTGGCTGAGCGAGTGAACAGGTACGTTTCCCATCCACTCAATGGCGGACAGCTCTCCGGACGCAATGCCGCTTGTACAGCGCGACCGGCCCGCAATTCATCGTGCGCCAAAAGTTTGTCCTTTAATTCCAGTATCAAAACGATGAACAGCGCGACATACCCTAATACAACTCTTGAGTTGTTATTGACTTCAAGAAGGAGGATAATTGAAAGCAGAAGCAAAAGTCGCCGAAACGGCGACAGTTTTTTCAGAATGTTAATAATAAACCAAAAAATTCGATAAAGCCAGCGCCGAAACCAGCCCATGGCTGCTAATTCGGTTCGCTCCTGCGGGGATAAATAAAATTCATAAATCGCGCGCAGGTCGCGCCACAACGAGGTTTTTATATTTGTCTCTTTCAGGTCTTGACGGATCGTGCCAAAAAAGTCACGAAAAAGACCGGTTTTTTTACGCTTTTTCATTTTCAAGCAGTATTATGCTGATAGATATGCACATCGCGTTGCGGGAAAGGAATGGAGATACCCTCTTCATCAAAGCGTCGTTTGACCGTTTCAGTCATGTCAAAATAGACATCCCAGTAGTCAGCAGCATTGACCCAGGGTCGAAGGACAAAGTTCACGCTGCTGTCACCGAGCTCGGACACAGCCACTTGTGGCGCCGGCTCTGTGAGTACGCGCGCATCTTGAGCAACAATCTCTTGCAGAACTTTTTTGACTTTAACGAGATCATCGCTATAACCGCAGCCAACGACGAGGTCAACACGTCGGGTGGGTTTGGTTGAGTAATTTGTGATATTATTGGCGGTTATGGCTGCGTTAGGAATGATAATTGTTTTATTATCCGGTGTGCGCAGTTGTGTGGTAAAAATTTGAATAGCCTCAACAATACCCGCCGTGCCGGCGCCCTCGATATAGTCTCCGACCTTGAACGGTCGAAAAATGATCAACAACACGCCTGCGGCAAAATTGGCCAAACCACCCTGAAGCGCCAGGCCAATGGCAAAACCGGCGGAAGCAAGTATCGCCACGAACGATGTGGTTTGAATACCCAGCCTGTTGAGCACGGCTAAAATGACAAAAATGAGCAAAAGGATGTACACTAAATTGCCGACAAATTTGGTCAACGTTTCTTCAACCTCTCGTCGCTGCATTATTTTTTGCGTCGTCTTTTTCAAAAGCCCGGCCACCCATCTTCCAATAATAAAGATGGCTAACGCTAATAGAATATTCAAGCCGATCGTAATGCCCTGATTTGTCAAGGTTTCCAATAAAGTCGGTGCCTGAGTATCCATGCTGCTATCTCCTCTTTTAGTGTAGATATGGATTGTTTAAGGAAAATCCGATTATGAAAAATCTTCCCCCGTATCCAAAATTTTATGAATTCAACACGAGGACATGGACAACTATTCCTGTTTGAAAAAAATTAACTTTTTTCATCGCACTTTTTCAGAATGCGTCAGCAGATTGTCATGTGAAACAAAAGATAATCCGGTGGAGTTAGTTAATGCGTATGTTTAGATAAAGATAGATCCGATTGCTTTGTGCTATATCAGGGCTTTGAGAGTAAAGTAAATAGAAGAATAGCCTTTTCGTATGCTGCGAAACACCAAGTCCATGATAAGCTGAATATTGATATTGCGTATGCATCCCGAAAACACGAATATTATTATAGATTTTGTAATAAATGCCTCTCTGGATGACATCCGGCGTGTCGCGATAGAGGAAACTATATTGGCCACTATTCAGATGCAGCATATATAATCGATCAGCGCTCGACATGGCACGAAAATAAAACTGCGCATTCAGCGACCGGATGGGATAGGTTATATTGACACCATACAAACTGGGATAGATAAAACGAATTTTTCTTTTATAAAGTTCCTTGCGCGTCTGTTTGAATACTTCCTGGGCCACGCCTCCGGCTATAGCCAGGCCAAACATTTTATTCTTGACCTCCTCGGGGAACTGATTGGCCTGAATAAAGATTTCTTCCAGGGTTTGCAGCGAATTCATATACTGCCCTTGCGCATAGTAGGACAATCGCGCCATATTGGATTTTACCATATGTTCAGTCATATTAATTTGATAGGACTTGCGTTTTTCCGGGGCTGGCGGCCGGTAATAGCGTGTGCTGTCCTTGGGAGATTTTTCCAAAGTCGTGTCCTGTTCGCTCGGCTGCAAAACCGGGGTTTGCGCCAGTGCTAATGTGCAGGCGAAAAATAAAACAAGCGACAGCAATTTTAAAACATAACGACTCACAGGTGCACATCACCTCATTCAGAGGTTTCGTATTTTTCAATCATTTGTCGTTTTTCGTATTATTTTAACAATCAAAGAGGAAAAATGTTTTCGAAAATTTTTCCGCTCATCTGTGTTGCCGGGATAAACAGATTTACGTTGAACTTGATTATAGATATCTTTACTTTTCCCGCACCCAATAAAAACAGAATTATGCTCATGGCTCATGCGAATCTGCTCAAAGTATCTGGAATCACGTGCCCTGTAAAATTTTAAATATTTCCACCTATGATCACGGTGGCGCCGGCAGTGTGGCTTACGAATACAACCAGCTCTTGCAACAGCTAGGCCATCAATCCGTACTTTTGGTGCAGGAGTGCAAGCGAAAGGGTGCGGTTTTTGCCATTAAAAAGAGCCTTTATCACAAGCTCAAAAGAAAGCTGGCCGGACTCTTTACAAAGCGCAACTCTTTCTTGTATGATTATCACTTTTATAATAAATTTGAAATGATAACGCCAGTGTCCGCGCGACGAATATTAAAGCAATGTCCGTTCAAGCCGGATATCATCCTGTTGTATTGGGTAACTGATTTTATAAATGCCAGGGTCATTCATAAACTCTGTAAATTAACCGGCGCGAAAATCTACTGGTTGATGATGGACAATGCGCCGCTCACCGGCGGCTGCCATTATCCCTGGGATTGTACGGGCTATCAATCAACCTGCGAGAACTGTCCGGCCATTATCAAAGTTTCGCAAAAAAAGTTGGCCAAACAAGTCTTGCTCTTTAAAAATAAATATTTACCGGCGCACATGACCATCGTCGCGTTTTCCGAAACGGATTATCAGCGAGCGCTGTCTTCGGCACTCGCCCGACATCGCCGCGTTGCCAGGATAATCGGTTTTATCGATGAGAACAAATTTTATCCGGCAGATAAACGACAAGCAAAAGAATATTGGGGGATTTCTCCCGATAAAAAAGTGTTGTTTTTCGGGGCGGCAAATTTAGCGGATAAAAGAAAAGGCATGGCACTGCTCACTGAAGCGATCAATTCGCTCGCTGAAGATTTACTTGTCATGATTGCCGGAAGTTTTGAAAAAAATCTCATTCAAAAAGAAACAAAAGTGCTGGGCTTTTTGCATGAAGAAAAGCTTGTCAAGGCTTATCAGGCTGCGGATCTCTTTTTGTGCCCGTCGCTTGAAGATTCCGGGCCGATGATGATCAATCAGGCGCTGATGTGCGGTACGCCGGTCGTGGCGTTTGATACGGGCGTGGCACGTGACCTGGTTATCACCGGCGAAACTGGCTATCGTGCCAGGCTTTTTGATATAAAAGACTTTGCCAAAGGATTAAAAGTTGTTCTTGGACTTGATCAGCAAAGCAGCAACAACATGTCAAAAAAGTGTCGGCAGCGTGCGCTCGACTTGTGCGGACGTGATACCTTTGTAAATCATCTCGAGAAACTACTTGCGAATTGATCTGTGGCTAACTCTGAACTGCATATTGAATATTTGCCGTGGGATAGTGATTTTTTCAAGCGAAAAATCGGCAGAATTACCATTGACTCGCACACGCACCAGCTTGGCGATCTCCTCAAATCAGCTCAAAAGCAAGGTTTCAGGTTAATCTATCTATCTGCTGTCAGCAATGAGCTTGTCCCATTATATATCATGAATAGCTTTAATGGGAAAAATGTTGATACAAAAATTGTATACGAAAAAACTTGTGCCACGCCGTTTGACCTCCCTGCATCACCCAATGTGGCTCCGTATCGCGATACAAACCGGATTTCGCAGCTCCATGATCTGGCACTGCAGAGTGGCGAATATTCGCGCTTTCGCGTGGATGCTCACTTTTCTTATGCCGAATTTGCAGCTTTTTATAAAATCTGGCTGGATAATTCGCTTGCCGGCACTTTTGCGGATCAGGTTTTTCTGTATCACGATTGCGACAAAATAGCCGGATTGATCACGCTAAAATATGCGGATATATCCGCACGCATTGGTCTATTGGCGGTGGACAAACCGGCGAGAGGCAAAGGGATCGGCACAGCGCTGTTGAATACCTGCCAACAGCATCTTGTGGCAAAAAATATTTTTCGGCTGCAGGTGACAACCCAACAGGCCAATAAACCGGCCTGTCTGTTTTATGAAAGGAATGGCTTTCAGCTCACATCAACAACCCATGTCTATCACTTTTGGCTCTGAAATTTATCTTTAATATATGATGGTGACTAGATGATTCCATTTAATAAACCTTTTCTCACCGGCAATGAAAACCACTATATTTATCAGGCTGTCAAATCCGGCAAGATTTCCGGCAATGGCTTGTTCACAGAAAAATGTCACCGCTTTTTTACCGATAAATTCGGCTTTCACAAGGTGCTCCTGACGACCTCCTGCACTGATGCCCTGGAAATGGCGGCGATATTGGCCGATATTCAGCCGGGAGATCAGGTCATTGTGCCCTCCTTTACTTTTGTTTCGACAGCGTTAGCGTTTGTGCGGCAGGGTGCGCACATCGTTTTTGCCGACTCTTACGCGCACCATCCCAATCTGGACGTCGACCGGGTGGAAGAATTGATCACTGAAAAAACCAAAGCCATTATCCCGGTGCACTATGGCGGCGTGGCGTGCGATATGGATAAAATTATGGCGTTAGCCGACAGGTATCATTTGCTGGTCATCGAGGACGCCGCCCAGGCCATTGACGCTTATTACAAAAAAAAGCCGCTGGGAAGTATCGGCCATTTGGGCTGCTTTTCATTTCATGAGACCAAAAATATCATATCGGGCGAAGGGGGATTATTGGCAATCAATGACGCCCGCTTTGCAGCGCGCGCCGAGATCATCTGGGAAAAAGGTACGAATCGCGCCGAGTTTTTCCGCGGCGAAATTAACAAATACGGCTGGGTCGATGTGGGATCCTCTTTTCTCCCCTCGGAAATTATCGCTGCGTTTTTATGTGCGCAATTAGAGAACATCGACAAAATACAAGCCAAACGCAAGCAGCTCTGGCACGCCTACGATGAACGGCTCAGGCCGCTCGCAGATAAAGGCTATTTCCAATTGACCGATATCCCCCCTTTTGCCACCAACAATGCGCACATGTATTATCTCATTTGCCATTCCTACGAGAACAGAACAGCGCTCATCGACCATCTGAAAAACAACGGCGTATTGGCGGTTTTTCACTATCAGAGTCTGCACAAAAGTGACTTTTACCAGAACAAACACGATGGCCGGGTGCTGGAAAATTCTGATCGCTACACCGATTGTCTGGTGCGTTTGCCGCTGTTTTATGAACTTGAAACGGGCGATATTGAGACTATATGCGGATTGATTCGGGAATTGTATGAATAATGGACGCCGTATGCGTGCGCATGATAAACATTTCTCTTTGCATTTCTCCCCTCTATTTACTACTATTTACACATCATCTCAGTAAAGGTGCCCGAATTTAACAATCACATACAATACGCCCATGCCTGCAAATGAAAATCGCAAAGACCTCGAAGACCGGCTGTGGAAAGCAGCAGACCAGTTGCGCGCCAATTCATCCCTCACGGCACAGGAATATTCTCGCCCTATCCTTGGACTCATCTTTCTCAAATACGCCGATGTGCGCTTTAACCTGGCAGCGAAAAAGCTGACTGCCGCCAGCCCCTCAGGACGCCGCAGCATCGGCAAGCTCGATTACCAGGAACTGGGCGTTCTTTATCTGCCGGAACACGCCCGTTACTCCTCTCTCATGCAACTCCCCGAGGGCGCCAATATCGGCAAGGAAATAAACAATGCCATGGAAGCCATTGAGAAGGAGAACGAAGACCTGGCCGGCGTGTTGCCGAAAGAGTACACCATCATCAACAACAGTCTGCTCTTTGATCTGCTGAAGAATTTCAACAGCATCAGCATGGATGCCGACGGCGACATCTTTGGCCGCATCTATGAATACTTTTTGGAGAAATTCGCCATGAGCGAAGGCCGCGGTGGCGGCGAGTTCTTCACGCCGACCTCCATCGTTCGCCTGCTGGTCAATATCATCGAACCGTTCAAAGGTCGACTGCTCGATCCGGCCAGCGGTTCCGGCGGTATGTTCATCCAATCCGCCAGGTTTGAGGACGAGCACCAGCGCTATCCGGCGTACGATCTCAGCATTTACGGCCAGGAAGCCAAAGAAGTCAACTTGCGGCTGTGCAAGATGAACCTGGCAGTTCACGGACTCTCGGGCGATATTCGCCTCAGCAACACCTATTACGAAGATCCGCACAACGGTCTCGGTTACTTTGATTATCTCTTAGCCAATCCACCGTTTAATGTCAATGGCGTGGACAAGGAACGCTTGAAAGACGATCCGCGCTATCCCTTTGGTTTGCCCAGGACCGACAATGGCAATTATTTGTGGATTCAAGTGTTCTACTCGGCGCTCAACGACAACGGTCGCGCCGGCTTTGTCATGGCCAACTCGGCCAGCGATGCCCGACAAAGTGAGCTGGAGATTCGCAAGCAGCTCATCCAAAGCGGACACGTGGACGTGATGATCGCCATCTCGTCGAATTTTTTTTACACTGTGACGCTGCCGGTGACGCTATGGTTTTTTGACAAAGGCAAGCCGGAAGAGCGCCAAGACAAGATTCTGTTCATCGACGCCCGGCATCTCTTTGTGCAGGTGGATCGCGCGCACCGCGAGTTCACACCGGAGCAGATCGAGTTCCTCGGCAATATTGTGCGACTCTATCGTGGTGAACCGGTGGAGAACCTGCACAACAGCGAAGCATTGACGCGAGAGCATTTCCCTGATGGTTCCTACCAGGACATCAAAGGCTTGTGCAAACTGGCAACGCTTGAAGAAGTAGAAGCGCAAGGCTGGAGTTTGAATCCCGGGCGTTATGTGGGGGTGAAAGAGGAGAACGATGACGGGGAGGGATTTTATGAGCGGTTGGAAGAACTCAATGAAGAGTTGGAGAATTTGAACAAAGAAGCAAGAGAGTTGGAAGAGAGAATTGCGCATAATGTCGCAAAACTTTTGAATAATAAGTCATGCAATAAAACATTAGAACAACAAACAGGGGGTAAATTATGAAAACCGAACTTGTGCAAACGCTAACTGCAACTTTTGAGGCACACGCCCAGCAAACAGAAAACGATGTGGAATATTGGTTGGCACGCGATCTACAATATTTGCTCGGCTATGATGAATGGCGCAATTTTGTTGCTGTCATTGGCAAGGCAAAAACCGCCTGTGAGGTTTCCGGTCATGCCATTCGCGATCATTTTGTTGACGTCAACAAAACGATCCGCATGCCTAAAACTGCTGAAAGGCAAATTCTTGATTTGATGCTCACTCGATATGCATGCTATCTCATCGCCCAGAACGGCGACCCGAGAAAACAGGAGATCGCCTTTGCGCAAACCTATTTTGCCGTTCAAACGCGCCGCGCTGAAATCATTGAACAACGCCTGCTTGAATCTGAACGTGTGCAGGCGCGTCACAAACTCAGCGCTACCGAAAAAGAACTGTCCAGCGTCATTTACGAACAAACCGGTGGTAATGAAAGTTTTGCACTAATCCGCAGCAAGGGCGACCATGCATTATTCGGTAAAACCACGCTGGCCATGAAGGCGCAATGGAAGGTGCCGGCAACACGACCCCTGGCCGATTTTGCACCAACCATTATTCTCAAAGCCAAAGATTTTGCCACCGAAATTACCATCTTTAACGCCCGCGAACACGCCATGAATAATGAAACTGCCATTTCGCAGGAGCACGTTACCAATAATGAGGCGGTGCGTAAAACCTTGCTCGAACGCGGCATTCGCCCGGAATCCCTGCCAGCCGCTGAAGATGTCAAAAAGGTGGAACGCCGTTTGGCCTCTGAAGAGAAGAAAACGCTTAAACGACCGGGCACCTTGGCGAAGGAGGAGTGAGAAAAATTCGCAAATTAAACAGAACCTCCAAATTTTGAATAATGAAGCACTGGAATCGGAGGAACTCACTAAAATGAGTCTAGCGAAGTTAGGAATGGGAAATTCGTACGTATGAGAAATCCCTTATTTGAAATATCTGAAGTTCGGCTTGGAGATATTTCGAAAAAAATAGGAAGCGGAGCAACTCCACGAGGTGGTAAAGAATCTTACAAATCACAAGGAATTTCGTTAATCCGAAGTATGAATGTTCATGATTTAGCTTTTGATTATTCTGAGCTGGCATTTATAGATCAGAATCAAGCAAGACAACTAAATAATGTTACGGTGAAGGAGCGCGATATCCTTCTAAACATAACAGGAGCTTCCGTTGCTCGCTGCTGTATGGTTCCGAGGAAAATTCTTCCAGCAAGAGTCAATCAACATGTTGCTATAATTCGTTGCGAACTATCAAAGGCCGATCCCACCTATATTCAGTACTGTCTGGTTAGTCCAAAGTACAAGGAGAGTTTGCTCACATTATCCCAAGGAGGTGCTACCAGAGAAGCCCTTACTAAGGAAAAGATTGAAGATTTCAAAGTACCATTTCCAAGCCTGCCTACCCAACACAAAATCGCCTGCATCCTCTCCGCCTACGACGACCTGATCGAGAACAACACCCGCCGCATCACAATTCTCGAAGAGATGGCGCAGCGGCTCTACCGCGAGTGGTTTGTGCACTTTCGCTATCCTGGACACGAGAATGCCAAGCTGGTCGAGTCAGAGTTGGGATTGATTCCGGAGGGGTGGGAAGTGCTAGCACTCGGCGACATAGCATCCATAAACTCCAAGTCCATTAGCAAAGCCAACGCTCCTGAGACAATTCATTATATAAATATCTCATCTGTGTCTACTAACTCCATAAACTCCATTGAGGCTAAATATTTCAGGGATGCGCCAAGTCGTGCTAGAAGGATAGTAAATCATGGTGATATAATTTGGTCGACGGTTCGTCCTAATAGAAAGTCATTCGCTTTGATCTATAATCCTCCAACAGATTTAATTGTCTCAACTGGTTTTGCCGTAATTACTGCTCAAGAACTGCCCTATTCTTATTTGTATTATGCAATCACCACTGATGATTTCGCTATTTATCTTGCAAATAACGCCACGGGTTCAGCATATCCAGCGGTAAATGAAAGTGACTTTGCCAATGCCAAAGTTCTCGTTCCATCAACCGCCACGATGGAAATGTTTCACAGCATTGTAGAAACTAAATTGGTCCAAATAAATATACTTTCAAAGAGGAACAAATTATTAGGTTCGACAAGAGATTCGCTCTTACCCAAACTCATCTCCGGCAAGATCAACGTGAGTGAGCTGGACATCGAGACCAGTGGCAACGAAAAGCCGGAAAAGGTGATTAACATTACGTAAAGTATCCCTTATCCGTTTAGGGAGGTTAAAAGCCCCCCTCACCCTGTCCCTCTCCCCGGCGGGGAGAGGGGACTAGCTTTGCAGTATTTGGGTGATTTGGATAGCAACGGTGCTTTTTAAGACCTGACGCTCTATATAAATTGCGGCTCAACAAAATATCGGCAAAAAAGAAGGAGAACTCGAGATTCTCAAAAAAACAACCAATAATCCAAAAGAGCACATGTACCGACTTGCTAGTCCCCTCTCCCTCGAGGGAGAGGGACAGGGTGAGGGTGACATAAACCGCACAATTAAGAAAAACCTATACAGCCTTAGAATATAGAGAATCAGTAAAGTCCATGACAGACCGTTTACACACATTTGCACGAAAATTGCGAAAGAGTTCGACCGATGCCGAACAACTCTTGTGGTCTGCACTACGGAACAGAAGATTAAACGGTTTAAAATTCAGACGACAACATTTAATCGGACATTATATCGTTGACTTTTATTGTTCGGAAAAGCAGCTCATCATCGAAGTGGATGGCGATTATCATCTGTTCACAGATGAACAAGACGCACAACGACAGCAGTGGCTGGAATCCCAGGGATATAGATTGATCCGTTTTTGGAATGAGGATGTTTTGCAGGATTTGGAGGCGGTTGTCAAGAATATAGAGATTGTGGTTGAAGATGATATTGACATAAATCGGTAACAGACGCCGCCCTCACCCTGTCCCTCTCCCCGGCGGGGAGAGGGGACTGGAATTTTAAGAATTGTGCATACTGGCGAATTTTGCATTCGATTAAAGTTATGCGTGATTGTATTGAACATTGAAACATTGGAAAGCGAAAATATCCGAATAAAGGAGCCAAACTCCATAAGCGAGTCCCCTCTCACGAGCGGTGAGACGGAACATTGCACAAAGTTATAGCACATAGAGAGGAAAAAAGTAGTGACCGCGGACGACATCAACGCCCATCTCGCAAGAGTCTCGCCGGACAGCGAAGAGGCCGTCGAATGGAGCTGTTTGCTGAAATTCCATCACCTCGGCTGGGAGCCGATTCACGCGTATGAGGAGATCGACGGCGATCCAAGACTGCTGGGCCGTAAACATCACGGTGAAGTGGTGCTGACCCGTTACCTGCTGCCCGCATTAAAAAAGCTGAATCCCGAGATTCCCGATCAAGCGCTTGATGAAGCACTCGCCCGCCTTTTACGCGACCGCTCGGCCATGGACATTGTCACCGCCAATCGGGATGTCTATCATCTGCTCAAAGAGGGTGTGCCGGTCAGCTTTCGCAACAAGGCCGGCGAGTTAAAAATCGAACGCATCTATTTTATCGACTGGCGAGAACCGGCGAATAACAGCTTTCTCATCGTCAGTCAATTGTGGGTCAATGGTGATCCCTACAGCAAACGCGCCGATCTGGTCGGATTTGTCAACGGTATCCCGCTGCTGTTTATCGAGCTGAAAGCGCCGCACGAGAATGTCTATCATGCCTTCAAAGACAACTTTCGCGACTACAAGAGTACCATCCCGCACTTGTTCTGGTACAACGGCTTTGTCGTGCTCGCCAACGGCGGTCACGCCAGGATAGGCTCGGTCACCGCACCGTGGGAACACTTTAACGAGTGGAAAAAGATCAATGACGAAGGCGAAGTCGGGGTGATTGATCTCGACACCTTGCTGCTCGGCACCTGTGAGAAACGGCGCTTTCTCGACATCATTGAGAATTTCTGTCTTTACCAGGAAGCGAAAGGCGGTTTGAATAAACTGGTGGGCAAGTATCACCAGGTGCTGGGCGTCAATAATGCTTTGCGGGCGGTGCGTCACATCCGGCAGAACCGGGGTCGACTGGGCGTGTTCTGGCACACGCAGGGGTCGGGCAAGAGCGCCTCCATGCTGTTCTTCAGCCAAAAAGTCCTGCGCACCGTGCCCGGCAACTGGACCTTTGTCGTGGTCACCGATCGGACGGAACTGGACGACCAGATATACGGCACTTTTCAACGCTGCGGCGCGGTCAATGAAGGGCACGTGCAAGCCACCAGTTCAATGCATTTGAGACAACTCCTCATGGAAGATCATCGATTTGTCTTCACCCTCATCCACAAATTCCGCACCGAGAATGGCGAACGCCATCCGGTGCTGTCGGAGCGCGATGATATCATCATTTTGACCGACGAAGCGCACCGCTCGCAGTATGACGTGCTGGCGCAGAACATGCGCGATGCCTTGCCCAATGCGGCGTTCCTTGGTTTCACCGGCACGCCGCTGATCTCCGGCGAGGAAGAACGCACGCGCGAAGTATTTGGCGAGTATGTCAGTATCTACAATTTCCGCCAATCCATTGAAGACGGCGCTACGGTGCCATTGTATTACGAGAATCGCATTCCCGAAGTGCAGCTCAAGAACGAGAATTTGAACGATGATCTCAATCGGCTCATCGACGAGGCCATGCTCGATCCGGATCAGGAGAAAAAACTGGAACGTGAATTCCGGCAGGTGTATCGCATCATCACCCGCAATGACAGACTGGAGCGGATCGCTGAGAATCTGGTCGATCATTTCATCGGCCGCGCCCATCGCGGCAAGGCCATGTTCATCGCCATCGATAAAGCAACGGCGGTCAAGATGTATGATAAAGTGCGCGTCCATTGGCAGGCCAAACTGCACGAATTGGAACAAAAGCTCTTTGCACTCAATAGAGCCGGCAATACAGCCGGCAGCGAATATACTGCGGTGAAAGACACCATTGAATTTATGGAAACCACCGACATGGCTGTCGTGGTCTCCTCCAGCCAGAATGAAGTCGAGGATTTGCACGCCAGGGGCGTCAATATTTTGCCACATCGTCGACGTATGGTCAAAGAAGACTTGGAAACCAAATTCAAAGATGCAGACAATCCGTTTCGCATCGTCTTTGTCTGTGCCATGTGGATGACCGGATTTGATGTGCCGTCATGCTCAACGATTTACCTCGACAAGCCGATGAAGAACCACACCCTCATGCAGACCATTGCCCGCGCCAATCGCGTTTTTGGTGACAAGACCAGCGGGCTCATCGTGGACTATGTTGGTGTGTTTTGTAATCTGGAGAAAGCCCTGGCAGTTTATGCCGCGCCAGGTTCAGGTAGTGAAAACATGCCAATCAAAGACAAAGCTGAGCTGAAAGAGCAGTTAAAGATGGAAATTGCCGACATGAAATCGCTTCTGGCGCCCCTGCAGGTACACCTGGATATCATTCGACAGGAGCGCGACATTTCAAATCGCATCAAGTTAAAGCTTGACGCTGTTGATTCTATTCTCGTAAATGACAAAACCAAGAAAGAATTTATGCGGCGTGCGGATTGGATCAAAAAGATTTACAAGGCGTATTTGCCCGATCCCATCGAGCCGGAATGGGGTGAAACAGCTTATCTCATCCGCAAAATGGCGCAGCAGATTCGCGAGATGGCGCCGCCGGTCGATATCGAAGAGGTGCAGTCTCAGATCGATGCGCTGCTCGACGAGTCCGTGCGAGGTTTTCGTATCCAGGAACCCGAAGGCGGCTATAAACAATACGATCTCTCCGGCATCGATTTTGAGGCGCTCAGAGCAAAGTTTGTCAAGGGGCGCCGGCGTACGATCATCGAGCACGTCCGTACCGCCATTGAAACAAAACTACATGAAATGGTGCAAATCAACCACACGCGACTGGATTGGCTGGAAGAATTCAGAAATTTGATCAAGAAATACCAGGATGAAATTCTTGATTTGGATGAATTCTTTGAGAAACTCAAGGAGTTTGCCCAGAGACTGAACGATGAGCAGCGGCGCTTTGTCCGCGAAGGACTGGAGAATGAGCAGCAGCTTGCTGTCTTTGACCTGCTCACCAAACCGCAGATCAAGCTCAGCAAAGCCGAGCGGCAGCAAGTCAAACTCATCGCCCGTGAGTTATTTGCAGTCATGCAGGAAAAGATGGTACTGGACTGGAAGAAAAAGCAGCAGACGCGCGCGCGCGTCAAGTTGGCGATTCAGAGGCTGTTGGACAAATTGCCGGCGGTTTACGACAAATTGCTGTATCAGAAAAAGTGTGATGCGGTTTACAAGTACGTTTATAATTTGGAAGGAAGTGTATGGCTGCAGGCCGAAATAATCAGCTGAACAGAAGGATCACAAAAAAAAAGCCAATACATAACTGCATCGGCTTGGTTTGAATGTCGGGGCGAGAAGATTTGAACTTCCGACTTCCTGCTCCCGAAGCAGGCGCGCTAACCGGGCTGCGCTACGCCCCGAATTTTTGCGGCAAAATATAGAGAAATAGTGCGCGAAATGCAATAACTTTTTCGTGTCGTCGGGACTGTCAAAGTATATACTTTATCACGGCAAATCCACCAATCAACAACACCGTAAAAGCAAGCGCCAGCCAGTTGAAATATTTATCGATAAAGCTCTTGATCGGCGCGCCCCATTTCCAGATCATCCAGGCGACCAGGAAAAAACGGGCGCCACGACTGATGATGGAGGCAAAAATCATCATGACCATGCTGACATCAAAAGCACCGGCAGCAATTGTGAATACTTTGTAAGGAATCGGCGTAAAACCGGCGGTAAAAATGACCCAGAAATTCCATTGCTCATAAAGTCCCTGCACCTTGAAAAAGACCGCATGTGAAAAACTGGGGATATGAGTAAAAAACCAGTTGGCAACGCCGGAAAACTGTCCATCACCCGCCCACCATAGAACATGGCCAATGAAATAGCCGAAACAGGCACCGATCACGGATGCCACGGTGGCGGTCAGCGCAAACCGGAAGGCCTTCGCCTGCAGGCCGAGCACTAATGCAATTAACAACGGATCAGGCGGTACGGGAAAAAATGAGGCTTCAGCAAATGCCAAAATAAAAAGTGCCAGACCACCATAGGGTGTATCCGCCCACCCTAAAACCCAGTCATATGTTCGTCGAACAATGTTACTTTTGTGTGTCTTTTTCATTTCCGTTGTATTTTCAATAACACCCATTTTCACCACCACAAGCTTTTCACAATCAATTTAATAAATTTCAGCGTGTCCCACACAATATGGATCGAGCTGGTTTCATTACCATACACTGTCGTTATGGGCACGTGATCGAATTTGGCGCCGGCTCTGCCGAGTTTGACAAGTATTTCTGACTCGACTTGAAAACCCGTCGACCGGCATTGAATTTTTCGCATTTTATCCAGCCGAATGGCTCGAAAGCCGCATTGGCTATCTCGAACACGCTGGCCGCCGGCACAAAGCGAGACCAAAACTGATGAGAAACCATTGCTGAGCTGACGGTGCAGTGGCATACTTTCTTTTCTCGAACGCCGATCGCCCAACAGAACATCCGAATTGTTACGCTGTATCTTTTCGAAAAAATCACCTAAAAAACGCACTGGATGCTGGCCATCACCGTCCAAAAACAATATCCAGTCGTACTCTGCGGCCCGGGCAAAAGAAAAGGCGGCTTTGATTGCCTCGCCTTTTCCCCTGTTAATGTGGTGATCGATTGTCCTGACGTTGAAAGATCGTACGATCTCCCGAGTTCGATCCGTGGAGCCATCATTTACGACTAATATATGGTCATGTGGCACGATCGCAGAAATCTCTTGCAACAGACCGCCGATAAACCTCTCTTCGTTGTAGGCCGGAATCGCGATCAATACGTTTGAAAGCATGACTCATTTCAGACGCTTGAAAATATTAAATGTGCCGTTCACTTCAATGATGTCGCTCACCTGGTCAACCTTGAGCGCCAAAATGGCATTTTCAAAAACCGGATTAAAATCACCCTTGTTAAAATAACCCAGATCGCCGCCAATGGCTGCACTGGGTGCCGCTGATTTCGTCCTGGCCAGCTCGGCAAATTCCTTGCCGGCAGTCAACTCTTTTGTGATGGCTTCTGCTTCAGCTTTGGTTTTCACCATGATATGCAAGGCCCGATAGTCGCCAGTGATGGTTGTTTTTATGGTGGACAATGACGGTTTCCAAATCCAGCCGGTCAATTGCACTTGCACCCAATTCTCTTTCTCATCGATAGCTACCATTTCGGTATTTTCGAGCAAGGCGCCAATTTTTCGCCCGTTCGGGGCATTGCGCAGGTTCTCTTCCGGAACATTGATGTATACATAGGTTTGTGAAAACAAAACTGACATCTGGGCGAGCACTATCACTAATGTGATCATTGATAGCACAATTTTTCCCAGCTTCATTTTTACCTCCGTAACTAAATCTTAAATTCCATGATCAGGTTATGATGTCATTTTATTGACGAAACGATGAACCCGGCTTTGGCAACCGGAAAATTTAGCAATTTTTTCGCACTTTTCAGAGCTTTATTTTAAAGCATGGCATGAACTTCGGCAACCAGTGCATCAACAATCTGCGGCTCGTTTATTTTTCGAATAACCTGGCCTTTTTTAAAAAGTGTCCCGCTACCCTTGCCACAGGCGATGCCGACATCTGCTTCTTTGGCTTCTCCAGGGCCATTCACAACACAACCCATCACCGCGACTGTTAAGGGCTCTTTGATGTGAGCCAGGCGCCGCTCAACGTCCTCGGCAATGCGAATCAAATCAACCTGAGTGCGGCTGCACGTTGGGCAGGATACAAGATTGATGCCACGTGAAGAAAGGCCCAGACTTTTAAGTATTTGGTAACCGACATACACTTCTTCAACGGGATCACCGGTCAATGAGACACGAAGTGTATCACCGATACCCTCGGCTAACAGGATGCCCAGGCCCACAGAAGATTTGATCGTTCCAGAACGAATCGTACCCGCTTCGGTGATGCCGATGTGCAGCGCCACATCCGTCTGCTGCGCCACCAGTCGATAAGCCGCCACGGTCTTGAGGACATTCGAGGATTTTAACGATAAAACAAGCTGCTCGGCACCATATTCTCGACATATTTCAATATTGCGCAGCGCACTCTGCACCAACGCGTTGGTTGTGGGTCCCCCCTCTTCCGTTAAAATATCTTTCTCGATCGAGCCCGAGTTCACGCCCACCCGTATCGGAATATTGTACTGACCTGCTTTTTTGACGATCTTTTTAACTTTCTCTTTACCGCCAATGTTGCCGGGATTAAAGCGAATCTTGTCCGCACCGGCATCGAGCGCAGCCAATGCCAGCTCATAGTTAAAATGTATATCAGCGACCAATGGCACGCGCGCTTGCTTTTTGATCGCAGCAAAAGCAGCAACTGCTTCCGCTGATGGCACCGCTAACCGAATAATCTGACAGCCGGCTTCCTCTAACTGCTGCACCTGGGACAGCGTGGCGTCAAGATCGCTCGTTTTGCTGTTGGTCATGGATTGCACAGAAATCGGCGCGTCACCACCGATAATTACCGAGCCGACGACAATTTGGCGAGTTTTATGGCGCATGGCAATATCTTTTTTTGGGCAACTTTTTAGCGGGAAATTTTATTGAATTTAAAGCATTAAATCAAGAGGTTTATCGAATAGGAAATTTCAAAAAAACAAGCACCACATCACAAATAAATACCACATTCCAATGTTTTAAAAATTACAAACACTCCTTAAAAATGTCTTAAAGAACAGCGAGACTAAATTCTCTCCTGTTTTAAATTTTGATCATTGTATTTTTGGAATTTGTTTGGATTTTGGTATTTGTTTTTTGTGATTTGCTAAAATTTGATTTAGAATTCCAAGTGGAAAACGCAAAGCGCTTTCCCCCCTTCGCGGAGATCAGGCAAACCTTAATGGACAATCGCTGCCGTCACATAAAAATTCATAGCCCTTGTCTTTCTCGCTGGACTTTAATTTTTGCATCATTTTTTTCAGAGCACCCGGTTCCTTTTCGTCAAAATAGATATAATTTGAACAATACTCTCTATCTTCGGGTGAATTTTCATCAAGAAATAAAAAAGCCATAACATACTCCCGTTAAAAATCAATTGAATTAACAATTTGAGTATTAACCCTCTGTTAAGGGCGAATTAAACATTCGTAAATTAACTGTTGCAAAAGAGTGAAAAGTTTAAAACATTCCCCAGTATACAAGACAATTGAGGCGAACATGGATATTTTTGCAAAAGTGGTGGCGGCGAAAAATCAAGGACTCTCCCTCGTCCTCGCCACGGTCATCGATGTAAAAGGTTCTGCGCCGCGAGAAATCGGGGCAAAGATGATTGTATGGCAGGATGGCCGCGCTGAAGGAACAATTGGCGGCGGCGCTGTTGAAAAAGCCGTCATTGACCATGCCATAACACTCTTTGCGGGCGGCGAAGCCCAAATTTACAACTATGACTTAACCGAACTAAAGATGCATTGTGGCGGCATTATGAGCGTATTTTTAGAGCCGATTATTCCCAGGTCGCAGCTTGTGATATTTGGTGGAGGCCACATTGGTTTGGCACTGACAAAAATTGCCGACATGCTCGATTTTGCCGTCACTTTGGTGGACGACCGACCAGAATTTGCAAATTCACAAAGATTTCCAACGGCACAGACGGTTTTGACCAAACCTTATGCGGATGTTTTGCCGGATATGTCCTTTACGGAAAACACCTATATCGTCATCGTCACCTACAAACATTTGCACGATCAATTGATCATCGAACATTGTGTGCAGCAGCCGTTCAAATATCTCGGCATGATCGGCAGCAAGACCAAAGTGCGGCATTCGTTGGAACTCTTGCGCGAACAGAATGTAGCTCATGACATTATCGAACGCATTCACAGCCCCATTGGCGTGAACATCGGCGCGAAAACGCCGGAAGAGATTGCCATTGCCATCGCAGCGGAGATGATTGCGATTCGAAATGGTGCCGACCTCACAACATTATCGATGAAATTGTCACATGATTGAAGCGATCATCCTGGCCGCCGGTGAGTCCAGACGTATGGGACAACTCAAGCCGCTGATGAAAATCGGCGATCAGACATTCTTGGCTAAAATAGCGGGTGAAGTTAAAAAGGCGGGGATTCAGCGCACGCATATTGTAGTGGGATTTAAAGCGGAAAAAATTGCGAAAAATGCATGTGTCGATGCTTTTTACATCCATAACAAGCATTATGAGAATGGCCAGTTCTCATCTTTGCAAGCCGGCATTTCGGCTCTGTCGAGGAATTGTAGCGGCGCCCTGGTCTGTTTGGCCGATCAACCACATATCAAAGCGGAATGGATCGGTAAGCTCGTCGCTGCTTTTTACTCTAACAGCACTGTTCTTGTGCGACCCCGTTTTGCCAACAGAGCCGGACATCCCTTGATTTTTTCCAGCGTCTTGTTCAAGGAGATAATAGCCATGCCCGCAACAGCAACCGCAAAGGATATTGTGCGGAAATATGCGGCGGAGACACTATTTGTCGACATGGATTCAGACGGCATTTTGTTAGATGCCGATACACCGCAGGATTTCGAAAAGATCAAAAAATATATTCTATAACGACTCCCGTTGGAAATCTTTTTCTTCCGACCGGATATTGTCGTTTGGCGAGGATGCCCTTCTCCCACCCTGTTCAGCATCCGCAAGCGGCAGGAATCTCGTTCACACGCTCTGCGTGGGTATGCAGTTGGGACGCTCTGCGTCCACTATACAGGCACGTTTTCGGAGAGAGCGTATCCTCGCCTGAAATCCGTCGCAGGAGCGGCGGAACGCGTGCGGTGCCTGATTCTGCACTTCTTATTCGAATGCCTTTGATGCCTGGCGCTGGCCAGGCACCGTTTTCATACTTTTTTATAACAACTTCGAGAAAAAGTGCACTCGGACGGTGACACAATATTGTTGTCCGGTCCCACAGCCCCGGCGGTTCTGAGGCATTTGTATTGCGCCGTCGCATGCCGTTCAGAGGTTTCCGACTCGTCCAGAAGACCAGGATAGGTCGGCCCAACGCGCATCAACATGGCACATGCGGTTTTTTTATCTATCATGATTTCACCTGTTTGACATTTTGGTGTTGCGAGCTTATTCAGCCTTGCCGCAATTCCCGGATCGCCCGCTTGAGCAGATTTTTAGCCATAATAACTTTATATTCATTCTGCTCCAGCGGTTCTGCCTGGGCAAATTCGCCTGTCGCGGCGTCCAAAATCTGCTGCTCCGTGGCATTTGTACCCTCTAACGCCTTTTCTGCACGTGTCGCCCGCCATGGCTTGGGGGCAACGCCACCGTAGGCAATGCGAACATTTGACAACGTATTATCCGAGATACTAGCGACAATGGCAACGCTCACCATGGCAAAGTCAAACGAATCGCGCTCGCGGAATTTGACATAGTGACTCTTGAGCGATTTCGCCTGTGCCGGAATATGAACGGACGTCACTACCTCGTCACTTTTTAAAATAGTTTCGTTGTAAGGATCTTGTTGCGGCGTGACGTAAAACTCCTCGGCTTTGACCCAACGCGATCCTTTTAAGCCAAGAATTTCAATGGTCGCGTCAAGCGCGATCAGCATGGGTGCGACATCTGAAGGATGCACGATAAAACAGGGATTACCACCAATGATGCAGTGATACTTGTTATCGCCATAAATTGCAAAACAGGTCTCGCCGCCTTTTCGCAAACAATCGAACCGGGCACTGCGATAATACCAGCAGCGCGGACGTTGGCAGAGGTTGCCGCCAATCGTTCCCATATTGCGCAGTTGAATCGTGCCAACCGCTTTGACGGCCTCCACAAGTCCTGGATAATCTTGCGCTTCTTCACTTTCTACCACATCAGCTAACAAAGTGCCGGCACCGATAGACAATCCTTTTTTGTCCGATCGAATAAGTGAAAAGCCGCTGATTTCTTTCAGATTCACCACGACATCAGGTTGTGACACACCTTCTTTCATGCGCGCGAGGGCGTCCGTACCGCCGGCGTACAGAAGGGCGGTCTGGCCGGCTTCGGCCAGGATTTTCGGCACGGCTTTGATGTCTTTGGGATAAACATATTGAAAAGGTTTCATGATGTGCCCTCCTTTCGCTTGTCAATCGCCAAAAGGACTCTGTCCGGCGTGATCGGAAGCTCATAAAATCGTACGCCAATAGCGTTGGCAACAGCGTTGGCAATGGCGCCAACCCCCGGTATAGCCGGCGGTTCGCCCAGTCCAATGACACCGCGCTCGTGCTCGTCGTAAAATGTGACGTCGAACTCGGGCATTTCCAGCGCACCCGGGATTTTATAATTCTCGAGATCAGCGTTTTGCATGATGCCAGTATCATTGTCAAGCAGGCGATTTTCAAACAAAACGTAGCCAATCTCACCAATGATGGCGCCGTTCACCTGACTGCGGGCTGTGAGCATATTGACGACCAGGCCACAGTCTTGCACCGCGACCAATCGTTTCACTTTGACACGACCGGTCTCGGCATCCACTTCGACCTCGGCAAATTGGCAACCAGCGGTGCCGCTGCTGGACAAACCTTCGCCCCATTGGGCTTTTTCCGAGACAGCTTTGCCGTCCAGCGCTGCACAGGCTTTTTTCCAGGGGATTTTTTCGCCACTCTCCGTCAGAGTGAACGTCTTTTTTGCATAGCTGATTTTATCCGGCGTTGTCTCATATGCTTCGGCCAATAGCTCAATCAGTTTTGCCATTGCCGCTTCAGCCGCCAACTTGACCGTAGGCGTCACAGACGGGGCAGTTGTGCTACCGCCGCTATTTGGCGCCCAGGGATAGTCGCTTTCACCGATGAATGGTTTGACATCAGCCAGGTCAAGCTCCAGCTCTTCCGCCAGCACAGAAGCGACAATCGTCCAGGTTCCAACGCCGATATCCTGGGTGCCAATCTTGACGTCTACTGCACCATCCGGATAAATATTGACGATTGCTTCAGTGCGACGATTGCCGCCACCTCCCCAGGTTCCGGAGCCGACACCCATGCCGATCAATTTTTCACCAGTCTGACTGCCGGATGGTTTTCGATTGTCCCAACCACACTTTTTTGCGCCGATTTTATACTCTTGTTGCCGCGTTTCATTGGGATCATTCTTGATTCGAAATTCCAATGGATCAATGCCAAGCTTTTCTGCCAATTCATCCATAGCCGATTCCATGGCAAAATTAGCCTGCGGATGACCCGGCGCGCGCATGGGCTCTGCGGCGCCAGCATTAATGTGCACATCCTGGTGCTTGACTTTCCAGTTTGGAAAGTGGTAGATATAAGGTTGCGGAACACCTGCGCCACCGCCAACACCACCTGTGCCAAAAGATTCCATCTCAAAAGCAGTCAATGTTCCATCACTTTTTGCACCGATTTTTATCTTTTGCCAGGATGATGGACGATTGCCGACTGCCAGCATCTCTTCTTCTCGGTCCAACATCAACTTGACAGGCACACCCGCCTTTTTGGCTAAACGGGCACAGACCACATTGTAACTCTTTGGGCCGAATTTGCTGCCAAAGCCACCGCCCATGTGATGCGTAATAACGTGAATCTGGTTTTCCGGTATCTCCAACGCTCTGGCCATGCCGCTGCGCGTGCCATGCACGCCTTGCGTAGAGTCCCACATGTACAGATCATCACCACGCCATTCACATACGCAGCCGTGCGATTCCAAAGGGGTATGCACCTGGACATTCATATGATACATGTGTTCAACGATAGCGTCCGCTTCCTGAAAGCCTTTTTCGACATCGCCTTCACTATTCTCATTCGAACGGCCTAAATTATTTTCACGACCGGAAAAAACCCTTGGAGCGTCCTCTTTTTTGGCTTGTTGCTCGCGCACAGTGAAGGGTAAAACGTCATATTCGACTTTGATGAGACTCAAGGCTTTCTGGGCAATCTCTTCGGAAACAGCTGCGACAGCTGCCACATCATCGCCGACAAAATTGACCTCATCCTTAATTTTGCCGAGAACAGCCTTGACACCCTTGAGCGCCTCGGCTTCGCTGGTATCCACGCTCAATACTTTGGCATGCGGATGAATGCTTCGCAGAATCCGACCGTAAAGCAAACCCGGGCGTTGGACATCATAGGTATAGATGGCAGTGCCCGCCACTTTTAAAGCACCATCCACACGCGTAACCTCTTTATTCAAAAGAGTCATTTCTTTTAATTCTTTCCATGGCGCCATAATCTCACCCTCCCTTCTTCATGGCTTGCGCCGCATCATGTACAGCTTTGAAGACATGCGGGTAGGTACCGCAGCGACACAAGTTTCCGGATACGGCATACTTGATCTCTTCCATTGATGGGGAAGGATTTTTACGCAGTAGAGCGACGCTGGACATGATAAAACCCGGCGTGCAAAAGCCGCATTGCAAAGCATCATTTTTAATAAATTCTTCCTGGACGGGATGAAGTTGATCTCCCGTTTTCAAACCTTCGATGGTTTCGACATCCGCGCCGTCCGCATCAATGGCCAGCATGCTGCACGCCAGAACAGTTCGACCATTACAAATGAGCGTACAGGCACCACACTGTCCTTTATTACAGACTCTTTTGCTGCCCGTGAGGGACAATTGATCCCGCAGGGCGTCCAGAAGCGTGACTCGTGGATCAACGGTGAGAGTTCGCTTTTGTCCGTTCACATTCAATGTGATTTCGACGGCATCCGGACCAACCACATCACCGTATTGTTCCGCAGCGGATGTTCGTCTTGATGATGTCAAAACCGCTGTGCCAACGACACCGCCGCCCACACCTTTGAGAAAGCTGCGCCGCGACAAGCCGTCATGTTTTTTTTCTTCGCTCATAAAGGTTCTCCCCTGGTTCGATTCTTATGAGGTTGCTTTTTATCTCTTTATAAGATAAACTATCTTTTGAATAGTCCAAGAAAATAATATCTATAAAGGAAAATTCTGCTTGTTATAAAAATGCATCAATTGCAGGCTCAGCGCAAAAGCAAGGCTCGAGTCGCCAGAGTTTGATCATCAATATACATCACGGCAACATAGAGGCCGCTTGCATAACGAATTTCCAAATTTGATATTCTTTGCATAAAGTTCATTTAAAAATCCTGGGAGATACCGAACGAAAAATAGGATGTTCGATAATTATAGTAGAGATCATTCGATCTGTTCTTCATCACTGATATATCGAGTGTCAATGTCACAGGCGCCAGTGAGCTGCTGTATTTCCATGCTTTGGAGAGTGAAAGCCACCCGACAAATCGTTGGTCATCGCGCACGCTCACATCTTCAAATGGCACGCCCGCCAAATCAAGCGCTAATCGATTCACGTAATGTTTTTCCGTATAACTGCCGCCGATCGATGCCTGCAAACTCCATGGCAGTTTACGTTTGAGCGTGAGGCTGAATTGTTCAGCATTATAGCCAAAGGGATCATCAAACAACTCTTCGTCCGAATAATAATAACCCGCATCATTGATGAGGTAGCGCACCGAACTTTTTAAATTTCTGCGCAGCAAAATTTGCGCACTTGTTCCGGTTTTTGCGCCAAGAGCCTGGCCTATGCGTAACAATCCGACACATTGCTCGCTCTGACCATCACCATTTGTCTGCACATCTGAAAAACTTTCTATCGGACTCGCATCTTTGTTCAAATAGCTTTTTTGCATATAATTAAATTCAGTAATGACGGATGTCCCGCTATTGAAAAAATTGCCGAGTCGAACAAACGCGACATTCTGTTGATAGGAATACGGCGGAAGATTATCATAACTACGGATCCGGGTATTGACTCCGACATAGGCATAAAGCTGCGGCTTGACGATAGCTTTGATATTGGCATAAAAATAACCTTGCTTATATTCGTACCATTTGTAATCATCGCTATAAAGTCGGCCATCGACATCTAGACCAGCATTCACCTTTGCTTTATTTTGATGTGTATACCTGTAGTATGACAGACCAATTTTATGCATTAAATAATTACGGACATTGTATTTTTCAAACAACGTCGCAGATCCTTGATAAAAAGTACGAAGTCCTTGCGCGCTTGAAATAAAATCGTAATTGAGAAAACCCTGAAAATGCTGAACATAGTCGGGTATTTGACGGTAATTGGCATAAATATTTGAAACATAACCGCTTTCTGTATGTGCGGAGAAACCGACTTGACCGAAAGTAAAAGAACTCGCTGCCAAAATCAAATATATTATTCTCATAAACTTCATCTTGTCTTCCTTTTACTGCTGTTACGCAAGTTCAAATAGAGAAAAACGGTGACGAGCTACGCTCATCACCGTCATTTTCGGAGATTTATTTCTTCTAACCTCGGCCACCTTTGCCTTTACCATTGCCGCCTCGGCCATTATTTCCGGCATTGTCGCCACCTTCTCCGGCACCGACGCCATTGTCACCTGCAGCACCTTTGCCAAAGCCATTGCCACCGAGCTTGGCACCGCGTCCAAGACAATCTTCCGGTTTTTGCCAATCAGGGTCCTGGCCATTCGGAAGCCCATCGCCGTCCGCATCAGGGGCGTTGTCGTTAAAGCCGTCACCATCTTCATCAACAAACCCGTGCAGTGCTCTGCCATTGCTGTTGCCGAAGCGTTTACCGGAATCGGATCGTACAAAATCGTCATCCTGACCATTGGGGATCCCATCACCATCTGCATCAGGGGCATTGTCGTTTATGCCGTCGCCGTTCTCGTCGACAAATCCAACCGGCCCTTGACCATTATTACCATTACCCTTGCCGCCCTGGCGAAGCTGCTGTCCTGAACCATCTTCCGGCTTGACATAATCTTCATCCTGGCCATTCGGAATGCCGTCACCATCATCATCGGCGGCATTATCGTTGACGCCGTCACCATTTTCGTCAACAAAACCTTTATCTGCTTTTTTGCCCGTTTTTGATCCCAGTGCGGCATAGTCCGGATCCTGACCGTTGGGGATACCGTCACCATCATGATCGGGGGCGTTGTCGTTGTATCCGTCGCCGTTCTCATCAACAAAGCCGGCGCCGTGATCGTCATTCTGGGCATAGAGTGATTGAGATGTGAAAAGAACAAAAGCCGCTAAAAGAGCAGCCATACCGAGTAAAATTGAAAACCGTTTCATTATAAAACTCCTTGTTTTAATTTATGGTTTAAAATTTGTCTTGTTTCGCACGTCCCTTATACAACAGCCGTGCCAGTTTTTCAATTATATTTTCAGATGAAGCTAAGGAGATATTAATTATGATCTTATAAAAAAGTCTTTCGCAACAAGTTTTTAACTCTGCAATATTTTTCGACCATTTGGTCGAAAAAATCGACAAAGTGGTCGAATCGTTATTCTTTTTCCATTATCTAATAAATACATTGATTGATGAAACAACAGGCATTTGTATGAATTTTACTTTTGAAAAGCCATCCTTAAAAAAGCAGCGATTTCAATTGAATACAAAAATTGTGATTCCATTGACCCTCATTCTCGCTGCCATTTTAATCATTTCCGCTGTCCTCGACTATTGGGGGACAAAACGTGAATTGTCTCATATTCTAAAAGAACAGTCATTGGCACTTATCACAGCGCTGGAAAAGGGCAGTCAAAATGCCATAGAGTCCTACAACCTTGTACAGGATATCATTGCCGAGAGGTTGTCGAATAATGCCAGACTTTTAGAAGAAATGGACTATGCCGGTCGCCTGGATGAAGCCTATCTAAGAAAGGTTGCCGAACAAAACAGAATATTTCGTATCAACGTCTATGATGCACAGGGCGATAAAGTAATGGCATCGTTTAGAGGTTTTGGTTGGGGTGCTGAAAAATCTGCGCCCTCGGATCTGATGACGGCAATGCAAAAAGAAAACGTTGATGAGCTGGTCATGGGCTTTCGCAGCAGTCGTTTTGGCGATGGTCGTCGTTTCGCGATCGCCAAAAAGCGCCGCAAAGGTGGTGTTTTGGTTCTTAATGTTGATTCTCAGGAAATGCTCGAATTCCGTAGATCCATAGGACTCGGCAAGCTCATTCGTGAGATTGGCGCCAATGAGGGCGTCAAGTTTATTGCTCTGCAGGATTCTGCGGGAATCATCATCGCTACAGAAGGTGTGGATTCATTGTCGACGATTGCTCATGACAAGCTCCTCAAAGATACGCAAGCAAGTGGCAATACAGGCACGCGTTTTATCCATTATAAAGGTCAAAGAATCTTTGAGATTATCCATCCTTTTACAGCACAGAAACGTGAGTTACTGCGAATTGGACTCGGCACCTCGCACATCGAGGAGGCGGAGCGCAGCGCTCTTACGCGCGCAATGATCTCATCCCTCCTGCTGCTTATTTTTGGTGGCGTGATCGCCAATTGGGTGATCAGCAATCAAAATGTCAGAGCGCTGCAAAAGGCTTATCAGCGCATCGAAACCCATACAGGCAGCATGCTCGAAAACATGACGGATGCGATTATTGCGGTTGATCACAACGGTGACATTACGTTGGTGAATGACGCCGCGGAAAAGATGTTTGGGATTGCATCAGAACATGTTCTTGGCAAATCCTGTGCAAATGAGCTCGTCGCTATATGTCCCTTTTTAAAAAAAGGATTGGAAACGAGTGAGCGCAAAATTTACCCCGAAGAAAAATTAGCTTCCTCCAACGGTTTGCTGACCGTGTTTATTACAATCAATATCGTCAAGAACAAGAAAGGTGAACTGGATATTGTGTTTGCCGTGATCAGGGATATCACTGAACTTGTACGTCTTGAGGAAAACCTCAAACGTAAAGATAAAATTGCTGCCATGGGACATCTGGCCTCTGGCGTGGCACATGAAATTCGTAATCCTTTGAATGCCATTGGTATGATTGCACAACGTTTCAGAACCGAATTTCAGCCGACATCAGATGAACACGAGTACAAGCAATTGGCATCCACAATGGTGAATGAAACGCGACGTATTAATGACATTATCAGACAATTCTTACAATTCGCCAAACCCTCTGAGCCGGTGAAAAGTCGAATCAATTTATCAGCAATTGTACACGAGGTCGCCACGCTTCTTCGGCAAGAGGCACAGGCGAAAGCAGTTCAAGTCGATGCGCATTGTCACCCCGTTCCAGATATCCATGCCGACGCCGACAAGCTAAAGCAGGCACTGTTAAATATCGGACAGAATGCCCTTGATGCATGCGAGGCGAACGCTAAAATCCAAATGACCTGTGAACAGAAGGATTTATCGATCCTCGTTCGCATATCGGATACCGGAAAAGGAATTCCTGCAACAGATGTGGAAAAACTATTCAATCTATATTTTACAACAAAAGAAAAAGGTACAGGTATTGGTTTGAGCGTCGTCCAGCAGGTCATCTCGCAACACAATGGAACTATTGATGTATACAGTGAGGAAAATAAAGGCACAACGTTCAGCATCTTTTTACCGATTAGTTAACCAAATGGAGCTCTGAGCATAGTGGACTATACAATTCTTGTCGTTGATGATGAAATCTCGCAGCGTGAGACGCTCACCGGCTTTTTAAAGAAAAAAGGCTATGTGGTCAAAAGCGCCGAATCCGGGCAATACGCCCTGACTATTATTAAAAATGAGACGATCGATCTCGTGCTCACGGATATGCGCATGCCGGTGATGGATGGCGCAGAATTGTTACGGGCAACCAAAGCGCTTAATCCGGATATTGATGTTATTGTGATGACCGCCTTTGGCAGCATCGAAGCGGCGACCGCGGCAATGAAGAATGGCGCAACTGATTTTATCACCAAACCGATCGATCTCGAGCAACTCGACCTGACGATTCAAAAGACGTTACAAAAAAAGCAGTTGGTCTCGGAAAACAAAAGATTGCGCGAACTTTTAAATGAGCGACACAGATTTGGCGGCATCATCAGCACCAGCAGTGCGATGGAACATGCGATGAGTATCGCCGCGCGCGTTGCATCAAGTACGGCCACAGCATTGATATTAGGTGAAAGCGGAACCGGCAAAGAGCTGATTGCCAAAGCCATCCATTTTGCCAGTCCGCGATCCGACAAACCATTTGTCCCGGTGAATATGGCGGCGTTATCGGATAATCTCGTCGAAAGCGAACTTTTCGGTCATGAAAAAGGCGCATTTACCGGCGCTCAGCAGCGTCGCCTGGGCCGATTCGAGCAGGCCAGTAGCGGAACAATTTTTATCGATGAGGTCGGAGACACTCCGCTCAGCACGCAGGTGAAGTTATTGCGTGTTTTGCAAGAACATCAAATCGAGCGTATAGGATCGTCTACACCTATTAAAGTAGATGTACGCATCATTGCGGCAACAAACCGCCCTTTGGAGGAGATGGTTGAAAATGGTGAGTTTCGTGAAGATTTGTACTATCGGCTTAATGTGGTTAAAATTAGCATCCCACCCCTTCGCGAACGCAAAATTGATATTCCGTTATTGGCCGATTCATTCATTCGAAAATACGCTGACATGCATCAAAAAGCAGTCAGCGCTATTTCTCGCGAAGCGATGGATAAATTGATGAAATATGACTATCCCGGCAATGTACGGGAGTTGGAAAATATCATTGAACAATCCGTGGTTCTGTCGCGAGATGAGATGATCCACATTATTGATTTACCAATAACCCTGCAAAATGGCACAGAGCAGCATAATGATACTTCTTCCGGCTCCTTTCAGGCGCGCGTTGAGGCTTTTGAGAAACAGCTCATCAAAGACGCGTTGCAGCAATCCAATGGCGTTCAAACAAAAGCAGCGAAACAGCTCGGCATGAGTGAACGTCACTTGCGCTACAAATTGCAAAAATATAATTTGAAAAACTAGTCTTTTTTCGGAACAGATCGACTCAACATCACGGCGATCCAGCGCGTACGGCTCCGGCTTTCAAGGTAGATTTTGATGGACATCGTCAGGGGTACGGACAACAGCATCCCAACAGGACCAAGCACCCATCCCCAGAAAATGACCGATAGCAACACGATGAGCGGCGAAATGCCAAGCCCTTTCCCCATGGTGCGCGGTTCTATAAAACCGCCGATCACATTGTTGACGGCCAAATAGACTGCCAGCACAATAACTGCCGGCCACAATCCCATCTGGATGAGCGCTAACAAAATGGGCGGAATGGATGCCAAGATGGAACCAATCGTCGGAATATAATTCAATAAAAACGCCAACAATCCCCATAGCAATGGGAAATCAACGCCGATGATGATCAAAAAGATGGAGATAAAAATGCCCGTTGCCAGGCTGATGAGTGTTTTTAAAGTGATGTAGCGTTGCATGCTGTCGGCAAATTTATTCAATTCAGCCATGGTGCCTGAATCATCTCCCCAAATCGATGCGACTTTGAGCGGCACGCCGGAAGCTTCCATGAGAACAAAAATGACGATAAGTAATATTAAAAACGAATCACTGAGCATACCGGTGAACGTGGTGAGGATGCTGCCGACGAGGTTCATGATCATATTCGGATTAAAAATTTCAAGAACTGCATCTCGAGGGACTTCTATACCTTTTGAGTTGAGCCAGGTTATCAAGCCGGTGACCATCTTGACAAAATTGGCCTGGTAAGTCGGGAGGGCGTGGGTAAAGTCATTGACAGAGGTGCCAATGAGTACGCCCAGCAGAGCACCAAAGCCTAAAATCACAATCAATACCAAAACGAGCGCCAGCCATCGTGGCAGCCCCCGGCGATTCAGCCAAAAGAAAAAGGGACCGCAGATAAAAGCGATAAAAAAGGCCAATAAAAATCGAACCACCAGATCATTCGCCGCACGTAGTCCGGCGACCACAACCATAAAGGCAGCCAAAGTCAACAATATACCCGATTTCTGCGGCCTGGCTATTTTATTGTTCATTTCCGCTCCTTTTTCCGAAGGAATTTACTCATCTTGAAGAATCAATGCAAGAAAATCGTGGTTTCTCCTTTAATTTGACCTGACAGTTGTGTAAATTCGCCGCACGATTATCTGCATGCTGAGGGAGATTTTATGGACCGTCTCATCATTGGTATTCACGGACTGCGCAACAAACCGGCAGCGGCTATCTTGAAAGACTGGTGGATATTATCTATTCGCGATGGTTTTGACAATATCTCAAGGCCGCAGTTGACTTTTCAATTTGAATTGGTCTATTGGGTTGACCTGCTCTACAAACAACCCTGTGATCCGTTTTTGTTAGATAAAAACAATCCGCTCTATCTCAAAAATCCATATAAAAAACTGGAATTCAACTCTCTCCACCAGATTGACCACAAGCGCCAGCGCCGGCTGGAGCGACTGGAAAAAATATCCAACCAGCTCTTTCACAGCGATCGGGTGCTCGAAAGTTTCGAGGGTATCTCTGACCGACTCATCCACTCCCGTTTTCATGACCTGGAAGTCTATTTGCGTAATCAAACGGGCTATCTGGAGGCGAGTGATCGACCCATTCGCGACGTCATATTGGAACGCCTCGGCAACTTGCTGTTGAAATACCGGCATAAAAAAATCCTGCTTCTCGCCCATTCGATGGGTTCTATTGTCGCCTATGACGTGCTCAGCCAACCGGACAATCCTTTCAAAATTCATACGCTCATCACCATGGGCAGTCCTCTGGGACAGCCAACAATCATGTCAAAATTCACCTATAGTAATCCTGTTATTGACAAGCTGAAAACTCCCGACAACGTGGAAAAATGGCTAAATTTGGCTGATTTGAGGGATATCGTCGCATTGGATCCGACACTTGGCGATGACTATGCTCCCAATGCGAACGACATGTCGCCACTCGATATTTTTGTCGATAATACGTACGAGTGGGAAGGTGTGCCCAATCCCCATTCGGTGTTTGGATATTTACAGACATCAGTCTGTGCTGAATATATCCATAACTTTTTATGCGAGGGCAGGTCCAGGCTGGATTTGCTTTGCTCCCGCACCTGTCAGGCATTTCGAGATCGTGTTCTGCATGAGCGAGCTGTTATGTTGCGCAGGAGTAGACCACGTGAGGAGCATGTACCAAATCGTTCACGGCATTCGATTTTTTAGCCCTTTTATACTACAAATCTGCAACATTGTGTTTTTTAGCAAAGTTTTTCAGTAATACAAAAAGCACCTTGAGGACTTTATTTGCCTGTATCAATAAATCTTTGTCCACATCAAAAAGATTTGCGTAATCCATGGACAAATGTCCGCGGATTGCACGGATTTACACGGATTAAAAATCATTTTCAAATCATATTGATCCGGATAATTCGTAACATCTTGTATTTTTAGCATGATTTTGAAATAAATACTTTACCAAAAGGCTGCGCTATGCAATCCGTGTAACCTCGGACTATTTTGGTTGCGGCCTTTGGCCGCACCAAGAAAATCCGTGGCTTGTAAACTTTGCTAGAAAAACACGATGTTGCAGATTTGCAGTACGGATGAAACACGGATCATATCATTCATTTTAATCTTTTTAGCCTCCAGTCCCAAAACTTTCTCGAGGCAAACCTGAAAAATCCGTGCTCATCCGTGTGCATCCGTGGCTTGTAATTTGGCTGCGGCCACAGGTCGCACCATGTGCATCAGTGGCTCAAAATTTGGCTGCGGTTAAAGGCCGGACCAAGGTTGTCTTGTATCGCGTGAACATCATTTCAAATATAATGTAAAACCAGACGATCACTCCGGGCAGGGCTTTTAATCGATAGGGAAAGATAATGGCCTCGCGAATGATCCGTGGAAAGGCATCCGTCGGCGAGAACGATGAAAGCAAAAGGGCGAGGATTATGAGAGCCAATTTAAGGTACGTTTTCTCCTGGGTGAAATACCAGAATGCAATGCCGCACATCACAAGAACAAAAGTGGGCGATTCTGCCTTGTGATTGAATATAATCACCCAAATCAAAATGGATGCGAGGTGCAGGATACGAAATTGATAATCCTGCCACGATTTTTTGTTAAACAACGGTAAACAAAAAAGCAAAATACCCAGCGCGATAACTGTATTTTTAGGCACATGAATGGGCAAAAAAGCATTCAACAAACCCATGAATGATATTCCTGTACTGGCAGAAAAATCCCATTGCAGCAAATTCAACCAGCTCTGATATGACGACAGTACATAGTCCACATCCACAACGAACAGAGGCAAGGCAAAAATAACAACAAACCATAAAACCGAGTAAAGGATAAATTTCAATTTTTTGGGATAGAGAAAAAAGAGGCTAAAAGCTACCAGTCCGAATATTTTAACGTAAACCGAAAGGACAAGGGCCAGCGTCGCCCACAGAGTTTTATCGCGCTCGAGTAGAACAAAAGCAACGATAATGAGTCCGGCCATGACTCCATTGCTTTGGGCATTTTGCAAAGAGCCAAAAAGCTCAAAAAAGACATACCACAGCATGAGGGCTTTGATTTTGTCGCTGAGGAGCGGGACATATTTAAATGAAAAAAAGACAAAAAGTGCATTCAACAAATTCCACAGATAAAGTCCGACAACAGTTGGCAAAAAGTGGAAAGGGAACATGAGAAAGGCAAAAGAGGGGCTATATTTATAATAGTCAAAGTGATCGGAGCCGTAGAGTTCATACAGATCAAGCTTTTGCACAAGATGAGCAAACGATGATTTGAACACAAGATAATTATTATAGTGCGTATGCAATTCGCCATCGATGATGTTGGTCGGCAACAGATAAGCATGAATACTGATACCCAGTGCGGACAAGGCGAATATCACTCCGATAAACGTATGATTTTGCACGATGGGCTTGAAATTTTTCATGGGCGATCAATCCTGGCTTCATATAGATAGAATTTCAGAGCATTGAATTGAGTGACGTGCGCTAATATATAAAAAAAAATATATCATTCGTACTATTTTGTAGGCGCTAATTGTTATAAAGCCGAGTGACATCGCCACAGATTGTTAGCGCGAGTGTCAAGTCTAAAGATATCAAACATCCACCCCCCTCACTCCGTCTCTTTTTTTCGACAGTCTCTCGACATTTCATTCTAAGCTGCCAAGACTGGCGTTTTACAATAGGCAATCCTTTTCTCTTGCAATTTGACCGAGTAATTAATACATTTTGCCGTGATTTTTTTGTTATCATTAAACTTTGAGATTTTTATGGATCCTGTCTTTTTATCATCGATTTTAACCCTTGGGGGATTAGGCTTGCTGTTTGGCGCCGGATTAGCCTATGCCGCGAAAAAATTTGCTGTCTATGTTGATCCCAAAGTGGAGCAAATTATCGAGGCGTTGCCCGGAGCAAATTGTGGTGCGTGTGGCAAACCGGGATGTTCTGCTTATGCCGAAGCTGTTGTCAAAGGAGAAACGCCCCCCAATATGTGTTCACCCGGTGGCGCAGATGTGACGGAAAAAATTGCCAGGATTTTGGGTGTCAAGGCAGAGGCGACAGAACCCAAAGTTGCCGTAGTGCAGTGCCAGGGCGGCAGAGCAGAAGCTGTCGAAAAATATGCCTATGAAGGCGTACAAGACTGCAGCGCCGCCGAGCTCATTGGCGGAGGATCAAAAGCCTGCTCGTACGGCTGTCTCGGATTGGGTTCGTGCGTGAAGGCTTGTCCTTTTGATGCGATGTACATGTCTGATAATGGCTTGCCCGTGGTTTTTGAAGAGAAATGCACGGCGTGCAATATTTGCGTCACGACGTGTCCTCGCGGCATCATGGCGCTTATCCCGCGCAGTCAAAAAGTCTATCTGGCGTGCGTCTCGCAAGACAAGGCCAAGGCAGTCAAATCCGTTTGTACAGTCGGCTGCTTTGCCTGCAAAATTTGTGTTATGCCCAAAGTCACACCGGATGGCAGCATCGAGATGAACGAGAATCTGCCAGTGATCAAAAATATTCATTCGGATAATTTATATACTGCGTATGACAAATGTCCTTCAAAATCTTATGTCATACGAATTCCTCGCCCCGAACCGGAAATTGTTGAGGATACAGTCAGCGCTGAAAGCCAATCATAGAGGATATTATGTCAGAAATTACATTTGAAAAAGTTGATGAGATACTGGATACCGTTCGCCCTGCTCTCATGGCCGATGGTGGCAACGTTGAGTTGGTGGATGTCACTGACGGCGTTGTCAAACTGCGACTGCAAGGTGCATGCGTTGGCTGCCCCATGTCGCAGATGACCCTTCGTATGGGAATTGAACGGGAACTTCGCAAACATCTCCCCCATATTCAGCAAGTTGTTTCTGTTTAAAACCGCAGAGTTGTAATTCAATACCAAAAGCTGGGAATTGAAAAAAAAGTCTTTTGATCCATTGCAGGCGATATGAAGGTCGTTCTAGCCCCGGATTCATTCAAGGAAAGCCTCTCCGCTGCCGAGGTCTGTGATGCCATGTCGCGGGGTGTTCGAACTGTTCTTCCTGATGCCGAGATCATCAAGCTTCCTTTAGCCGATGGTGGCGAAGGAACCGTTCGCACACTAGTCGCGGCGACGCATGGCAGGGTGATAACGCAGACCGTCACTGGACCGTTGGGCAGACCGGTCGAGGCCGAATTTGGTATTTTGGGGGATAGCGTAACTGCCGTCATTGAAATGGCGTCAGCCTCCGGCTTGCCGCTCCTCCCGGTGGATGAACGGAATCCCCTGTTTACGACAACATACGGCACCGGTGAAATCATCAAAGCCGCCCTCGATTATCATCTCGAAAACATCATCATTGGTATCGGCGGCTCAGCGACAAATGACGGTGGCACCGGTATGGCGCAGGCGCTTGGCGCGCAGTTCTATAAAAACGGCTCGGCTATCACCGGTTACATGACAGGCGATCTGATGGGTGAGGTGACACGCGTTGATGTTTCGGCTCTTGATTCGCGCATCGCGCAGGTTTCAATCAAGGTGATGTGTGATGTCGATAATCCGTTGTTAGGTGAACGGGGCGCAGCACACGTTTACGGGCCGCAAAAGGGGGCGACGCCTGAAATCGTGGAGCAGCTTGAAAGAAATATGTCGCGCATTTACGATCTGATTGAGCCAAAAACACGACTTGTGCGCGACAAACCGGGCGCTGGCGCAGCCGGTGGCCTGGGAGCAGGACTGATGGCTTTTTTAGATGCCGTGCTCTGCCCGGGCATTGAAGCGATTCTGAATTTTTGTCATTTTGATGATCAGATCAGGGATGCTGATCTCATTATCACCGGTGAGGGAAAAATTGATGCGCAATCCGCCATGGGCAAAACAATCGACGGTGTTTTGGCGCATGCGAGGAAATTTCAAAGGCCGGTCATCGCCATCGGCGGGGCTGTTTACGATGAGGCAGAAAATCTTTATGATAAAGGCTTGTTGTCGATGTTTTCGATCTGCAATCAGCCAATGAGCCTGCCGAACGCCCTGCAACAATCGGCGCTTCTGATTGAAAAAGCTACCGAACGAGTGATGCGCGTTTTACGCGGACCATAACACGCGTTTTTCTGATTGTAATTTTTTCTTTCTTTTTTTATTTTTCACCATCATCTTTAAATTTGATTCAGCAAACAATCCAATAACGCTAAAGGATAATATCAGTATGTCTAAACTTTTTATGCTTCTCTTTGCAAGTGCGGTGATTTTGCTCTCTTCCTGCTCACAATATGATCAGGTCGAAATCGCCCTCATCCCAAAAGGGACAGACATTATGTATTGGAAGGGCCTGCATGCTGGCGGTGAAAAAGCGGCGCAGGAGCTCGGTCTTAAACTCATTTGGCAGGGGCCGCAAAAAGAAAGTGACCGCGAGCAGCAGATCAATATTGTGCAAAATTTTATCAGTCGCGGTGTTGATGCCATCGTACTTGCGCCCCTTGACGAGGTGGCTTTGATGCGTCCAGTGGCTACGGCAAAAAGACGAAATATCCCGGTTGTCATTGTAGACAGTGGGCTTAAAGGCAGTGATTACGCCAGCTATATCGCTACCGACAATTTTGCCACCGGAGAGTTAGCGGCACAAAAGCTGACCGAAATGTTAGGCGGCCGTGGTGACGTCATCCTGGTGCGCTTTTTGGAAGGCAGCAATAGCACGGGATTGCGAGAGGAGGGCTTTATAACCTGGATGCGTGAAAACGCGTCTGGTATCACAATACTGTCCTCTGACCAACATACTGGCGCCACCATGGAATTGGCATTACAAACAGGGCAAAACTTGTTGAACAAATTCCCGACTGTTGATGGTATTTTTTGTCCCAATGAAGCGACCACGTTCGGTCTTTTGCGAGCATTACAAACGGTTGGCAAAGCCGGCAAAGTCAAATTAGTCGGTTTTGACTATACAGATCCCATTGAAGAGGGGCTGCGCTCACGTGACATTGCCGGTGTTGTGGTTCAGGATCCGTTTCGCATGGGATATGATGGTGTAAAAACAGCGTTTGCGGTCTTGCAGGGAAAGTCCGTTGATCCGATCATTCAAACCGAGGTGATTTTTGTCACAGCGGAAAATATCGATGACCCGGCAGTCGTTGCCGTAACAAAACCGGATGTTGCCACGTGGCTCGGTGAGACGCCATGATCCCTGCCCTGCTGCAGATGCGCGCAATACACAAACGATTTGATGCGGTCGTTGCTCTAAACGATGTTCACCTTGCGGTATCAACTGGAACGGTGCACGCGATCATCGGGGAAAACGGCGCCGGTAAAAGTACCTTGATGAAAATCCTCAGCGGCAGCTTGAAACCTGATGCCGGCAGTATGACGCTGGATGGTCATAACTATGCACCGGACGGTCCGAAACAAGCCAGCGAAGCCGGCATTAACATGATTTACCAGGAGCTCACACTTGCGCCGCATTTGACTGTTGAAGAAAATATCACGCTCGGTGTCGAAAAACAAAAATTCAGCATTCTGCACCATCAGTGGCGAGAGGTCGAGGAAGCCCTGGCTATGCTCGGAAAAAGCGACCTTGATTTGAAAACGCCGGTATCGCAGCTCAGCATTGGCCAGCAGCAGCTCGTGGAAATTGCACGCGCTCTCCTTCGGAAATCCCGCATCATCATCATGGATGAACCAACCAGCTCGCTGTCTGCGGAAGACACGCAATATTTATTCGCCGCGATCAATCGCCTGAAGCAAAAAGATATCACGATCATCTACATCAGTCATTTTCTCGAAGAAATTCAGCAAATCGCAGATGACTATACAGTCCTGCGCGATGGTGAGAATGTCGCTTCCGGAAAAACTCGCGGCACAACGCTATCGCAGTTAGTGACCTACATGGTCGGCCGCTCACTCGACGAGATGTTTCCCAGAAAACCGCACCAGATCGGTACAAAGATCTTTTCGGCGAAAAACATTCATCATCCCCCAAAAGTGAATCATGTTACTTTCGACCTTCATTCAGGTGAAATTCTTGGTATCGCCGGCCTGGTTGGTGCTGGACGCACAGAAATGCTCCGTTGCATCTATGGATTGGATGGCGCAAAATCTGGTGCCATTCGCGTTCACGATAAAAATTTTCGCCTGGGCAGCCGACACTTTCCAGGGCGGCCGCTGAAAGCGGGCATGAGCATGTTGAGCGAAAACCGCAAGGAGGAAGGTGTGGCGATCACCCTGCCAATTCGAGATAATATCTCCTGTTCATCCTTGAAAAACTTTGCAGATAAACTCGGACGATTAAAATTAAAAAAAGAAAGCCGCATGGTGACCAAAGCAGCGAATCGAGTCACGATGAAATACAACACTATCATGGACCCGGTCTTTTCGTTATCGGGTGGTAATCAGCAAAAGGTCGCACTGGCCCGCATTTTATTGGACGGCAGCACGGTCCTGTTGCTTGATGAACCAACGCGTGGAATTGATGTGAACAGCAAAGTGGAAATATATACCTTGATCGGACAATTTTCCCAGCAAGGGTATGGAATTATCATTGTCAGTTCCTATCTTCCTGAATTGTTCGGCATCTGTGACTCGCTTGCTGTGTGCTATCGAGGTACGCTCAGTCAAACCAGGCCTATATCGGAATGGACTGAAGAAAGCGTCATGACCTGGGCGACAACTGGAAAACTGTGAGGTGCAGAGGAATCTTTTTTAATGATCGGTTTGATCAAAAAAAAACTCGATGTGCTTGGGCCGTTTGTTGGACTGCTATTTGTTTTTGTGATTTTTGTTTTTCTTGCTCCGGCATCATTTGTGAGTGGCTATAATCTCAAAACAATTGTGACCCAAACCGTCATTGTGGGTCTCGGCGCGCTCGGTATGACATTTGTCATTGTCGGCGGCGGTATTGATTTGAGCGTGGGTTCGATCATCGCATTGGTCACGATTGTGACGGCAAAAATGCTCAACTGGCTCGAGACCGATCAGGTGGCTTTTGTCTGGCTGGCAGCGTTTTCCGCTATTGTGGTTGGAGCACTCGTCGGTTTATTGAATGGACTCATTACGGCGATGGTGCGCATCGTCCCATTTATCGTCACCCTCGGTATGATGCAAATCACGCGCGGGGTGGCAAAATGGCTGGCGCGCGAACAAACCGTCATTGCCCCGCAAACCATCTTGAACAACTTGATGAACGTCGATCCGGAACCAGCCTGGCTTGTTTTTGCCCCGGGCGTCTGGACAATGATTGGATTGACCGCATTGGTTTATTTTATTCTCAAATACACCGTGTTTGGCCGTTATGTCTTTGCCCTGGGCTCGAATGAGCAGGCGGCGCGACTGTGTGGCATCAAGGTTCGTCTCAATCGCATCTGGATTTATACCCTCTGCGGAGCCTTTACCGGCGTAGCCGGTCTTATGCAATTTGCCAATCTCACCCTCGGAGATCCAACGGCAGCCGTCGGACTCGAACTCGATATCATAGCAGCGGTGGTCATCGGCGGTGGCTCGCTGAGCGGTGGTGAAGGCGGCGCCATCGGCTCGATTATTGGCGCCCTGATGATGGCCATCCTGCGAAACGGCTGTAACCTCGTCGGCATCCCGACTTATGTGCAAAATATTCTGATTGGATCAATTATTATCGGGGCCGTGGCGGTTGATCGATTAAAACACAAGACGTGATGCGCGATACGCACATCTCGGTTCACATAGCATGGATTACTGTACAGCACACCCTGTACTACAAGGCAATCGGAGATTTTTGATCGTGCAAAAATGTGCCATTGGACAGCGTTGGATCAGCGAAATGGAACCGGAGCTTGGGCTCGGTATCATAACCGAGGTGTCCAGCCGGCAGGTGCGGCTCTCTTTTCCGGCGGCTGAAACAACCAGACAATACGCTATCGCCTCGGCACCCATCAAACGACTTGTTTTCACGGTTGGGGATACCATAAAAACTCGCAGCGGCGAAAAATATACGATCACTGAAATCGAAAACAGGGATGAAGTGTTGATCTATATTTGCGAGAACAGACGCATCAGCGAAGCGGAGCTCCATAGTGTTTTCAGTCATGCTTCGCCGCTACATCGTCTAAAGAGCGGCTTTTTTGACTTGAATTCGGATTTTATATTGCGCATTCAGGCCCTTGAGTGGCGTGCCAAACATGCCCAATCGCCGGCATTTGGTTTCATCGGTGCCCGCATTGATCTCATTCCGCATCAACTCTATGTCGTTTGGAACGTTGTCTCTCGCCAGAATCCACGCGTGCTGCTATCGGATGAAGTTGGCCTTGGTAAAACCATTGAAGCGTGCCTGATTTTGCATCAACTGTTGTTGAGCCGGAGAATAAGTCGCGTTCTCATCATCGTTCCGGAATCGCTGCTACATCAATGGTTCGTCGAGCTATTGCGTCGTTTTAATCTCGTCTTTCGCATTGTTGATGCTGATTACGTTGCATCGCTGCCTGAGGATACCAGTGACCCGTTTGACGAAGATCAGTTGGCGCTCATCAGCCTCGAATTTTTAAAAAACGGACCAAAATTAACCAATCATGCGCTAAACGCCGAGTGGGACATGCTTGTTGTCGATGAAGTACATCATATTCTCGAAGAGAGTCCTGAATATCACATGATGCAACAATTGGCCGACAACAGCAAAGGGCTTTTACTGCTCACGGCCACACCGGAACAGTTGGGGCACCGCAGTCATTTTGCCCGGCTCAAATTGCTCGATCCCTCCCGCTACCACGACTTTGATCAATTTGAACGCGAAGAAAACGATTATCTAAAAACAGCCGGGCTGGTGAACAAGCTGCTGGAGCAAAAGGCCCTTGAAGCGTCTGATATCAACTTATTACACAAAGTTGATCCCACACTCTCCCCGGAAAAACTGAGAAACGAAACAAAACGTGACTTGCTCATTCAACAACTCATTGACCGCTATGGTCCCGGACGTGTCATGTATCGCAATACGCGCGCTGCGATTCCAAACTTTCCCCGGCGCCGGGTGCATTTTTATCCGCACAATGCCACAGCAACAGCTCTTCGGACGCTTGAGGGTGAATTTGCAGCAGACTGTCAAAATAAATCGTCTCTTGAATATCATTATCAGCAAGATGCGCGACTCCTGTGGTGTGTTGATTTTCTGCAAAGGCAAAAAAGCAAAATTTTGCTGATTTGTCACACGCAGCAAAAAGCTGTAGCTGTCCATACAGCGCTCGCCAGGCATATCAATGTCAAAGCAGCGCTTTTTCATGAGCAGATGACGCTCTTGCAGAGAGATCGTTTTGCCGCATGGTTCGCTGAACAAGATGGAGCACAGTTGCTCATCTGCTCTGAAATCGGCAGCGAGGGACGCAATTTCCAATTCGCGCATCATTTGATCCTCTTTGACGTGCCGCTAGATCCCGAGCTGCTTGAACAGCGAATTGGCCGACTGGATCGCATTGGCCAGCGGCACACTATTCATATTCATGTTCCCTATGTCGTCGGCACACCTCAAGAAGCGCTCATTCGATGGACTCATGAAGGCTTTAACGCTTTTGCAACAAACGCTGCGGCAGCTTTTCTGATTTATGAAAAATTCGGCCAGGCCTTTCAGAACAGTGCAATGGCACAAGACAAGGCAGTGCTCGAGGCCATCCTGCATGCGACCAGAGAATATAACACAAACATGCTGCAAGAGCTCAAGCTGGGACGCAATCGCTTGTTGGAATTAAATTCGTTCAATCCCGCGGTGGCCGCTCATTTAAAAAATGAAATATTATCCCTTGAAAAAGAGTCCGCATTCGCATATTTAATGTTGCGGCTTTTTGAACATTTTGGTGTCACGCATGATGAAATATCCGAACAGATTCATCTCATTGGCATGGATCATCTCACGCATCCCGATTTCCCATTTCCACCCTTCAGAACCGAGCATGTGCCTGTTTCATTCGACCGTCACACCGCCTTGTCCAGACAGGATGTCGAGTTCATCACACCGGATCATCCCATGGTTATGGGCGTACTCGACCTCTACCTCGGCTTGGAAAAAGGGACTGTTGTGTGCGCAACCTGGCAGAGCGATTCACCAGCGCTATTTTTGGAAGCGTTTTACATTATCGAGTGTCTCGCGCCGGCGCGCTTGTTCATCGAACGATTTTTTCCACAAACATCCATACGCGTTGTTGTGAATCACGCCGGCGAAGATGTGACAAAGGCCATCAGCTTTGAGTTGCTGAATAAAAAAACAAAAGCCACAACCAGCTCGCATGTGGAAAATCCGGTGATCATGCGGGACATGCTCTCGCCCATGGTCGAAAAATGTCAGCATATTGCTCTTGGACAGGCGGAAAAAGAAAAAATAAAACGACTGACACAAACAAAAGAAATAGTGCGGGCAGAAATTGAACGTCTCGAATATCTTCAGCAGGTCAATCCGAATGTGTCGTCAAAGGAAATTCAGGCATTAAAAGAGGAACGTGATACGATATTGCACAGCATTCAATCGGCCCGGTCGCGGCTGGATGCTGTTCGTTTTATCATCAAAGGGAACTTTTAATATTTACAGTCAATGTGGAGTGTCATTATGTCGAAATTATTTACAGTAATACTTGCTATACTCGCGGTTTTCTTCTCACACATTGTGACGTGCTCCGGCCCCAAAACGGACGACACACCGGCGCACATAGCCATCGTCATTTCGACGTTGAACAATCCCTGGTTTGTTGTTCTGGGTGAAAGCGCCAAGCAGCGAGCTGAGGAACTGGGTTACGAGGCGGCTATTTTTGATTCGCAAAACGACAACGCCAAAGAAGCAGATCATTTCGAAAACATCATTGCCGCAGGTTACAAGGCGATTCTGTTCAATCCAACGGATGCAGATGGCTCCATATCCAACGTCGAAAAGGCGAAAAAAGCCGGCATCCCGACATTTTGTATGGATCGCGAAATCAACTCAAATACAGCAGCTGTCACACAAATCCTGTCGGATAATTATACCGGCTGCGTTGCACTTGGAGAATATTTTGTCAAAAAATTGAACAAAAAAGGCCGATACGTCGAGCTGCTCGGTCTGGTAGGCGATAATAATACCTGGAATCGATCGCGCGGATTTCACAGCGTCGTGGATAACTATCCTGATTTAAAGATGGTCGCACAACAAAGCGCCGATTTTGATCGCAATAAAGCTATGGAGGTGATGGAATCAATCCTGCAAGCCCATCCGGACATTGATGCGGTTTTTTGTGGTAACGATGCCATGGCTATGGGAGCCTATCAGGCCATCGCAGCAGCCGGCAAAGCTCAGCATGTGATGGTGTTTGGCTTTGACGGCGCCAGAGACGTCATTGACTCCATTCGTGACGGCAAGATTGTGGCAACCGGTATGCAGTTCCCTAAAATCATGGCGCGCAAAACGGCTGAATTTGCTGATGAATATATTAGAGGAAGACGTGATTTTGAGCAAAAGATACCTATCGCTGTCGAATTGGTCACCCGGGAGAATATAAAAAAATATGCGGCGTATGGCAAAGCAGAGTAAATGATGAAAATAGTCAAATATGCTGTTCTGTTCATTATCGCAGCCGTGCTTCTCTACAACTCTATTTATTTTGAATCGTTGAGCGAACACCAGGCCACTCAAGAGCCAGCCGAATTTAATTCGCCCCGGTATGGACTGGAGTTTTGGAAAAAATTGCAGCACAAGCTCATCGATGCGGTGCCCGCGCCAACCTTGTTAGCGCTCCTGCACCGGGACATGCAGACGGCAATCACAAAATATGGAAGAACGCTGGGCGTCTCCAGCAATCATTCTTATTTACTGCAAGGTTCGGGTACGCTATTAAAAATTACCGATGATGCTCTGCTCGTCAGCATTCAGCCGCCGGCGACACAAGCCGACGTCGCTATTGCAACAGCTTTTATTTTCGGCAACGATATTCGCGATGCCTCGGGTTTGGTGGCTGTGAGCGACTTTCCAAGTACCATGGAATTCAACACAATTTCTTCCGAAATAAACAAAATGGTCAGCAACACGGTTTTACCGCCTGTGCTGGCGCGCGCCCAGGTCGGCCAGCGTATTCGGTTTGGCGCTGCAACGACGGTGAGCGAGGACGATCCGCAGCTCACGCCACTCAGGATTGTTCCCATCACGCTTGAAATTGTGGATTAAAGCATGACGAATAATGAAGAAAAAAAAATTATTCTCAGCGCCAAAAAGATATCCAAGCGTTTTCCAGGTGTCACGGCATTGGAAGATGTTGACCTCGACATAAAAAGTGGCCAGGTACACGCCATTGTTGGCGAAAACGGTGCCGGCAAATCGACATTGATGAAAATTTTATCCGGCGTCTACCAGCATTATGATGGACAGATATTTTTGGATGGTCAAAAAATTGCCTTCAAAAATCCGGCAGAGGCGCGGCAGGCCGGCATCGCCATCATCCACCAGGAGTTGAACCTTTTACCGCACATGAGCGTCGCCGAAAATATTTTTTTGGGCCGTGAACCGATCAATCGTTTTGGATTCATTGATTACAATAAAATGCATACAAAGACGCGCACCGTTCTGGGATATTTGAAGCTTGACATTCCGGCAACGACGCTCGTGTCAAGTTTGCGCGTTGGGCAGCAGCAAATCGTCGAAATCGCCAAGGCGCTTTCGCTGGATGCACGAATTATCATCATGGATGAACCAACATCAGCAATCAGTGAACAGGAAGTGGCCATTCTTTTTGCTCTGATCAAAGATCTCGTCAGCAAAGGGGTAGCCATCATTTACATCACCCACAAACTGGACGAACTGTATAAAGTTGGAGAACATCTCACTGTATTAAGAGATGGAAAACGTGTCGATTCTTGTCTATTAGCGGGATTGTCACGCGACGACATTGTAAAAAAAATGGTCGGCCGCGATATAGGGAATTATTTTGTCAAAAATCATCAAACATCACAGGATGTTGTGTTGCACGTTGTCGAGATGTCACTCCCGCAATCCGGTCAATCAACCAGGTTTTTTTTGCGGGATATCAATCTGCACGTTAACAAAGGTGAGGTGCTCGGTATTTTTGGTTTGATGGGCGCCGGCCGAACCGAATTGCTGGAAACAATTTTTGGCCTCCACCCCGAGGCAACCGGCCATATTAAAATTGCAGGACACCAAGTGTCCATCACATCACCGGAACATGCGATAGCCGCCGGTATTGGTTATGTTCCCGAGGATCGAAAACGTGAGGGGCTCATCCTCTCCATGTCTATAGCGCACTGCGTGAGCCTGGCATGTATTGCGCAAATCCTTCAATACGGATTTCTCAGCACGGCGCGTGAGAACCGTTTGGCAGCAAAATACATCGACAAGCTGAACATAAAAACGTCGGGTATCGCTCAAAATGTTGAAACTCTCAGCGGCGGCAATCAGCAAAAAGTCGTACTGGCAAAATGGCTTGCCACGCATCCCAAAGTGCTGCTCCTGGATGAACCGACGCGCGGCATTGACATCAATGCCAAAAATGAAGTTTATCAAATCATCAACCAGTTGGCACAATCGGGGCTCGGCATAATTTTGGTTTCCTCCGAGCTTCCGGAAATATTGGCTATCGCGGATCGAATTCTTGTCCTCTCTCGAGGACGGATCACCGCTGAATATGCCCAGCAAGAGGCGTCCGAAGAAAAGATATTAAAGGCAGCAATTCCATGACAAAAATAACCGCGAATCTGGCGAAATATCAATCGCTTCTCGCGCTCGCGACGATGATTCTTGTGCTGAGCCTGCTCTCGGACAAATTTCTCACCGTCAACAACGGCTGGAATGTCATGCGGCAAATCTCGGTGAACGTGATCATCTCCGCGGGAATGACCCTGGTCATTTTAACCGGCGGCATTGATTTGTCCGTTGGTTCGATATTGGCCTTGGCCGGTGCCGTTGCCGCCGGCCTGCTGAAAAATGGTGTTGCCCTCGAGAGCGTGGACCTGTTCATTGGCTTCACTGTTTTAGGTGCCGTATTGGCCGCAGCACTGGTTGGAGCGGCTCTTGGCTTTTTTAATGGCATCGTCATCACACGTTTCAAAGTGCCACCCTTTGTCGCCACCCTCGCCATGTTGACCATGGCGCGCGGCTTGACCATGTTATGGAGTGGCGGTTTTCCGATCACCGGGCTGGGTAAAACCTTTGCCTTTTGGGGTACCGGATGGCTTTTTGGTATACCGATGCCCGTGTGGATCAGCGTTAGCGTGGTGAGCATTTTGACGATTTTAAGCCGTAAAACAAAAATCGGGCGCTATATATACGCGATTGGCGGTAACGAGCGAGCATCGCAATTGTCTGGCCTCAACGTGCAAAAAATTAAAATATTCGTCTACACATGCGCCGGATTGTTAGCCGCCATTGGCGGCATTCTGGTCACGGCGCGACTCGACTCGGCCCAGCCCAATGCGGGTATGGGGTATGAATTGGACTCTATCGCTGCCGTTGTTATTGGTGGCACATCATTAGCCGGTGGCCGCGGCTCCATTCCGGGGACGGTCCTTGGTGCATTGATCATTGGCGTGCTCAATAATGGGCTCGTGCTGCTCAATGTCTCGCCTTTTTGGCAGCAAGTGATCAAAGGGCTGGTTATTCTCCTGGCCGTTATCATCGACAGAGCCAGTGCAAAAAACAAGCGATAATCAGCGAAAAACGACAAAATACCACGAGCAAACAGTGAACGAACTTGAACAAAAATCAGCTAACTATCGTCGCAAAATTTTGAAATATATTAAACTGGCCAACGCCGGTCATACGGGCGGCGATTTGTCATGCATCGATATCATTAATGTGCTGTACAATCGGGTGATGAACATATCTCCCTATAATTTTGATAAATCGGATAGAGATCGTTATATTCAGAGTAAAGGCCACTCGGTTGAGGCTCTTTACGTTGTGTTGGCCGATTGTGGCTTTTTTCCGGAACATGATTTGGAAACGATGTGTCGCTACCAATCCCATTACGTCGGGCATCCAACGCGCCAGGTTTATGGCATCGAGCATAACACCGGTGCATTAGGGCACGGACTGTCCGTGTCAGTTGGCATGGCCATCGCCGGCAAAATGGATGCGCTCGACTATCGCGTCTTTTGTCTCCTGGGCGATGGTGAGCTGGTCGAAGGCTCCAACTGGGAAGCTGCGTTAGCCGCAGCGCACTACAAGCTGGATAATCTCATTGCCATCGTAGATTATAATCAGCTACAAATCACTGGCAGAACCAGAGACGTTTGCCGGATCGATCCTGTGCTCGATAAATTTGTGACTTTTGGCTGGGCGGTTGACTCGGTGAATGGACATGATGTTGCGGAATTGACGAATGTTTTGTTGCATGGTCCTCTGGAATCAAACAAGCCGAGTTTGATCCTGGCCCGGACAATCAAGGGTAAAGGTGTTAGTTTTATGGAGAATGACGCGACATGGCATCATCGGGTACCGACCGAAACGGAATATGCGCTGGCGCTACAGGAAATAGACAATTCCACAAGAATGGATTGAAGAGTCATCAACATTCGCTCATCTTCAATCTGATATTTTTTGGCTGATTTTCAAATAGAAAGATAAAGAGTGAAATTTGAGACTGGCGAACCAAATCTTTATGTTTTTGCGCAAACACTTTTAGAGTGTGCCAGAAAAGACAGAGACATCATTGTTGTCACCAGCGATTCGCGCGGTTCCGGCAAGTTGACTCCCTTTGGCGAAGAGGTGCCGGAGCAGATTGTTGAAGTTGGAATAGCCGAACAAAATCTCGTCGGCATTGCTGCCGGATTAGCCGCATGCGGCAAAAAAGTCTTTGCGGTATCACCTGCCAGTTTTTTGACCGCGCGCGCCCTGGAGCATATTAAAAATGACGTCTGTTATTCCAACCATCCGGTCAAACTGGTCGGCATCAGTGCTGGCGTCAGTTATGGTGCGCTGGGCGCAACGCATCACTCGCTGCACGACGTGGCAGCGCTCCGGGCAATGGACAACATTGATATCGTCGTACCGGCGGATAATTTTGAAGCGCGCGCCTGCGTCAGAGCGGCAGTCAATCATGCCAAACCGCTCTATATTAGATTTGGTAAACGGCCGCTGCCGCATATCAATGACCAAACTGCTCAATACGTCATCGGTAAAGCGACCATTCTTAAAGATGGACAAGACGTTGCTTTTATCGCGACCGGCGAAACGGTTCATCAAGCGCTTGACGCCGCATATGCGCTCGAATCGGATGGCCTGACAGCTCGCGTTCTCAGCATGCACACGCTGGCGCCTCTGGATGAAAAGGCGATTTTGGCATCAGCACGGCGTTGTCGTGTGTTGATCACTGTCGAAGAACACTCGGTCGCAGGCGGACTTGGCGAAGCAGTTGCGGCGCTGCTATTGCAAAACAGCATCATCTTGCCATTTGCAATCGTCGCAATTCCGAACAACTATACGACGACGGGTAGTCAGTTGGAGATATTTAATCATTATGGCATTTCCGCAGTCGGCTTGAAAAAGACGGCACAAACATTAATAAAGCAAGTACAGAGGAACGTCACATGAATAGCAAACATATTTTAGCTATCGATCAGGGCACAAGTGGGACAAAGGCCATCATTTTTGATGAAAACGCAAAAATCATCGCAAAAGGATTTACAGAGCTCGATTCGATCTATCCCCGGCCGGGATTTGTGGAACAGGATCCGGAAAAAATATATGAAAATATGATCAGCGCCGTGCACAAGTGTGTTAATACATTTCAGCACAATGTACGTTTCGAACTGGATAGTATTCAAATATGTGGCATATCCAATCAGCGAGAAACATTCATTCTGTGGGAAAAGTCCGGTGAGCCACTACATAACGCTGTGGTCTGGCAATGCAAACGATCGGTCGACATTTGTGGCAGGATCAAACAAACCAAACTTGCAGATGAAATCACTGCACGAACTGGCCTGGTTGTTGATCCCTATTTTTCCGGGACAAAGATCAAATGGTTATATGACAATATTGAAGGTGTTCGGGCGGCAATTGATAATGGTGCAGCCTATTTTGGCACGGTGGACACCTGGTTACTTTATAAACTCACGGGCGGACGCAGCTTTTATACTGACTATACCAATGCGTCTCGGACATTGCTGTTTAACATCAATCGTTTACAATGGGACAGCGTGTTGCTGCGCAGACTCGGTCTCAAAAACTTGCATGTGCCGGAGGTGAAACCTTCAGCATTTGACTTTGGCGAGACCACCTTTGAAGAGACATTCCCGCGACCGGTAAAAATCACCGGTATCATCGGCGACTCGCACGCCGCCGCTTTTGGTGAATCGTGTTTTGAAAGGGGTGACGCCAAAGTGACGCTTGGCACAGGCTCCTCCATTCTAATGAATACCGGTCATAAACGAGTCGAATCAAAGAATGGCCTCGTATCGACTATTTGCTGGAGCTTGCCGGATCGTATAGACTACGCGCTCGAAGGCATTATCGTCACGGCTGGCGCGACGATCAAATGGATGCGCGACAAACTGGGTCTCTTTTCGCACGTCATGGAATCCGAGGCGATGGCGACATCTGTTTCCGACAACGGCGGGGTCTATTTTGTCCCGGCATTCAGTGGCCTTGGTGCGCCGCACTGGAAAATGAACAGCAAAGCTATGATCAGCGGGATCACATTTGCTTCAGATATCAACCACATCGTCCGTGCGGCACTGGAATCCATTCCCTACCAAATCAAGGATATTATCACAACAATGGAAGCCGACTCGAAAATAAAGCTCAAAGAGTTGAACGCCGATGGCGGCATCACGTCCAATAATTTTGTCATGCAATTCATCGCGGATTTATTACAGACCAATGTTCGGAACATCGGCATTGAGGATGTTTCAGCCCTGGGCGCGGCATATATAGCCGGATTACAAAGTGGTATTTTTGCAAGTCTGCAACAATTAAAGGAAATCGTCTTTCCCCAACGTCGATTTGTACCCGGAGATAAACAAAAAATCGCCCAGGAGTATTATAAAGGCTGGCAAAACGCGGTGAACATTTTATAAGGATAAATATGACCATGAAACATTTATTTTATTTCGTCACAAGCTTGGTTCTTTGTGCTGTGGTCACCCTTGGCGCCTCGGAAAAGCAACGTGTTATCGTTCTCACTGATATCTCCAATGAACCGGATGATGAGGAATCCATGGTGCGTTTTTTAGTCTATTCGAACGAATATGATGTTGAAGGTCTGATCGCCACCACATCCGTTTGGCTGCAAGATACCACGCGTCTTGATCTTATTCAACGACAGATCAAGGCGTATGGTCTCGTTCGCAATAATTTACTCAAACATGCTCACGGTTATCCCACAGCCGATGAGTTGCTTTCCGTGTCCGCGGCTGGCCAACCCGAATTTGGCATGGCTGGCGTTGGATTTGGCAAAACATCACCTGGATCGCAGCACATCATGGAGGTGATTGACCGGCCGGATGATCGCCCGGTATGGGTGGCCGTTTGGGGTGGTGCAAACACTTTGGCCCAGGCTTTATGGGATGTCAAATATTCCCGAACACCTGAAGAATTGGCAAAATTTGTCGCAAAAATCCGGGTGTATACGATTTCTGATCAGGATGATGCCGGGCGGTGGCTGCGTATCACTTTTCCCGACTTGTTCTATATCGTCTCGCCGAGTAGCGTGTGGTGGACGGAATACTATAAAGCCACCTGGACGGGAATATCCGGCGATCGTCACTATCAAAACGGGCCAGGACATTTTTTTGATCTGGTGGATAATCCCTGGCTCACAAAAAATATTGCCCAAAATCATGGCCCTCTGGGAGAATTATATCCGCGGGTAGAGTACATCATGGAAGGCGATACCCCGTCATTCCTCAATCTCATCAACAATGGGCTCGGCAGCCACCTCTCCCCCGCCTGCGGCGGCTGGGGTGGCCGCTATCAACTGGAACAAACCTATGCCGAAACCCGACCCATCTGGACGAACAGCCGGGACCGCGTTCAGACGCAAGATGGCTCCTGGTACACCACAGCGCAGGCGACAATCTGGCGCTGGCGTGAGGCATATCAACACGATTTTGCCGCGCGCATGGACTGGTGTGTTGCAGAAAATTATGCCGATGCCAATCACAATCCCGTCGCTGTGCTCAATGGGGAAAAAAGCAAGGATATTATGTTCATATCGGCGACGCCCGGCGAAAGGATTGAGTTATCGGCCAGCGGCTCGTACGATCCGGATGGAGATTTATATGGGATCACCTGGTTTCACTACTCCGAGGCAGGTACGTTGAATGGCGAGATAAAGCTCTCTTCGCTGAATGGAGAGACAACATCGTTCACAGTACCGGAGGTGGCGCACGAATCGACGCTGCACATTATTTTGCAGCTCAAAGATCATGGCACACCAAATCTCTTTAGCTATCAACGTGCAATAATTACTGTTCCTCGACCGGAAAAGCCGTAATAAAAACAAGCGCATTGGCGTTGTTTGTTGTTTCGAGTATCTTTTATCAGAGCAAGCGATAATGTGTGCAATTTAAGGTTAAAGCCAGAGCATTTTCCTTAAAATCTCTGGATTTATCCGTTGTTTTTTCTTGTTCTATACTCGAAAACAGACAGCGTATTTTCGGGAGATGTGCGTGATTTTGGAACAACTTCAACAGGTTGATGACCTGCAGCTTCTCGTCGACCGCATGGACTTTTTGCACTCGGTATCGCAAAAGATATCACAAAAGAAAGCACTGCCCTTGCTGTTGCAGGAAATCATGGAAGAAAGCAAAAATGTCCTGAACGCTGAGGCCAGTTCATTGCTCTTGTACAACGTCGAACAACAAAAACTCAGCTTCCAGGTAGCGACTGGCGAAAAGGGCAAAATCATCGAAAAATATAGTATTCCTCTCGGCACCGGTCTTGCCGGCTGGGTGGCCGAGCATCGAATGCCACTCAATATTGAGGACTGCTACCGAGATGCGCGCTTTGATCCCCGCTTTGATAAAATGTCACATTTCATCACCAAATCGCTCATGTGTGTACCGCTTATGCGCGAAGATAAACTCATTGGTGTCATGCAGGTGATTAACAAACGAGATGGTGAGTCGTTCGACGATATTGATATGCACATTTTCGAAACCCTGGCTTCTCAATGCGCCATAGCTATTGAAAATGCCCAGCTTGTTGAACAGCAGCTGGAAACCGAAGTGCTCAAAATCGAACTGGAAACGGCGCGCGCTATTCAACAAAATCTTCTGCCCAAAGCATTGCCTGAATATGAGGACATTTCAATTGGAGCAAAGCTCGTGGCCGCAGACCAGGTGGGTGGAGACTATTTCAATATTTTACGCCTGAACGAGCGCGAGAGCTTGTTTTTGATCGCCGATGTCTCCGGCAAAGGCATTCCGGCAGCGCTGATCGTCTCAACCATCCATTCCTGTTTGCAGACATTTTTGCATCTCAACCAGGAGCACTTTGATCTTATGGGATTTGTGCATAACCTGAACAGTGTGCTCATAGAGTCGACAACAAGTGACAAGTTTGCCACCTGCTGGTTTGGTCTGTATGACCATCACAGCAAAGTGATGACCAGTGTCAACTGTGGTCATAATCCACCATTCCTTTTTCGTCAGGGGGAACAGAATGTCATCGCCCTTGAAGCCGGTGGCATTTTTCTCGGCAGCATCAAAGTGCCCATCGGTCATGAGCTGATCCCAATGCAATCAAATGATGTGCTGCTCATCTACACCGATGGTGTCACCGAAGCCTGGAACAGAAAGCAGGTGATGTATGGGGAAAAACGGATGCAGAATGTCATTCGAAAAAATACCCTCAAGTCTCCAGCAGATATTGTGGTCGCGCTATTTGATGATATTTATCACTATATCGGACCAACCAAACAGAGCGATGACATCACCTGTTTGATCATAAAGTTTCAACGCTGAACGATCCGTGCCCGCGCAAATCCATGCAATATTTTTTTCCAAATAATCAATTTTTTTAAAAATAATTGAGAGAATTTACTCGGCATCTGCATCTCTTTAACTGCAATCGTAAATGTGCGCGTGAATAAACATCGGGGCACGGGCACAACGATTTCCAGGGGCTTTTATTTCATCATTGTGTCGTGCGCTTGTCGCGCAACCTTTCACCAACTTTTTAAGGAGGGGATAACATGAAATCCTGGTCTCTTTTTATGCTGTGCCTGCTTTTTGTATCTGTTCATCACGTTTTGCCTCAGGCGACAGATGTGTTCTTTTCAGAGTATATTGAAGGGAGCAGCTACAACAAAGCCATCGAGTTATACAACGGTACAGGTGTGCCGGTCGATCTGTCAGAATTTACCCTGGAGTTTTATGCGAATGGTTCGGATTCGGTGTCGAATTTTATGAGCTTTGACGCTATTTTGAGTGATGGTGATGTTTATGTCATTGCCCATCCATCTGCGGATTCATTGATCCTGGTTCAGACGGATACAACAAATGGCTCGGTCATCAAGTTTAACGGGGATGATGCGATTGCGTTGCGAAAAAACGGCATCCTCATCGATATCATCGGAGAAATTGGTGTGGATCCGGGCGCCGAGTGGGGCAGTGATTCGCTCAGCACCGCCGATAATACTTTGCGACGGAAATCATTCGTCTGTTTCGGCAGCACAAGCTTCTCTCTCGAGACAGAATGGGAAGGATACGACAAGGACACATTTGATGGTCTTGGTTCGCACTATGCCGATTGTGGCAGTGTAACCATCACGACCATTCATGACATCCAGTACACAACTGATCCAGGCGGAGATTCTCCATATGACGGTAACGCTGATATAACAACCGAAGGATTGGTGACCGCTGTTTTTGGCGATGGCTATTTTATCCAGGAACCAGCGGGTGGTGCGTGGTCCGGTTTGTGGATTGCCGATGAAGTCAATATGCCGGCATTAGGCGATTTATTGCGCCTCACCGGGACGGTCGCGGAAACCAGCTCGTTGACCGAATTGAACGATCTGACCGAATTTTTAATCCTGAGTGTCGGCAATACACCTCCATCAGCCGAGCTCTTATTGACAGGTGATGTGGGGCAAGAGCAGTGGGAAGGCGTGCTGGTTGAGGTCCAGGATGTTAGCGTGACAAATGCGGATCTGGGAGACGGTCATTGGCAAGTGGACGATGGTTCCGGGCCTGCTTGTATTGGGAATAAAGGGTCATATTCATACATACCGGTTCAAAATGATGAAATGGCACTCGTTCGCGGTCCTGTCGATGTGAATAATGGCACTTTCATTCAACCGAGATGGGATGAGGACGTTCAGAAAAAAATCGCACTCTCTCTTGTTATCAATGAAATCCATGCTGACCCCGATGCCGAGCATGGTGATGCCAACGGTGATGGCGTCGTGGATACAGCGGATGACGAATTCGTGGAAATAGTCAATGCATCGGATGCCTCTGTTGATCTATCTGGTTGGACCCTGGCCGACGCAACAAGCATCCGGCATATTTTCCCGGAAGGAACAGTCATTCGCCAAAACGGCGCCATCGTCGTCTTTGGTGGCGGCGAACCGATGGGCGATTTTGGCGGTGCTATCGTGTGCGCCGCAAGCACCGGATCATTGGGTCTCAATAACGCCGGCGACACCCTTGTTTTAAGTGACGGCCTGGTCGATCAACTGACGCTTGTATATGACGACGCCGGCAAGAATCAGTCGATCACGCGGGCACCGGATGTGACCGGTGAAACATTTATGCAACACTCGGAAGCGCCCAATTCAAACGGATCTTTATATTCTCCAGGCTGCTATTGCGGTGGATTCTGTTTCCCAGCGACGCTCATTCATGATTTACAGGGAAACGGTGCCACGACATTTTTTGATGGCACGCCGGAGGTGATCGTCGAAGGTGTTGTTGTTGGCGATTTTCAGGCATCCGATGAATTGGGCGGCTTTTTTATCCAGGAAGAGACCGCGCAAATTGATGGCCATGAAAGCACCTCGGAAGGCATTTTTATCAAGGATAATGGCTTTGGTGTCGACGTCATGGCGGGGGATATGGTTCGGGTGACCGGCATTGTGGATGAATTTTATAACCGCACCGAGATTCGGGATGTTTCAGACATAAAATGTGTTCGCACGGTTGCCCTGCCCGATGCCGCTGTTATATCACTTCCCGTTGGGACGTCCGAAGCTTTCGAGGCATATGAAGGTATGTTAGTGACAATTCAACAGGAATTGACGATCACGGGACATACTTTATTAGCAAATTATGGCGAGGTGGAGCTGTCCGTCGATGGACGACTTTATGCGCCGACCCATTGCGTCACACCCGGCGCCGAAGCGATGGCGAAACAACAAAACAATGACTGTTGCCGCATTCAACTGGATGATGGCAGTCGAATTGAAAATCCATATCCACTCCCGTTTATCGATGATTCCAATACCCTCAGACTGGGAGCAACACTGCCCTCCCTGACCGGCGTTCTGGACTATAGTTTTGAAAAGTATGAAATTCATGCCACCGAATCAGTTCAGTTTACCGATACCAATGACAGAACAACTGCACCATCGGCAATCGGTGCCGTTTTGCGAGCAGTCGCTTTTAATGTCAACAACTTTTTTAATGGTGATGGTCAAGGAGGAGGCTTTCCGACCACGCGCGGCGCCGCCTCATTCGATGAATATATCCGCCAACGTGACAAATTAGTCAGCGCGATGAAGGCTCTTGATGCTGATCTTTTCGGACTCGTTGAAGTTGAGAATGATGGTTTTGGGGAATATAGTGCTCTTGAGGATTTGGTGCATGCCCTCAACGATTCGACAGAACCCGGATGCTATACCTTTGTAAATCCTGGACTCGAGAAAATTGGCGATGATGAGATCACGTGCGGAATTGTTTACAAACCAGGCCTTTTAACGCCCATAGGCCAAATGGCGATTCTCGATCATTCAGTTGATCCAAATTTTGATCCCAGCAACAGGCCTTCGCTGGCACAAACATTTCAGGACACGAGTGGTGAATATTTTACTTTTGTCATCAACCATTTTCGATCTCGTAGTACAGCATGTCCCGGAGATGAAGACCAGGGTGATGGCCAGGGGAATTGCAATCAGACACGCCTTGATGCTGCGATAGCGCTGATCAATTGGTTGGCAACCGATCCCACTGCAAGTCAAGATGATGATATCCTGATTATGGGTGATTTTAACGCCTACACACATGAAGATCCATTAACAGCCTTTATTGATTCCGGCTATGTCGATATTATTGCACAAAATATTGGCGAGAGCGCCTATAGTTATGTCTATGATGCTCAATCCGGCACAATAGACCATACCCTTGTATCTGCTTCTCTCAATTCTCAAATCATCGATGTCTCCATCTGGCACATCAACGCCGATGAGCCACGAGCACTTGGCTATCAAAGTGAAAATCCTCCGGAGCTCTACGATTCGGGACCTTTTCGCTCTTCAGATCACGATCCAGTAATTGTGGACCTGGAATTGAAGCCAATTGCCGTAGAGTTGGCACTTTTTCAGGCAAATTTTATCAATAATGAAGTGATTCTGACATGGAAAACGGCAAGTGAGTTTGATATCGCCGGCTTTAATATGTTGCGCAGTGATGCCAAAGATGGCTTTTACTCCCAGATAAACCAAAACCTCATCATCAGCCTGGGGGATTCCGGTCGTGGTGCTGACTATACCTATGTCGATCTTGATGGGAATAAGCTGAATTTTTACAAACTCGAATCCGTCTCTCGAGATGGTCAGACGGCGCACTATGGCCCCATTGCTGTATCCTTTGTTGAAGAGGTCGAGTCTTCTGGATTACCGGATGATTTCGCTTTGCATACATCTTTTCCAAATCCCTTTAATTTATCCACTGTCATTCGATACGAGTTGCCTAGAGCCGAGGTTGTAAAATTGTATATCTTTGACATACAGGGACGATTGGTTCGCACACTGTTGAATCAAAAAAGTAATCCCGGATCATTTGAAATGATCTGGAATGGCACAAATGATTATTCCGAATCGGTGGCGGCAGGACTCTATATATGCAGAATGAACGCGGGCGACTATGTGGGGGTACGCAAGATGCTGCTGGTCAAATGAGGGGAGACCGTCTTGTCGCCCGGCTGCCCGGTCGGGCGACAACGCACGGGGCTCTCTGGAAAAGTCGGGCGATACTTTTGGGAACAAGTAAAACCTCATAGTTGGAAGTAAAAAAACATTTTTTTCTTCACTTCAAAAGAGTACATTGAGGGGTCACTAAAAGGAATCAAAGATGAAATTTATTGGCCTGATCTTGATGATGCTCTCTCCTGCCGTCTCCCAACCGCTCCAGCTGTTGCCGGAAAATCCGCACTACTTTTTTTACGATGGCAAACCTCTCGTCCTCATTGGTTCCGGCGAGCATTACGGTGCTGTGTTGAACCTTGACTTTGATTACGATGTCTATCTTGAGACCATGCAACAGGATGGGCAAAATCTTACACGACTTTTTACAGGCGCTTATGTTGAAAAGCTGGGGGCTTTTGGCATCAAACAAAACACACTCGCTCCGGCGGAAAATAAATTTCAACCACCCTGGGCACGCAGTACAATCCCCGGCTATATCAATGGCGGTAACAAGTTTGATCTTGACAAGTGGAATCCCGATTATTTTGTTCGATTAGCTGATTTCATTCACAAAGCGGACGAACGCGGTATTTTTGTTGAATTGGTTTTATTTTCATCTATCTACACCGACGAGAACTGGCGCTATATGCCATTTCATCCGGAGAATAATGTCAATAGTATAAAACTCCAAAACCGTGTAAAATGCCATACGCTGGATAACGGCGATATCTTTGCCTATCAGGAAAAGATGGTTCGGAAAATCGTCCGCGAGCTGAACAAGTTTGACAATATTTATTATGAAATACAAAATGAGCCGTGGGCTGATCAGGCCGATTCTGCCGGTGTCATTCTTGAGCATCTCATCGACGATAAATTGCCCAATAAATGGCAGAACCTCATCGAATTGGCGAACGAGAGTTCTTTGCGATGGCAAGAAAAAATTGCATCCATCATTGCGGATGAGGAAAAGATGCTGGCGAAAAAACACCTCATCGCGCAAAATTACTGTAATTTCATCCATCCTCTTTCGCAGGTGGATGAAAATATATCCATCCTGAATTTTCATTACGCATTGCCTCAATGCGTCAATGTAAACCTCGGCTGGAATCGCCCTATATCCTTTGACGAATCCGGTTTCGCCGGACCCGGTCCTGATGTCTATCGTCGACAGGCGTGGCGCTTTATTATGTCCGGTGGTGCTGTTTACAATGGACTGGATTATTCATTTTATCCCGGATTCGAAAACGGTGACGGTGAGTTGCACGGACCGGGTGGCGGCGGGAAAAAACTACGTCAACAACTTGCCGTCCTGCGCCGGTTTATTGAAAGCTTTGATCTGGCGCAAATGCAGCCGGACCAAGCAAGCCTGATGCAGCATCCAGGACTGTTTGTTTATCTATTGTCCACACCTGGGGAACAGTACGCCGGTTATATTGAAGGCCGAAAATCAAACCGCATAACTTTGAAAGTCCCCAATGGATCATACTCGGCAAAGTGGATTGATGTCAAATCTGGATTGGTCGTTAGTGAACAAACCGTTGTTACAGAAAACTCACTCATGGTCATCTCAACACCGATGTTTGATGGCGAGCTGGCATTTGATATTCGGAAAAGGTAAATGAGAGAAGGACAAATCTATCAACTAAAGGGTGTTGTGCAACATTATTCCTGGGGTGGCTACGACTATATCCCCCACCTTTTGGGACGAAAAAATGAGGATAAAATCCCCCATGCAGAATTGTGGTTGGGTGCGCATCCCAAATCATCTTCTTATATTGTCACTGAAAATGGTGAGGATCGCCTCGATAGATTTATTCAAACCTTTCCTCACAATGTTCTGGGTCAAAAGGTAATTAGCCGATTTAAAGAAAATTTACCTTACCTCTTCAAAGTTTTGGACGCCCGGAATATGTTGTCCATTCAGGTGCATCCCACAAAAAAGCAGGCGGAGGAGGGATTCGCCCGAGAGAATGATTCGGGCATACCAATCGATGCACCGCACAGGAGCTATAATGATACCAATCACAAGCCTGAAGTACATGTCGCGCTCAATGACTTTTGGATGCTGCATGCATTTCGTCCCGCCAAGGATATAGAGAATATTATAAAAAATATACCTGAATTTCGGCCTTTGCTTTCTATCTTTTATGCCGATGGAGTCGAGGGATTGTATAAGCACATTATGCGCTTGCCACAGGAAAATGTGGATAGCATGCTAAATCCACTTGTCAAACGTTTGCGAGGAGAAAATCCCCAGCACAGGGACGATCCGGATTTTTGGGCATTGAAGGCATTTGACGATTTTCCACAGCCGGAAAACCGTCGCGATCGCGGCATCTTTTCTATTTACTTGTTGAATCTTGTACACCTTCAACCCGGTGAGAGCACATTTCAGGACGCCGGCGTATTGCACGCTTATCTTTTCGGGACAACCGTCGAGCTGATGGCCAATTCGGATAACGTCTTGCGGGGAGGTTTGACGGAAAAATACATTGATATTGACGAGTTGCTCAAGACGGTCAAGTATGAAGGGCACAAGCCCGAAAAGTCAATCGGTGAGGTTATCTCTTATGCCGAACGCGTTTATAAAACACCAGCCATAGACTTTGAATTGAGCAAACTGACCTTGTTCCCTGGTGAAGCTTTTCAAAACGCACAATCAAAATCGCCGGAGATTCTTTTATTGCTGAATGGACAAATTAGTGTCAGCGACCATTTTGACAGTCATGCTTTTGATCGCGGCGACACCTTTTTTTCACCTGCCTGTACGTCCTACAAGATAACCGCTTTAGCCAATTCGACTCTATTTCGTGCCAAAGTTCCATTTTGAATGTGGATTGTGATGATCAACCATATAAAAAAAGCCCCGAATGCGATAGAAAGAGACGGGGCTTTGTACTCCAAACTCGACATAAATGCCGAGTTACCGTGGTGCGACATTCATGTCGCACAAATTTTTACCCCCCATGACCATCCTGCGAGATAGCCGCTCCTTTTAATTCGGCGCTCTTTCGTGCCAAAGTGCT
>JAFGKD010000028.1 GCA_016928775.1 Candidatus Zhuqueibacterota bacterium | reverse complement strand
GTAAGACGATATCAACAGGGTCTAACCCGGACAGGGATAAACAGTTTGGCATAATAAAGGTTTTCCGTGAGCAGTTTAACAAAACAGGTGACCCAGTTATTAGTGTGGACACCAAGAAGAAGGAGCTGATTGGATTGTTCAAAAATCCGGGGCGAACATGGTGCCTCTAAGCCCAAAAGGTCAAAGATCATGATTTCCGCTCCGAAGCAGTTGGCATCGCCTCACCATATGGTATATATGATATTAATCAAAATACGGGCGTCGTTGTGGTTGGCAAGTCTGCGGATACCCCGGAATTTGCTGTCAATGCTATAGATATCTGGTGGCAGAATCAGGGTAAAAGCCAATATCCTAACTCAAAACGACTCCTGATTTTGGCTGATAGTGGAGGAAGTAACGGGGCGAAACCTCGTACTTTTAAGAAATTTCTTCAAGATCGGATTTCTAACAAACATGGACTCGAAGTAAAAGTATCCCATTATCCGACCGGGGCAAGTAAATGGAATCCTGTGGAACATAGGATGTTTAGTGAAATTAGTAAGAATTGGGCGGGACATCCCTTGGAAAGTTTTGAAACTCTCTTGAACTTTATCAAAAGCACGAAAACGGATACCGGACTTCACATTGAAGCATTTCTTGATGAGCACCAATATGAGAAAGGGAAAAAGATTGATGATAATGATTTCAAAAACCTCAATATCACCCCATATGATGAACTTGGCAGTTGGAACTACACAATCAAACCAAATTGGTCAAATTGCTAGCTGTGTGTTGAGATGAAAATACGAAGTTATTTCTGTGTCGACCCTAAGTGAAGATCACATCACTAACTTTGAGCTAAAAACGCCGATGCCGATGTTCTACTGTCACGGAACAGCAGATGTACTTGTTCCATATAACGGGGGAAGGGACGGATGGTATTCTGTGGGTGAAACATTGGGATACTGGATTAATCATAATAAATGTACATTATCTGATTCAATAATTATGCCTGATATTGATCCTTCCGATGGATCGACAGTAGTAAAATATTCTTATTATAATAGTTCAAATAAACTACAAATCCTGTTTTATCGCATTGTGAATGGAGGACATGTATGGCCAGGAGCCTCTGATCATATAATTGGTAATAACAATTTTGATTTCAACATAAACAAGGATATGTGGGAGTTTTTTAGCAATTTTGAGATAGCATCAGCCGTATCCATAAATAAAGATAAATTATTATCAGACATCATGCTTTACCAGAGCTATCCCAATCCTTTTAATCAAACTACCCAGATAAAGTTTTCAATCACTAAAACTTTAGACGTTTCGGTACCAATTTTTGACATAAATGGCCAATTAATTGAAAGACTATTGGATACCGAGCTAAAAGCAGGAACTCATTTAGTGGTTTGGGATGCATCAGATTTCGCATCAGGAATATATCTTATTGTGCTGAGGGCAAATAGGCTGTTTAAAACCACAAAATGTATTCTAATAAAATAAAATGATTGCTCTATTAACTCAGAAAAGCAGTGCTTATTTGGAGTGCATTCTCTTTGTGAATGCATGACGGCAAAGCCGTCAATTTGGGTGATCGTATTCATAGCAGTTTGCCTGACTCGCAGGCCAGTGGCCCGCGTGAATTCACACAGTGAATTCACTCCAAAAGAGTATCAAATTCAATAGACAAAAAGATAAAGCAATCAAAACAATCAGCTTTTTAATATTTTTTCTGTGCTAATAGAGCAATCATTTAAAATAATATCTCCGATGAGCTCAATTTTTGCCGTTTGATTGCCGACAATTATGAAAAACAATCAAACTTTTATTGGTCAAATAAGTGACATCCGCCCTCTTCTCTACGATACCGGTAAGAGATTTTTCAGGAGATCAAAAGACACGCAAAACAGCCCGCTTGACAAAAGCGGGCTGACTGGCATACCAATCCTGGCGGTGAGAAATTCCGACACATTCGTCATCAAAGCGGGCGACATGGAGGCAAGGATGAGGAAACGACCATTTTGCTCTCTTTTTATATCGATTTAAAGTGCAAACACAAACGTTCCCCATCGAGTTCAAGGTTAAAGTAGGCTTTTGACAACTGTTTTTCAATCGCCCGTTTTATCATTTATTGAAAATTAGAAATCCATTTCTATTTTTCAATAAATATATCCCTCCTCAGCCAACCCCACAGTCGAGGACGACCTCCCCAAAAACGTATACTTTATCTCCCCAGATATCGCACGTGCTGTCAATTGATTCGAAAAAATCCACTATTCTCCGAAATGGGAATATTGAGAAAATCAGTGCTTAATTGCGGCTGGTTTCTGGTCAAACTGTTTAAAAGACCTGCCGGAACATTTATGGGCGATACCATAAGATATGGTATGATCTCGTACTCCCCGGGAACAAAATTCTGTGCCGCAAAAGGAATCGACATGTAAAACTGGCGCTTGTAATCGGGTTTTTTATAATCCTTGAGAACGGGAATTTGCGAATACGATGTGCCGCCATAATCGATCAGAAGCACATTGCTGTCATTACCTCTCCCCCTGATGAACGCGGCAGTCAGGTATTCAGCATCGCGAATTTTTGTCGTTATTTTCACCGTATCCTGATATGCCCTCAGTGTCACCGTCAGGTGCAAACTATCCTCAAAAGTGGTCGAAACGATATCAGGCGTAATGATTGTCTCGATATCCAATATTTTTGTCAACGTAATGGTCTTTTTGAGATTAAATTGTGCATCCAAATCGCCGGCATTGGGTTGAACAGTGCCATTATGGATCAGCACAGTCGCCGACTCCAGTTGATAATTATTGACATAAAAGTAAAGATGAAATTGTCCCACTAATCCGCCACCATGTTTGGAGGTGGACAGATCCAGTTGAAACGTGCCGGTTTTTTCGGTCATTGCGCCTACATCAAATCCCTCCAGCCAAACGTAGGCACAATGGTCCGATGTTTTGTCTTTGAGCAGCACCTGGCCTTTGATGACATTGCCGGTCATTTTATTATCATCAAACAGGGGATTTTCAGTGCAGACCAGTATGCAGACAAATAAAAAAATGAGAAATGCTTTTACGATTGTTTTCAATAAGCGACTCCCACGGTTAAATAGTAACGTCGATCTCGCAGGGCCAAACCAACCAACTCTATATTTTCATTGAGCAGATTGCGAACACTGATATTGGCTAAAATTTTGAACTTTTTAATTTCGATATTCTTTTTGAGATGCAGATCGAGATTAAAATGAGCCGGCAAAGTGACCTCATCAAATCCGCCGGCAAAATCCCGGATCCACCCTATTTGCTCGCCTTCATAAAAGGCATGCAGGTGGAAATTATAACCGTGATGATTTATTTTTGTGTCCACGGTAAATTTATTGTCATATTTAAACGGGAACGCCGCTTTATCCGATATCGCATAATTGGAATAGCCAATTTCCAACGTCAGTTTTTTATTCAGCAGAAACAAACCGGCTCTTGTTTCAAATCCGCTAATTTGTGCGGTCTGAACATTGTCATAATAAGCCAGGGGAAAACCGGGTGTATAGGACGTCCTGAGCTTGTCGGTGAAAAAATTCCTGAACAAATAAAAAGAAATCTGCCAGCCCTCAATAGCTGAGACAATCGCTTCCGGCGTCTCCCCTGACATCTCAAAGCCAAGGTCATATCCATTGCTTATTTCAGGTTTTAGCTGGGTTGTATCATCTGAAAATGCTCTCCTTTGAGTCGAGCTGACCTGTTGCAGCATGGTCGGAAACTTGACATTTTTCCCATAATTGAAATAGCCATGATAGACAACATTTTGAGATTGTCCTTCCATGTTTGACGAAAATTTGAGCGTTGTTTTATTCCACGTTTTATCGGTGGAGAACTGATCTGTCTCTCTGGCATCCGTTAAATGATCATTTCTCATACAGATATCCATATCAAAAACAGGAATATAACGCGACTCGAGCTGATTGAATAGTTTGGCAATCGCCACAAAGCCATGGTGCTGACGTCTCATCTGTTCATTGTAAATGTCGGTTCTGTTCCTTTCCGGGTTGGTGAGCTGATCTCGAAAATTGAGGGACGCATCTTCAAATTGATAGGACAGGAAAAATTCAGTATTGGAAAACAACCATTTTTTATTGACGGTGTAATTATAGGAGGTGTTCTCAAGGTGTTTATCCAGAAATTCTGAAAAAAATCTGCTGCTACTGTTGAGATGCTGATCCTCTTGCAATTGATGTTGTGAAGCAGCTAAATCAAAACCTGAAAAGCGAAAGATTCTTCCACGGTATCTGAGAGAGACAAGCTGATCCATATTATTTATATTTTCCCGATAGCGTTGATTATCATAATCAAGATGTGATCGCAAATAAGAGGCGCTCAAAAGATTGTTATCAAATCGATAGTCCAGATTTGCCGTATGCTGTTCGGATTTGTTGATCAAATAGTCTTGGCCAAAATCAGAGCCGGAAAATTGGCGTGTACTACCTCCTTTGCGATAGCTGTAGGCTGAATGGAGATCGTTGAAATTTTTATAAAGCGACAGCCCCCACGTTCCAGAATTATAGGTTCCAACGCGTTGTTGAAACTTTATCAAATAATCACGTTCTATTTTCGGGACAATGTTCACAACGCCGGCAAATCCCCCGGTGCCTGTCACAGACGTCTGACTGCCGCGAAAAATTTCCAGGCGCTCAATATCTTCCAGATCGATGAGGGAGAGATCAAAGGTGTTGTCGAAAGCACTGTTCATTTTAATGCCGTTATACAAAACAAGAACATCGTCCGGATTGCTGCCGCGAATACTGATGCTTTTCTTGCCGGAGATTTGTTCTTCAACTTGAATACTTTGATCGGTGCTTAAATAGTCGGCTGCGTCAATAAATCCCCGATTGGCAAAATTGTCCGCCCTTTTGATCGTGATCGCCTGGGGCAGGTCGCTTTGAATGCCGCTCGGTTCGCCTTGTGCTTCGATTCTTAATTGTGACAGTGGAATAATTCTGGGCTGCAGATAGATTGTCGTCAACTGCCGAAGAGAATCAAGTGCTATTTCTCTGACTTTGTAGGCAATGTGTTGAAAGACGACCAAACTGTCCGGATGCGAGGTTGGTATATCCAGGGAAAACTGCCCATTGACAGTGCTTGTTGTGCCGACCTGGCTGTTCTTGACAAATATATTTACATTGGAAATTTTCTCATGTGTATTTTGGTCTCGAATATCTCCAGTGATTGTGATCTGCTGGGCAAAACAGATGCAGCTGCTTAAAATGAGTGTAAAACAACAGAGTCTGGTCATTTTAGTCATATGTCCGCCCGAGCAATGAATGCATCCCTTACAATGTGCTATTTACATTACAAAAATCACTGTTAAAATCCAAACGATAAAAAACCGACAGGTGGTATATTTATGTTGACATTTGTCAATCTTTTCCTGTCATTATTTAAGTGAATTCTGCACAGACGCTTTTTTTCGCTATAGCATCAAGTGCTATTCGATCATATTATTTGGGGTTGCCGTAGATGACTCGACGAGTTATCATATTTCTCTTTTTCTGCTTGATTTGTTCCGTCTGCAGCTCGGGACTGCATTTTGAGCACCTCACCATAAACGACGGACTCTCACAGAATCTCGTCTACGCTATTTTGCAGGACCATAAAGGCTTCATGTGGTTCGGCACCAGCGACGGGCTGAATCGTTATGACGGTTATCAGTTTACAGTTTTTCGGCATAATCCGTTTGACTCCACGTCGGTCTCGGGGCCGGTCATCCCGGCTCTCTTTGAAGATCGCGATGGAACGCTCTGGATCGGCGCCAAGGGATTGAATCGATTCGATCGCCAAACCGAAACATTTATCCGCTATCTGCACGATCCGGCAGCCCCGCAAAGTATCAGCCACAATGACGTTTACGCGATCACCGAAGATCAAACCGGCGCTCTCTGGGTCGGCACCGGTCAAGGTCTCAACCGGCTCTTGCCGGACCGCAATGGCCGATTCATCCGCTACCGGCACGATCCCGCCAATCCAAATAGTTTGAGCGATGACCATATAAGAATCCTTCTTGTTGACGATCAGGGCACGTTGTGGATCGGCACCATGAATGGCCTGAATGCCCTGCCAAACGATAACACCGCCTGCTTTTTTCACCATCACTTTGACAACACTGTTATTACCGCCCTGTACAAAGACAGTAAAGGAAATGTCTGGGTGGGCACGCCTGCAGCGCTTTATCGCCTCGACCGACTCAATGGCGAAGCGACATTTCAAACTTTTGCTCTGGCCGCCCAAACGCGGCAATTGGACTGGCAGGGCAGCATCATGGCAATTTGTGAACGCCCCGATCGAAAGCTCTGGCTGGGTACATTGCTTGGCCTCGCCCTGTTTGATCCGCACGCCGCTGAGGCTCAATTTATCCGGCATGATGCGTTCGACCCGCACAGCATCAGCTTTGATGCGGTCATCTCGATCTGCCGGGATCGCGGCGGCTGTTTCTGGTTCGGCACGCCGGGCAAGGGACTCGACAAATTGGCGCCGATCACTAAAAAATTTCACCATTATGGCGGCAAACAACACCATCTATTCGGGCAAAGTGAATTGAGTATCAAAGCCATTCTCGAAGACCGAACCGGGCATCTGTGGGTCGCGGCGAATGATCGCCTCTATCAGATTGATCGCACGACGGATCGATGGCACTGGTTTCGCGGCATCTCTTTTCCGGTGGGCACGATTGCCGAAGATGCGCCGGGGTGCCTGTGGTTCGAAGCCGACAGAGGTTTTAGCGTGCTTGATCCGCGCACCGGGCAGATAAAGCGAATCTCCTTTGTTCCCCGACATCACCAAAGTGTCATGCTGAGCACGCCGGACGGTGTGTGGGAACACCTGCCGAACATCTCGGGCCTGTTGATCGCGGCCGGGGTGCCGAATGCAGATAACCTGATCGTGTTTCGGGCTGTTCAACAAACGGATGACCTCATTTGGCTGACCACTGACGCCGGATTGATTCGCCTGAATCCAATGGATTCATCAGCACACGTCTATCGAAACGATCCGGCAAATCCATCCAGCTTGAGCTATGATGTGATCTATGCCATTCTGCCTGATCCGCTCGAACCGGCGCGATTTCTCTGGCTCGGCACAGCCGGCGGCGGCTTGAATTGCCTGGATATGACAACTGAAACATTCACCCACTATACTGAAAAAGACGGGCTGCCGAACAATGTCGTCTATGGCATTTTGTCTGACGATCACGGTCGATTGTGGATGAGCATCAACCGCGGCCTGTCGAGGTTCGATCCAGTCAGCAAAACATGTCGTAATTACGATGTCCGCGACGGTTTGCAAAGCAATGAATTCAACCGCAATGCCTACTTTAAAAGCCGAAAGGGAGAGATGTTTTTCGGCGGCATCAATGGTCTCAACGTTTTTCATCCGGACAGCATTCGCGATAATCCGCATGCGCCATCTGTGGTGATGACCGATTTTTATATAAATTACCAATCCGTTTCATTTCGTGATCCCCGCTCGCCGTTGCAAAAACCGGTTTCCGAGACCGATGAGATTCGGCTGGCGCATTTTCAAAACACCATTGCCTTCGAGTTCGCGGCTCTGGATTTCACAGCGCCGGAGAAAAATCGCTATGCTTATAAACTGGAAAATCTCGATCAGCAGTGGGTTCAAGCCGGCACGCGGCGTCGCGCCACCTACACCAGTCTGTCGCCCGGCACATACGTGTTCCGCGTCAAGGGCGCCAATAACGACGGTGTGTGGCATGAAACCGGCACGTCCATTCGCCTTGTCATCAATCCACCTGTCTGGAAAACCTGGTGGGCCTATACTGTCTATGTGCTTTTTATGATCGCTGCGGTTATTGGATTTGTTCAATATCGTGTTCGTCATTTGCAAAAAAGAGCGCGGGAACTCGAGAGCGCGGTTCAAGAGCGCACCGCCGAGGTGGTGGCCCATGAGAAACAATTGGCCCTGCAAGCGGAAAAACTGCGAGAGCTCGATCATATCAAATCCGGTTTTTTCGCCAATATTTCGCACGAATTTCGTACGCCGTTGACTTTGATTCTTGCACCGGTGAAGCGACTGATCTCCGAAATAACCCAGGACAACATCAAACAGGAGCTGCGCCTAATTCACAAAAATGGTCAACGACTGCTGCGCCTGGTCAATCAATTGCTGGATTTATCCAGGCTTGAAACCGGCAAAATGACGATGCAGGTGCGGCGCGGAAATATTGTGGCCCTGGTTCGGGAAATCACCATGTCGTTTGCCTCGCTGGCCGAGCAAAAAAATATTTCGCTGCAGTTCCGCTGCGAGACAGAGGAGATTCTGCTCTATTTTGATAAGGATAAAATTGAAAAGATATTTTACAATCTGCTCTCCAATGCGTTCAAATTCACAGAAAAAGGTTCGGTGCAGGTTTCCGTTCAGCGCGTTCGCGAGGACGCGCCTGACAAAAGTGCTGCGCAGGATCACTGTTTTGTTGACATTGCAGTGAGCGACACCGGCATTGGTATTCGGCCTGATCTCCTCCCACACATTTTCAATCGTTTTTATCAAGGCGATGTCTCCAGCACGCGCGAGCACGAGGGCGCCGGCATCGGGTTGTCGCTGGTCAAGGAGCTGGTGGAGCTGCACCGGGGAGAGGTCTCAGTTGCAAGTGTCGATGGTCAGGGCAGCACCTTCACCGTTCGTTTGCCGATGAGTAAAGAGGTGTTTGGCGCCGAAGAGTTGTCGGAGACTCTCGCACTATCCGATGACTTGATTAATTTGGAAGATTCTGATACTGTTTCTGGCGCGCGGCCTGAATCGATGGCAGAATTTGACACCATCATTCTTGTTGTGGAAGACCATGCGGATGTACGAACATTGATTCGAGACTATTTGCAAGATGAATACCGCACCGTCGAGGCCGCAAACGGCGTTGAGGGTTTGGAAAAAGCCCGCGAGATTATTCCGGACTTGATTCTCGGTGATGTGATGATGCCCCGCATGAACGGCTATGACATGTGCCGGGCGCTCAAAGAGGACGAGCGCACCAGCCACATTCCGGTCATTTTATTGACCGCCCGCGCCGCGCTGGAGGACAAAGTAACCGGCCTCAAGACCGGCGCTGACGATTATCTCACCAAACCGTTTGAATCAGAAGAACTGTTAGCGCGCGTGCAAAATCTTATCCGCTCCCGACGCACCTTGCGCGAGCGCTGGAAAACTACGGTCGTTTTAAAACCCAACGAAATGGCCGCCACGCCGCTGGATCAGGCTTTCCTGGAAAAAGCTTTGGCGATTGTAGAAGAGCGGCTCGACGATGAGGCTTTTAGCATCGAAGAATTTGCCTGCCGCATGGGCATGAGTCGCTCGCAACTGCACCGCAAGCTGCACGCCCTCACCAACCAATCCGCCAGTCTGTTTTTGCGCTCGGTGCGTTTGTTGCGCGCCGCCGATTTGTTACGCAGCCATGCCGGCAGCGTCGGCGAAATCGCCTATCGAGTCGGTTTTGGCAGTCAGGCTTATTTTACCCGCTGTTTTCAGGAGCAGTTTGGCTGTTCGCCAAAGGAATTTGCCGATAAGACAGACTGAGTGAGCTCCTTTACAGCCAATTGCTTACCGAATGCACAAAAATAAAATGGAACGCGGATTGAACTGATCGAACTGATTGGAACGGATAAAGCATGGCTGAAAAAATCCGTTATAATCCGTTAAATCTGTTCAATCCGCGTTCTATTTTCTTTCTGACCGGAACAACCTCAAAAAACCATCCCCATGCAACATACCTGCAAAACTTTACAGCATGAGTGAAAGACTTTGGCGGCAGATTTTTTTAAACTGCTGCGTCAAATCACCCGTTTTTATGTTGCTCGCACTTTTAGCATCTTTCCACAATGACAGAATAAAAAGAATGAACGTGAACACCGAGACAGCAAGTTTGTTTCATCATCCCAGGTCTACACATTCGAGCAACATCACACTTTATAGAGGAGAGGAATCATGAATACCATGATCAAATGTTGTATCGTGCTGTTTTGTTTTATCCTTGTCGCCCTTCCCGGCTACGGCCAGTATACATCCGAATTTAAAATCCTCCCGGACGACGGCGCGGAGGATGATTCTTTCGGCACTGCAGTGGCGATTGACGGAGTGTTTGCCATTGTTGGCGCTGAAGGCGACAGGCATAGTTCTCACAAAGCTGGCGTAGCTTACATTTTTCAACGCAACACAGCCGGTGACTGGATTCAGATTAAAACACTCACCGCCGGCGACACCGAAGACCGCATATACTTTGGTGAGTCAGTCTCCATTTGCAGCGACTTTGTCATCGTGGGCGCTTCGGGGGATGAACCGAACGGCACCAGCTCCGGTTCGGCCTATATTTTCGCCCGCAATCAGGGCGGCGAGGATAATTGGGGCCAGGTGAAGAAACTCATTCCCGATGATGGCGCTGCCAATGACTATTTCGGGTATTCGGTTTCTATCAGCGGTGATTATGCCATTGTCGGCGCCTATTGGGATGATGACCATGGCAATAATTCCGGTTCATCCTACATTTTTGCCCGCAACCAGGGCGGCGCGGATAACTGGGGTCAGACCAAGAAGCTCACTGCCGGCGACGGCGCTGCCGATGATTGTTTTGGTCATTCCGTCGCCATTCACGGAGACCATGCCGCCGCAGGCGCAACATATGACGATGACAACGGTAATTCTTCTGGCTCGGCGTACCTCTTTTACAGGAATCAGGGCGGCGCTGACAATTGGGGTCAGCTAAAAAAAATGACCGCCGGTGATGGCGCTGCCAATGACTACTTTGGATATTCGGTTTCAATCAGCGGAGATTTTTCGTTAATTGGCGCCATTAATAACAACGAGTCCGGCTCGGCTTACATCTTTGCCCGCAATCAAGGCGGTACGGACAATTGGGGACTTTTTAAAAAGCTCGCTGCCGATGATGGCCTTGCCGGAGACCAATTCGGCAAATCAGTGTTCATCAGCGGTGATAAGACCATCGTGGGTGCCTTGAGTGACGATTATGGCTATAATTCCGGTTCGGCATATATATTTTCCCGCAACCAGGGCGGCCCGGATAACTGGGGCCAGGTGACAAAGCTCATTGCCAGTGATGCCGCTTTTGATGACGCGTTTGGTACCGCAGTGTCCATGAGCGGCGACTTTGCTCTGGTGGGCGCTTATGGTGATGACGATAACGGCAGCACTTCCGGTTCCGCCTATATTTTCGCTTCCGAGCCGGAAATGGATGTGCGGGGCAACGGCGTCTCCATTGCCGATGGCGATGATACGCCTTCCACCAGCGATGGCACCGACTTCGGTTCGGCCGGGATCGGCAACCCCACGCAGCCGTACCGCACCTTTACGATTATCAACAATGGCTTATCCACATTGAATCTTAACGGATCACCGCAAGTGCAGATTAGCGGTACAAACGCGGCAGACTTCATAGTGAACGCAGAGCCGTCGAGTTCTGTCGCACCGAGCGGCAGCACTACTTTCACTCTGTGTTTCGCTCCGAACGCCGTGGGCTTGCGCACTGCCATCGTCAGCATAACCAATGATGATGCAGATGAGAATCCCTACGACTTTGTGATTCAAGGCACGGGCACGGGCGCACCGGAGATGGATGTGAAGGGGAATAATATCTCAATTGTCAATGGCGATAACACCCCTTCAACCAGTGATGGCACCGATTTTGGCGCGGCGGAAATTGGCGGCGACGCGGTTTACCATTCTTTTTTCATTTTTAACCGCGGTAACATCTCGTTATATCTCACCGGCTCGCCACATGTGCAAATTAGCGGTCCGAATATGGATGCTTTTAGTTTTATCCCTCTTTCCGCCAATAGTGAAGTTACTATTTGGGATCAATGGTCTTTTGGTATACTATTCTCGCCCAGGGCGCCCGGCTTGCATACTGCCACCATTACCATTCCGAATGATGATCCGGATGAAAATCCCTATGAATTTGCCATTCAGGGCACCGGCGTTTCGCCGAGCGACTGGACAGACGTGTCACCTGCACCATCACCGGCGGATCGCTACTGGCACGGTTTGGCCTACATTGGCAATGGCCGGATACTGATGTTCGGCGGTACGAACGGCAGCACGAACTATAATGACACCTGGTTGTACGATATTACCAACAACACCTGGACCAACAAACAACCTGCCAATGCACCCGGCGGACGCTTTCGCATGGCCATGACCTATATCGGCGACGGCAAGGTGCTCATGTACGGCGGCAGTCCGGTGATCAAATGGATCGGCTACAATCCGGCGATCGAGACCTGGCTTTATGATCTGGCGTCCAACAGTTGGACAAAACTCACTCCCGGCGGCACACCGCCGGCCCTGGATGGCCAGGGCATGAGCTATATCGGCGGAACCGATAAAGTGATGATGTTCGGCGGTCGCGTGGTCAACAAATTTTACAGCCGCAGTGACCAGACCTGGATTTTCGACCTGAGTCAAAATAAATGGACCCGCAAGAGCGCCAATAAAGCCCGTCCCAGCGGTCGCACTTCGTTCGGCATGGCCTATTTCGGCGGCGACCAGGCCGTGCTTTTTGGCGGTTACACCGGCACCACCCAGGATGATGAAACCTGGTTGTACGACCGCAGCGACGATACCTGGACGTTGCTGTCGCCCTCGGTCTGTCCTCCGGCGCGCTACAATCATGCCGCAGCCTGTTTGGGCGGCGACCGCATTTTGATTTTTGGCGGCCGGGCCGACATCATCCCCGATCCAAACAGCAACAGCGAAACCGTGCTCTATGGCGACACCTGGGTGTTTGACAAAAGCGACAACACCTGGACCGAGGACGACAACAATGACACCAGTCCGGCAGTACGGGCGAATCCGGGCCTGGCCGAGACCAGCCTGGACGGCTCCAGCCGCATCGTGCTGTTCGGCGGCAACACCGACGTTGACGTGTTTGGCGATACCTGGACCTTTGGCGGCGCCGATTATCTGGCGAAAAGAAACGAATTGGCTGAAGATGATACGGATGACGATGAAGAACAAGCGGAGCGTGAAAAAGCGATTCCGACGGAATTTGTGCTGCAGCAAAACTATCCCAATCCCTTTAATCCGACGACTGAAATTTGTTATTCGCTGCCGTTTGATGCCGTGGTGTCGCTCAAGGTATATGATGCACGCGGTCGGGAGGTGGCTGTTCTGGTCGAGACGTCACAACCAGCCGGTCAGTATCGGATGAGCTTTGACGGCAGGCTCTTGACAAGCGGTGTCTACCTCTGCAGGCTCACCGCCACGAATCTATCGGGTACTCTTTTCACCGACACAAGGCGAATGATTCTGTTAAAGTAGATCGATTTTTGGCTAAGATCATGGCGGACTTTGTCTAGAGAGATAGACAACAAAAATCCCGGACGAAAGATGATTTTCGCGCCGGGATTTTTTATCCAACAAATAATGCGGGATAGGCCGATTCGCTCAAGCTCGCACCTGGCAATCCACTGAGAAAATCAAAAATTATCGATAATGTAAAAGTTAATTATTTGCCTGTGTCATAGCGTGCCAGACAGAGGAGCTGTCTCTGCGTGGCGCGTAACTGATTGCACGAGACCTACTCTTCGTGAATTTCAATTTCCCGTTTGATTTTAGGAGCTAATGATTCCTGACTTTTGCCGCCCCGGAACCACATCAAATCATCCAGTTCATCACCTCGGAACATGATCATGTCCTTTTTGCCACGCAGACCGCGCATGCTCCAGTTTTTCTTTTGTTCTTCGGTCAAGAGATCTCGTTTCTTAAATTCCGTGGCGATACGTTTTTTTTCTATCTCCGCTTCCATGCTGTGAATTTTGTCGATCAATGAATTGATGCTTTTCATGTCCGGATTTTCTTCATCCAGCTCTACCTCCAATTCGAGCCTGGCGACGTCGAGTTGGTTTTTGGTGCTCACGATCTCTTTTTCACAGGCAAGGTCCAGTTTTTTAAATTCCTTCTTTTGCGCATCCGTCAGGTCGAGGAGATCGTAGTGCAGCATGTCGCCGCCCTTGCGGATTTTGATGATTTTTTTATCACCTTCAACTTTGTCAACATCAAATGTCTGTTGCGCGTACAATGCCGCTATAAAAATGAAAAGCAGGCTGATCATGCTGAAAGAAATGGTTTTTCTCATAATGTGCTCCTTTAGTTTTGAATTTTACGTTTGATCAGACTCTTGTGATTTTTTGTCTTTTGATCGAATATCTGGATGTCCTCTATCTCTTCCTGCATCAAGATACTCGTGCTATCGCCGCTGTTCAGTTTGAGAATTTTTGTTCGAATAGTCTGTCGTGGCTTGAGATCACGTATAAAAAAAGTCCACTCTTCTTGCGGAAGCAGTGGTTTGATCTCCAGCAGATGATCGATTGTCAGGCGTTCGGCAGTGATCTGTTTGTGCGTCAGGCTCTGGAGAATTTTTTCCAGGGAATCTCGATCGACTTTATTTTGCATCAAGTGAGCGATGATGGCCTCACGATCCGCGTCGATGGCCATGCGCACCGTGACCAATTGTTCGTGATAATCTCGACGTAACGAATCGATATCCTGTGCCACTTTGGGTGGGACATGTGGCGTTCTGAACCACACAATTTCATGTTGTTTTGGTGGACGATTGCGAAAGACAATACGCCGCTCTTCGTTGCGCGGCCAAAAATAAACCAGGGTGCCGACAACGGCAATGTTCACAGCGACTGAAAAAAGCAGTGCCAACACTATCCATTTAGAATTCATACTATCCTCATTGCATCGAATTGACCAGACCAACATAAGTAGCCGTGATTGAGCCGCTCGGAAGCGGCTCAACAAAGTTTGCATCAATAATCGAGTAATCTGCCGATTGTTCGGTTGTCGCGCGTGATGGTAAATTATCATTGAGCTGCAGTCCAATGACTATACCGAGCAGGAGGCCTGCAACAACAAAAGCGGGTGCAAGTCCCTTGTGCAAAAATGCCCACAGCGGACGAGTCTGCTTTTCTAATGATGCACGCACGCTTGCCTTCACGCGCGTCAGCAAATAAGGATGTGGCCGCAGCCGGACGCCATCATCCAATAATGCGTCCATTTTTTTCAGTTTTTCAAATTCAGTTGCACACGTTTGACAGGTCTTGAGATGCGATTCCACAAGAAAATTTTGGCTATCCTCCAGCTCACCATCCAAGCAGGCTGATAATTTTTGTTGTATTACAGAGCATTTCATCGAGTTGTCCTTAATTTTTTCAGTCAAGCATAAACTGCAATAGCTTGGCTAATTTTTGTCGGGCGCGAAAGAGGCGCGATTCGACCGAACTAACACTTGTATTCATAATCGTGGCGATTTCCTTGTACGACAAATCCTCAAACCGATGCAGAATAATGGCGATGCGTTGTTCCTCGTTGAGTTTCTCCAGGGCTCTGTGTACACATTCAGACCGTTCCTTCTTCTCGATCCTGCTGTCTGGATGTGCGGCATGATCCACAATCAGACCTATTTGCGACTGCTCGGCACCGAGCAGGGAAAATGTCCTGAGTCTCGAGCGTCTCTTCTTCGAACGCACCAGGTTGAGCGAATGATTGACGGCAATCCGATACAACCATGTTGAAAATTTTGCCCTGGGCTTGAATCTGTCAAGCGCTCGATAGACCTTGATGAATATATCCTGCGTCGCATCATGCGCTTCATCCGCGTCGCCCAAAAATCGGAAACAGGTGTTGAGCACTTTATCCTGATAGCGCAAAACCAGTTTATCAAACGCGTCGCGTTCGCCGTGCTGAAATGCTGTTACGAGCTGCTCGTCCTTCATTCACCTTCCATAATGTCTGTCTTTTAAACACAAATTTACAGCAAATCTTGCGCTAAAACTAAAAAAATGTCACTGACTAAAACAGTCTTAAAATAATGACGCAATGTGGTACGAAAATATTGCGGGAAGAGTTTACTTGTAATTTGTCTGTAGTATACAAGTCCATAAAAAACAAAGTCGATTTATAAAAAAGCGAATCGTTTTGTCACAACAATTATGGCACTGGATTTGTAAGTCAAATTAGCGAATGTAACCAGGAATGACACAACAACATAAAAAGTGACAACGGAACAAACAACATGCTAAGAACAGGGCTACTGATTGTCGTTTTTTTCCAATTGAACGCGCTGCTTGCGCAACCGGCACAACGCATCAGCCTGGTTTCAGGTGATAGCGATTCAGATCATATCACCCTTTTGGCGGCGGAATCAAACGATCCGTTCAGCCGTGAAGCGCAGATTCGTTTTCACCTTGCAGATTCTGCATATGTTGAGGTTTGCATAGCAACCTTTACGGGTGAAACAATCCGACATCTACTAGCATCGGATTTGAAGGCCGGCATTCATTCACTGACATGGGATGGTAAAGATAATGACGGGCAGCCGGTGGGTAGTGGTGTTTTTATTTATAAAATTCAAACCAGTCACGTCACACGCTTTGCAACTTTGGCGTATCTATATTGATCAGACTGGAAATCTCTCTTTTACATAACATGCTCCCTCCACAAATGAAAGAGCAAGGATAATTAAAAGTATTCTTGCTCTTTCTATTTATTCGCTTGAAACTGGTTCTTCCTTTTTTGTATATTTGTTCACATCATCGTGATTGATATCATTTTTTGATGATTACAAACGAGGAGGTGGCTCATTCTTCTTTGTGGAGTTTCCTGTGCAACGATTTTATCCAGTCATACTAGTTTTTCTGAGTCTTGCGCTGCAGTGTGACAAACCCGATCAAACAGAACATTACATTTTTATTCATAATTTTACTGAAAAAATTTCCCGCGACTTTTTCGCTCAAGGTTTACAGGGAGCTGCCGATTCCCTGGGTGTCAGTTTTTCACTCTTCCACCAAACACAATCTTTTCCTCGCGGCGTGCTGGATTCACTGTTTCAAATCGCTGATGGCGCGGGCTACGGCACGCCCATCCAGCAGGAATCATTTCTGAACTTTGTTGTAAAAGTGAAAAAAAAGGAACTGCCTCTCATTCAATTTGATCAGCCGGATAGCACAGCACATCCATCTTTGCTCGTCGACACAAATTATTATACGGCTGGACGAAGAGCAGCGCTTTACATGCGGCAAATTTGGGGAGAGAATGGTCGCTACGGCCTGGTGACCACGACATTGGAAGATCGCTATTCGAATGAATGTATACGTGGATTTCGAGAAGCTTTGGCCCAGGCAAAATCGAGCTGGAAACAGATTAACATCATTACATGCGGTGATCGGCAAGACGAGGCCCTGAAGCAATATCGTCATGCCACTCGTTTCGGTAATAGAATTATCTGGTTTTTTATCCATAATTGTGATGATTTTTTAGAGCAACTCATAAATTTGAAAAAGGACAATATTTTTATCGCTATTGACTTGCACCCTACGGAAAATAATATTAAGTTCTTGGTAGACGGCTATCTTGATGCTGTGGTCAGTAAAAATTTTGCGCAGATGGGCAATCAGTGTCTTCTTGAGCTCGTCCAACCGCGCAGCATCAGTTCCGAATCCGGTCACATTGACGTCAATTGCGGCAGTACAGTATTTACCTCAGAAAGTATTAAAACAGATGCGTACAAAAAATAAAGCAATTTTATAAAGGAGAGACGTACAAGCATGAAATTATGGAACAAGACTTTCACCTGGGATTTTGGCGACACGATATTATCCTGGCGAATCCGTGATGGTGCCCGTTTCTTTTGGAAAATTTTATCCTGGCTGTTGGGTGCGTTTGTGTTTGGCCTTGGGACATCAATATTTTTTTTGGCCATTCAGATGCCTCATATGTCGTTGCCAGCGGCACGCGCGGTATTTTTTATTGTTTTTATTCTGGGTATTGTAAGCAACTGGTTCCGAGCGATTGTCTTTGGTTATCAATATAAAATCACCCAACGTGCAATAGTTCATGCACATCCATTTTTTGGCTGGGAAAAGCTGGGTGTTATTCTCGGTTCCGAGGACAAGCCTTTTCGACAAATGAACTATTATTTTGACTGGCAGGAGATCAAGGAAATTCGTGAGCAGGAGAAGGGACTTGTTATTCTCAAGAACGATCTTGAAATAGAAATACCTGTTCACAATGTTATCAAGTTGGTGATGAACCTGAATTTGAACAAGCCGGAACCCAAAGCCAAAGGTGCGTCAAAATCTGAAAAACTGGCGTATGACAAGGCTGTTTTGCGCATTGTATTGCAGGCCACCCGTGAAGCGCGTCGAAAGGCTTTGAATTCAAGTTCGGCGAATTAAAAAGTGTACTTTTTAATTGGTGAGTAATCTATGCCACACAGAATAACACCACTTGACGTTCAAGCGTTTGCCGCAAAAGAAGTCTATTTGAAAGGCGAACGAATTTTTGAAAACAATCTGGTCAAGAACCGCTTTCAGACCAATTTGGGATTAAAGGCGACGGTTCGCGATGAAAAAAATCACCATGTCGAGATGATCATTGACAACGAGCAGTTATTTGGTCGCTGCACGTGTCATGTCGGCAACACCCCTTGTGAACACCAGGTAGCGGCTTTGTTAGCCTGGCTCAGTGAGCCGTCTTCCTTTGTGAGCTATCAAACATTGCGCAAGGCGATCAAATTAAAAGACAAGAATGCACTTGTAGATATTCTGATTAATCTTTGCGAAGCGTTTCCTGACCTGAGCCGCCTTTTTGTCATTTCTCCCGGTGTTGATGAACTTGAAACCATTCAGGAAGACGTCGCTGATATTTTTGATTTTCCGCACACGGCAAAAATTGATCCCCAGGAAATATTGGCGTCGTTTCAAATATTATTCATTCGAGCTCGCATTCTTCGCAGCGAGGGCAAATGGTCGCATGCGCGGATCATCTACTACGAGGTGTTGAACCGTATTTTGGCTCTCATTGACAGCCATCAACTGAGCACCTCCTTTCCGGAGAGCACTGTGACGGACATCGCCGATGATTACGAAGAAGTGGCTCTGAGCGACCCGAATTTTGAAGAGCACCGTGACCACATACGCGCAGAGGTGGATTCTCTGTTGCAGCATGTATCGGCTGAGACTGAAGGTATTTTATTTGACCAGATCAAAGAGCGACTCGAATTGGATAATCATTTTTAGCTTTCATAAAATAGACAAATATATGATTTCCTGCGGCTTCCTCACAAAAAAAGTTGATGGAGGGATGAGGTGATAAAGTGGGAAGAAATCAAGCGTAACTACGCTCCCGGTCAACAAGTAGATGCTATCATTGAAAAAGTTGATTACTATGGCATATTCACCAAATTAGAAGACGGTACGCCGGGATATGTCAAACGAAGCGAAGCCCTCTATACTGAACGTGTTGTTGATCTCACCGATCACTTTTCTCCCCAACAAAAGCAAAAAGCTCTCATAATTGATCTTAATGCGCGGCATAAAAACCTTGATTTGAGTTTCAAGAGTGTATTGCCGAATCCACTGTCATCCTTTTGCAAACAACACCACGTTGGTGATATCGTTGAGGGTGAAGTTGTGCAGGTGACTGACAAATGTGCCCTGATTGAAATCGAAAAGGATGTGACCGGGTTATTACCAAAGGAAGAGCTGTGGGTCAAATCGCTTCCACTCGAAGACGTTTTGATGATTGAAGATCGCGTGCGCTGCAAAATCCTGGAGCTGCATGAAAAAAAACGTCCGATACTCAGCAACAGCGCTATGTTTGCTGAAGAATGGGATCACTATGACAAAGAGAGTACATTTACGTTGCAGGACACCATATCCGAAGCTTTTCGCGTTTTACAGTGGGAAATGAACAAACAAACTGTCTTCAAGTATCGTCTCTCCAAAGAAATTGTCAGTCAATTCAATAAAATTGCGCTCATTGATTCTCGCGATACGGTCATCAAACCGTTAGCCATGATGCTGGAGGGTTTCGGTTTTCAGACCACAGTGATGACTGTGCCATTGGACGAAAATGCTCGATTGTTCGAGCAGGAGTATCATTTATTCATTCTTTCGGCGGCAATCCTGAACCGCGCACCGATACGTCACATGCTGGAACACAAAGAAGGTGCAAAACCTGTGATCATCTTTGGCACCCGGGAACAATTAGCCTCAAAAAGAGAAATCTTTCAAACGGCACAGCCTTTTCATCAGCTTGTTTTACCCCATTCCACAGAAGCGATCATCAAAGTTTTTAATGATATCGTCCGGGGAGACTCAACTCAACCCGAAAAATCCGAGGCGCAGTCACGTATGCAAGAAATTCCCGCTGAAAAAGAGCGTGATGAATCAATGAGCCAAAAGTCCCTGGAAGACATCCTGAAAAGTATTCGTGATATTTCCAATGCCTCCAGCGTTGTGATTTTTAGTATGAATATCAACTCCAGAGAAGTGGATATTTTTTCATTTTATGGCGTCAAGCCAAACTGGGATGATTCGCTGAGAACACATTTTCAGTTTTCACCAGTCAAAGACGTGATCGTGGACATCGAATACCTGGCAGATGATTTTGGCGCCCTCAAATCACCGCAATTTAAAAAGTTGGGTAATTTTACATCCTTTGTGGGTCAGCGGATTTTGTTCAAGGATGAATTCGGATATGCCCTCTTTTTATTTGGCCAGGATGAATATCAATTTCATGATTTCAATCAGTCAACACTGCATTTTTTTGAATTTGCCCTGCGGTCTTATATTCAACGGCTCAAATTTTTCCAGCTTCGGCAAGAGGAACAAAAGTTTATCATATCGGGAAAATTGAGCGCCGGACTCATGCATGAAATCAAAAATCAGCTATCGGCGCTCAAATGTTATCTGGATGTTTTAAAAACCGACAGTATCAGCTTGAACCGTGGCGACATAAAAGTGACGGATAAAGCTTTTTTGGCGCGATTTCAGGAATCCGTGAATGGGGCGCTGCAGATTGAAGATCAAACGAGGAATATTGAAGAGCTTTTCCTCAATCTGTTTCGTAAAAAAGACCTGCAACGCATCAATTTAGCGAGTTATCTCAAAAGTACCCTTGCGGCTTTGAAGCCCTATGCTGAACATCAAGACATTATGGTTAAGACCGAGTTAAAAAAAGTTCCTGCGATACAGATTGATAAAGCTGCTTTAAATCAAATCATCATTAACCTGTTTATGAACAGCGTTGAATTTATTCCGTCAGTACGAAAAACCACCGGCCAAATCAAAATTGTTCTGGAGGCTCAAAGCCATCCCAAGGTGGTCAGGATTCATTTTTGGGACAATGGCCCGGGCATCAACGAGAGATTAAAAGAACGCATTTTTGATCTTTTGTTCACGACTAAAAAAGCGGGATCCGGGTTGGGTTTACACATCGCCAAACAATGTGCAGAAGCATTAGGGGGATCGCTTTATCTCTCACATACCGTTCGTTTGTCTGAAACGCAGTTTACATTGGAGCTACCGTTGTAACAAAAGGAGGAGGGGCAATGAGCTTGTCACCATCGGCATTAAGCAAATTACTGCCCTATATTCGAATTCTTATTCTGGATGATAATTATGACCTGGCAAAGGCCACATCTTTCAAATTAAACCAAAGAGGTTACAAAAACATTGATATTGCCACGCATCCGCAAAAGGCATTGCCCAAGCTGCAATATTGCAATATTCTTTTGACAGACCTCAAATTAAAAGTGCCGGGCTGGGATGGGCTGCGAGTGTGCCGCGAGGTCAAAAAGCGCTATGGTGATCAAATTGAGGTCATCATTTATTCGGCCCAGGACAAAGAAATGCAGAATGCTGTGGAAAACGGTGCCATCGCATTCTTGAAAGAACCTTTACAACTCGACTATCTCAAAATCTGGATCGATGAAATTGCCAAAAGAATGTGGCTGGAAAAAATTCTCAACGCCATCCCTGACGAAATTACCGTGATGGATATCCAGGATTTTGGCTATATCCACTATGTGAACAAATCGAAAGAAAATGCCTTTGAGATTTATCGACCTCTCATCGGTAAATATTGCTGGAATTGTTTTGAGAAAAAGAACTATTATGGTCCCTGCAAAGGATGTCCTTCGCGCCTGGCCGCACGGGAAGAAATATCATTACGCAAAGAGTGGAACTTTATCTCAACAGTCGATGGCAAACAGCATAGCGTCGATTTGCATGTAGCCCCCCTTTGTGATGCGGGCGGCGAGAAAGTTGCAATGGTCGAATCGGTGCGGGATCGAACATCGCGCATGCATATGCAAAAAATACTCACCGACATTGAACGACAGCAGGACTGGCAAAAGCGTGTCGATACTTTTTTGGAAGGTTTTCTGTACTTGGGATTTGAACGCGTTCGTTTTTATCAAAGAATCAAATCAAAAACAAGCGACACTTTTCGTGGTATCAAGGCAATTGGGATGCCTGATTCTTTTGACATCAAAAAATTTGCTTTTGATGTTGAATCGGACAGGCCGACGAAACTGATGCTGAACCGCAAGAGTCCGCTGCTCTTCAAGGTCGATAAAGCTCATAAAACAAGAAAACCGACCCGTTCAAATACCTACAAATTTTTATACAAGGTTGGAGAAGAGAATGTCCAGCACAATGATATTTTGCAAAAAAGCCGCTGGGTTGAAATTCCGATCTCGGCGAATCGAAGAGTGATCGCCAAAGTATCTGCTGATCCTCTGGAACATTATTTTCTCTGGAGTTACGATATCGAAATGCTCTCCTTTTACGCCATGAGCGCCGGCCAAGCCATTCATAATGCGCAACAGCGGGCAAAGCTGAACGAGAAAACGCAAAGAGCGATCATAAAAATTGCGCAGCGGATTTCGCGCCTGGCGTTGACCAAAAATATTCTCAAGGAAGCGGTGCGGCATGTCTGCTTTGCCATGGATGTCGCGCAGTGCAGCATCTTTCTGCTGGAAAAGCAGGGTGACAACCCTTTGTTGAAACGGAAAACATCTTTTTACATTGCCAGGAATGGTCAACGAGGGCACAATCTCGAGCTCGACGAAGACTATCCTGTCGGACGCGGCAGTTTGACCGGCAGAGTCTTTGAGATGAAAAAAGATTGCTTTTATAATAACTTGACGGATATTATTGATAAGGAAAAAAAAGGACGTACACATGGTGCTATTAAAATCGAGAGCGTTGATTACTTTGGCAAATTGTTGGGCGAACCGCTTCGCACGGCCATGTTTGCTCTTTTACGGACAGAATCCGGCACCATTGGTATCATCCGGGTGACCAATAAACGTCGGGCGGACAATTTTGGCATTTATGAATTCGATGATGACGATCTCATTGCCTTTCAGGCGTTGGCCGGGCAAATCGCCATTGCGATTGAAAACGGCCGCTTGCTTGATGAGATGCGCAAGCTGCAGCAAGACAGAATCGAAATCATTGAAAATTACTCCCATACACTCAAAAACAGAATCCAGCCCTTGTTGACGCGCGCCGAATTGCTGCATACAAAATGCAAGATTGTAGACGAAAGATCATGGCGCACGATCCTGGACGGTTTCCTCCGATTACGAACGGTCATCAACACCATGTTACAGCTCTCCAAGGCGGAAGTAGGTGCCACAGAGTTAAATCCCACATTATTTGAATTGAACGAAATCATCAGCTCCATTCTTCCCACCTACGAAGTTTATTTGAGAGAAAGAAACATGACAATAAAAACAGACTTTGCGGATAAAGTTGGTGTAACGTGGGATAAACAAATGATCTATGACGCGATCGCCAATTTATTAGACAACGCGATAAAATACGGTAAAAAAGGCACCGGGATTACTATTGACACCATAAAGGGAAACAGACGAGTCGGAATTGCCATAAAAAATCTGGGGGAGACAATTCCGAAAAGGGATCGCAAAAAAATATTTCAAAAATATTATACCGGCAAACAATTTGTCGAGAACATTGTGAGCATCGGATTGGGATTGCCCTACGTGCATCTGATTTGCCGCGCGCATAAAGGGCGAATATTCTACGATCACAGGTTTACAGAGGGGGCACGATTCGTCATGATCCTTCCCTATAGCATAAATGCAACTGGCAAAAAACCAACAAAAGATTGGAGGGAAAATGTCTCAAGCAAAAAGGATACTCATCATTGAGGATGATGTTGAAGTGAGAGAGGCGTGGGAGGATGTGCTGCAAGAACAAGGATACAAAGTCTTTCAAGATGGTACAACGGATGAAGCGATAAAGTCTTTGCGACAGCAAAAGTTTGACCTGTTTCTGCTCGATATGAGTGTACCTCCGGCAGGACGTGAAGGGGGATTACTATTTTTGCAGGCCAAATCTCATAATCGATTAAATAAAAATACACCGGTCATTATTGTCACCGGCATCGCCGTGAGAGAAGATATTAAACATCTGTCGCAAAGATACAATATAGTCGAGATACTCGAAAAGCCTGTTGAAAATAATGCCCTGTGCAAAGTTATTGATATGGTTCTTTCTGTAAATGAACAGGACAGCATGAATAAAAAGGAGGGATAAAATGTCTCATGCAATTTTTATCATTATGTTCCTGAAGAGATGGCATAAAAGCTTTGGCAGCAAGTTTTGGCCAATTTTCATCTTTGGGCTGCTTGTTATTTTCGAAATTTTACTCGATTTCCCGGGCCGCTCAGCCGGTTTTCGCAATGCCTTTTGGCTCAGAGGAGACGGCTTTAGCATCTCCATTATCTTCACATTCTATGTGCCCGTTATCCTTTTAGGATTGTGCATTGTGCTCATTTTAGTTGATCTTTTTGCCTATTGTTTTAAAAGGCTTGACAACTTTACCAATACAGACGACTGGTATATCGCCAGCAAAATGAAATGGGTGAAAAAGAATCCTCCTGCAAACGAGAAAGACGCTGCCAAAATTGAGATGGACATCATGAAAGAATTATCCTATGAGGTAAAATACCTGATGCTCAAACTTTCATTGCGTTTTTTGTTCGTGATGTCCATATTTATTATCAGTTTTGCGGAAATCTATACGTTCATCAATCGTTTCTCTTATTATCCACCCGCATACGAAAATATTTCCTGGAATGCATGCCTGCCTTGGCACATTTTTTACAGTTTGGATGTCATCACAACGTTGGGAGGCGCAGCACCGACGCCTCATGTTGATAACCTGGCCATCTGGTGGGCTTCTGGTTTACAATTAGCTTTTTCAATCGTCATTACGATCTTGTTCCTAACGCTTGCCATCACGAGTATTTTTGAAACATTTAACCTTAAAACTTCTTATATACCGGCATTTGTTAAATATCATCTCGAAGAATCAAAAAATAAAGCAGCTTAATTTTTTAAGGAGGAGAGATGAATGCTCAAGATACGACGGCTGTAGAACAGCTTACCAAGCAAAATATGGAACTTTTGGAAATCATCGCGGCAAAATTCCCCGCCACGATATGCTTGATAGCCTTGATGGCCGGACTGCTGATCATTTTTGTCGGCTATAAATATTCTGCTGGGCTCTACAATAAAAAAGAGCTCACATTCAGCATCTTTATTTCATCACTCATTGGAACGCTCACCGCACCGCTGCTTCTGAAACTTGCGATCTGGCTGGGCGTTCACGATAGTCATATTATCCTCGGAATAATTTTTATCATCGAAATCATTTTTGTCGCTGCGGTGTCATCGCACGCCTACGAGATGGTCACCGTCACGGCGCGCGAAGCCCAGGCCAGGATACCGAAATAATAACCGCGCAGGGAATCGGCGGAGCGAATTTTTAGCTATTCACGCCACATCATATCCATCTCTCATTTGGATTTTCCGAGGAATATACGTACCTTGCAAAACGTTTTTCCCTCCGGATATAACGACACTTTATGAAAAAAGATCAAATCAAATTATTCGTTTTATGTTGCTTTTGGCTTGCAGCTCTGCTGTCCATTGCACATCCCTATTTGCATAATCATGCTCCGGATCTGCAAGAGCATAACGAGTGTGTTGCGCATATTTTTGCTATTGTTTTCAGCCTGGGGCTGATTACTGTCTTTATATTCCGATTATACCTTCATTATTTCAACTCAACTTTTCTGCCACATACGGTCAAACTTTGTTCTCTGTTTTGCTGCACCAGCACAACTCGCGCCCCGCCGCGCTCCTTTTAAAACAGCTTCACCTTTCGTACACACTGCCGGAAAAGTGAATGTCGCTTTTTAATGGTGTACTATGTTCGTTTTTAAAGGAGAATTATTATGCGAAAATTTATGCTCACACTCTTCTGTGGTGCTGCACTTTTAATTTTTACCATCACCAATTGTTCAAGAGACAAAAATCCGGTCTCCAACAGCGATACGGACCACGATCACGCCGAAGCCGTGGGTCTCATCATCTCTGCCAACGGCGTTGGACTGATTCGATATGATAAAGGCCAGGTCAGCGGTGAACTGAACGTGAAAAAGGGCGACATGACACCCTTGCTGACCATTCAATTCATTGCTGAAGATGGTGACTTGTTCCAGCCACAAGGCGACGACTATACGTTGAGCTGGGACGTGGCGGATGCCGCCGTTGCGGATGTAATACAGCACGACGAGGACGGCAAGTGGCGTCTGCATGTTCGAGGACAAAGTTCTGGAAGCACGACAATTGTTTTTAAAATCTTTCATGGTGATCATGCTGATTTTGTCTCCGAACCCATCCCGATCAGGGTGACCGATTAATGGGAGCCGCTCGAGATACGATGGTGATCCGGATATGCCGGATCGCCATTTTTATGCTTTTGCACGCGACTCTCGCGAATGCGATTTCAGATGCATCACGAAAAACAGCTACACTCAAAGGAAAGCTTGTCGAAGTTGAGACCGGCGAACCCGTGGCTTTTGTCAATATTCTGCTCCAGGAGATCAATCGCTCAATCACCAGTGATCAAAACGGTGATTTTATATTGTTCGACCTTCCTGCCGGACAGGTCACGTTAAAAACGTTTCGCATCGGCTATCGCAATATTGCCGTGCCCCTCGAGCTCACAACAGATGACACGCTGGAAATTGTGCTGGCTTTAAATCGCGCAGTGATCCATATGGGAGGCGTTACGGTCGAATCATCGCGTGCCGGCGACAGCGGAACCGTTGTACCGGACATTCTGTTCTCCGACAAAAAACTGCATCAAGCACTCGGACAGACCATCGCGCAAACAATCGACTATGAACCGGGCATTTCCCAACGCACCATGGGGCCTGCCCCGGCGCGCCCGGTCCTGCGCGGGCTCAGCGGCGATCGATTGCTCATGTTGGAGGACAACGAACAGACCGGCGATTTGTCGGCAACCTCCACCGATCACGCCGTTGTCATCGAACCCATGACAGCCGAGCGCATTGAGGTCATTCGCGGACCGGAGGCTTTGATTTATGGCTCAAACACCCTCGGCGGCGCCGTCAATATTATTCGAGGTTATGTGCCGTCAAAAAAGCTCACGAGACTCTCCGGCTCGGCGAGTGTGCAAGGCGAAAGCGTCAATCGCGGTTTCGCTGCTGGCATGGATTTGACCGCACCATTAGGTCCATTAACGGCTCGTGTTGATGGCAGCTATCGTAACGCCGATGATGTCAATACTCCGGAGGGCATTTTACACAATACAACAATTCTGACAAAAAACGCTTCAGCGGGCTTGAGTGTGGTTCGGGATTGGGGTTTCGCCGGTGCTGCCGCAAGTGACTATCAATCCGACTATGGCATCCCGCCTGATCCAAGCGGTGGTCATCCATCCGGCGTTGATATCAAGCTGGACCGACGACACATGGAAATGCGATCGGAATTGCGCCTTGATGCATTCGGCCTTCAGCGCCTCGAGGCATCCTATAATCATTCTGTCTATTTTCACCAGGAATTAGAATCCAATGGCGATCTCGGCATGGAATTTGGCGTGGTCTCTGATTTTATTCAGGGATTGATACTCATTAAAAACAACAACACGTTAAAAAACGGGGTTTTTGGTATTCGTACCAACACGCGCGATTATGCCTCGGGAGGCCTCACCTTCACACCCAACACCTTTGAAACCGCGGCGGCGGGATTTTATTATCAGGAAATACACCTTGGGAGATTTCTGTTGCATGGATCAATCCGCTATGATTATAAAAATATCGATCCGGGCGAAGATCGCTATTCGCGCAAAGTCGGCCTGATTCGCCGGCGTACCTATGGCGATTTTTCCGCTGCTGTTTCGCCCCATTGGCTGATGAGTCCAAAGTGGAGTATTGGCGTCAGTTTCATGCGAACTTTTCGGGCGCCAACGACAGAAGAACTGTTTTCCGAAGGTCCGCATCTCGCTGCCTATTCGTACGAAGTGGGCAATGCCGATTTGAATAAAGAAACCGGTATCGGACTCGAACTTTTTCTGGATTATAAAATCGAAGAATCGTTTGTCAGGATGGCCATCTATCAGAATGACATCTATAATTATACTTTTCCAAAGAACACCGGCGAGAAAAGCTGGACCCGCGCCGATTTGTATGTCTATCAATATGTCGGCGAGCACGCATTGATGCGAGGTGCCGAACTTTCTTTTCACCTGCCTCTCGCAGGTCATTTGCATACCGCCGGCTCGGCAAGCTATGTGTGGGGAGAATTGCTGGATCACAAGCATCCACTCCCCTATATGCCGCCACTGGAAGGAAAAGTTAACATTGGTTATGAGCTGGGGATTATAAGCCTCAGCGCTTCAATGCGCACGGCTGCCCAACAAAACCGCGTTGGCGAGTTCGAAGCGGTGACGGCTGGCTATACGGTTTTTGATTTTTATGGGCAATTTATGCTGTCCAGCCGACGGCACCTGCATTCATTTTCATTCACAGTAGAAAATATTTTCAATAGTGCCTATCGCAAACACCTCAACCGCGTACGCGAGGTGATGCCAGAGCCCGGAAGGAATTTTCGATTGTTGTATAAAATATTTATCTGAGTTACCGGAGTGATTGAATCTAACCTTATCTCACCAGCAACATCTTGCGCGCGTCGGAAAACTCGCTTGTGCACAGCCTGTACACATAGATGCCGCTCGGCAACCTGAGACCAGCACTATCCCGACCATCCCAAACAAGCGTGTGTGAACCGGCTGGTATTTCCGCATCGAGCACTGTTTTAACATATCTGCCGTTCACGTTGTAAATGTCAACGGTAACATAACTTTGTTCCGGCAAGACAAACGTGATCTGCGTCTCGGGATTAAATGGATTGGGTACGTTTTGTCTGAGAACAAATGAAGACGATTTTGCTGCATTTTTTCGATCAATCCTGCTGCCATTTTGACTGTATTTAACAGTTGAAAAAGTGCTCCAGTTCTCGCCAAAGCTTCTGCCGGTGATGTAGATATGGTTTTGTTGATCGATCGCCAGGTCGGCCAGGTTCGCCTCGCCCAGGCCCTTGTAACGATGAGACCATACGGGAGTGCCATCCCTGATATCATATTTGATCGTTGTACAACCGACATTTTCCTTATAATAGCTGCCGGGAGAACCGCTGACATAGAGATAACCCGAAACATCAAGCTCACTCTTCAAAACACCGGCGTAATCGTCTGTTTGATAAACGGTTGACCATAACAAATTGCCGCGGCTGTCCAATTTTAAAGTGAGGAAATCTGTTGTTTTTCCGGATCCATAGGTTGAACCACTGACATATATAGTGCCGGCACTGTCGATTTGTATCACCTTCGCTGCATCAGCGCTGTTAGCGCTATAATTGTAGAGTTTTCGCCATTTTTCACTCCCAGCCTGATCATATTTGATGATGGCTGCAGCCGTGACAACAAGCGAGTCTTGTTCATATTGACTTGATCCGCAGACATAAACATTGCGCTGCGCATCCACCGCTATATCCTGGGCTTCATCAAAGGAAAAAAAATAATTCCCGGCTCTCTCATCATACGGTCCATCATAAACGACATATCCCTGGACCGTGCCGTCCGGCGTATATTTGACCGTGACAATATTAAAATTTTCGTACAGATCGCGCCAGCTTGTGCCCAGAACATAGATATTGCCCAAATGATCAAGGGCAAGTGCTTTGGCGTGCAATAAACCGGCGCCGGCTGAATCAAACAAATCCTGCCATAATTCGTTGCCCTGGAAGTCATATTTTACGGTTATATAACTCGCATAAAACGGCGGCATAAAACGATCCCATCTCGTGCCAACGACGATGAGGGAGCCGTTGGGATCAATCGCCATATCAACTGCTGTATCATCCAGATTGGTATCAAGTATTTGAACCCATTCTTCTTCACCAGCAGGGTTATATTTGATCGTCAGCAGGTCAAAAGACTCGAAAAAATTTTCTGTGCTGCCCACCACATAGACATTGCCCAGTTCATCCAGGGCGATCCCGGTTGCCAGGTCGCGCAATTCAGCATCACGATCATAGCGGGCAGTCCAGATGACGTCTCCTTCAGCATTGTATTTGATCGTGACAATCTCCGACCTGAAATAATCCGGTTTTTCTTGCCCCGTGACATAAACAGTGCCGGATTCATCAACGACCAAAGCGCTCGCACTATAGGTGCCGGTTGTATCATTGGCCGGGTAATGTCTCTCCCATTCAAGAACGGGCGTGCCGACTTGTTGCCCAAGGATGTGCCAGGCTGACAGGAAAAATAAACCGCAAAAGAACTGCGGACATGGGCTCACCAGCAGGTGCCGTTTTTGTCGCATGATACCCCTCCTTTGCCGTACTACAAATCTGCAACATCGTGTTTTTTTAGCAAGTTTAAAAGCCACGGATTTTCACGGATGAAACACAGATCATATCATTCATTTTAATCTCTTTTAACCTCCAGTCCCAAAACTTTCTCGAAGCAAAGCCGAAAAATCCGTGCTCATCCGTGTGCATCAGTGGCTTAAAATTTGGCTGCGGCTGAAAGCCGCTCCAAGTAATCCGCGGACCATTTGGGTTGCGGCCTTTGGCTGCGCCGTGAATATCCGTGGCTCATAATTTTCAAAAAGTTTTTTTGCCTTTTAGTACAGATCGAATTCTCAACTTTTATGACCATATATCTCGCAAAAGCTCTGCTATGGCTTCCAGACCGACTGCATCGTCTTGATCAAAATCACCTTTTTTTTCCGAATCCACATCAAGTACAGCGCGTACGGCGCCAGTAGGGTCAAACAGGGGTGTCACGATTTCCGAGTTTGAGCGCGAATCACAAGCGACATGCCCGGGGAATTCGTGAACATCGGGCACAATGACAGTTGATTTCCGACGCACCGATGTTGCACAAACACCCTTGTCAAGAGTCAGCGTGACGCAGGCCGCTGGTCCCTGAAATGGTCCGAGGAGCAGATGGTCATGCCGAAAAAAATAAAATCCCACCCAGAAAAAATTCGGAAAATATTCTTTCAGAATGGCAGCCGAATTGGCAAGCGTTGCTGTCACATCCACATGGCGCAACACCTGGGCGCGAACACGCTTCGCAGCCCACTTGTATGATTCATCTTTTTTCATCTACAATCTCTTTAAAAATTCTTCGCAACACAACCCGATAGGCCGGTCTATTGGCCTCTCGATAGGCCGCAGAATGATGTTTCACCGGCCAATTGGCTGCTTTGGCCTGCATGCCAAACTGTGTGGCCTGGGTAAAATCAAAGGGCAAAGCTCCTGCTTGACAAAGCTGAACAAACTGCAGCCAAACGTTGTCAAAAAGAACCTTGTCGGCATTGACCTGTGCAGTGGAACGGTACAAAGCCAGCCACACGTTATCCACAACATATCCTTCTGCCTTGCAGCGGCGAAGATTAACACGCACGATTCGTCCATCAAGCGACACGGATTCTGTTAATATTCCTGATGTATCGGCTTGCACACGATGCCATTCTTCAACAAGAGATTTCCTGGCGTGCTCAGTATTTACGAGCAGGTGCTCTGCGCCACATACACCCTGATATAACATTTTGTAAACATCTTGAATGCCGAGACATTGATGTCTTTTGAGATGTTGTTCAATGAGATCAAGCAGAGTGCTCTTTTCAGGCATCAGGTGACCATCCTTCATTGACGATAAATTCCATCCAGTAAGCGAGATAAGACCAGCGTCCGAATCGCGCATAATGGTTGACAATTTGTTGAGGCGTCGGTGTCACGCCATTAAAATGATGTTGTTTCATATAGTTGACCACCAGACTGTCGATCGCCATCTCCTCATAGTGCCCGTAAAGTGCCATCAAATAGCGCGCCGTGGTTGGACCAATGCCCTTAAATCCGAGAAAATAGGTCTTCATCTCACCGGCCGCCAATTTACCTCCCTCAACGTGAGTCGCTTTGGCTTCTCCAGCGACAAATCTTTCGGCCAAATCGAGCAGATAGGGACTTCGATAGCCAACGCGTCCTGTTTCCTTGAGAAAAGGATCCCCGGCGGACAAAATTTGTTCGGCTGTGGGAAACCGGTGAAAATCTGTATCGGCAACAGCGTCGCCAATTGTCGCGATATTGTGAATCATTTTGACTGCCTGCTTCCATTGTACATTGGTGCCGCAGATGCTTTTAAAGAGGTCTTCCCACAGGGATTCGGCGCGCATCAAACGACCAATGCCGCGCTCCGGCACTTTGACAAGACTCTCATCGTTTGCACAAAGTTGATAATAGTCGGCTAAATCCAGGTCGAGATTAAAAACGTAGCGAAACTTTTGCTCTATCTCTTCTTTTACATCCTCCTCGAATTCGCCGGACAAGCGAATCCGGCTGGTTTTATCTGTTTCATCCGCTGATGCAATGCAAACGAGCGAAATCCTGTCGCGCAGGCACATGACCCAGTTGAGAACATGTTGTTCCGAATCCCAATAAAAGGGCGGCAGTTGAAACCAGCCGTGCGATTTGAGGGTGCCTTCAAAGTTAAAGGGCTTTGGGATCTCGAGAGTAAAGTTCATGATTATCCTTTTAATAAAAAGGAAATTTTCCTATTTTTGAACAATGAAAGATGTAGCAATGAAACACCCCTTTGCCCAGGTGGTATTCCCGCTGCCGGTAGCACATTCATTCACTTACAAAGTGCCAGAGCGTTTCGCTGATGATGTTCTTCCGGGTGTGCGAGTTCTTTGTCCATTTGGCGCGCGACGAACGACCGGATTTGTGGTCAGCCGATCCGGAAGCACGGAGATAACAAAACTTCGTGAAATTGAAGAAGTGTTGGACCCGGTGCCGCTGTTCACACCGCAGGTTTTGGAATTGGCGCGCTGGTTAGCTGAATACTATATCTGCGGTTGGGGTGAAGTGTTGAAAGCGGCACTGCCGGCCGGTATCCATATTGATTCCGAGCGGGTTGTGCGCTTGCTGCATCATGATCCGGAGGGATTGGCAGAGTTTATAGAAACCCGCGCCCCGCGGCAGGCGGATATCGTGCGGCGCGTTGGGGCGGAAAATCCCATGCGGATGAGCAAGCTTATACGCGCTATGGGCGTCAATGTCTATGGGCCGCTCAAACAATTGCGTGATAAACGTTATGTGCGAATCGAGCTGGAATTGCCGGAAGCGAAAGTCAGGCCAAAATATGAGAATGTGCTCCAGCTTTCTGAAAAGCTTTCGCACGATGATATCGGTCAGCTCATTCATGATCTGCAACCAAAAGCACCCAAACAGGCGGAGGTTTTATCGCTTTTATTGTCTTCGGTTGATTCTCTCATCACGCGCGCAGAAGTCTGTCGGCACGCTGGCGTGACAGGCTCGGTGATCAATGTCTTGATAGAACGTGACTATATTCGCCAGGAGAGACGAGAGGTGCTGCGCGAATATTACGGCGACGTGCCCATCGCTCCGCCACCAAAGCTGATTCTCAACCAGGACCAGGCGCGTTCGCTTGCAGCCATTGTGAAGGCGCTGGATTCAAATAACTCCGAGACATTTTTGTTGCACGGTGTCACCGGGAGTGGCAAAACCCAGGTTTATATCGAGGCGATTTATCATACATTGGCCAAGGGGAAAACGGCCATTGCGCTGGTACCGGAAATCGCTTTGACGCCGCAAACGGTGCGACGTTTTCGCGCGCATTTTGGCGATAAAGTGGCGGTGTTTCACAGCCGTATGTCGCCGGGGGAACGCTATGATTCGTGGCGCAAAACCTGGGAGGGCAAGCACAAGATCGTCATCGGGCCGCGTTCAGCGATTTTTTCGCCCTTGAAAAATATTGGACTCATCATCGTGGATGAGGAGCACGAGCACTCTTATAAACAATCGGATTTGACGCCGCGCTATAATGGTCGGGATATCGCTGTTGTGCGCGGACATTTTGAAAAAGCCGTTGTTGTGCTCGGATCAGCCACGCCGGCAATTGAATCGTTCTTTAACGCGCACATAGAAAAGTACAAGCTGCTCACCATGCCGAATCGTATCGATGATGTTCCCATGCCCAATGTGGAAATTGTTGATATGAAGCGTGAGCCCAAAATCATCGGGCGCGTCGATCCGATCATTTTTTCGCGTCGTTTGCGGGAAAAGATCGATGAAAAATTGAGCCGAGCTGAACAGATCATTCTTTTTCTCAATCGCCGCGGATTTGCAACCATGTTTAAATGTCGCGATTGCGGTTATCTTGCCAAATGCGAGAATTGTGATATCTCGCTCACTTTTCATATCCGAGGCCGCCTCCTCAAATGTCACTATTGCGGCTATAATCGACGCGCCCCGGATGTTTGTCCGGAATGCGCCGGCCGCGACGTGATGCTGCGCGGTATTGGCACGCAACGGGTTGAGGAAGAATTGAATCTTCTCTTCCCGGGCATCAAGGCAGTGCGCATGGATACGGATACGACCAAAGGTCGCATGGCGCACGATCGGGTGCTGGGTAAATTCGGTAGCGGTGAGTATCAAATCTTGTTAGGCACCCAAATGGTGGCAAAAGGTCTGGATTTCCCCAATGTGACGCTGGTTGGGGTGATCAATGCAGATACCGAGCTGTTGCTGCCGGATTTTCGATCCGCCGAACGTACTTTTCAATTGCTCACGCAAGTGGCCGGGCGCGCGGGTCGTAAAGATAAACTTGGAGAGGTGATCATCCAAACGTTCACGCCGGAACATTACAGTCTGCAATACGCAAAAAAACACGACTATAACAACTTTTTCAAGGCTGAACTCTTTGATCGCAAGGGATTGATGTATCCACCTTACAGTCGACTTATTAATGTTCTGTTCAAGGGCCCGGATGAGAAGCGCGTGGAGACCGTCGCCCGACAAATCGCCGGCTTTATCCCCCAAAGTTTATCCTATCGGATGCTGGGTCCTACGCCGGCACAATTGTCCAAAATACAAAGCAATTATCGCTGGCAAATCTTGCTGATGAGCGACAAACAAAATGATGCTGGCGGACGAGAGATGAAAAATATTCTGCACAACGCGTTGGCACAATTTCGAAAAAAACACCGTGCAACCAAAGTACAGATTGTGATTGATGTGGATCCGATGTCGATTCTTTAGAAATATGAAAGAACTGCGCGCAGCGTATAAAATGATTTTTTAGATGCCTAATCACCGCAAAATTGGCACGTTGTCAATATAATAGTGTGCAGGAAAAGAGTCAGGCACACGCACTATAATCCGCTAAAGCCCCCGTGTTCGCTACAGCTTTGAAACATGTTTATCGGGGTTTGATGTTTTATCATTTCAACCAAAGAAAAAATATGAATGTGCTTTTTATTTTCCCGACCGCATCGAATAAATTTACCTTTATTGATTTTCATCACGGCATTGCGCAATTGTCAGCGTGTCTGAAAAAGGCTGGCCATGATACGGAACTCTATCAAACATCACACTTTCATCGCCATGAGATTGACAAGGTTGTTGATCGGTTCAAACCGGATATTTTAGCCTATTCTTTTACATCGGATCATGCACAGCTTGCCAGGCACTATGCGCACTATCTGACAAAACACAAGATTTTCTCCATTGCCGGCGGCGTACATCCGACCATGGCGCCCGACGATGTGGTGGACTATTTTGATTGTCTCTGCATCGGCGAGGGTGAGCACGCCCTTTTGGATATCGTCAACGGTGCGCATCTGGATAAAATTGGTAATCTGGTTCGCAAGGTAGAGGGCCGGGTGGTGAAAAATGCGATGGTTCCGCTCATTGAAAATCTGGACGATCTGCCTTTTCCGGATCGGCAACTGTTCAATTATCAAAACGCTCTGAATCAGGATCATCGCGCGGATTTTATGGTTGGTCGGGGGTGCCCGTATCGCTGCACCTACTGCATAAATAATCAGCTCATCAATATTGCTCCGGGCCGCTATGTGCGCCTGCGCAGCGTGCCGAATGTGTTGGCCGAAATAAAAGAAGTGCTGACGAATTATGAAGGCATCGAGTCCATTTGTTTTCAGGATGACACTTTCGCGCTAAAGATGAGTTGGCTTGAAGAATTTTGTCAACGCTATAAAAATGAAATAGGTCTGCCGTTTGTTTGTAACCTGCGAGCGGATCGGGCTGATGAAAAGTTAGCCTCTCTGTTGGCGGATGCGGGATGCCAGGAAGTGCGCATCGGGGTTGAGCAAGGCAATGAGGAATTGCGCCGCTCGGTGATGCAGCGAAAGATGAGTAACGAACAGATCGTCCAATCATTTCAAATTCTTCACCGCGCCGGTATCAAAACCTTTGCCTACAATATGATCGGTATCCCCGGCGAAACTGAAGAGACGATAAAAGAAACGATTGCGCTCAATCGGCAAATAAAACCCGATAAAATGCACGTCAGCATTTTCCGGCCTTACCCGGGAACCGAACTCCATAATCAGTGTATTCGTGAAGGTTATATTCGGAATGTCACGATCGAGTCCTATTTTCAACCTGTTTCCACAATTGATTTACCGAACCTGAGCAAAAAAAAGATAGAATACTGGTATCGCTTGTTCCGGCCGGCGGTCTATTTTCCGCGTTTTTTGCCGCTGTTTAAAATATTCGCGCGATTCAAAATCGGGAAAAACAAGACTGTTTATGACATCCTGTTTGGTTTTGCTTATTGGATGTTTCGCTTTGCACAAAAAAACATTCCGCAAAAGATGAAAGACCCCCTGTTCCGTCTGCTCAAAGCCTGAAAAAAAGGGTTCCTATCTCGGAACACCCTCGGTGTGGCAATCCTGACATGTGACAAAATGGATGTTGTGTGGGCTATCCGGATTGTAAAAAGTGGTGTTCATGGTTTTGACATCGAGACCGCAATTTGACAAAATGGGATGGCATTGCCCGCACGATTGCCGGGTGTCGTGCGTATGTGTTTCATGGCACGCCAGACAGCCAAATCCTTCGTGCACCCCGCGCGGTGTCCGGTCATCACCGGTGCCCGCCTGGTGAAAAGCGTTCGGGGCGTGACATTGAACACAAAGTCGTTGACGCGCGTCATCGGCGCTCATTATCTCCTGACCACTCTTTTCAACAACTCTCAGGATGGGCAAGTCTTCAGCGGCAAAATGATATATTTCCCGGCGATCATAAAAGGATGCTTTGATCAACCTGGGTTCTCGCTGGTAGGATATCTTTGTCGGATCCGAGTGATCCGGCCGCTGCGCGACAATTCCCTGAGAGTGTATATGGTGGCAGGTCAGACAGGGAATGACCGGCCGATCATTCAGTTCTTCATCGACAAGAGACCAGCGTCCCTGTGTGTCCAAAGGTTGAACAACGTCTGCGATACTGCCGTCGAAAAACATGCCATGGCAACGCAGACAATCCTCGTACGGCTGCTCGATGCTGTTGTGTCTCTCATTGAGAAAAATATCCATATAAGTAGCCGAATGACCGCTCTCCACCCAGCCCGCATATTCATTTTCGTGGCAGTTCCGGCATCGCAGCATAACGTCCAGGACCTGTCCTTCGTTCAAGTACATGTCCTCATGATGTTTGCGTGTGATATGTGAAAAGACCATTCCGGCTTTTTCGCTCAAACTGTGCCATCCCGAGCTCAGCGCAGTACCATGACACTTTTCGCAGCGGATGTCTCGATGCGAGGAAATCGTCCAGTCATCATAAGCAGTCTGCAACTCATGACAGGAAAGACAACTTTTTTCCGGGGAGGCGTGCGACCAGGAAAAATAGAAAATCCAACATCCCGCCAGCAGAGAAAGCAAAAGTACGACTAATATTTTCACCGGCTTTTTCATACCCTTGTCCTGATACGTTCTATCCTGTTTTCAAGGCTTTTGCAGATTCGGGAGAAATTCCGCATTTCACGCAGTTATGTTCTTCTGTTCTGCAACAGCTTGTGTCGCAGAGGCGACTTTATTTATAAAGCATTCAAACTGCTAAACTATTAATGGCCTTCTTAAAAAGTCAAAAAGATCAGCTTTTAAATTTTGTCCCCCGCCACTCTCGCACGATATAGTCGCCAACCCAATAGCCCAGGGCCAAAATAGTCAATGCCGGATTAAAGCCGCCGTTGGTCACATGCAAGCTGGCATCGGCAATAAACAGATTGTCTATTTCCCAGACCTGGCCGTATTTATTGGTGACAGATGTTTGCGGATCGTCACCCATGCGGCAGGTACCAGCCTGGTGCTGTCCGCCACTAAGGCCGAGTCCCGGTTGATGTCGCCAGGTTTTTACAGCACCACATTCTTTCATCCAGGTTTCGGCTTTGCGCGACAGAAAATCTGTCAGTTCCAGATCGTAGGGGTGACGATGGCCGGAGAGTTTTGCAACCGGCATTCCCCAAAAATCCTTGACGGTGTCATCGACCTGTACGCGGGCGTCAAACACCGGCATCTCCTGAATTGGACCGACTGCCTGGGCGTGCCGCTTGAAATACTTTTTTTGAAATTCCTTGTGCTCCGTTCCCCAGCGCTTTGATGCCGGTGGACGTATGCCGGTGAACAAGTAGGGCAATCGAATAAATTCGTTGGCTAACAAGCCACCGCCTTTGAGACCGGGATTACCATGATTAAAATCGCAGATCGCCACGCACGCACCAGGACCGATATCGTCGTAAACCTCCTCCTCGAACAGCCCGAATGCGCCCGTGTAGGCATGGCCTTGCAAATTGCGGCCAACCAAGTCGCTGTTGTTACCGGCGCCGTTGGGAAATAATCTGGATTTTGAGTTGAGCAGCAACCGCGGCGTCTCGGTGGCTGATGCGGCTAAAACAACAATGTCCGCCGTTTGCGTTTGGCGACGGTTGTGTTCATCGAAATATTCGACGCCGGTGGCGTGGCCTCTGTCATCAACGAGTACCATCGAGACTGTACATTCAGTTCGAAGGATGCAGTTGTTGGTTTTTAACGCTTCCGGAATAACCGTGTTCTGAGTGCCGCATTTGGCATTGACCGGACAGGCAAAGCCGACGCAAGTTCGCATGCGAATGCAGGCAGGACGGCCGCGATAGCGAACAGAGTTGCGCAGCATCGGGATTGGAAAGGGATGCCAGCCAAGTCGTTTGGCAGCATCCTGCATCATTTTGGCTTCCTTGTTATAGGGAAACGGCGGCATGGGGTGCGGCTTGTGCCGCGGCGGTGCAAAAGGATTCTGGCTATCATCGCCCGCAACACCGATTTCCCATTCTGCCTTTTCATAACTGGGCTCAAGCTCCTGGTACGAGATCGGCCAATCTTCGAGTGTTGATCCTTCCACTGAACCGTAGGTCGAGCGCATTTTAAAATCTTGCGGCATAAAGCGCCAGGCCATGGCACCGTAACTCAGCGTGCCGCCGCCCACGCAGGCGGCATTGTTGTTATAGCCCCATTCATTTGGCAATACAATATGTTCATTGCCGTGCGCATCCATCAGAAGGCGCCAATGGCGCTCGTTGTCTGGTCCAAAAGCATTACCCAACACTGTTGTGCGCTGGGAGATCAGCTCATCATTGTCGTGCTCGTCGTAGGTTTGCCATCTGCCACGTTCAAACAACACCACCGACAAGCCGTTCACCGCCAGCTCTTTCGCGACGACACCGCCGCCTGCTCCGGCACCGACAACAATTGCATTCACATGTTTATTGGCCATGGTCTCTTCTCCCTCTCGTCAATTGATCCAGCCGTTCGGCTTGTCCAGTCCCTGCGTATAACGATTCTGGCCGATGATATGTGGTACATCCAGCTCGAGCATTCTATAGCTGAGGTAATTTTTGTTGCCACCGTGGCGCGGGCTCCCGTAAAAGCCCTGCATGGTATGATCGCGTATCAGTTGAAAAAATCGTTGTGGAGACACACCGGACCAGTCTGCGGCTTCAACGTCGCCCGCTTCGATGGCGTCCAGCACATCTGTCTGTTCCGGCCAATCGAGCTCTTGAAAAGTTTTACCAAATTTTCCACGGGAGCTATTTTGCAAACCCAAAAGACCCTGGCGGTATTCATTTTGGTGTCGGCGATAAGCGCCCACAAGTTGTTTGTCGATGAAATTCAAGCAGCCGGCTTCTATGCCACCGGGAGTATCATCGGTAGGGATAATTTGTTCGGTGATCAGATCAACGAGAGATGCTTCCTCCCGGGTAAAAAAACGCCAACGGCTTTTGGGAGTAGCGGCGCATGCCCCCAAAAGAACAGTTCCGGCAAAGCCGCTCGCGGCCTGTTTCAAAAACTGTCGTCGCGATGATGGCATACAAAATCCTTTCGAATGTCCGCTCAAACAGCATCAAATTTGAAAAAGTTAGCAAAAGTACCGGAGGGATGCAACCAAATTTTCGAGAAAAAAATTGCAGTATGCCTTTTGTTTAGCTAACTTGATGTCGTAAAATACAAACACCTCGTATGGGAACAAGGCCTCATGATGATCTCGGTTGCAAAGCTCAATTATACGTATCCAGGCAACAACGCTCCAACGCTCAAAGAGTTATCGTTTTCTATCGCAAGGGGCGAAATTTTCGGCTTTCTCGGACCTTCCGGTGCCGGCAAAAGCACCACGCAAAAAATCATCAATGGTGTTTTAAAAAAATATACCGGCTCGGTTATAGTTTATGCTCATGAGATCAGTCAAACCGATAACTCGATTTATGAGCATATCGGCGTGGCGTTCGAATTCCCCAATCTTTATACAAAATTTACCGCGCTGGAAAATCTCAAACTTTTCCGCTCCCTGTATCGCGAAAAAACCGCAGACCCGGAAACGCTTCTCGAAATGGTCGGGCTCGCTGATGATGCAAACACGCGTGTTGCTTTTTTTTCTAAAGGTATGCGTATGCGCTTGAATTTTGTCCGCGCTCTGCTCAACAATCCCGAAATTCTTTTTCTTGACGAACCCACGGCCGGACTTGATCCGGTGAATGCTAAAAATATAAAAAATATCATTCTCGACCTGCAGAAAAGGGGCACGACCATTTTTCTCACCACCCACAACATGACCGATGCCAACGAGCTGTGCCATCGCGTCGGTTTCCTTGTCGATGGCCAATTGACCGTCATCGATTCCCCGCGAAATTTGAAACTGCTGCACAGCAGCAAAACTGTGAGCGTTGAATATCTATTAAATGGACATACGGAAAAAAAGGTTTTCCCAATTGCGAATATCGGAGAAAATGACGAGTTTCTGAATATTTTGAAAACAAAATCCATTGAAACGATCCATACTGGTGAGGCAACTTTGGAAGATATTTTTATTAAAATCACCGGACGACAACTGCTATGATGGCGCGAATGCTCCACCTTTTCTGCTACGATGTGGTGTTTCAGTTTCGCCACGGCTTTTATACTATCTACCTGATTATCTCCGTCATCTATATTACCATACTGCTCAGTATACCGGACTCTGTGCGCTTGATCGTCACAAATGCACTTGTTTTTTCGGACACATCCGTATTGGGACTCACTTTCGTCGGTGCACTTTTGCTGCTGGAAAAACAACAAGGCATTTTATACAGTCTGTTCGTCACGCCCGTGCGACTCTCCGAATATTTGTTCGCCAAAGTAAGCTCGCTCAGCTTGCTCGCAATGCTTGCCAGCGGGTCCATTTTTGTGATCGCCAATGGATTTCATGCGCTATCCATTTTATTTCTTTTTGGCGTTGTGTGGGGCTCGTCGATTTTTACATTGATCGGGCTCGGCATCGGCGCCAGAGTGAGCTCGCTCAACGGCTATCTCTTTGGCATCATGGCGGGTACGTTTATCTTTGCCGCACCACTGCTGGGCTATCTGAAGGTCTATGACGGATTATGGCTGTACCTTTTGCCCACGCGCGCAACGCTGGTATTGCTTGCTTCCACTCTTCAGTCCCCATCAATGCTGCACATTCTATACGCCGTGCTGTGTCTTATGCTATGGACTCATTTGGCATGGCTTTTCGCTATCAAAAGCTTTTCCACTTTTATTCTTGGAGTACAACGATGACTTTGGCTGAGTATTGGATGCCGTACCTCATTTCACAAATTGTTTTCCTTTTTCTATTGTTCGCCAGCCTGCGATGGTTTGCTCTCGGTCGACTGTTATGGATTATCATCTTTTTGGCAGCAGCCATTTTCAATTTCTGCACAGCCTCGACTCAGCCGGAGGCCTACGTCATGTATGCTGAGGGGGCGTTGCTGCCATTCTACAAAAATTTTATCCTTGGAGATTTTGCCCGGCATCCGGGCTTTTATGTCAAACCTATCGCCGTGGGCCAAATATTTGTTGGTCTTTTGTTGACGGGACGTACCCGTCTTTTCAAGCTGGGCTGTTTTGGCGGAGTGGTTTTTCTCGTTGCTATCACGCCTCTAGGTGTCGGCGCGGCATTGCCGGCCACTCTTTTCGGTGCGATGGCACTCGCCTTGTTATGGCGTCGCGGTACTGAACAGACAATTTTTCATATCCTTCGAAGAAAAAAGCCATGAACTTTACAACGCTTTTAAAAGCGGATGTCAAAAATATCCGTCGTGATCCCATGCTGGTGCTGTCGACGTTTGCGCCGGTGCTGATTCTGCTCCTGCTGCTCGTCGGTTTCCCGGCGCTGGATCAATTGCTGCAGGATTCGCTCTCGTTTCCGATCACCGCCCACTATGCCTTTGCCTGCGTTTTTATGCTGACGTTGATTCCAATGCTGATCGGTATGGTTTACGGCTTTATCCTGCTCGATGAACGCGACGAGGGCGTGCTGACCTATTTTATGGTCACGCCACTCGGGAAACGAGGCTATCTGTTCATGCGCCTGCTCGCTCCGGTGATCTTTAGTTTTATTATTATCCTGCTCTTCATTGGGATCACCCGGTTTGACGGTGTCGTGATCTGGTGGAAGCATATCCCTCTTGCACTCATCACTGCGTTGCAAGCGCCCATTGTGCTCCTGTTTCTCGGCGGTTTCGCGGGGAACAAAGTGGAAGGTATGGCCATAGCCAAAGGCTTTGGTATTTTGTTTTTGGCGATACCCGTTGATTATTTTTTTCCCGCCAAATGGACTTTAATCGCCGGATTGTCGCCGCTGTTCTGGACGGCCAGGGGATTTCTGGCGCAGGCTAATGACTCGGTACTCTTGTACATTTTAGCAGCCCTCGTGATGCACGCTATTGTGCTGCTGTGGCTTTATAAAAAGTTTCTTCGCTCGTCACTGTGAGTAAAAAAAGAGCTCGCGACATAAATGTCGCACCACATTTTTGACCTTAACGGACGGCTTTTACTTTGGATAAAAATTACCTATATTCCTTTAGACAATCCTTCACAAAAAATCTTGCAAATTTGGGATCCAATTCGATGAAGCTGCTTTTTTTCTTTTTCATCATTTTAATCAGCACACTTCAGGCTGAGGATATCGTGGTGACGATAAATCGAGACACACCCCTGCTCACCAGTCAATTTCACATCGGCACAACCCATACGCATGGTTTTTGGGAATACGGCCACAGCGACGCGGTGCAGCGGGCCAGGAACCTGCTCGTCGATGGTCTTGCCTTTCAGAACCAGCATATCATGGGATGGGGCGTCGGCAATCCCGAGCCCGAACCCGGGGTGTTCCGGTGGGAGGATTTGGATCATCGGCTGCAGTTGATGCGCTCGATCGGTACGCCTCTTTGCATCACTTTTTGCCAGGCTCCCGGCTGGATGAAAGGCGAGGATGACTGGGCGATGGAACAAGAGGTTTTGGATGAACATGTCGATGCTTTTGCCACGCTCTGCGCGCGCGTAGCCGAGCGCTATCAGGATGTAGCCTATTATCAGGTGTGGAACGAACTCAAAGGCTATTGGAACAGCAGCCTAAACAACTGGGATTATAAACGCTACACTGAATTATACAATGCTGTTTATGCTGCAGTCAAACAGGTTCGTCCGGATGCGCTCATTGGCGGACCCTATATCGTCATTCAGGGTGACGGGGCGGTGGAGATCGGCAAAAGTGGCCGCGACACGCACGTGCCGCCCGCCGACCGCGATAAAACGGTGATCAGATATTGGCTGCAAAACAAGATTGGCGCGGATTTTATCTGCATGGATTACGGATTGATCGACTACCACGATCCCAATAGCTATACCCATGACGAGATGATGCAACTGACCCGGTTTTGGGGAACATGGATCAACAGCATCCGTGAATTGACCGACCTCCCGATCGTCATCTCTGAATTTTACGGCGGTGCTGATGAAAACGACCAGGATTTCACCGCGGCAAATCACGCTTCGTGCTACCATCACGCGCTGAAAAGTGGTGCAGCTATCGCTCTGCAATGGAATCCGGAGCAAGGTGAATTGAATAACTATTTGTTTACCGATTCAAACGAGGCCAATGGCGGTCAACCAGCGCCGCACTATCATGTGGTCAAAGCGATCAATGATTATTTTTCCGCCGGCACCGAGATCGTCGCGGCGACGTCATCCTCGGAATGGCTGGAGGTGTTGGCCTCGGCGGAGAAGACCATGCTCATCAATAAAAAAGATGCGCCGGTGAATGTGCTGGTGAACAACGAATCCGTCGAGCTGGATCAGTACCAGGTCAAAGTAATCGATACACCACGTGAATCTGGAGTCGATGCAAAAGCCAATCGCACCGAGACCTCAACCATTGTTTTGCACAATACTTTGGCTGGACCGGAGATTCGACTCACACCAGCGCGTTCGGCAACTGTTACCATTCAGGTCTATAATATCCTTGGACAAAAGCTGCACGATTTCTCGCAACAGGTTGTCGCCGATTCGGTCAATCTCATCCGTATTTTTGATAAAACAAGACCGGCTAACGGAGTTTATTTTATACATATCAAAGGACTCGAACAGCCGTATACTCAACAAATCACCGTAAAATAAAGGAGCCGAAAATTTTGAATGTCGGATGCTGAACAGGAAGGATGTTTCATCATTCAACATTCATCTTTCTCCCAGCCATGTTCAATGCCATTCTCTTCGATCTCGACGATACCTTGCTCCGCAACGAAATGAACACCTTTGTCAAAGCGTATTGGAGCACATTGTTACCGAAAATTCAAAATGTATTTCCGGATCATCAGATCAAAGACGCCATCCTGGCCGGTACTCAAGCGATGATTAAAACAACACGATCAGATACAGCACTCCGCGACATTTTTATCAACGTATTCGAATCCATCACCAAACTCGATTTTCGAGATGTTGAACCGATTTTTTTCAACTATTATCAGAACGAATATAAAAATATCCAGGACGTCACCCGGCCGATAAATGGCGCCCGAACGGCACTGCAGCAGGCGAACAAAATCACCGACAATATCGTGCTCGCCACTATTCCTATTTTTCCTCTTATCGCTATCGAGGAGCGAGTACGCTGGGCCGGCCTGGAGGACTTTTCCTTTTCTTTTATCACTAGTTTTGAAACAATGCATAGTAGCAAGCCGAATCCCGACTATTATGCCGAAATTGCCGAGCACATCGGCTGTTCGCCTGAGGAGTGTTTGATGATCGGCAACGATTGCAAGGACGACATGGTCGCCAAAGATGTCGGAATGAAAACATTTCTCGTCACCGATTATGCCATGCACAGCGACGATGGCAAATTCGAACCCGAATATCAAGGCTCGTTTACAGATTTAATCGATTTTTTATCGTGCCAGAGTTAAAGGAAGGAGAAACCCAATCCAGCTTCACTCCGTACATCTAAATCATTGTTTATTTTTTGGAGGAGTGTCATGAAAATTTTAGTATGGACTATGTTGCTGATCACAACGAGTTTCGCACAAAAGGTGAGGTTAGACCAAAGCTACACTCTCACAGGAGATCGGTCTAAAACACAACAGTACTTTCGCATGCAGAGTCACTATATCAAGTATACGCAGGCCGGGGATCGATCTGCGCATGAATTTTATCGCCTGTTATTGGAGGCCCATCCGAGCGCTGATACGACAAAATATACGTGCCACCGCTTCACGATTGATCTCAAAGGGAAAAAGGAAAAATCAATTCCCGCACTGCAAGGGTGGACATATCCCTTTGCGCCCGGTGCAAATGGCCTGGATGATCAGGGTCAGATGTTCTCGATTCCGCACAGCAAATTTGACAACTTGACAACGGATGACGGCCAGACAATTGATCAGGAGCACAGCTATGCGGTGTATAACTGCTTTATTGATTTTCACAGCTTTGATATTTTTTCCACGTCAATGAACGAGGAAACCGGCATTGAAGATTTGCATAAAATCGGCGATTTTATCATTCATGCCGCGGCGAACACCGAGCCCCCGGTCAACCTCGGAAACAGCATTGAACAAGGCTCGGTCTTTCGGAACGGCGAGATCACGATGCAGTTTAAAGGTCTGAGTCGAATAAACGGTAAATTGTGCGCTTTGATCGGTTATGATTCCGGCGAGAGCTCTTTTACCATGAAAATACGCGCCACGCCTGATATGACAGTCGAGACCAGTGGTTCGTCGCATTATTTTGGTGACCTGTACATCGATCTGGATTCTTTCTGGCTGCAAAAAGCCGAGATGGCGGAATTTGTGGTCTCCGAGACAAACATTCCCTCAATGGAAATGAAAATCCCGGGAATAATCGAGCGCCGGGTGACGATTGAAAATATGAGCAAAAAAGAGTTTGAACTTTTATTGGAAAAAAGTTTTTGAGCCACGGATGAACTTGGTGTGGCCAAAGGCCACAACCAAAATGGTCCGCGGATTACTTGGCACGGCCTTTGGCCGCAACCAAAAACGAGCACTATTCTTTAGAATAGAACGGATGGGACGGATTCTAACGGATAAAGAAATCCGTTCCAATCCGTTAAATCCGTTCGATCCGCGTTCCATTATTTCAGTGATC
>JAFGKD010000027.1 GCA_016928775.1 Candidatus Zhuqueibacterota bacterium | reverse complement strand
CATATATGCATACTCCTCAATAAAAAGAAAACCTGTTCATCTGATCCCGAGATCGCCGGTATTTTAACCGATGTCACAAATCACATTCAAGAAAAAAAAGAGCATGAACAACTACGGCGACAGCTTGCCGAAGTAGAAAAATTGACAATAGTCGGACAACTCGCATTGGCTATTACACATGAAATAAGGAATTCAACTGAAATCATTCATAATAAGCTATTGTTGTTAAAAAAAGATATATCTTTCTTAGCCAAATCAGAAAAGGCAATCCTTCTCATTACAAAAATTGAGAATCAAATATCTCAACTTGTTTTAGTAGCCAATGATCTTTTGCGATACTCAAAACCTCGTGATAAAAATAAGTCTCTTATTAACATAAACAATGTCATTGCTCATACGTTAAAAATGCATTTTGACGATATAGAGCGAATTAAATTTCAAAAAGATGAAAATATCCCGCTTATTAAAGGCGATGCCATTGGTCTGGAGATTGTATTCAAAAATATTATTCTCAATGCGCTAGCGGCGAGCGACAATAAAAATGAAATCATTTGTCGTAGCATAAAATTAAATCAGGGTAATGTGAAAATTACATTTCAAGATTTCGGCTTTGGAATATCAGCAGACGATCTGAAAAATGTTTTTGATCCTTTTTTCACGCGAAAATATGGGAGAAGAGGAACAGGGCTTGGATTGGCGATTTGCAAGCAAATTATTGAAGCACACCAGGGATCAATAAAAATAAAAAGCACAGCCGGCAAAGGTACTCTCGTATCGATTTTGCTGCCATACCAAACATAAAGGGTGAAAATTGAAAGTTTTGCTCGTAGATGATCAAATTGAAATTCTCGAAGACAAATCTAAAATGATCCAAGAGCTTGGATATGAGTGTGTCGTTGCTGATAACTTGAAAAAAGCATACAAAAAGTTATATGATGAGTTTCCGGACATTATACTCACTGACCTGAAACTGCCGGATGGTGAAGGTATATCGCTTTTGCAGAAAGTCAGGGAAATGGATGAATCCATACCGGTCATCCTGATAACCGGGTATGCGACAACCCAGAGTGCTGTCGAATGTATGCAAAAGGGCGCTTATGACTATCTCGAAAAACCGCTGCTCCTCGCCCAGTTAAAATCGGTACTGCAAAGAGCTTCTGACCATCGCAAGTGTAATCAGGGACACTGTCCGCATGCTAATACTTGCCACACTTCAGAGTATTGTATGGACGGTATTGTTGGCAAAAGCCAAGTCATGCTCAAGTTAATTCAAAAGGTCTGTCATGTCTCGCAAACAGATGCGACAGTTCTCATCTACGGTGAATCCGGAACTGGTAAGGAACTCATCGCAAAGGCCATTCACACCCTGAGTAAAAGAAAAGACAAGCCATTCATCCCGGTAGACTGCAGTACATTGCCAACAAATCTTATGGAAAGTGAGCTTTTTGGATACGAGAGAGGAGCTTTCACTGGTGCGACATGCAGGAAAGCAGGGGTTATTGAAGCGGCACAGGGCGGTTCACTATTTCTGGATGAAGTGACCGAGCTTGACCCACACCTGCAGACGAAATTATTGCGCTTTTTACAGGAAAGACAAATTAGGCGTGTTGGCGGACATGAAACGATCGCCATTGATCTCCGGATCATCGCGGCAACAAATGATAATCCTCAAAATGCTGTGCGGCAGAAGAGGCTGCGCGAAGATTTATATTACCGGCTCAATGTTGTGCCACTTGAGATGCCTCCTTTGCGGGAGAGAAAACAAGACATCCCCCTCCTCGTCAGACATTTTATCAACAAATACGCACCTACCAGCTCTTATGAAATAGCCGGCATCACACCGGAGGCAATGCAATGCTTGAAAAGACATGAATGGCCTGGAAATGTCAGAGAACTGCAAAATGTTATTGAGCAGGCGATTTCGCTCATGACGCATCAGATGATAGACACAAGTGACCTGCCCGAGGAACTTTATTTATTTCCAAATCTCGAAATCCAACAGAGTGGCAGTGCAAAGAAATACAAAGATTTTAAAGAAATCTATTTCAAACATGCCGGCAGGCAATATTTTGAAAATTTATTGAAGCGATGTCATGGTAATATTTCGGAAACAGCGCGATTGGCTGGGGTGAGCCGAAGGACAATCTATCGCCTCTTTGAGGACTTTGGAGTTAATTCTTGATTTGTGCCAGAAATGACACAGCTGTCCAATCTACAGATTTTAATGCAATTACCAGTAAAAAACGAAAACCTGTGAAATAATTGTCACACTTTTTCAAAAGTAGGGGTTTAATTTAATATCCGTTTTACTTTTTATCCAATATTTACAATAGGTTGGAGCACCACTTTCCGCAAAAAATCACTCTCATTTGGTACAATTCTTGACTACGAAATAGCATGCAACAAGCATCTTTCCATTGGGGAAATCGGAGATCATTAAAATGAACTCTTGATCGAGCTCCCTGGGGATAACGTTATGCCAATTGATGTCATCATTGCATCCGAGGACCCGGCAACGATAGGTCTGCTGAGTACAATATTCCTAAAAAGGAAATACTCAATTACTATTGAAATTTCAAAGCTTAAATCTATTGTCAAGGTACTGGATGAGTCGATCAATCTCGTCGTTTTGGATCTGGCTGATGATGAAAATTCAATTTTTGACTATTTGAAAATTATCAAAAAAACAAGACCAAAAGTAAAGATCATCATAATTTGTGATGATACTTCTTTGCACACAATATCCCAAATTCGAGCAATGGGGATATTTTACGTGCTCTTGAAACCGATCCGCGTTGATGAGCTTGAACATTTGTTGGATGCCCTGGAATCAAAAACTCAGTTCAATTTTAATACATCGTACATCTCTTCGAGAACACTGATATGATATTTAAATACTTTCTGATTTTTTTGCTCGCTCTGTCTGCTTTTTTGGCTGGTGAATCACTCGTCTTGGAACCCAGTGAAATTGCGCTACAGGCTCCCTTACCACATCAATATCCACCAGGTGATTTTCCCGCAAACAGTGCTGTTCGCGTTACGGTTGAGGCGCAGAATGATTGGTCGATTTCCTGCCTCTATGAAAATATGACAGCCGGCAACAGTGTCATTCCAGGCGATCGTTTTTTCGTCAGGAAGCAGGGTGAAGATTATCTATCCATGACTTCGACGATTCACATTGGCAGCGGCGCGGCAACGGATGGCAGTTTTGTAGAAGTCAATACACTGGAGTTTCATGCGCATATTTTGCCGACAGACGCCGCCGGCGAATATTATGGTTCCATCAAATTCATTGACGACAGCGAGCAGGAAATGGCCGTCCTGCCCATCAGTTTGACAATCGAGCCCTATGTGAACTTTAGCCTGCAGCAACCCCTTGGCCCTATCGTCTTTACCATTGACGGTGGACCCGGCGTGTATTCGGCCAATGAAGACAACTATGCTCAGCTCAATGTTGACGGCAATACAGAAGCATGGCAAATCAAGGCAGCTTTTGAGAATATCACACCGACGTGCAATCTGGTGGGGAACAATCATTTCGTCCGTAACGACGCGCTGCCCTTTGAGCACGATGAGGGCGCGGGTTTCGGTTATATGCATCTGGGGTACGATCGAGTCGTGCTGGATGGCCAGTCAGAGGGCATCTCAGTGCGGTCGCGTCTTTTCTTTAAACTAGAGACCGCTTACAATCTTGAGCCCGGTCAATATCATTCGAAAATCAGTTTCGATTCACCAGGTTATTCAAATTCACATACAATAAATTTGGAAATCAATGTGGAGGAATATCTGGCCATTGAAGTCTCGGAATCGAAAGTGAACATTGTATCAGAGGGTCCACCAGGAGAATATGAAGCGGACAAATTAGTAAAGCTTAAAGTCGCTTCGAATACCAGCAAATGGGAAGCGCGCGCACAAGGTGAGCCTCTGAAAAGTGACGATGATGAAATACCACCCTCGCGACTTTTTATAAATTCTTCGGCGAAAAAAGAAACCGGCTATGTGCCGCTCGATCAGGAACAAATCATCGCTACCGGTACAGCCACAAATATGGCCGAGGTGAGCGATCTGACAATCAAGGTGAAAACCGAATGGGAAGACAAAGCAGGAGAATACAACGGCAATATCTATTTTACCGTCATTGCCTTGCCGTGATCACTTGTCTCGTTTTTATTTTATGGACGCCGCGTGAGAGTTGGGGCGTCATCCGCATGCAACTCTCTCCCCCCATTTTTGAGGCGGAGACACAGCCGAAGACCACATTGACGTATAGCATAAATGTCCTGAATACCGGAGAAGATCAGCTAACACTCGCAACGCACATTAAAAGCGTAAAATTTGACAGGTTAGGCAATATCATATTTCAGGATGCGACTTATCAGGAGCATTCATGCCAGACCTGGATTGATGTGGATCCGAAATCCATTGTACTACCGCAAGGCGAAAAACGCCCGGTGGATGTGGTCATCAATGTGCCAGCCAACGTGACCGGGGGCTATTACGCGGCCATCCTTTTTGAAACTCAACAACCGCACAGCACGGCCGGACAGTCCACTGTGGGATTACAGCTGCGCACCGGTTCGCTGGTCTGTTTAAGAATAAAGAAAACATGCAAACTGGATGCGATGATATCGTCTTTTAGCTTGAACAATAAGCAGAATCAGACAGAATTTCAAATCATTTTGAAAAACAACAGCAACTGCCATATCACACCAAAAGGCAGTCTTGTCATTTACACCGAGCGCAATCGAATTATCGATCGCATCAATATAAACGACAGCACATTTATGCTGCCGAATTCAGAAAGGCACTTTACGGTCATTTGGTCAAACGAACGAAAGAGAGTTCCCGGCACATCATATCTGGCAGAATGCCGTTTTGATGTAAAAGGCCTGGGAAAATCCCTTTCCTATAAAAGTCAACCATTTAACATTTAAAAGGCGTAAAGGAGCCACCGATTGGCGTTATTCCTGTTGCGCGGGAAAGGAGGGCGACATGAAGAAAAAATTTATATGAGCCGGTGTCCGACCGAAATGCGCGGAGAGGACACCGACTCAAGATAAATCATCCACCCCTAAGGATGGATGCCTCAATGTAGTGGGAATGGTATTCTATTGCAAGTGAAAAAATACCTTATCAACCGGGGAGACATCCGATGATGTGGGTTCCCTATCACCCGCAGTAAAAATCTTTGGGTGGTTTAATTCATCGAACGTTTGGGACAGGGAATATAAAAGGAGTCAAGTCATGCGTTTACTTCTCGTTTTTTTGCTGGCTTTATG
>JAFGKD010000026.1 GCA_016928775.1 Candidatus Zhuqueibacterota bacterium | reverse complement strand
TTATCGCGGCCGTCAACGTCGTCTTGCCATGATCAACGTGACCTATCGTCCCGATGTTCACATGTGGCTTGGATCGTTCAAATTTTGTCTTGGCCATAATAAGCTCCTCCGAATTGGGCATCCAATAAGTAACTATCAACTTGTTAATGATGCGAGCCCACGACCGGGATTGAACCGGTGACCTCATCCTTACCAAGGATGCGCTCTACCGACTGAGCTACGTGGGCACCGAGAGCGGGAGACGGGATTCGAACCCGCGACCAACAGCTTGGAAGGCTGTGACTCTAGCCAGCTGAGTTACTCCCGCATCACATATGCCATAAAAAGCAAAAAAATATCGGTCCAGAATTCTTCATCACTACCTCCGAGACCGATACGACAACACGCATAAATTTGGGTGGGGAGGGGAGGATTCGAACCTCCGAAGGCTGCGCCGACAGATTTACAGTCTGTTCCCTTTGACCGCTCGGGAACCTCCCCGCATTTGAAGAGCCACCAGCAGGAATTGAACCCGCGACCAACTGATTACAAATCAGTCGCTCTACCAGCTGAGCTATGGTGGCATTTGCAAAATGCGATACACTATCAAGCCTCGTAATTTATAAAAATTATTCGAAAAATCAAGTCTTTTTTAATTAGTCGACAATATTTTTATGTTTTATAAGACCACGACGAGCCACCTTTGCTGTCATTAACGACCACACCCAATTCACTCAACTGGCCTCTGAGCATATCAGACATCCTCCAGTTTTTTTGCTCGCGCAAATCGCTTCGAACTCGTACTAAAAGATCAATAAAAGGCTCTGCGGAAACGGCTTTGGCAGTGTCCTTTGGAAGAATACCAAGAATAACATCTGCATGGGCCGTAAAATGGTCGAGCAACATTTTCACTGACCCTTTTGATAAATCCCGAGATAAATAAGAGTTAATGTCACGTGAAAAATTAAAAAGCTGGCCGATCGCTGCAGGCGTATTAAAATCATCGTTCATCTCATTCTCAACACGAGCTTTATAGTCAGCGCACATGTCGCTTATCTCAGGTGCCGTTGTTTCATCCCGAGCGTTCTCCAGCGCTCGCAAGAGCTCTTTATTAGTCGTTATCAAACGCTGCAAACCTTGACTCGATGCAGCGATGGAATCATCATTAAAATCAACCGGCGAGCGATAGTGCGTTTGCAGGATGAAAAATCGAATGTGCGCGCCCGAGAATCTCTTCAAAGCCTGCTGGATGGAGGTAAAGTTCCCGAGCGATTTGCTCATTTTTTGACTGTCCACCATCACCATATTATGATGCATCCAATATTTCACAAATTGCGTGCCGGTTGCCGCTTCACTCTGGGCAATTTCGCATTCATGGTGCGGAAACTGATTCTCCATGCCACCTCCATGAATATCAAGGCTTTCGCCAAGATACTTCATGGCCATGGCAGAACACTCGACATGCCAGCCAGGATAGCCGCGTCCCCAGGGACTGTTCCACTGCATGATGTGCTGCGGTTCAGCCTTTTTCCAGAGAGCAAAGTCCGCTGGATGTCGCTTTTCTTCGTTGATCTCCAATCGAGCACCCGCCTGTTGATCGTCAACTCGACGCCCCGATAATTTGCCATAATAAGGCCATTGAGAAATATCAAAATAAACGGAATCATTCACCACGTAAGCGTAGCCTTTTTCGAGCAATGTGTGCACCAACTCAATCTGTTCCGGGATATGTCCAGTCGCACGCGGAGAGATGTCCGGGCGCAGCACATTCAGGGCATCCATCGCTTCAAAATAGGCGCGCGTGTAAACTTCGGCCAACTCCATCGGATGGCGCTGCTCACGTTGAGCGCCTTTTAGCATTCGATCTTGACCGTCATCCAAAAGATGACCCACATCTGTGATGTTCTGCACGTAACGAACGTGATATCCCAGATAACGAAGATATCGGACAACAATATCAAATGAGATGTAGCTCTTGGCATGACCGATGTGCGGAAAATCATAAACGGTCGGTCCACAAACGTACATATTGACCAATCCTTTGGTCAGTGGTACAAACTTTTCTTTTGACCGTGTGAGGCTGTTATAGATAAAGAGTGACATGTATTACGACTCACCTGATCCTTTCTCAATAAGAACAACAGCATGGGCGGCAACCCCCTCCTCCCTGCCGACAAATCCCAATTTTTCTGTCGTTGTTGCTTTAATGGACACGAGATCAAATTCAACCCCGCACGCCTCTGCGATATTCTGACGCATCCGTAGCACAAACGGGGCCACTTTTGGCTGCTGCAAAATTAATGTTGCATCGATATTATATATTATATAGTTCAAATCTTTGAGCAACCGACACACCATCCGCATCATGCCAATGCTTGAAGCATCTTTGTATTGCGGATCATCATCCGGAAAATGTTGTCCGATGTCTCCCAGGGCGGCCGCACCCAGAAGCGCATCGTTGATCGCATGGCACAACACATCAGCGTCCGAGTGACCGAGTAAACCGTGGGAAAAATCGATGTGAATGCCACCCAGAATGAGCTTCCGATCCGGCACCAATCGGTGGACATCATAACCGTGACCTACGCGCATGCCACCTCCGCATCGATGTACGCCCGGGCGATGATTAAATCTTCCGGCGAGGTAATTTTTATATTCTGCCATTCACCCGGTACAACGGTGACCGTCTCACCGATTTGTTCAACAAGCGCTGCATCATCGGTGCTAAAGGAATTGTTTTTGAAGGCAAACTGATTCGCCCTCAGGATGATCTCCTTGCGAAATGTCTGTGGCGTCTGCGCCAACACAATCTGCGTTCGATCCAAAGTCTTTTTGACCTGTGCTTTAGCGATCTGTTTTACTGTATCTTTTGGTCGCATCCCAACCACTGCGGCGCCATATCGTTCCGCCGCACGGATACTCTCGCTCAATATGCGTTGTGATACAAAAGGACGAACACCATCGTGGATCATAACAATTTTATCCTCTGCATCCAAAGCTTGCAATCCCGCCCAAACAGAGAGATGCCTTTCCGCTCCACCGGCAACGGCTCTGACGAACTTGGTGATTTTCCATTTGTTCCGAATAACCAGACTGTATTCACCGACAAATTCCTCGGGTAAAATCGTATAGATATGCTGAATATGGGGGTACGCCTGAAATTTCTCCAAAGTATATTGTAGAATTGGTTTATCGTAAATTTTAATAAACTGTTTGAGAGTAGAGCCGCCCATTCGAGATCCGGAACCGGCGGCTACAACAAGCGCGGCAACAATCGGTTTATTCTTTCCTTCCACACGAACAATCCGCTAAATAATGAGCATGGCATCGCCATAACTGTAAAATTGGTATTTCTCACGAATAGCCTTTCGATAAGCTTTAAAAACCATATCGCGCGTGGCAAATGCTGATACCAGCATGAGCAACGTTGAGTTGGGTAGATGAAAATTGGTGATGAGTCGATCGACAATTTTAAAATCGTAGGGTGGATAAATAAACTTATCCGTCCATCCGCGCGATGGTTTCGCCCAACCCTCGGAGGTGACGCTTGTTTCAAGTGCTCGAACAACACTTGTGCCAACACCAAATACATTGTGTTTATCTCGCATGCTTTCGTTTATCGCGTCAGCCGCTTCCTGGGTAATTTCGTAATACTCGGAATCCATTTTATGGCGTCCCAGATCTTCAACAACAACCGGACGAAAGCTGCCCAGGCCCAGATGCAGCACCAGCTTGACAATCTTTACGCCTTTTTTCTGCAATTTTTTCAATAATTCCTCGGTAAAATGCAAACCGGCGGTAGGTGCAGCCACAGCGCCGCGAATGCGCGCATAGACAGTCTGGTAGCGCTCCTTGTCCATCGGCTCGGGTTCGCGCTTTATATACGGTGGCAGAGGAGATTTGCCCATGTCATCAACCACTTGATAAAAATTATCAATTGAATTAAAACGGACAACACGGCCGCCGGAAACCGTATTGTCGATGACATCGCAGGACAGCTTGTTTCCAATGGATAACCGATTCCCTACTCGAACCTTGCGAGCTGGTTTGACCAATACTTCCCACAATCCTTGCTCCAATTCACGCAGCAGAAAAACCTCAACTTTGGCATCTGTTTTATCTTTGATCCCTTCCAGGCGCGCCGGAAAAACCTTGGTTTCATTCACCACGAGGCAGTCGCCACGATGCATATAGTTGGCAACATCTTCAAAGATACCATCAGTACTGCTGCCGTCTTCTCGGTTCAGTATCATTAAACGACATTTATCCCGTTCTTTGCTGGGATACTGAGCAATAAGCTTATCCGGGAGATTGTATTTGAAATCCGATAGCTTCATGGAACAATCACCTCCATCTAAAATTCACTTTATTCTCCTCGATTCTAGTCGTTAAAGAGCGTCCGTTGCGAGGATTGACTTTTTCGATTAAAATGTTTATACGCCAAGTCGGTGGCTACTCTTCCCCTTGGTGTACGATTGATAAAGCCCTGCTGGATGAGATAGGGTTCGTACACCTCTTCGATTGTATCGCTCTCTTCGCCAATCGCCATAGCCAGGGTATTCAGGCCAACCGGTCCGCCGCCGAACTTGTCGATAATGACCAATACAATCCGTTTATCCATTTCATCAAAGCCGCACTCGTCGACATCCATGCGCAGGAGTGATTCTTGGGTCAACTCTAAAAAGACGCGTTCCTGTTCGGCAATTTGCGCAAAATCACGCACACGTCGCAAAAGTCGATTCGCGACTCGAGGGGTTCCTCGAGATCGGCGGGCGACTTCGAGCGCAGCATCTTCATCGATCATAATACCCAAAATCTGTGCGGATCGACGCACAATCAGCTTCAGGTCCTCCGGCTGGTAAAAATCCAGACGAAAAGAGACGCCGAAACGCGCGCGCAGTGGCGATGTTATCAATCCGGCACGTGTAGTCGCACCAACCAATGTAAACCTGGGCAGCTTGAGTTGTACTGTACGCGCATTGGCGCCCTTGTCAATAATGATGTCAAGTTTAAAATCTTCCATCGCCGGATAAAGATATTCCTCGATCACGCGATTGAGACGATGGATTTCATCGATGAACAGAACGTCGCGCTCCTTCAAATTCGTCAAAATGCCGGCGAGGTCTGCCGGTCGTTCCAACGCCGGACCGGAAGTTGTTCGAATGTCACTGCCGAGCTCTTTGGCGATGATATTGGCCAATGTTGTTTTTCCCAGTCCGGGCGGTCCAAAAAATATGACGTGATCAAGTGGCTCATGTCGTTCCAGCGCTGCCTGGATAAAAACAGCTAAATTCGACTTTAACTTCTCCTGCCCGACAAAGTCTTTCAAGCTGAGCGGTCGCAGGGTTGTATCAAATTCCTGTTCGCCGGTCAGTCGTTCGGGATCTGTAGCGCGAGGTCGTTCGTCCACTTATTTTTCTCCGCTCAACGCTATTCGAATCAACTCCTCCACAGAAACGTCCGCCCCTCGCGTTGCCATGGCACGCATAACCGTATTTTCGGCTTCTTTTTTCGCATAGCCAAGCGAGAGCAACGCCAGAATGCTCTGCTCGACGATTTCACTCATTTGGGGATTGAGGACTTGATGGGGTGCGACGTGCTCTACTTTCGCAGCAGCGCGATCTTTAAGGTCCAAAATGAGACGCTGGGCTGTCTTTTTGCCGAGTCCTTTTATTTTTGTCAAATTGTTCTCATCGCCATATGCAATGTCGCGATACACCTGGTTGACCGATGAACCGGATAAAATGCCCAGCGCCAATTTTGGCCCAATACCGGACACAGACAAAAGGTCTTTGAACAATTCTCGTTCTTCCGGGGAAGCGAAACCAAAAAGTGTGAGCGCCTCCTCACGAACATGCAGGTAGGTGAGCAAGGTCACGTTTGTTTCGTGTTCGCCTATTTTTTCAAAAGTCGATACTGGAATCAGAACCTCAAAGCCAATACCATGATTCTCGATGATGACATATGTGGGAAATCTTTCAACGAGCTGACCGCGAATAAATGATATCATTTATTGTTTTTCAGTTTTTGTTCTGTCCACCACCGTTGCGCGTGACACAGCGCCATCGCCAGCGCATCTGATGCATCCAGCGGATTCACAATGTGCTTTAGACCGAGTATCTCTTTCACCATGCGTTGAACTTGCTCCTTTGATGCGGCACCATAGCCGGTGAGGCTTTGTTTGACCTCACGAGCAGCAAAAGTGACAACGGCAATACCGGCGTTCGATCCGGCAAGCATGACAATACCACGTACCTGGCCCAACTTGAGTGCGGCCTGAACATTATGACCATAAAAAATGTCCTCCAATGCCATCAAATCGGGGGCATAAGTTTTAATGACATGGCAAACACCGTCATAGATACTTTTTAAACGGTCGACCATCGGTTCACTCGCCTTTGAGCGGATGGTGCCGTAATCAATGCATTGAAAACAATCACTCCTCGGAGATTCAATCACACCAAAGCCAGTGACCGCTGTTCCCGGATCGATACCAAGAAAACGCATATAAAATCAAGCGTTAAACGCTTCAATGATTTCATCATCAATATCAAAATTGGAATACAGGTTCTGGACATCATCGTGATCTTCCAGAGCCTCCATCAGCTTTAAAACCTGCTCCGCCTGCTTTCCTTCAACAGCGATGGTATTCTTCGGTTCCATGTTAATCTCGGCGGATTCGTAGACAATGTTATTTTTTTCAAGTGCCGCCTTGACGGCTTCGAGAGCGGATACTTTGGACTTTATGATAAACGTACCATCTTCCTGTTCAATATCATCTGCGCCGGCCTCCAGGACAACCATCATCAGATCATCTTCGGATATATTTGCCGCTGGAACAGCTACGACGCCTATTTTGGAGAACATCCAGGCTACGCTACCGTTTTCACCAAGACTGCCACTGTTTTTGGACAGAATATGCCGAATTTCAGCGACAGTTCTATTTTTATTATCCGTGAGACACTCCAAATAAATTGCCACACCACCGGGACCATAGCCTTCATACGTTACCTCTTCATAATGGACGCCGGGGAGTTCACCGGTGCCTTTTTTCACAGCATTGTCAATATTCTTGGCCGGCATATTGGCCCCCTTGGCCGCTATTATCGCCGCTCGCAGTCTCGGATTTGCCGTTTCATCTCCGCCACCTTGCCGGGCAGCCACGGTTATTTCTTTGATCAGTCGCGTAAAGATGCGGCCTCGCTCGGCATCCTTGGCACCTTTCTTACGCTTGATTGTACTCCACTTGGAATGGCCTGACATTTATCCTCCTCATTCAACCACAAAATACGCCGTTTCGGACAGCTGTGCTTTACTATTGACAAAACAATACGTTCTGGCGAATAATCCGATCATTCTGAAGCAACTTACAAGCGCGGAATATACTAAAAAAACAGCCCGAATTCAAGTTAAATATCGGATCGTTAAAGAGAGGAATTATCGAGGAATGACACTAAAAAAGTAGCTATGAATGGTCTCGGTCTCGCCAGCAGCGGTGACGCCGCTCAAGGTGAGCAAATAATCGTCATAGGCAAAAAGCGCTGTTGGCACATTCAAATTCACCACATTTTGTTGTTCTACCTCATCTGCGGATATGTACGTTTTGCTCCACACTTCGCCGCCGGACACTGTTTTGATGACGATCGAATAAAAACGATAGTCCAACTCTACATCAGCTAATAATTGCAATTGCACCGTTTCCGCCGAGCTTGGGAAAACAAGTCGTTTGTGTGACTCGACACCGCGCAACACTCCCGGTTGCAGGGAAAATGAGGGAGAGAATAAACGGGGCGTTTTGGCAGCGAGTTGCTCTTCAAGCTGTTTTCTTTTTTGCTGCTCCTGTTCCAGCATTTCGGCAACCTGGCCATTTCGGCTCGCCTGCTCCGACAGTCGCTGGCGCAACATGATATCATTATCGCGAAGAGTTTTGTTGCCACGTTCGAGCTGGCTGAGTTGGGATTGCATTGACTGGACATTGTAGTAGAGATAGAGGCTCCCGGTCAGGATAAAGAAAAACACCACGGCGTACGACAGGGCGTACACTCGCCCGGGGCGATTTAAAATGCTGAAAATATCACGCAAGGTATCACCAACAACTGAAAAAAAATTTCTTTGTTTTGCAGTCACATCCTCTTTCAGGACCTGCAGCATGGCTTTCATGGTCGTTACTTTTTGAGACCACTGGGGATGCGCCAATATATAGCTTTCAAAACGTTTTTTCTCGCGCCGGGAAAGTCTGCCCTTGATATAATCTTCTATAAGCTCATCTTCTGCGGCGAGCATCGCGTGAAACATATCATCACGAGCGAAATATCGCTCTTCAATTTTATGCTGCTGTCTCTCTGTTAATAATCCTAACAGGTATTGCCGTCTATTCATTCAAGACACCTTTTCTATCGATCTATTGGGTGTAGCTGGTATTCCTCACGCCGAGCAACGTTTTGCCATCTATAGTGTATTTTTTGCAAAATCATTTCATGTTTTCAGGCATTTTTTTACACATTTTTCCAGCTCATCTCGGATGCGAAACATCCGCAAGCGCAGCGCATTTTCACTCAAATTGAGCCATTCTGCCAACTTTTGGCGATTGTTAATTTTTTCCCGTCGCTTGCCTTGATAGTAGCCGGTTATCAGCACTCTTTTATCTTCGGGCAATGTGCTCATGCAGCGTTTCATACAGGCCACCTGTTTGCTCCACTGTTCCTCGGCAAACAAATTCTCTTCATGTTGACCAGGATCAGTATACAGCTGCTTTGACTCGGTCACGTCCTCCACGGGTGTGCTTTTCGGTTTTTTCCAGTATTCAAACAACACATTGCGCGCTACACCTAAAAAATAAAGGTAATGGTTTGAGGTACGAATCTCTTCACCGGCAGTAACTTTGTGTAATACCCGATCTATCGTGATATCCGCGCATTCTTCGCATTCCCAGCAGCCACGCCACTCAAAGAATTTGTGCAACTTGAAACGAATATCCTCATAAATGTGTCCCGCCCGCTTGACATCCGGATGCAGCCACTGCAAAAAAACTCGAAACTTTTCCTGATCGAGCTCGGCTATTTTGCCTGAGACATTCACTGCCAATCGCCCTGCATCACAAATGCCGCCCAGTAGTAGGGCGAATTCCAGCGTTTCTCCTGCAAAATGGACAACTGTGCCTGTCGTAATGCGGCTGCCGGCGACAACTGTTCCTCGCTCAGCATAAATCCGTAAAATCGTCGCATGAGTTCTGCGGTCGCTTCATCATCCACTTTCCACAAACTGGCGACCACGCGCGATGCGCCGGCGTACATAAAGCCGCGCGTCAAGCCGATCAATCCTTCACCGCGAATTTCTTTGCCTAATGCGGTCTGACAAGCGCTGAGCACGACGAGATCGGCGTCAAGATCGAGATTAAATATATCATGCAGGCGAAGAAAACCATTCGTCGCTGCACCACTTTTATCAACCAAAGAAAGCACCAAACCCGACAACTGAGGGTGAGCGCTGTTCAGCAATCCATGCGTGGCAATGTGCACGATCTGATATTTATGTAATTCCGGCTCCATCACCATATTGTAATTGGCATCAAAATCCAGCGCCAGTGTGCTCTGTGTCTGTGGAGCAGATGCGACAATTGCCTCAGCCTCCAGGCGACTGAATGGCAACCGAGGAATGTCAAACAAACCGTCATAGCCAAATTCCTGCACAGAGCGGGTCATAAACTCTTGCTCAACAGATATCTCTGCTCCCGCTTGAGCGAAACTGACCGTGTCCTGTTCTGCCAATAAAGTTTGCTGCACCCGCGGATCATGCGGCGAAAAAACCGGGTCTGCTAAAACAAGAATCGACCGATCAGCACGTCCCGGCGACGTGGATCGGTCTCGCAACAGTGGCACAACCGAAGCAGAGGGCAAGGAAACGACCTCATAGTGTGCAATGAGATGGTTGCTTTTTTTCTCCCCGGGAATCTGCAAAATGCCAAAGGGAATATATTGCAGAGCGCCTTCGCACACTATCACCAATCGTTGAGTTTGAATATCATAAAGCCACTCACCCAAAACCATGTCACTCAACTCATTTAGCGCGTCCGGCAGGGCAGTTTCCGCGGTAGCAAGTCTCTGAGACTTTTCCTGAGGGGTTTCCTGCAGCCCAAACTGATTTCGACTATTGATAAGGTTATAGAGCTTTTTAGCCGCAGCTTCAATGTCAGCGCGTTTTGGCAATACAAAAGTGCGCACGCTGTTTTGTCTCACAATCCAGAGGTAACTATTTTTTTCGCCGAGCGAGTACTCCAGCAAGGTGGTATTTTCATCCAAAACCTGTTCTTGTATATCCCGAACCGACAGTACATGTGGTCTGAGCAAATCGGCATACTGGGGGCTGGCCAAACGAATTTCCGTCTCCAGCTCTTCGTACTGCTTGAGCAAATTTTGAATATCATTTTTCACCCTGGCGAGAGAATCAGCGGCATAATTTTTTTGCACTAATTCCAACCTGCGCTGTTCCCGGATGTTTATCTGGTTGCGCAGTTCTCTTTCGCGCCCAACAAAATCAGCCGGTAGGCCGCGATAAATATCTTTGCGGGTTTCGCTGAGAATATCAAGGAGACTGCGGGCCAATCTCTGTTCGTTCACATGAAATGCTGTGAGAAAATTGCCAGTATCAGATTCATCTTGATGTGGTTGCATAAGCAGATCAATATAAAATTCATAATAGTTACTAACGCCGGCGAAAAACAAGGAGCGCAAATCAGAATTGATAACGGTCGTGCGTATGGATTCGAGTTTGTTGATCGACTCTTCAATGCAAGTTCGAGCAAAAGCGGCATTTTTATTGTTGTGCTCGGCGCGCGCCAAATGAAACAGTGCAATGGATTCATTTCGATCATGACCAACCTCGCGGCTCAACGCAATGGATTCATTTAAATAGGCGATGCTATTCGCATAGTCTGCCATATTGAAATAAACAACGCCAAGACGCGTGAGCGTATTGCATTCCCCATAACGATCATGCACATCTCGCCGAATATTCAGGGATTCTGTCAAATAGTCGATGGCTTTTTCATACTCCTCCATACTGTCATGCACCATGCCGAGGTGCATGAGACCAATGGCCTGGCCGGGCCTATCGTCCGTGGCGCGATAAAGTGAATAGGCTTGCTCAAAGCATTCCTTTGCCTTTTCATATTCCTCGCGGACAAAATAAACCAATCCCATTCCATTCAAAGTTGATGCTTCGCCACGTTTATCCTCAATCTCTTGACGGATAGCCAATGCTTTGGCAAAGTATTCCAGCGCTGTTTGTCCATCATTAAAATCGAAATAAATAAAGCCAATATTGTTCAGCGCGGTGGCGCGCATTCCACGATTTCCTAAAAGTTCCGCGATATCGCATGCTTCCTTATAATGCTGCAAGGCATGCTGTTTTTCTCCCATGAGATCTCGAATATAGCCCATATTAAGAATTGCCAGTCCTTCAGATCGACGGTCGCCCAGCTTTCGAAAAATCTCCAGCGACTTTTCACGGTAATCAAGTGATTTGCTCAGCTCACCCGTGGATCCGTAAAGAAACGCAATGCTTTCAAGCGAATAGGCTTGCGCCCACAGATAATTTATCGATTGACTCAAGGCAAGCGATTCTTGAAAATAATCGAGTGCCTTTTGTCTCTCTCCGCGAGAGTCGTAAATCTGCCCGATAAAGTTCAGCACCAGGCAGACACTTTTGTGAACGGCCAATTTTTTGTTGATAGCAAGAGCTTCCAAATAACAATCAAGCGCTCTATCTTTTTCGCCAATTTTGGAATATGAACCGCCCATACTGGCTAATGCATTGGCTATTCGAGAGCTGTCCGACAAAGTACGGGAAAGCGCCAGCGCCTGCTTATATGCCGATATCGCCTGGCCATGTTCATCCAGGTAGCTATGGATGACCCCGACGGCTTGCAGACAATCAGCTTGCTTGCCGATATCACCAGCTTGCTGCCACAAAGATGCAGCTTCGAGGTATTTTTTTCTTGAGGCGTTCAAATCATCGGCTGTGCCTTTCCGGTACAGGCTCCTCGCTTCATTTTCATAACGTTTTGCCGTGATCCTGTTTTTGTCCGCATCCGTCGCTTGTCGATGTTCGCGCTTGACGAGTGTATACTGCCCGGCGTTCGCATCATCTTGAAGTGATTTGACCTCGAGATGGTACAGACCAGCGCGCTCGCCAATAAATTCCACCGGTTCAGGACCCTGGGCGCCATTGGGACTGTCATATTCGGCCACACGCTGACTATCCGGATCGGTAACAATCACGACAACGTCGATGCCTTTTTGCTCCACATTGACAAATAGATATTCCCCGGCTGCAAGCTCAATATGATAAAAATGAGATTCCCCACCGCTGATCTGATGTTCGCTGGGCGAATCAATTTCAAAAAGTGTAATATCGTCACTTTCTGATAATTCCTCCACGGCATAAGCCGCATCATGATTCAAGAACAGCAAAACGGAGAAAAACAGAAAAGTCCATATCACGAGTTTAAAACGATTGTAATTTATTGCAACACATAGATCATTATCATGTTTGCAGGCGACAAGCATCGAAATACCTCCACTTCTTGATCTGTAAAAAAGATTTATTACGAATGAACCGGCATCAAATTGCTCCACCTCCTGTCAGCATAAACAAAAAAGCACACCCATTTCTGGACATGCCCTTTTCTTCACCTACCGCCTCACATTTCGTCAGGAATTGGATTTGTATGATTTATAAACTCTACAATAATATAAAATAATCAAGGGTTTGTCAAGAGTATTTTTGGCTCAACTGCCAATACTCAATTATAGCTTGATGACCACCACACCGTATTGATCCAGATCTATCTGGTCGGTTGTGACTGTATCTGACAACAGTTCATGTTTCCCTGAAGGTATCGTAACAACTTTATGCTCATCAGTGTGATTGATGATGAATAAAAGCCTTTTGCCAACTCCTTCACGAAAGGAGACTTCAACACCAACCGGAGGCACGACCAGTGGCCGTATATGTGCCGCCTCAAGCAAGCGCGCAACGAGTTGATCATAAAAATTCGTTTTCTCGAATACGGTGCCAATATACCATCCCTGTCCTTTGCCATATAAATTCTTCGTCACCGCAGCAAAGCTGGTCATGTGCCAGGGCTGCGTATACTGGACCATGATTTTTGCGTTGTCCGCCATCACCCAGTCGGCGTACTGAATCGCCGAAAACGTCCCCAACTCACCCGCTACAACATAGTTCAGTTTCGCGGGCAGACTCTCATATTCTTCAATCCGAATCCCCAGAGTCTCGGCCAAAAGTCCGGGCAGGGTGCGTTCATGTGCCAAACCCGTTTCATCCTTGACGCCAAAACGGCAATCAGCCACCAGAATACCACCGTCTCTGACAAATTTGTCAAGACGTATGGCGACCTCATCCGGCAGGATGTAGAGATCAGGTGCAAAAATAATTTTGTACTGCGAAAAATCAGCGCCGGGAGGAATCATGTCAGCGTTCACACCTGTGCGGAAACAGGCATTATAATACCTGCTGATGGCGGTTTGGTAAGCATTGCCGGGATAGCCTGGCTGAATTCGCAATGCCCACATGGAATCGTAATCGTAGATGAACGCAATATCGGATTTGACCGTAGTGCCGGCCAAAGCTTTTTCCAATTTCCGATAATCCTTTGCCGTTTGTACCGCTTCCTGGTAGCGACGCAGCGGCTTGCCATCGTGGCCGAGCAGACCGTGCCAGTACTGTTCGCGGCCAACAGTACAGGTTCGCCAGCGAAACCAGATTTGTGCATCGGCGCCGTGCGCCAATTGTTGAAAGCAGATTTTCTCCAACTCGCCAGGACGAATGTTGCGGCCAAATGTCGCCCAACCGTGCGGCCCGGCGGTCTGCTCCATAATCCAGAAATTCTGTCGCTTCAAGCCGCGCATCACATCGGCGGCAAACGAAGAGCTGTAGGGAATTTGCATCTGCTCCGCATCGCCAAAAGTCGGATAGTTATCCCAGGAAACAACATCCAGATTTTTAGCGAGCGCATAATAATCCATGTTTTGATACAGCCCCATAAAATTGTGGGTGATAAATTTGTCCGGGCACAGCGCACGTAAAATCCTGATTTGATCGTCCTGGAATCGAACGTTGAGCCAGGAGGTGAAGCGCATCCAGTCCAGACTGGCGCTGGGATTGCTGATGGCCCAGGTTGAACCTTCGCGATCATCGGGAATCGGGATTTCGCCCCAGGTAAAAAAGGTCAAGCCCCAAAAATGGGTGCCCCAGGCACGATTCAATTCGTCGAGGGTAAAATATTTACATCGTAGCCAATCCTGAAATTCGTTTTGGCACTGGTGACAACGGCAGTCGGTACCGCCAAATTCATTATCTGTTTGCCAGCCGACAAGATTTGGAGCGTCTTTATATCGTTCCGCCAAAGCGCGGGTGATGCGCTCAGAGAGCAACCGGTAGGTGCCATTGGAAAAGCAGTTATTCTTACGTCCGCCCCAGACGATGCGCGTGCCGTCCGCTTTCATAGCCAGTGTCTCAGGATACTTGCGCGCGCACCACGCCGGCATTACCGCTGTTGGCGTCCCCAGGATGACATTGATATGATACTTGGCAAAAAGCGACATCACTTTGTCCAGCCAGGCAAAATCAAATTCGCCCTCACGCGGTTCGAGCTTTGCCCAGCTGAACTCGGCCAAACGAACGACATTAAAGCCGGCCTGGTTCATCAGTTGAATATCATACTCCCAGCGCTCTTCCGGCCAGTGCTCGGGATAATAATCGACACCAATGTACATCGAACCATCAGCCGCAAAGGTGTTAAAATATTTCTCCTGGGCGTCTATTATCGTCGCGCCAATGAGAAAAAGTGTCACCTGGAGGAAAAACATATCCGTCATACATCTTGCTTTTTTCATGGTATTCACCTGACTGCGGCACGAGTTGCCGGTACACAGGATGAGAGTTTTAATTTTTTTCATACGCTTGCCTCCGTAAGAAACCAGTCATCTATTTCTTCAGCGCAGCCTTTGGCTGCAACCAAATTTTGAGCCACTGACCCACACGGATGAGCACGGATTTTTCGGCATTGCTGCGAAAAAGCTTTGGGATTGGAGGTTAAAAAAGATTAAAAAGAATGATATTATCTGTGTTTCATCCGTGAAAATCCGTGGCTTTGTAACTTAAAAAAAATGTTCTAACTTTGTAGTACAGATCGCTCGCATGATCGTTGCCATTATAACAACTCGCACGACAAAATCAATCATTTTCTTCCAGGATATCGTATTAACTCAACTTTTTTATTTGAGCATTCAGGACGAGGAATCTGCACTTTGACTCTTTTTTCACTTGCTTTCCCGATGCAGTTGTATTATTTTTTCAAAACGTCCCACCTCCTAAAAGCGGAGCACCCATGCTGAATGGAATAGATTATCTCATCGTCCTTCTCTACTTTGCCGGAATCCTGTGGATGGGGTACTATTTTAAGAACTTTGTGCACACCTCCACCGATTATTTTTTAGCTGGAAAAATGCTGCCCTTTTGGGCGATTGGTATGTCGATTGTTGTTACGGATATTGGCGCCGTCGATTTTATCGGTCTCACCGGACAGGCATACCGCTATGGCATCGTTGTCGGCAATTTTGACTGGATCGGCTCCGTCCCCGCCATGATTCTTGCCGCTCTGGTCTTTGTGCCTTATTACTGGCGCGCCGGCGTCTTTACCATTCCGGAATATCTCGGGCGGCGCTATAATATTTACGTGCGAACGATCCACGCTTGCGTCTGGCTTTTAATCCTGACTCTCAATCTCGGCATCATTTTGTGGGCCACCGGCGTTATGCTCAGCGAGTTGATGGGCTGGCCGATTATGTCATCAATTCTCGTCACAGCGTTTGTGGTTGGCTTGTACACTATTCTTGGTGGTTTATCCGCCGTGGTCATGACCGATGTCGTACAACTGGTCGTCATGTTCATCGGCGCCATTGCCGTGCTCATCCTGGGCATCTGGCAACTCGGCGGCTGGAGCGCGATGGTACAAAAAATTACCAGCCTTGGTCCAGAGTATGCTGACCATTTTTCCCTCATCCTGTCGCCAAATAAAAATACGCCCTATCCCTGGACAGGTATTTTTTTCGGTCTGGCCATTGTGCTAGCGCCAGCCTATTTCATCGCCAACCAGACAATTGTCCAGCGTTCCCTTGGCGCCAGGAACGAATGGCATGCCAAAGCCAGCGTACTATGGGGCGCGTTTCTCAAAATGTTCATTCCGGTGCTCTTTGTTTTTCCCGGCCTCATCGCACTCGGCTTGATCCCCGGCATCGAGGATGGGGATCGCGCCTTTCCTTCTCTCATCAAACACCTCCTGCCCCCGGGTATGACGGGACTGGTATTTGCCGCCTTTTTTGCCGGACTCATGTCCAGCGTGGACTCTGCCCTCAATTCCGCTGCAACGATTTGGACCAAAGATATCTATGAACGTTTTATCAAACCGGAGGCAAACGATCTGCATTACCTGCGAGTCGGGCGAATTTTCACCGGTGTGCTTCTCGTATTTGCGGTATTGTCCGCGCCGATCAGTGATCTCTTTGAGGGAATTTACCTCTATATTCAAACCATCTTTTCAATTTTCCAGGGACCAACGCTGGCAATACTGCTGCTCGGCATGTTTTGGCGACGCACATCACAATGGGGTGGCCTGGCCGGATTGGTCGGTGGTATTTGTGTAGCAACGATTTTATATATGTTCAAAGAATCTCTTTTTACTATTGATGATCCTTTTTTATACATCGCGTTTTGGAGCTTTTTAAGCGGATTGGTCATTGCCACAATCGTCAGCTTGCTCACCAGGCCCGAACCTCTGGAGAAAATCCGCGGCTTGGTCTATGGTTTGGTTCTGCAGGATAATGAATTGCAGACAAAATTGCGAAAACAATTGGATGAGGAATAACATGTTCAATTTTAATTGGTTGAGTGACCTGTCAAATAGCTGGGGACGATTTTTTATTATTCTGGCATTTATCGCACCGCTGGTGTTTGCTTTTACAATGAAAAAAAGCTACATCTACGAAGGCGCAGAAGATAACACCTGGTGGCGAAACTTGAAGCTATGGGTACTGCTGATCGTCGCGGTTCAAATCGCTATTTATCTTTACTTTTAATGCCCGAATATATCAAAACAAAAATCACCAGCGAAAAAGCCCACCATATTTTAAGCTCTCCTCCCGGACTTTTTCGAAAAAAAAGAGCTATTGACAAAATCGAGCTGTTTTATTTGCCGAGTTACATCATCACTGTTCAGGTCAAAACAGACAAAAAGATACAAAATCAATCATTGTGTATCGATGCGGTGTTGGGCAGTTTTGCATTCTACACATCATCGAAGACCTCATCCACACCCGAATGTAAATTCTCCACTTGTCCGTTTTTACTGCAGGAAGAGGCGATCGTCAACATGGCTTTGGAGGAATATCGACGGCATCTGTTGCATAGCGGACTCAAGATGCGCTACAGATTCCAGGTGCAAAAGGTTATCTCTATCGAGCGCCTGTTTTATCCCTTCTGGATCGGTTATTTTTCGCGTAAAAATAAACTAGATTTTGATGTTGTGGATGCCGTCGGCGGGGAACATCAGGGGGTGGCGTTGCGGCCGGTTTTTATAAAGGCGTTGTTGGAGGCAGGAGGAAGCTAAAGCTAAAGCTAAGGCTGAGGCTGAGGGATTCGCGTCGAGAGTACAGATCGAGTGAACAATAAATCACATCAGCCGTAGTATTCGCATTTTCTTTTTAGTGCCCGTAAGCAGCCCTGTTCATGTCGCGGATCGTTTTGAGTGGCTTGGGGGGATGCAAATATCTGGACAAAAAATGGTAAATTTTTAATCTGATCTCTTTTGCTTTTTTTGTATCCATCCGATCAAACGAATGGCCGCCCGGCACGTCTTGAAAAATTTCGTACTCGAACTGCTTGCCTTCCGCTTTTAATGATTTGATCAAATGCTCAACCTCCAAAACATTGACATCCTCATCATTAGTATTGGTATGAATGAGCAACGGTGTTTTCAGCTTGTGGGCATTCCAGGCCGGCGATCGTCGGCGATATTCATTCACATCGTCGTGTGCTGTCTTGCCGATGTGATAGTCGGCTGAATAGAGCGCGCGGTATTCATCGTCATAATATCCCATACGAGCGACGAGGTCGCTCACCGGCACACCGGCGAAAGCTGCCTGGTAGTCATTCGGATGATCGTAAATATTCATCAGCGCGATCAATCCGCCATGGCTCCAGCCGACGATACCGACACGGTGTGCATCGACAAACTCATAGTTTTCCACCATATAGTCGCGGCTCGCCTTGACATCTTTTATCTCCAGACCGCCGTAATCAATTTTTTCGTAAAAGGATTTCCCATAACCCGTGCTGCCCCGATATTCTGCTGCCACGACAATATAGTGCTGCGCCAAAAGCTCCAGCACAATATGCGTATAATAGGTTGAAAAATTGCTGTGGACACCGCCGTGCGGCAAGACGATGAGCGGATATTTATCCCGTACATCAATATCTCTACGAAAAAATACATACGACCAGAACTTGACCGGATTTCCCGCGCCCAGCGCCGTGGGATTTTTCTCCCTGGCGAGCGGCGGGCCGGTCATATAAACTTTATCGATAAAAGCCACATGTCCCACACGATGAAACAATAGCACATCATCAGTTAATTTTTCAAGGACATCGAGCCGGTGCTCCAGCTCGGCGTGGCTTTTTACGAGAGAGTCGATCTTGTGTGCCAGGCTGTCATTGTGCGCTTGCGACAAAAGCGGCACGCAAACAACCAAACAAACAAAAAGTACTCGGCACAATATATTCATTTTCATGATGCAGTCCATTTTATAAAAATATTACTCGTCCCTGAGTAAGGGATTCTTTTTCTGCCAATGCGAGCTTTATGCTGAATCGTGCGCTCTCGGGTGTGATGCGCTCCGGTTTTACGCCGCGGTTGAGGCAGTTGACAAAATATTTATACTGCTCAATATAGCCGTCGCCTTCGTTCACCGGCAAAATCTCCGGGTCCGCTCCTGTGCGCCAAAGCTTTAGAGCCGGCGATTGTGTCGAATCGTACTCTATCTGGCCGTTTTCATAAACCGCCGAATAACCCATCTTAAAGCCCGAATGATAGAGCCAGCTCCCTTCAGTCGTACAGGTGATATTACCCTCGTAAATATAGTGCGATATTACCGCCGCATTGGTACCATTTACCAGATTGACGCCTCGGGCAAAGACGGCTTTTGGTTCGCCCAACAAAAAATGCACAAAATCAGCATCATGAACATGCAGATCAAACAAACAGCCACCACTTTTCTCTTCCTGCAGAAACCAGCTGTCGGGACCACCCCAACTCGGTTTGCCGCTTAAACGGAAAAAGCGGAAGGATACCGGTCGACCCAGCTCACCGGAATCATGAATTTTTTTCAGCGCCACATATTCGGGCCAGAAACGAATGCACTGCGCGATAAATAGCTGCTTGTCATATTTTTCGCACGCAGCAATCATGGCGTCGCAGTCACTTAACGACAAGGCCATCGGTTTTTCGCACACGACGTGCATTCCGGCGGCCATGGCGCGTTCGGTGTAAGATCGATGCAAATAGGTCGGCAGGCAGATACTCAGACAATCGGCGTTTACTTCTTTTTGCATCTCTTCAATCGTTTCGAACAACGGCACATCGAGAGGTTGCATACCATCCACATCAATGTTTCCTTTTGTCACGGAATTCCACTTGCTCTTGTCTTTTTCAATCACCGCAACAGCTTCGGCACCCTCAACCTTTTTGAGCGTGGCCGCGTGAACCGCGCCGACAAAGCCGTAACCGAGTATAGCGAATTTGATCATCTGTTTCTCCAATATTTTTCGATTTATTTATGCGATCCGCCAATTTTTAACTTTTCACCAGCCATACATCTCTGGTCCCCATGCTTTTTTCACCTGTTCTTGCTCGACATATAACAAGGAGTTGTCGGGTACATCCTGTCGTACAATCGTACCCGCACCGATGACGGAATATGCGCCAATTTTTGTACCGGGAGAAATAATCACATTAACACCGGTGCGAACGTAATCGCCCAAATAGGCGGCATCGGCGCCAAATTGCGGGAATTCTCGTCGATTACTGATGGTATGGATGGTATTCTGATCATCAAACCGGAGTGTGCCGCACACTGTCGCGGCACCCAGATCGCCATTGTCGCCGAGAATGCCCCAGAACTCACCATAGTGGTAGGCATAAGCGCGCCGCAACAATATCCCTCCCACCTCGGCGCCGTGACCGATGGTGCACTCGTGTCCAATGGTGCTATTCTGCTCAATTTGACAATATCGCCGGATCGTACATCGTTCGCCAACTACAATATTCGGATCAAGAATCGCACCTTGAATGATTTTTGAATTCGCACCGATGATCACATTGCCTTCGATAATCACACCTTTGCCGATTTCGACGTGCTCGCCGGTGACGATGCGCCCGTGAATATCCGCCGCATCCGATATAAACGTTCCCTTGCCGATCATGTCACGATCAATTCTCCGACATACATGGTCATTCCAGTTGAAACTTGCCTCAAGATAATGCCACGGTTTGTCGAGATCATAAGCAAAACCTGTTGTTTCGACAGCATGAATACTCTCGCCGTCTTCAATCGCCGCCTGGATGGCCTCTTCCAGTTGCGCTTCGTCGGGTGGCATCATGCCGACTTGCACGGAGGACATGGCGCCGGGATTTCGCAGCAGGTAGGGAAGGATGGCTTTGGAAAAGCTGAAAAAGCCGGCGACACGAAACGATACGTTATCGCGTGGATGACCTAAAATTTCGATTATTCGGTTCTCTTCCGCTCGAACACACATCCAATCACTTGGCCGCTCGCTGCCAAGTGGATGAATAAGCATTGAACAAAAAGCACCGGCATGCTGCTGCTCGTTTAAAAAACGTTTTATATCATCATCGGTGAGTACAACATCGCCGTACAGAACGGCAAAGCGCTCATCCTGGACATGCTCAATGGCTGAAGCTAAAGCAGCGTTTGTACCCTGACCCTTTTGCTCGATGTATTCGATATTTTCCATTTCGGCCAAGACATTGAACACCTGCTCCTTGCGATAACCAACAACAACGTAAATTCGTTCAAAACCGGCTTTGCGTAACTGTTCTACCTGCCAGCGAATGAGGGCTTTATTCGCCAGCGGCAAGGTGACTTTTTGGCGGGTCGAGCTATAAGGCCAAATTTTTCTGCCGCGCCCGGCGGCCAGGATAATAGCAGTTTTCATCACAAACTCATATGTGTGCACAAATTGATTAGTCTATCATACAAAAATCACAGCAAAAATAAAAATGATCATCATAGCGGCGAGACCATACATATCGGCTTCTCCTCATCGAAGTAATGTCATTCTCCCCTCAATCTGCTCATCGCCGCTAACAAGTCTGTAGAGATAAACGCCGCTCGGTTTATCCGCAAAATCATAAGCATAACGATATTCGCCCGGTTCCTGCACGGCATCTACCAAATTGACGATCTGACGTCCTAACATATCATAGATACACAAGCTTGTGTGCGCTCGCACAGACACCTCGTAGCGAAAAATGGCAATGCTGTTGCAGGGATTAGGTTGAACGAGACATTTGAGTTGGAGGGATTTGTCCCGGTTCATGTTCACGCGGCTGAGCGGATCACCTTCATAGGCGCCAACGGAACGAGGTGAATTGTATAGCATGTCACGATAGTCCTGCAACGGTTCACCATCATAGTGCACCAGGCCTATAGCCGGACTGCTTGCGTGAAGAGAGAAATCCAGCCCGTCGATATTTAAGAATAAAGGATCTTTATTGATCACCTGATTTGTATCTATCACTGGAATCTCTGGACCGCGCCAGTTCGGATTGTCATAGTTATACCAAAAATTGGCATCAAAGAAAAAAGTTTCCGGGGCGGTATTGGGGCCGATGTTTGTTTCAACCGAAATGTCGCCCAAATAAACCAGGTTATTTTGAAAAGAGTTATCTTGACAGGGCAGGAACCGTGCGGGATCAACAGTCTCTTGTAAAATTCGCACCACCCATTTTTCCGGATAAATAATCGTATTGTTAATAACATTGCTCTGTACGCACCCCACGTAAGCAACGGGCGCAATCGAACCGATAAAAATATTGGCGTAGACTTTTATCCGAGCTGCTTCGTAGGTGGCGTCGAGGGGGCGAAAATAAGCGAGGCCGGTGCTCCCACCGATATTGATGGATCGCTGGCCACAGTTTTCAAACCAATTCGCCTGGATCAGAATGTCCATGCTGCCACCTTTTGTCTGGATGGCATTGCTGCCCATAGTGTCGAATCGGTTGCCCAAAATGTCGCCAAAATGACAACCAACCATATCAATGCCGCTGCCACCGGCTGCGCCAAAAGCGAAGCTACAATTTTCGATAAAAAAATGATCCACACCGGAGAGTTTCAGCAGATCGTTGTTGCCGCTGGCGTCCATATCGCGGAACGTGCAGTCTTTGAATTCAACGTGGTGGGCCGGCGTTGTATAGTCACCACCATCATCAATATTGACGCCATTGCCGGTTTGCCCCTCAAAAACAAAGCCGATAATGCGAACGTAGGCGGGATCGGTCAAATGCCAGGCGTTTGCGCCGCCGCGAATAATAACCGGCGATAAGGCTTGAATGACGATCCAATCAGATGCTGTGCCCTGGAGACCAGTTACCGACTGGCCGCCGGCATAAATTCCTGGATAAAATAGCAGCGTATCGCCGCGCATCGCATGCGGCGCGGCATCTCGGAGGTTCGCGTAGCTTCTCCCAGAACCAATATCCAATGTTTTGGCGTTACTTTCACCCAGGGAAAAAATGAAAAATAAAATGACTAAAAAAAAGTGACGACTTTTCATCGTACCTCGGCAATCTGATAGAATCCGTTAATGAATATATTTATTGAATATGCCGAAAGCAAAACATTTTTAACCTTCAATCCCGAAACTGTCTTAGCAATGCCGAATTTTAAATCCGTACTACAAATCTGCAACACCGTGTTTTTTTAGCAAGTTTACATCAGTGGCTTAAAATTTGACCGGGCTCAAAGATCACGCCAGGTTCATCCTTGGCTCAAAATTTGGCTGCTGAAGGCTGTGCCAGGGCACACTGGTCCCTCTTCAGTATCAGAAACCGGCAAAACCACACCTTTTTCGGGAATGATTGCCGTGTGATATACTGTTAAAATGAACCAAAAAGAAAAAAGAAAAAAGGAAAGGAAGGAAAATAAATGGCCAGAACACTCTCAACGATGATGGAACTCGGAACATCGGCACCTTCTTTCAAGCTGCCGGACCTGAATGGCGAGATAATCTCAGATGATCAATTTATCAACAAGCCCATGTTAGTGATGTTCATATGTAACCACTGTCCCTATGTCAAACATGTCATTCACAAATTAGCCGCCCTGGCAAAGGATTATCAATCCCGGGGTGTAGCGGTCGTTGCGATAAACTCAAATGACACGAAACAATATCCCGACGACGCTCCACAAAAGATGAAAGCGCTCGCAGCAGAATATGATTTTAGCTTTCCCTATTTATTTGATGAAAGCCAGAGCGTCGCCAAAGCTTATCGCGCTGCGTGTACACCCGATTTTTATCTTTTTAATGCGGAACACAAACTGGTCTATCGTGGACAAATGGATGAAAGTCGCCCAGGCACCAACGTACCGATCACCGGACGCGATTTGACCGCAGCGGTGCACAGTTTAGTCGAAGGTAAGCCGATTTTCGAAAATCAATTGCCATCCATGGGCTGCAACATCAAATGGAAGCCGGGAAACGAACCGGATTATTTTGGCTAACAGGGCGGGGATTTAATGGCCCAATTGAAATAAAGGCCAATCCATTTAGTCCCGACTTTTTGTGACCTTTGCAAAACGCCGGGCAGCGGTGATCGAGCGACAAGCGGAGTGACACGAGACGGGCAAACAGCAGTCTGTGCGGATCATCGTCGCAAAGATTCCGCAAATTTATTTTGTTTCTATTTGCACGCCTAGCAGAATTCGAACCTGCGACCTATCGATTAAAATTCCAATGCCTCCTCACCTGCAGCGCCAGATCAATATCTCTTTCCTGCATATCGATCATGGGGATTCGGACGATTCTATGTTAATACTATCAAAGATGAAGGAACAAGAGAATCAAATGAAAATAACAGCAAGCGTTTTTCCTTCACTATTTTAAAACTTTGTAAACATCAAATCGTACTATTTTTAAATCTTATTCGGCGACATAAAATAACAAGCAAATCCACTTTTGGAAGGTACTGCAATGAAATTTACCAGTCACCAGAACATCTTTTTATCTTTATGCTTGTGCACACTTTTAGTGAGTTTTGCCGGGCAATCACAAGCTCAAGACATCGACTTTTCATCGTCAAATTTACCCATTCTTTTAATTGACACGCATGGCCAGCAAATAGTTGATCCTTATCGTATTCCGGCGGACTTGAAAATCATTTATAACGGCAAGGGGGAAAGAAATTATTTAAACGATTCAACTTTTCACTACGACGGCACAATTGACATTGAACTACGCGGATCGACATCACAAAACTGGCCCAAGCAACCTTATCGTTTTGAAACTATTGATTCTTCAGGTGCCAATTTAAATGTATCACTGCTGGGAATGGCTGAGGAAAATGATTGGATTCTTCATAATCCCTGGAGCGATAAAACTCTCATTCGAAACGTCTTAACATTTAAAATTTCAAACGACCTGGGACGCTACGCTTCTCGCACGCGGTTTTGCGAAGTCTGGCTGAATGAGCAATACATGGGTGTTTATGTGTTGATGGAAAAAATCAAGAGGGATAAGAATCGAATTGACATTGCCAATTTGGACTCCAGCGATATTGCCGGAGAAGACCTTACGGGTGGCTATATCATAAAAATTGATAAAACCGATGGCGAACAGATTGGCGGCTGGCGCTCGGCGAAAAGGACAAACTATCAATATCATTATCCCAAACCATCAGAAATTTTGGATGTGCAAAAAGAGTATATCAAAAATTTTATGGACCGGTTTGAGGCACTTGTCGACAGTCCCGGATATGCAAATCCTGATACTGGTTATACGACATATTTTGATGTCAATGCTTTTGTTGATTTCTCCATCGTCAATGAAATCAGCAAAAACGTTGACGGCTACCGGCTGAGCACATTCATGTATAAAGATCGTGACAGAAACGGCGGCTTGCTCACGCTTGGCCCTGTATGGGATTTTAACCTCTCGTTTGGCAATTCCTATTATTATGACGGCGCAAGAGTGGAGAATTGGAACATAGAGACACTCTTTGCTGAAACAAGAGGCGATTTTCCGCCACCATTCTGGATGGAAATTATTTGGAATGATGCTACGTTCAAATCCAGGTTTGCCCAGCGATGGAAATCGTTGCGCCAAACAACGCTTCATACGGATGCCTTGTTATCCTATATTGACGCAATTGCTGATACATTAAATGAAGCTCAGCAAAGAAACTTTTTGATGTGGCCGATTCTGGGACGATATGAATGGCCGAATTTCTTTATAGGCGATACCTGGGAAGAAGAAATAGAGCATCTCAAGGAATGGACACGAGCGCGCGCTGAGTGGATGGATGCAAATGTCGACAAATTTTCGCGAACGACGACCAGCGTCGCCACAAATCAGCACATACCTGCCGAATATAGTCTCGAACAAAACTATCCAAATCCATTTAATCCCTCAACAACAATTCAATACAGTTCTAAAAAGGATTCACATATCACTTTAAAAATATATAATTCGCTTGGGCAGCACATCAAGACATTGGCAGATGAATTTCAACATGCCGGCTGCCATGCTGTTGTCTGGAACGGAGCTGATCAATTAGGGAATGCTGTGCCATCAGGATTATACACATATCGGCTCCAAGCTAATTCCGAGATATTCACTCGAAAAATGTTGCTTATCCAATAGTGGAGTTAACCGATGAAAAAAAACATAATAGCTATAAGTTTTTTGCTCATATGCTCAAATCTATCTGCTCAGGGAAAATGGGAGTGGCAAAATCCTTATCCGCACGGCTCGGAAATCAGAAATATTTTTGCGTTCAATCCGGATAGTGCCATTGGTCTCGATTTGTCCGGGCATGCTGTTGTAACTGAAAATAATAGCGATTGGGAGAATATAAAAAATCAGTCGACAATTAATGCCGATATCTATCGCGCTCATTTTGTTGACATCAACCGGGGCTGGATGGTCGGATTTGATCCAATGAACGGCAGAGGCTCCGTTTTCAAGACAGTGGATGGTGGGAGGAATTGGGAGAGCAAAATCAGGATCAATACCGTTCTCGTTTCGACACATTTTCTTGATGCCAATACAGGCTGGGCTGCCGGCGGCAATGGTCAGGTTTTAAAGACCACAGATGGCGGGGTAAACTGGACAACACATCGTTGCAGCGGTGTGCAGTATCTTCTGGATATTTATTTTGTGAACGCAGAAATCGGTTATGCGGCGGGCTCGGACGGCCGAATCTACAAAACGATCAACAGCGGCGAAAGCTGGAACCTACAAAACAGCGGCAGTAATAGCTGGCTGTGGAATATAAAGTTCGTGGATGAGAACAATGGTTACGCCACAGGAGAAAATAGCACGATTTTAAAAACTACTGATGGTGGAGAGAATTGGATCACGCTACACAGCAGCGCTGAAAATGTGTTTTTTGCCTCCTCTTTTTTGAACGCAGACACCGGATTTGTCGTCGGTGGCGGCGGTCTTGTGATCAAAACCTATGACGGCGGCGAAAATTGGCACATAAAAAAAACCGGCACCTTTAGCACGCTGTGGGATATTAGCTTCACGGCATCCGGTACGGGGTGGGCCGTGGGTTCAGGTGGCACCATCATAAACTCAACCGACTTTGGTGAAACCTGGACCGTTCAGAGCAGAGGCACTTTGGCTGTATTGGAAGCAGGGCATTTTTCCGACATGCTGAATGGCTGCGCTGTTGGACATGATGGCATTATCATCAAAACAACAGATGGCGGTGAGCATTGGATTGAACAGGAAAGCAGCACTGAAAACGCGCTGCTCGCTCTGGATTTTGTCGATGCCAGTACAGGATGGGCCGTCGGCCAGTATGGCACGATTCTGAAAACGCAGGATGGTGGCGCCACCTGGACACCTCAAGTCAGCACTGCCAATAAATGGCTCTATGATGTTGATTTTGTGAATGCGACGCGTGGGTGGACTGTCGGTTGGAACGGCACGATTCTCAAAACAGAGGATGGCGGCGAAAACTGGACGCCACAAAATAGCAACACGACCTGGTGGCTGGAATCCGTACAATTTTTGGATGAAAATAGGGGCTGGGCTGTTGGTTTGAATGGAACTATCCTGAAAACCACGGATGGTGGCGAAAACTGGATTCAGCAGAACAGCGGCACATGGACGCACTTGACGTCCGTTTGTTTTACGCATCCGGATACCGGCTGGGTGGTCGGTTATAACAATTCAATTCTTAAAACAGAGGATGGCGGCAGTAGTTGGACACCGCAATCTGATTTTCCTTTTGGTGATAAAATTTACAGATTTAATGATTACGCCTTTTGGGATGATGCATGGCACGATGTCTTTTTTTCAGATTCAAAAACCGGCTGGATCGTCGGGAATTATGGCAACATTTTGAAAACCAGAGATGGTGGTGTAAACTGGCACTATGTCTACGCAGGCATGCAAAGCCATATTAGATCGGTCTTTTTTGCTGATTCAAATAACGGGTGGCTTTTTGGCGACAACGGCATTATTCTCTTTACAAATGAAGGCGAACTCATGCAGGTCAAAGATTTCGCCACTCAAAATGCTGCTGTTCCCGAACACATATCACTTTTACAAAATTATCCGAATCCATTTAATATAACGACAACAATTCAATTTGATCTCCCAAGTTCAGGTCATGTTTCATTAAAGCTCTATAATATATTGGGTGAGGAAATCGAAACGCTCGTCAATAGCTACCAAAATGCTGGGAACCATACGATTCATTTAAATGCTGAAAATTTGTCCAGTGGAATTTATCTCTACACTTTGCGGATGGATGGATTTTCTGATACAAAAAAATTGATATTAAAAAAATAGGCTCATTTTTTTATGCCTTTTCCCGTTGCCGACAAATACAGTGCACAATTTGTGCATTCCGATTATTGCGTATTCCAAGCTGCGTCAAGTTGGCGTCGTATGTTGCGGGTGACTGGAGGTAGACCCGGGCAAGTTCGCCTATCTTTTCACCCCTTGAAAAGCTGTTGTGAATAGTTGCGGCTTACACGTCCTGCTTTATATCGTCGTCCTTTCCATGTGTAGGTTCCCCACCGTCCCCACACGCTGACGATCGTGATATAGAGCATTTGAAACCATTCCGTCATAAAGAGAATCGCCGGATTTATATTTTTATGCAACCGCCGAGCAGCAGTGCTCATAAAAGCAAAATCAAGGAGAAACTTGCTGGCATGAGGCAAAAGGAGCATCAGATTGGAAAACTCTGAGGAGAAAAAGAGAAAGACAAAAACGGAAACAAGTAGCGAGACCAAATAGAAATAAAGAAAGCCAAGCACGAGCACAACATATGCCGGATACAATCGGCTTTTGGAAGCCCAGCGAAAGCGTTGCTGAAAAAATTGACTCAAATTCTTTTGTGCATGGGTCACAACAATGCTCGCGGGATCCGGTGCAAAAGCGCAGGTCCATTTCTGAGTGGCGTGAATTTTTTGCAGCAACAAGTCATCATCGCCTGATCCATACTCGGCGGCGCCGCTAAATCCGTCGAGCTCGTCATACACTTGCCGGCGATAGGCAAAATTTGCTCCATTGGCAATCATCGGTCTTTGCCAGCCAAAACTTGCTGCGCCGACAAAGGACAGGGCCAGAGAGTCCAGGGTTTCCAGTTTGCTCAACCAGTGATTATTCTCTTGCACGCACAGCCACGACGCAACAGCGCCAGTATCTGGTGCAAAATATTTTACCATGGTTTGAATCCAGGTTGCCGGAACGCGGCAATCGGCGTCGGTTGTCAAGATAATCTCGCCACGGCTTTCCTGAACACCCTGATGCAGCGCGGCTTTTTTGGGCGATATACCATTGCTGTCAATGAGAGAAAAAAGTTTAATCTTGTCGGTACAAAATGATTGGACGATCGTATTCGTTTCATCATCCGAATGATCATCAACGATGATGATTTCATATTTGTCTTTCGGGTACAACTGCGTCGTCAAGCTCTTCAAACATGCACGGATATGGTCTTCTTCATTTCGCACAGCAATCACCACCGAAACAAATGGCGTCTCCTGGCCAATCGCCAATTTGAGGCGTTTCAATCCAATCGCCAACAAGATGAGCAGGATAGAGTAAGCGAAAGTCCCAATTACTTGAAAGTAAAAAAGAATCTCAATCAGGTTGATTTTTTCCATTTGACAATAAAGTATTCTGACGTTTGAACAAGAGCAAGCCGAGTCCCACAATACTTGGGAGCAAAATATTAATTAAGAATAATAAAAATGATGCATTAAACGCCGCGACATCGGGCACACCAAAATAGCCTAGAAAATAGACAGCGGCACTCTCTCGGATGCCGAGGTCGCCAAGTGAAATGGGCAACAATGATTTCGCAAACATAATAGCAAATATAGAGAGATAAGCAGCCAGGATCGGCATCTCAATAAAAGCGAACAAGAACAGCAGGAATTGCGAACAATATGTGAGTGTCTGCAGAGCGGTAAGCGCCAATAGCTGCAGCGTGAAATGCGGCGTCGCCATTTCGACGCCGGAGATAATCTTGTCGAGCGAGCTATAGCGCGAAAAAACCGAATGATATCGGGAGACGATGCTTCTTAATAGCTCTGGTCGCAACAGAAAAAGAAGAAAGAATAGTACAAGCACGATCGTCATGATAAATATGGGCAGCCAAACAAAGGGATGCATTCGCATGGAGATAAAATGTGAGAGGCCAATTATGCCAAAGAAATAGAGTACTGCCAGGGTGATTAATTTGTCGACCATGAGCAGGCCGAGCAATTTTGCCCAATTGACATTTTTAATAAAGAATGTGCGGCCAAAATCGCCGAGCCGGCCAGGCGTCACCAGGCCGAGCGCCGATCCGACGAGCAGAGAATAAAGCACATGCCGGCGTTTGACAAAGGGTGCCTCTCGAAACACAATCAATTGCCATTTTTTATATTGCAAAAAGATATTAAAAACCAACAGCATCACACCGGCTGTAATATACGCCGCATTCGCATCCACAAGTGCATGGACCAGGCGTTCCAAACTTATTTTTCGAATGAGCAGCAAAATCACCAAAACGGCAACAAGTATTTTCAACAAAAAAAAACCGGCTGTTCGTACGGTCGGATGGAGATGGTGAATTTTTTTGAGCACTCTCTTTGGCATCTATTCTCGCAAAAATTAAGAGAACAAAGATAGAGCGAGAAAAAGAGAAAACCAAGTGAAATTAACGCAACAGGATTTCTTTTCGGAATGATCAGGATATGCCGGGATTATCCGTTTCTTTTAAAGATCGGGTCCAGATTTCGAATGGGGCAGGGATAGCCGCCTTCCTGATAATCACAATCACCCCAATAAAAACAATTGACCGAGCAGATCGTGTCACTTTCCCGCACATTGGCCTCTGGATAGTCAACAGATTCAGCTTTGAGATGTTGCAGTACACGACGTTTTTCTTTATATCCAACCCAGCCGCTTTTTTGCAGTATGCCGACGGTTATCAGCCGAGCCAGGCTTTTTGCGGCTTTTGATCGAGGATTATCCAGGACAAACGGCTTTAATTCTTTCACCGATTTACGGACGCTTTCATCATACTCGACAAATCCTATATAGTCCACATCGACATTCAATATATCATGTGCCGCTGTTCGGAAAGAGTCACCTTCGCGAATCTCTTTACTCGAATGCACCATATTCAGAATAAGCCGCGGATGGTATTTACCCAAAAAGTTTTCAATATAATAAGCGGCTTCATCGTCAATTTCTTTAACGTCTTTGATGAGATCGTCCATCGTAAATTGCATTCGTCCCGGCTCTGAATACATGTATTGATCAATAATGCTGAGCACTGCCACATTTTTTCGAAACTCTCGCACCAGGCGACGCATGATGGCCACTTTTAAAAAGTTAAAAGTTTCCTGAATGGCAGTTGGCTCAGGTGTCGTCACCAGCACACCCTCATCGGCGGCCAGAAAAAAATCAATCACATTATAGGATGAACCGGCTCCCAAATCAAGCAAAATATAATCGGCATTCAGTTGGCGCAGTTGATTGATAAATCGCACTTTTTGAGAATAGCGAGGATTTGCCAGGCCGAGTGTTCCGCAGGCACCGCTGATCAATTTGAGATTGCTCACCGGCGTTTCAAGACATATATCATCCAGATTTTCGCGCTGCAACGTATAAAAATGGTAAAAAGTATATTCGGGTTCCAAAATGCCCATTGAAGTATGGAGATTGGCGCCACCCAGGTCGGCGTCAACAATAACAACCTCGTGATCATAAGTCGCCAAACCGATGCCCAGCGAAGCGGTCAGGATGGTTTTTCCAACGCCACCTTTGCCACCACCAACCGCATAAACGGTTTTTCGTCTCTCTTGCTGCTCATCTTGGATAAATATCGTCCGCAATTCATCGATTTGTTTCGCTTCCACCCACTCCTGGCTATCTTCATGATAGACGAGGTCATCCTGGGAAAATTCACCATTTACCACAAGGTTTTTGATCTCCCGTCTATTCAAGGGTCCAAGTTGACGATTATTTATCTTTACAAATACTTCTGACATTGTTGCACCTTCATACTTTGCGAACATTGACAGCCTTGTCACCTCGCATGTCACGTTCTATGTCGAACTTGACGCGCAATCCTTCCCGAATGTGCTCGGGTTTCAAGTTCATGGTCACGTTGCTTGCATGCAAAAAGACATCTTCATCATCTTCAGTCGTGATGAAGCCATACCCTTTTGCTGCGTCCCAATGTTTCACAGTCCCGAACTTCATAGATATATATACCTCCATCGTCATTATTTGCGAACAAAGAAATAGCCATCAATGTCAACCGGCTTTAGTAGTAAAGAAGAAAAAATTGTTGCGTCGGTCGAAATCTTATGGCCGGCGCCGGTAAATGAAGAAAATTCAAATAAAACAATACGCGATTCCAAAAAAGACTATGGGTGGCAATTTTTGTCAGATCATAATCCAGGCCAAAAAAGAGCTCGATATCACCCAACGTTTTTTTTGTGACACTGTAACCGAGGGCCACGTTCAAAAAATCGGGCCAGAACGGATCAAAAAAACGAGGCAGGAATTCTTGAGGATTCGTTGTTAGCCAAAAGGTCATGCCGGCATAATCCTCGACCACATATTTTTGTTGTTGAATCTCCGACGGGAAATAGCTCCATTTCAACGTGAACTTTTGTAAAAAACGGGAATGCTGCTGTAACAGGGGCATAAAAGCACCCGCTGTATTTGCTGCCAAATCTCCCAACGAGAATCCCCACTGCTCGAACTGGCCATCATAAATTTCTATTTGCAGATAAAATAACCAGCTCATCACAGCACCGATCCATTGCGAGGTGCTGTTGGCAAATCCAATCCACGCGGCAGTATCCGATAAAAGCAATGACAGGAGTCGAGTATTATAAAAATGACCCAGTTTATCCATGTGATGCCACAAGCTGTCATGCGGACCAAAATCGTACCAGCCTTCAGTTTGTCGCCAGCCGCGATAGAGGTGTAACCTTGTTCTGGGATAGTTCCACCACATATCTTTAAAACGGTGATAGGCATAATAATTCGCTGACAGCAATGTTCCTGTTACAAATAAAAGTCTGCCTTTCTGAACGCACGATGTGACCGATTCAGCTTTTTTTGCAGATAGAAGATCAGGAGCAGCAACAATTGGGCGACGGAATCGAATCCCGGCTCGTTGAATATGCATGAGATCCAAAGAATCAGGAAGCAATGAAAGCGGCCTGTGGGGATTAATTTGGGGCTGGAAAAAGTCGGTTTCCCGTTGAGAGGTTGAGACATCCGCTGCAGCACCATTGTCCAATACTGCCAGGAGAGAAATGATTAAACACATCGAAAAAGTAGTTATTTTATGACCGTGCACTTTGTTCAAATGCTTTAATTTCCAAAGTTGGAATTACAAAGTGGTATTTGTCAAAAGGGCCCAATTATCTGAGCCCGTTCAACTCGTTTGTGAAGAGAAGACAAAAAAGCCGACGACAAATCGCCGGCTTTAGGCCTTATTTTTTTTCTTCATCATCAGTTTGTTCATCGGCTTTGCTACTCTCCTCATCAAGCGTGTCGTCTTCGATCTCTTCCTCATTGTCCTGACGCTCGAGCAAGTTCTCTTCATCTTTTTTATACTTGAGGACCAGAAAAGAGATGGTTGTTCCAGCGGTAAAGGTGGATATAGCGTAGCTGATCACCCATCCGCCGATGAACAAGAGATTCAACGCATAAATATAGGATGAAATAGTGACAGAAATCGGCAATTCAGCACCGGGAATGGGGACAAACTGTTTTGAGAAAAAAAAGTAGGAGACATAATCACCGTAGAGGCGCTGAAAAACATTTTCTGCCAATAAAATCCAGCTTTGTAACAGAGCCTGGCCATTATTTGCCAAATTGATAAAATCAGCCCCCATAAAAGAACCGAGCAAGGCATTCAGGATAAACACAGCCTCTTTGATAAAAAATGCGAGCCCGGCAAGAGCAAGGAAAGAGGCAACAACTGTGACAACCTCATAAAAAAGAAATCGCCAGGGTTGACTCCACGCAATTGAAAAACTTTGAAAAATCGCTTCAAATGCATCCTCGTCGGTTGTGGCGATAATACTTGGGACCAGGATGACAGTAACAAAAGTGACGAGTACCAAAAAAAAGATCAGCAATGCGCTCAATATCCATACGAGGGTAAATAAACTGACGCCAATCTCGCCGACAAACGGAATTTTCCCGAGCAAACCCACAACCGCTGCCCCTAATATCAGCAAACCGATGAGAAGTAAAAGTGCAAGAGGTGCCAGCACGACTGAGCCAAGCTTTCGGAACGAAAAGGCGAAAGCTTCTCGCCAGGAGTAAAAAGAGTTACCTTTTGATGTCATATAGACCGCGCGGGACACAGCAGTATTCGTGACCAGAAAAGTTACGAAAAAAAACAGACTGCCGAGGCCAAAAAGCAGCCAGCTTATCCACGGAAAGCTATCACCGATACCAAACAAGCATGGTAACAAGCCAAATTGCGACCAGGCGACTTTGAATTCATATCCGGCAACAATTAGACTCAAATAAGACAAGGCTAAATAGACAAGATAGCCTACTGACATGCCAACAAGTTGTATCCACATTCGTTGTAGGCTCAACGCCAGGCGTGGCGCTCTGACTACATCGCGCCAATCAAATTTGAGTTTTAGCATTATGGTTCTCCTTTATACTTTTGTTTTTGCAAACTTATCAAGAAATCAAAATATAATCAAGTCAATTTTCGGCATCCGATCTTTCGGCTTGCGACAAGGGTTCGAAGGTGATACGGATATGGATAATCCTGTTTTTTTCAACTCGCTCCATTTTCAGGATATAGTCGTTGTGTCGAATGATATCATTCTCTTTGGGCAGCGATCCTGTTTGTTCCAGTATGTAGCCACCTAACGTCTCGTAATCATCGGATTCTGGAATATGAATATCGATCAATTCATTCAGCGACTCGATATCCATTTTGGCATTGACAATATAGGTTTCTTCATTAATTTTGCGATACAGGGATGTCTCTTTATCGTATTCGTCGCGAATTTCTCCGACAATCTCTTCAATAATATCCTCAAGGGTCACGATACCGGACGTTCCGCCGTATTCATCGACGACGATAGCCATATGCTGCCGCTCTTTTTGAAAAAGGCGTAACAGATCATCAATTTTTTTGCTTTCCGGCACATATAGCGCCGGGCGAGCCAGTTCAATAATGTCGATGTTTTTATTGTCCTGAGAAACAAGCGACAAAAGGTCTTTTGCATTAATGATGCCCTGAATCTGATCAATGGTCTCCCGATAAACGGGAATTCGGGTATGGCCCTTATTTTTTATCACCTCCACAAGTTCCGGAATTGAAACATCTTGCGACACGCAAACAACATCGGTTCGGGGAATCATAATTTCTCGAACGCTCGTATCGCCGAACTCAAAAATAGAATGGAGCATTTCTTTTTCATTGGCCTCGAGATCACCTTGCTCTTCGCCGATTTCCAACAAAGTTTGAAAATCTTCGACCTCCAGCAGTCGCTCTTTTTCATGTTCCTTAAAGCCAAAAGAAGAGGTCATCAACTCCATGAATTTGTCCAGAATGAAGGAGATGGGCAACAACATATAGTAGAGCACCCAGAGAATGGAGGAGACAATTTTGGCAAACGACTTGGGATTTTTGACCGCGACAATCTTTGGGGTGATTTCACTTAGTACGAGTATCAAAAATGTCACGATCCCAACGTTTATAAATATCGCAAGATTCGTGCTCATGCCGATTTGAGCAGCAATCCGCATCACCAGCAGCGCTGCTATCGATGCTGCTGTTACATTGACCAGTGTATTACCAATGAGAATAGTAACAAGCAAACGCCTTGGATGTTTTAGCAATGAGAGCGTTCTTTTCGCCGCCAGTGATTTTTCTTCTTTGAGTTTTTGTGACAAAAGTTTATTGAGTGAAAAATATGCGGTTTCTGAACCGGAAAAAAAGGCCGAAAGTACAAGAAGTATAAAAAACAACACGATATAATGACTATAGGGGTCAGAGTCCAAAAAGGATCCCTCCGTTACACGCTGGTGATTTGTCAAAGTTAGAAAGTTGAATAAACATATTCAAGTGCTTTATTTTCAAAATGAGTCATGATCTGCCGTTCTTCTGTTGTCGAATCGTCATAGCCCAGGAGATGATAGACACCATGCGCAGCCAGGCGCAACAATTCGTTTTCAATACTCACATGGTAACAGGCAGCCTGTGCCCTGGCCATATCGAATGAAATGTAAATTTCTCCTTCTGGCGCTCTCTCGGAGTCGGATAAATTGAACGAGATCACATCCGTTGGTGTCGAGCGGGCCAAATATCGTTCGTTCAACTCGGTTATGAAATGATTGTCGACAAAAATAAATGTGATGGTCCAGGAATGCGGTTGCGCCTCTGATTTTAGAATCCACCTGGCCATTTTTGTCAATAACGTGACAGGCAAACCATCGTAACCGACGACGCTCTCAACAGCAATGTTATTTCTCATCTTTTTGTTTTTTATTGTTCCCGCCGTTTGGATATTCGACGCGCCCATGAAATCTGCCATTGAGAATCTTTTGAAAAGCCACCGATATTTTGGAAAGGTCTTGCAGGGTCAGCGGTGAATCGTCAAGTTCGCCGCTTTTAAATCTTTCATCGATAATTTGCTCAACCAATCCTTTGATACGACTGGGAGTTGGATCTTTCAGTGTTCTTGAGGCGGCCTCGACGGCATCCGCCATCATCACTATGGCGGTCTCACGTGTTTGAGGACGTGGTCCCGGATAACGGAATTCATTCTCGGTCACTGAATCATCATTGCCAAGCTCAAGCGCTTTCTGATAAAAAAAGCTCATTAGTGATGTGCCATGATGTTGGTATATAAACGCTTCTATCTCCCTGGGCAGCCCATATTCACGAGCTATTTCAGCGCCGCGTCGGACATGATTTGACAGAATGAGTGAACTCATCGTTGGCGTCAATTTCTCCTGCGGATTTCTTCCTTTGGTCTGGTTTTCAACAAAGTATTCGGGTTTTTCCAGCTTGCCGATATCATGATAATAGGAACCGACGCGCGCCAACAGCGCGTTGCCGCCCAATGCTTCCGTGGCAGCTTCAGCTAACATACCGACGAGATAGGAATGATGATAAGTGCCGGGTGCTTCCAGATGAAGTTGTCGCAATAGCGGATGATTGAAATCGGATAATTCCAATAATGTCATATCGGTTGTCAAATCAAAAATAGACTCCAAAATAATGATGAGCAAATAAGCAATGCCTGGCGCCAAAAAACCGTTCAGTGCACCAATGACAACCCCGATACTCCAGCTGCGCAAATTCTCCAAATTCGAAAAATCAACATAAGTCACCAGCCCGGTGACAAAAATGACAAATATATAGGCAGCACTGATGTACAATCCGGAGCGCACAATCCAGTTACGCGCACGAACTTTTCTCACTGTTTGAACAGCGATTGCGCCCACAAAAATTGAGGTAAACGTTATGGTATATTCATTTCCTCGCAAAGCGCCGATCAGCAGCGCAGCAGTGACGGTCACAAACAATCCCACTCTTGTGTCGAAGAATATGGTGATAATGAGTGACAATGTAGAAATCGGCACAAAATATGACGAATAGGGGGAATCCGAGAATCTATTCGAGATAAACGCAAAAATCGCGATAAAAAAGATATTGATACAAATGAGCAACAGTTTTTTACGATCGTTAAAAATGGCAGGTTTGTCACTTTTAAGATAAATGGCCAGCACTGCTAAAATAGTCAGGATGAGAAGAAACTTGCCAAGAGTTGGCGGCAATTTTGCCCAAAATCCTTCCCGCTCGCTACGTTCCGCTTTTGCGACAGCCAATGAATTCAGCTTTTCGATATGCGCTTTTGTCAGCACTTCGTGGCTGTCGATGATCCGTTCTCCCTCCAGCACTTGATCTTTGGCGAGCGGAACATTGGCTTCAGCTTGTGCAATCCGTACATTTGTTTCTTCTCTATCGTAAAGAATATTGGAGGTGATAAAATGTTCGCCGATGGCGTACGCTATTTTCACCTCTTTTTCAGTTAAATCTTCAGTCTCTCGAAGTTTATCCAGCAAGGATACTGCCGCCCCTTTTCGATCTCGATAAAACTGCAAAGGTTCCTGCTCTTCAATACCATCTTTACGCACGCGGATCATGTCTGTATTGGCGGCAACTTCTTCTTTATCGCGATCCAATATCCCGGCGGAATAGAGCGCCTCAACAAGCGAGAGAACTCTTTGCGCCAGATTTTCAAACTTGGCAACGCGGGGACCGGTATCCTTGCTTTTGCCGGTATTGACATCGGATTCAAACGCATTCAATAAAAGATGGATATCTTCATCCGAGACACCAATTCCCGCTTGATTGTAATGATCTTTGATATTCTCAACGGTCGTCACTTTGGCTTTAAGATTGAGCGCGATACGATTGGTAAAATCAGCCAACTCGTCGAGTTGATTCTTTTTTATATCATCACGAACAACAAAAACCGGAATAACACTCTCACGAGCTTCTTGCTTGTCACTTTCATACTCCTCTGTGCTCTTGAGAACCGGAAAAGTAAATGTGGCAATAACCTCTTCACGATGCCATACCTCCCCTTCTCTCAAATCAGCAAACTGCGGTGATTTGCCGCGCGGAAACATGAGCGTGAGGACAAGCGTCAATGCCAGGATCGTCCCTATTTCTACGTAATAGCGCTTTGCAAAATATTTTAAGGTTGTATCGGATTTCTTTGTAGCGCTGCGCTCCGAATTAGCTTTTTTGCGAAATCTTTTTAAAATATTCAATTCTTCAACCTAACTGCATGTTAACTTTTCCCCGAGATACCATAAGCTTCATAGGCATTGATGATTTCCCGAACCAGCCGGTGTCGCACTACGTCTCGGTCAGACAGATAAATAAAATCAATGCCGTCGATCCCTTTCAGAATCTTTTGAATTTCGACCAAACCAGAGATGGTATTCGGGGGTAAATCGATTTGAGTTATATCGCCGGTGACGATCGCTTTGGAATTGGGACCGAGACGTGTCAGAAACATTTTCATTTGCGCCGAAGTCGCATTTTGCGCTTCGTCTAAAATGACAAAGCTGTTATTCAGCGTTCGGCCGCGCATATAAGCGAGTGGTACGACTTCGATAATGCGTCCCTGGATGTATTTTTTTAATTTCTCGCCGGGCACCATATCAAAGAGCGCATCATACAGTGGGCGAAGATAGGGATCGACCTTCTCCTGTAAATCACCTGGCAGAAAGCCCAAACTCTCGCCGGCTTCCACAGCAGGACGGCAGAGAATGATCCGATCGACATCCTTGTCACGCAATCGTGCCAAAGCGATAGCCACGGCCAGGAACGTTTTCCCTGTGCCAGCGGGTCCAATAGCAAAAACGATATCGTTTTTTTGTGCTGAGAGCCAGTAATTTTCCTGTCCCGCAGTTTTGGGTTTGATGACACCGTGTTTTGTATAATAGATCGCCGCGCCTGGCTCCGGCGCTTCAAGTTGTTCAGCATGCCAGTCGGATAAACGAGCGACGGTCTCGATATCGTCCTGATTAACACCGCCTTTTTTGTGAATCATATAAACAAGCTCATTCACAACCTTTTCAGCATGGTCGACCTGTGTTGGCGTGCCCTGGGCGATGATATCATTGCCGCGCGCGATGATCTTGGCATCCAGATAGTTTTCCAGAAAACGAAGATTGACATCTTGTGCACCATAAAACGAAAGAGGATCGATGCCTTTGATCTGAATTTTCTTTTCAGTGATATCCGAATGTGATGTCAAAAAGTTTTCTCCAATAAAAAACTCTCAGCCCGAAAGATTCAGACCGAGAGTTAAATGTTGCGCACTATTTAAAATCGACTATTCTTTTGGAACAACAAGGACTGTATGGGGGAAAATTAAGTTAGGATCTTCACCGATGACCTTTTTATTCCTCTCATAGATTTGAGCCCAGGAACCCGGGTCGCCAAGAACCGCCGGATTTTCCGCAATCTTTTGCAGATAATCACCTTTCGCCACCAAGTATTCATCGGCGCCGACTTCGCGTTGGATTTTGAGAATCCAATCAGGATAGATCAGATCAGGATCGTCGATTTGATCGATATTATAAGAGAAAATTCTCATCCAATGCATTGGATCGTTGTAAATCTCTTCCTTGCCCGAAATTTTCCACAGATAGTCACCGACAACGACTGTATATTCATCGTAAACGGCCTTGGGCATTTTGTTTTTCAGTTGGGTGAGCTTGCCCTCGATCGTGGCGATCAAATCTTGCATTTCAGACAGCGCAGAGATTTTGTTTTCTTTTGCAGCGGCCAATTCTGCAGCGATCTCTTCAATCTCGTCGCGTTTTTTGTACAATTCTTCCGGCGTTAGCGCCAAAAGACCGTCACATCGTGCGTCGAGCGCTTGCAGGTCTTTGCGGAAAGCATCGACACCATCCTGGTCTGTACCAATTGATTCCAAAATGGCGGCCCAAACTGCGTCGTGTTCGGCCTGTGCAGCATCGATTTCTTTTTGTAGCTCCTCGTTTTGGGAGGCACAGGCGGCCTTGCCATTGTCAGCAGCATCCAATCGTTGTTGCCACTCGGCCAATTGCTTCTCATACTCTTCCATCGTCATTTTATCCTGAGCGAGGGAGAGGGAAGCGCCGAGTATCAAAACAAGGCTTAATACGAATGTGAGAACTAGTTTATTTGTCACTTTGATTCCCTCCAAGGGTTTTCAGGTTGATGACTATTCCTTGATTTTACATGTCAGCAAGTCTTTGGTTGACGAGTTCTTGTTCTTTTTTCATGTCTTCCAAGGCTTGTTTTTTCTCAGCCAACTGGCTTTCGAGTGATGCGGTTTCGCCCTTGCAGTCTGCCAAGGCCTGTTCTGCAGCCTCTGCTGCGGCTTTGGTTTCTTCAAGAGCCTGGAGTTGCTGTTCATTGGCATACTTCGTACAGCCTGTAAATGCCATCAAAACAAGCAGCATTGCAGCTGCGAAGACAACCACTGTTCTCAGAGCTTTTCTCATGTACGCGACACCTCCTTTCTTCTCCTTTTTTTATTTTGAGCTGTGCTGATACGTACTTAAGGTCTTTTAAATTACGACTTTAAAATCAAAATCATAATAATAAAAAAACGATTAATTGTCAAGCGGAAAATGGGTTTAAGCGAACTTGAGCAACGGTGCATATGTATTTGATTTTTCAATGGTTTATTAAATGTAAACAAATAATAATTTACTGCTATTTCCATATAAAGAAGATTATTTCTTGATTCGCAGGCCCAACTCGACTAATTGTTCAACATCAACCGGCGAGGGAGCACCATCCATAAGAGAAGTTGCGCTTGCTGTTTTGGGAAAAGCGATAACATCTCGAATGGATGTACAACCCGCTAATATCATGATCAATCGATCAAAGCCAAAAGCAATGCCACCGTGTGGCGGCGTGCCGTACTGCAGCGCTTCTAACAAAAAACCAAATTTTTGCTCGGCTTCTGCTTTCGAGATACCGAGGGCATCGAACATTTTCTGCTGAAGGCTTTGTTTGGAGATTCGAATGCTGCCGCCAGCAATTTCCAGCCCATTGAGCACAAGATCATACGCCCTGGCGCGAACGTGCCCCGGATCTGACAGCATTTTATCTTCGTCATCCGGAACCGGCGAAGTGAAAGGATGATGAAGTGCGACATAGCGATTTCGATCCGGGCTCCATTCAAATAATGGAAAATCCACCACCCAGGTCAAACTCATCTTCTGATGATCAATGAGTTTGAGGCGTTTTGCCATCTCCCCTCTTAGTTCGGCTAAAATTTGGCGACTCAAGTCACGTTCCTCGGCGCAGAAAAACAACATATCGCCTTCCCGGGCAGCACATGCTTCAATGATTGCTTGAGACTGGCCGTTTTCAAAAAACTTGGCGAGCGATCCTTCCAGTAAACCGGCTCCCACCTTGACGGCAGCCAAGCCACCCGCACCCCGCTGACGCGCCCAGGCCGCCAAATCATCCTGCTGCTTGCGCGAATAATTGGCACATCCGGGAGCACAGATACCGGCAACTCGTTTTCCGGATTTTGCAGCTTCGGAAAAAACCTTAAACTCACTGTTCTTGACGATCTCCGTAATATCGGCAATCTCGAGACCATATCGCACATCAGGTCGGTCGGTGCCGTACAAACGCATCGCATCGTCAAAGGAGATTCGCGGGATCGGACGTTTGATTTCAATATCAAGAATTTCCTTCAAGATGCACGCCATGAGACCTTCCATGATGACAAAAATATCTTCTTCAGTGACAAAAGACATTTCCACGTCAATTTGTGTGAACTCGGGTTGGCGGTCGGCACGCAAATCTTCATCTCGAAAACAACGGACGATTTGAAAATAACGATCAAAGCCCGAAATCATGAGCAATTGTTTATATGTTTGCGGAGATTGGGGAAGAGCGAAAAATTTTCCTCGAGAGGTTCGGCTGGGAACCAGGAAATCGCGCGCCCCCTCTGGCGTGCTTTTCATGAGAAAAGGCGTCTCAATCTCCAAAAAATCATGTTCAGAAAAAAAAGCACGAACAAGTTGAGCCACTTTATGGCGCAGGATGAGATTCTTTTGCATCTCCGAGCGTCGGAGGTCCAAATAGCGATATTTCAATCGAATATCTTCTGACGCGACGTTTTCCCCGGTGATATTGAATGGTGCGGTGATCGCTGAATTCAAAACTTGCATGTCTGATGCCAACACCTCAATTTCACCTGTCGCCAGATTTTTGTTCACCATACCGGCAGGACGCGGCTCAACGACACCTTGAAACGCGACGACCCACTCATTGCGGAGTTTTTTTGCTTCTTCATAGGCGCGAGATTCCGGCCTAATGTTAATTTGTGTGATTCCCCAACGATCACGAAGATCGATAAAAATAATGCCGCCGTGATCCCGGCGGGTCGAAACCCAGCCCATAAGAATAACGTTTTGCCCAACATCTTTCCCGGTGAGAATACCACAATTATGCGTTCTTTTCCACTTCATAAAGACTCAAAACCTGCTATTGTCCATTGTTTCGCATAGTCGGTAAATTTAACAATATTTTCGAAAAATACAACGATGATATCAAAAAACAGATCACAACTCAAGTCACGCCCCCCTCTTCTTAAAAGAGTGAAGATAGTTCACCAATGATTGGTAAGAAGCATCGAGAGTCGCGTCGATATTTCGGCGAAGCATAAAATTGTATAATTTTTCTCGACGGGGATGAAAAAAACCAATTCGCAGTTGCTCGCCCTGTGTCCAGGTTATGACAGTGTTGATAAAATGAAACGGAATGCTCAAATCCATGGCCAGGTCATACGATCCGTTCAGGCGCTGTAACAGTTCCTTTTTGGGCATGTTTAGCCTGGATATATCGTCTTCTGTATAGGTCACAACCGCATAATCGGCATTGTCTCGATCTGACGGCAATTTGTTGTGCGCCGAAAAGATGGTGATATCCCAGTGTAAAAAAATATCTTTTATTCGTCGCACCGCGGTCAATGCCCTTTCCGCCTCGTATGAATCATCCGGCAGACATAAAATAACCTTTGAGACTTGGTCGAGCCTGCGAGATATGTCAAAAGGAGAGTTTCGCTTCTTATATTGCGAGGAAGACCTGAATAAAAAAAGCTGAATTGCTTGCATATATTTGTGTAAAAAGCTTGTTTTCATTTGCAAAAATTATCTTTTAAATTTGTTGTTGAATATAATCAACACTTGCCAATAATTCAACAGCATTCTGCAACGCATGATAAAACCTCGGAAATGATTATTGCTTATAAAATGTTGTTCGTTTCAAATCAGAACAACGAGTCAGTGAGCAGTATCGCGCGACTGTCTTGGCACATATCATTTTTTTGCAGCTACTGAATAGTGAAGGATAATAGCATCGTGCTAAAAATGCCAGTCGAGCTGACATGAGTAGACATTCTCATAGGCGCTGTCTATGCGATCGTTTCCAGATCCAATCGATGTATCGTCGTCAATATAAATGTTTTCGTATTTGACATGGACTTGCAGATGCTGCGCAAGCTGAAGGCTCGCCACAATATACCATCGTGCCCCTCGCCCATTCAGCATCTTTATGCGCATCACGCCCGGCACATCATTTTCGTATTGATACAGCCGCACATCATATGCAGGAGCGTCAAAGAATGTCCATCGAGTTTGCACACGGCATAAACGGTGAAATTGCCAACGAAAATCCTGATAGAGTAAAATCCCGGCTTTTTGTTGCCTATTCAACATGCATTCATGCTCGCTGTAAAGGGATAATTCCAATCTTGATCTTGACTGAATTTTTTTTGTTGCTTTGTAATCCATCTGTAAACGGAGATTTGATTTTGAAGGCCGATGTATTTCTCGAAACAGATTGCCGTATTGATCAGCCTCTGTTTCTCCTGTGTATTTTGTTGTCGTCCGATATCGCACGGAAACGCAGAGTTGAGACGAGAATCTGCACTCCAGATAACAAAGAGCGTCACATCCGGATCCTGGCATAGGATCAAAGCGCTGCGGCCACATTGATTTGTACTGGTCAAAAGAAATTAACACGGTTGTGCCGTCGCACACCTGATATCGCAGACCGAAATAAAAACCGCTTTCATTACTCGTCGTCGCACTTTTGCCAAATCCCTGGGCGTAAAAATTTTGAAAGTTCTTTTCATACCATCGATAAAACGATACGAAATCAAATGTTGCCCAATCATAGCACAACCCGATAATGAGAGCGCGACCGCGTGATTCGGATTGGGCAATTTCAGCAAAAATGTTCATTGAAGCGACAGTTTGGTCGAAATATACTCCCAAAACACGATTGGAGGATCCATAAAAATCATACTGATCCGGGCCTCCTTTTTTTGAAAATGGATATTTGTAAAAACAAGTTTGCAGGGCGCCACCGATTCGTCCGCCTCGATTCACATTCATTTCCAGAGAAAATCCGCGCACATTTTCATCAAGCTGGCGATATGTTTCGAGTTCGTTGATTGTTCGATGCAAACCAGATTGTGGCAGCGAGAACACAAGGCCGTTCTCTATTCGTGCGTTTCTTTTTTGTGTGCTTGTGAAGGCATGCAATTCAAACAACTTTTGCCGGCTGGACAATGCGACACCCCAAAATGCTTTGTTCTCGGTAACGGTGAGATACGGCACTATTCCACGACCTGTCTGTTTTGCCGGGCTCAGAACGTCACTCCCCCCGTTCATCCTGTAAGGACCGCCAAAAACAAGTCCCCGCCCAAATCCTGCGCTAAAGTGGCCAATACATATTCTGGTTGGCAAAAAGGGAACATCAATTAAAAGGTGACCCGTTCGCAGATCATCCAAAAATTGCTCTCCGGCGTCTTTTTCACTCAACAGGCCAAATTGGACATGATTCGATATCATACCCTTTACACTATTGAGCATCTTTTCTTTTGAGCCGAGGTAAATATTCTGTTGAAAGGCTTTTGAGTCTTCAGCGCGAAAAACAATTCGATGTCGTCCGCTCATATGGTACGACAGGCGACGTTTTCCGACCGTTAAAAAGGGACGAATCTCTTGAAATACCTTTGTCACACCTCGCACCTTTTTCACATCATCGACGGAATTGAATGCCCCTTTTTTATATCGATAGTGAACAATCCGAATGGCGACCGTTGAAGACAGCCAGGGAAGAGTCGATAATTCCCTGGCAGACGCTTCATTAACATTTATTGGATTTTCGAGCAAAGATTCCAGATATTCGACGAGTGCCGATTGGTCTTGACTTTCATATTCACCATCAAGCAATTTCTCGACATCGATGTCATGTCCATTTGTCAAACTGCACAAGAGAACATCGATCAAAAGTATACTATTCATCAATCGACGGCACATCAAAATATTCCAATTGAGAACATATGGGTTCCGCCAAGTTCGGCGTGGCTTGAGAAGGCGTAATCAATTCGAAAAATGGCCCAGGTAATTGAAAAGCCTGCACAAAATCTGACCGGTTCGTTGCCCACTCCTGCGCGCAGCACGAACCGGGGTAGTGGTTCATAGCCGACAGCGCAGCGAATATCCAAAGGAAATCGTGTTTCTTTGTGCATATCTATATTGAGCACAACTTTTTTGTGTGGCGATGTGCTCAATCCGGTCGTCAAACTGCGTGCAAGTGGCTCTTTATTTACACCGATTGTCGCGAAATTGACATTTTTTGCGGAAAAGCCCCATTTTAGACTTTTCGCCACTGTGCAGATCGCACCGCAATCGAAAAGGAAGACACTTGTTTGGCCGTAACGATGGATAGCAAGAAGTCCATATCGAGCCGCACAACCGATTGTCAGATTCGAGGTGAGCTCGAACGAAAGTGCGGCGGAGATCAACGATTCGTGGTAGCGGTCGCAACCATAAAATCGCACGCTCCCGGCACCGCTCAACGGCGACCGGGAGTAGCGCACCGCGACATTGGCGATACTCAGCTCATCAAGTCCAAAGGGTTTTGTATAAAACATAATCATATCAAAATCATCCGGGGCACAAGAAATACCCGCCGGATTTATCTCGATGGATTCAGCGCCAAAATTCTGCGCGACGCCGGCATTGGCCATCGCGGCCACTCGAGCTCCCGAGACCACATCCTCAAAACTTGCAAACAAAGAGTGTCCGCACAGTAAAAAAGCGAAAAAACCGGAACGAAAGAGTCCAAAAAGACGTTTAGTAGACATATTTATTAGCTTGACAAATTGCTGTAAAACCGAGATATTAAAATTGTTTTCATGAATCTGTCTAAAATGGAGAACACTATGCTTTATCGGCTCCATAACGCTTTTCAATGGCTGATATGGGCACTTTTTATCCTCTTTATTGCACCTGCATGGTCACAGCGAATAGAGTCTGAAGTCATCACCGACCTGCAAACGTTGCCGCAAGAGAAACAGGATAAATTAATGGACTTTGTCGATCGAGTTCGTCAATTCCTTGATGGTTCGCCCTGGTGTAATGATCCCTGGAATACACCGGTTTATTTAAATGTCACACTGCGTCTTGAGGATATGAGCTCTGGTGCTGAGGAACGATACAAGGGAACGATCATTATCAGCAATAGCTACGACATCCAGTTCTCTGATTTACGATGGCGTTTTGCCTACCAAAGTGGCGATCCCATTCTCTACGAAGAAAATAATTTCGATTCATTCACCAGCGTTCTCGCCTTTTACGTCAATATGATTCTTGGCGGCGAATTCGACAAATGGGGCACATTAGCCGGCACGCCATATTATGAAAAAGCACGCAACATCGCCGAGCAAAGCAAGTTCGGTCTCGGTCGCTTCATTGAGGGCTGGGATAGACGTCTCGATCTGGTCAATTATTTTCTCAGCGATATTCATCGTCCATTTCGCGAAATGGTTGACTATTATTTTTATGGCCTCTCATACATCGGCGAAGATAACGAGCGGGCGCGCAAGCACTGCGCCACTGCCATCAAAATGTTAGACAGAATTGTCGCAAAAGACCCGGATAACGAATATACCAAAGGATTCATCAATGCTCACTATCAAGAAATTGTTGAAATATACCGAAGAGCGCTTAACAAGGAACCCTTGCGACAGATGTTAGTGTTGGACCCCGATCACGAAAGAATTTATCGCGATATTATCGAACGTTAACAGCGACATCATATAAAACAGTGGTCTATTCCGAGCAAAAACTCTCATTTTTGGCTCAGTTTTTTTCTGTGCCGCCTAAAATATAAATCCTAAAAATATCAGATAGATGATAAACAAAATAATCCCCTCCGCGCGACTGAGTCGAAAGCGCGACCATAACATGGGTATACTCACGAGTGTAAAACCAATCATAAAAGGGTAATGCACGTAAAACAACGATCGCGCAACGGGAATAGGTGTTATTGTAGAGACAAACGCGATGACAAAGAGCGTGTTAAAAATATTGCTACCAATAGCGTTACCAACAGCAATATCCACTCGACCACGGGCAGCCCCAACCGCTGAAATTGCTAACTCCGGCAATGATGTTCCAACAGCAACAATAGAGACGCCAATAATGAATTGACTGACGTGGAAATATTCAGCGATATATTCTGCTGAATGAACAATGGAGAAAGATCCGGCGACGAGTCCAACCAGGCCGAGTAGAATATATAAAAATTGCTTAAGAATAGCCCTGGGATTGTGGGCGATGTCAACAAAATCCTGATTTGACTTGGCTTGACTTCGATCTTTTTTCGACGCCCGTATCATAAAGAATAAAAAGGCGACAAAGCCAAGGAGAAGAAAAAGACCATCCATTTTGCTGATGAGACCATCCCAGCTCATCACACTAAAGGTGAGTGTTCCAAGCAGCAAAATAGGCACCTCGTAACGAAACATCGACCGTGCGATGGTCAAAGGTCGTATCATCGCACAGATACTGATGACCAAACCGATGTTGGCGATATTGCTGCCTATAATATTTGCAAGTGACAAATCTTTCGTATCACGCAGGGCGGCTAAAAGAGACACCGCCAATTCTGGCGAAGAAGTCCCCATTGCGACGATCGTCAAACCGACGATAAGTGGACGGACGCCCATGCCAATGGCCAGGTTTGCGGACCCTTTGACGAGAAGCTCGGCCCCACCCCATAATATGAACAGTCCACCGAGCAGGAGTATTAGTTGCGTTATGAGCATATTTAATGCGGTCTAGTTGATGTTGCGGCTGCCCGGTTTCACAGCCCTTGCATTCTCTTTGCAGAATGGACATTTTTCGGGTTTATACGTGACGACATCCATTTGAAACACAGCGTACGATGGCTCCTCAAAAAGCCGCTTGCCGTTGCTGCGATCAACGATATAACCTACGCCGACGACCTCGGCTCCCACCCCCTTGACCAATTGCAGCACCTCTTTGACTGAACCGCCGGTCGTGACCACATCTTCAACCACAAAAACCCGTTCATCATGCTTGATGTCAAATCCTCGACGAAGTGTCATCACACCACTCTCGCGTTCAGCATAAATAGCGCGACAACCCAACAAACGCGCACATTCCTGCCCAACAATCACCCCGCCGATGGCAGGTGAAATCACGCAATCGATTCTTTCATCTTTGACATTTTTGACTATTTCTTTGCAAAAGAGCTCGGCATATTTCGGATATTGCAACACACGGGCGCATTGAAAATATTGCGGGCTGTGCAGACCAGAGCTTAACTCAAAATGTCCGTTAAGCAAAGCGCCGGTCGATTCAAAAATTTCAAGTGCTTTATCCTTTGTCATACATCGATCCATCCAGTTAACAGTTATCTTGACGTGCTTGGTTTAATTGTTGCCGCGTTTGCCTGGCAGCGTCTCGCGCGGCGGCAAAGACATCATCCTGTGATGCGTAAATAATCGCGCGACTGGAATTGAACAATGCCAAAGATCCTTGTGAATCCGTGCCGCTTTGTACTGACGCAACCAGATCACCACCTTGCGCACCAATGCCCGGAATAAGAAACGGCACGTCCGGGGCGATGTTTCGTATCGTTGCTAATTCATTAGGACGTGTTGCACCAACAACCAGGCCACAATTAGCACGCACATTCCATTTTTTTACTGTTTCTGCTATTCTTTCATACAGACATTTCGTCCCATTTGAGAAATGTTGAAAATCTTTTGCGCCGGGATTGGACGTCAGGCAGAGAAAAAATGTGCCTTTTTCTTCGTCCTGTAAAAAGGGCTCTGCTGCGTCAAATCCCATGTATGGATTAACGGTAACCGCGTCGGCACCCAGGCCATCAAACAGAGCCCTGGCATACATACGAGCTGTATTGCCGATATCGCCACGTTTTGCGTCGGCAATTCTTATGACGCTATCGGGCAAATAATTAAAAGTATCCTTGAGGGCGCGCCAGCCCAATTCGCCATAGACTTCGTAAAAAGCCAGATTGACTTTGAATGCAGCGGCAAAATCTATGGTCGCGTCAATAATCGTTTTGTTGAATGTGTACAGTGGATTCTCCGAACTTCGAATGATCTCCGGCATTTTTCCAATATCCGAATCCAGGCCAACACAAAGCAGCGAATTTTTCCTCCGGATGATCTCGTCCACGCGTTCGCGGAAATTCATATTGATCCCAATTCAATTTTTTAAAGATACAGATCGTTAAAAATAAATAATATCAACCCTGGCTTCGCCTGCTTTCACAAGTATCAGTTTTGCCACGCTTCGTTTCGCCTTTCCTGGAGGCTTTGAAGCAGAGCCAGGATTGATATAAAAGGAGCCATTCATTTCGATAATCTTTGGCTCGTGTGTATGACCATTTATACGAATGGTCGGTTTATCGTCCGCAGTAAAAGGCCCGGGAATATGGCTGATGATAAAATCAAATCCGTAGAGAGAAAAATCCACACGTTCCCTGGTTTTTTGACGTATGCGAAAACCATCCATATTGCCATATACCGCGACCACCGGTGCCAGAGTTGCCAGCTCAATGAGTATATCCTCATTTCCGATATCACCCGCATGAATTATCTGGTCGACATCAGAAAAAATATCCATGACTTCATTTGGCAAAACACCATGTGTATCCGAGATAATTCCAATCGTTAAAGTTGCCATTTTGCTTGAGCACTCTATTTGATAAGGTCCACACCCATATATTTGCGCAGTGCAGGTGGCACATGGATAGTTCCTTCATCCGTTTGGTAGTTTTCCAGGATAGCGATCACCGTTCGCGGCAACGCCAGTCCCGAGCCATTCAAAGTATGCACAAATTCCGGTTTGGCGCCTTTGTCCCGGCGAAATCGAATACTGGCCCGCCGCGCCTGAAAATCCAGGTAATTACTGCAGGACGAAACCTCCAGCCATTTGTTTATACCTCTGGCGTAAACTTCAATATCATAACATTTTGCGGCAGCGAAACTCAAATCACCCGTCGCTAATGTGAGTACACGATAGGGCAACTCTAACGCCTGCAGCACATCTTCAGCATTCGACAACAGCGATTCCAATTCATCCCATGAACTTTCAGGCGTGACGAATTTCACCATTTCAACTTTGTTGAATTGATGTATCCGCATAAGACCGCGTGTGTCTTTGCCATACGCACCGGCTTCGCGACGAAAACAGGGTGTATAGGCCGTGTATTTGATGGGCAAATCGTCACCATGCAGCATTTCTTCGCGATGCAAATTGGTCACTGGCACTTCGGCTGTTGGTATGAGAAAAAGATCATCGAGCTCGCAACGATACATATCCTCTTCCAGCTTGGGAAGTTGACCGGTTCCGAACATGGCCTCACGTTTGGCGACGAACGGCGGAAACACTTCGACATAGCCGTGTTTCTCAACGTGCATATCGATCATAAAGTTAATGAGCGCACGTTCCATGCGCGCTCCGAGGCCACGATAGCTGACAAAAAATGATCCGGACATCCGCGAAGCGCGGCCAAAGTCGATGATACCCAATTTTTCAGCGATTTCATAGTGCGGCAGCGGCTGGAAATCCTGTTCCGGCAATTGTCCCCATGTTTTATAAACAACATTATCTTGTTCGCCACCCACTGGCACGGAATCGTGTGGAATATTTGGAATACGAATGAGCAACTGGTAAATGGGCTCTTCGATGGTCTTGAGTTCGGTTTCCATCTTTTTTATCGATTCGGCGAGCTGACGCATTTCGGCGATGACAGATGTTGCTTCTTCTCCCGCTTTTTTCATTTGGGCGATTTTTTCCGTCACTTTGTTCTGTTCAGCTCGAGCGCCTTCAACCTTGCCGATAAGCTCCCGACGTTTGACATCCAGCTCAAGCAAGGCATCGACATCGGCATTTTCTCGCTTGTGCAAGACCGCTTGTTTGACGCGCTCTGCGTTCTCTCGAATATATTTTAAATCCAGCATGCTAGCCTCTTTTTTTATTGTCCTTTGAAGCGCAACATCACATATATGGTATAAAACATAATCAGAAAATCCAATCGCAAGGAGATGTTATCTATATAGTAGAGATCATAGTCCAATTTCTCTTTAACTTCTTCAATCGTTGTATCATATTTCCCTTTGACCTGAGCCCAACCGGTAATTCCCGGTTTCACTTTGAGGCGACGCGTATAGAGCGGATATTCCCGCTTGAGTCGGTCAACAAAATAGGGACGTTCCGGTCGCGGTCCCACCAGGCTCATGTCGCCGTTCAATACATTAAAAAGCTGTGGAAACTCATCAATACGGACTTTGCGAATAAAGCGACCAACACGGGTGATGCGCGGGTCTGTCTTGCCGGCCCAGACCGGTCCGGTATATCGCTCGGCATCCTGTATCATGGAGCGAAATTTGTACATTGTAAAGACTCTGCCGCCTCGGCCAATACGTTTTTGTTTAAAAAAAACCGGGCCAGGCGAATCGATCTTTATTAACATAGCACATAAAACAAGAATTGGTGACAAGAGCATCAACGCGACAAATGAAAACAAAATATCAATCAGACGTTTCACCTTCTTTTCCCACGGTGGCATAAGCTCGGGATGCACTTCAATGAGCGGAAATCCATAAATTTGATTGGTTCGCGCTTGCCCCAAGACCATATTGTATAAATCCGGTTCTATTTTAATATGAACAGGCAGTTCTTCGCACATGCCAATGATTTCAATCACTTTTCGGTTTGCAACTTTGCCGAGACATAATATAACCTCCTCAACGTGATGGTCACTGACAATCTTTGCCAGCTTTTTTATATGTCCCAAAACCGGCAAACCATCGTGATTCCCCTCTTGCTCCTTTTTATCCAGGGAGAGGAAACCAATGACACGATAGCCTAAAGCAGGATATTTTTTCACCTTGTCAGCCAAAGAGCGGGCATTCCTATTCCAGCCAATAATGATGGTGTTGCGTTGGCCAATGCCGGCCTGGAGCAGCTTTCGCTGAATGGTGTGCAAAAACATCCGTCCAGCTCCGACGAACAGAATCATCAAACCCCAATAGCTCACAATGAGCATACGTCCGAGCGTCGGTTTTGTGGACAGGTCTTGTTCCGGTTCGAGTGTCGCTAAAAATATAATAAAAATCCCAAAACTTACGGTCTTGAACACACCGATGAGTTCATCATAACGTGACTTTGTGTACCATGATTGATAGAGGCCGGCGAAGAGGAAAATCACCAGCCAGAAAAAGTAGAGGATGAATGAAATGAGAAGTAAAAAGGGAAATTCCTTTTCCACAAACAGATGCGCGGTGGATCGCAATTGGAGAAAGCCCAAAAAGGCGGAATTTATAGTGAGTAGATCAATACAAAGAAGAAGTATTTTTTCAATAGGTTTGGGCATCGTATTTACTGAGAATAGCCTTTTGTCGGAGAAAGCTGCTGTGCAAATATTTTTTCAAATTCCGCGGCGAAATAGTCTCCTACTAGTTGATTTCCATATTTGTTCAAATGCCCGTCCAGGCGAAAATATAAATCAACATCATTTGACTTGTAGTGTTCAACCAACGTCGGCAGAGTGGTTATCCAAAAAAAATTCTTCTCGCGGGCAAAATCATAAAAAAGCTCATCGATAAAGACGACATTAATATTTTCAAATTGTAATTCTTTTGCCTTGACGATCACCTGAAATTGCTGCGGAATGAAGAGGACGACAAACCTGGCTCCCCTCTGTTCACAAAAGTCCGTCGCTCTCTGCAAAATTTGCTGAGTAATACTGATTTGTTTTTGCAGATTCTCACTCAACGGCATTGAAAAATAATCCGAGCGGCGTGTCAGCAAATAGAGCCGGGTATAAAAGAAGTCGTTGGATAACAACATTCGTTTTGCAAACAGGACCGAGTGTAAAGCGTTGGTTTTGTCTTCTTGCGCCCGAACCACTGGCTCATCACTGTTCAAATCCGCCCATGCTTCCGCTGCTGGATTTACAGCGATGGGCGTATTTGTGAACAAATCATTAGGCAGGAAATTCAATACAACGACATCTGGATGATAGTCGGGATATAGCCTTTCGAGATAGAGGACTTCTTTTTTTGTATCATACGCGGACACACCTGCTTTCATCACATCAATTTTATAGCCTTTTTGCGTCAGTGCTCGTTCAAACACGACTGGCCAGATATTTTGATAGTCATTTGCCGCACCAAATGCAAAAGAGTCGCCAAGAATTAAAATTCTCAAAGTATTTTCTGGCTTGATAGCAGGATGAAAAGCTTCATCCCGCATGCCGAATGCATTGATTTTGTATTCGACTGTAAATTCTGGACCTCTCACTTTTGATGAAGCGTCAGGCCGATAAACATGTCCGAGCACGCTATCTCGAAGCGCCAGGGATTGTTCGTCTTTATAAACATGTATAATCTCTTGAGGAGCAAACAAACGAAAGCTCACCTCGATCAAACCGAAAAGAATGGCGGTGATAAATATAACAATGAGGCTGTCTCGCAGCAATGATTTCATCCCAATGTCCTCCTCAAAAACAGAAGATATTAAATCAGTCCAGTTTAAATTCTTCTCGCCAGTTGATATCATCATCCAATTTTTTTTGATCGCGCTTGTCGAACAAAAAATCACCTAAAACAAGATAGTCCATTTCGGTGCGCATGAAACATTTATACGCATCCATTGGTGTGCATACAATAGGTTCGCCTCGAACATTAAAACTCGTATTAACGATGACCCCATAACCAGTCAATTTCTTAAATTCATGAATTAATTGCCAGTATCGTGGATTCGTCTTTTGGCGAACGCTTTGTATCCGCGCCGAATAATCCACATGTGTGATGGCCGGTACATCTGACCGCAGATGATATAATCTATCATACAGTGAAAAATTTTCATAGTTATCAGGCAAGGCATTCCTTCTTGTTTCAAGAACCGGGATAACAAGCAGCATGTAGGGAGAAGGTCGGTCCAAATCAAAAAATTCCTGAATATCTTCTTCCAGAACAGTCGGGGCAAAAGGTCTGAATCCCTCGCGATATTTGATTTTGAGATTCATCTTTTTTTGCATTTCAGGATTACGAGCATCACCGAGTATGCTTCTATTGCCGAGCGCTCTTGGGCCATACTCCATTCGGCCCTGAAACCAACCGATGACATTTCCATCCGCAATCAAACGTGCAACATCCTGTGCCAGGAGATCAAAATTATCATAATGTTTGTATTTGGCCTTGAATTTTTGTGCGACTTTGAGTATATCTTTCGCGTCATATTCAGGCCCCAAATAGGCTCCCTGCATGGAATCAGGATCGGAATTAATGACACGTTCATTGTCTTTCCATAAATACCACGCTGCATAAGCCGCACCGAGAGCCCCGCCCGCATCTCCAGCGGCGGGTTGGACCCAAATATCCTGAAATATTTTTTCTTTGAGCAATTTTCCGTTTGCCACGCTATTTAACGCAACACCGCCTGCCATAACGAGATAATCACTCTTTGTTAGCTCTTTCGCGGTGTGGGCTAATTTGAGCACAATGTCCTCGGTCACTTGTTGAATGGCTAATGCCATATTCATATAATCTTGTGTAATGCTTGATTCAGGTTTCCTGGGTGGTATGCCAAATAACGCCAGCCATTTTTTGTCGTCCGTCATCCGCAAACCGGTGGCAAAATTGAAATAGGCCATATTCAATAAAAGGGAACCATCTTCTCTGATGTCCACCAACTCAGATAATATTTTCTCCGTGAACAGCTTTGTTTGTTGCGAGTGTCTGTTTCCATAGGGGGCCAAACCCATCAGCTTGTATTCCCCGCTATTCACGCGAAAGCCGGTATAGTAGGTGAATGCAGAATAGAGCAATCCGATCGAGTGTGGAAAGTGAAGCTCTTCGAATATTTGCAGTTCCGTGTTTTGGCCATAACCAATCGTTGTTGTTGCCCATTCGCCCACGCCGTCAACGGTCAGTACTGCGGCCTCTTTAAACGGTGAAGGATAAAAAGCACTTGCGGCGTGCGAAAGATGGTGCTCCGGGAAAAGCAGTGGAACCTTGCCTTGACCAAGCTCTGCGAGCTGCTCTTTCAGCATTTTTTTTAGAAAAAGTTTTTCTTTTATCCACACCGGAATAGCGGAGAGGAAACTCTTTAAGCCTTTAGGGGAAAAGGCGTGATAGGTTTCCAACAGTCTTTCAAATTTGAGATATGGTTTATCATAAAATGACACAACCGTCAAATCGCCTAATTCCAGGCCTCCTTCATGCAACACATAGCGTGCGGCATTGATGGGAAATGATGAATCATGTTTTTTTCGAGAGAATCTTTCTTCATGCGCGGCAGCGATAATCTGACCGTCTACCATCAAACAGGCGGCGCTATCATGATAATACGCCGATATTCCAAGAATAGCTTCCGACATAAAAAATCCTTTAGAAAATAGTATAAATAAAGGGGGCGATTGCCGTACCGCTCGTGAGCACAATGAGTACGCCAAAGAGCAAAAGAATGATGATTATGGGCAATAACCAAAATTTTTTGCGATTTTTCAAGAATCCCCACAAATCCTTTATAAAGTCCATAAATCCTCCAAATATTTTAATAAGGTCTTTCCAAATCTTCTGCGACAAATTTATAATTTCTGACATGCATGACTGAACGCGAGCTTTTTTTGAATTGTTTGAGCTTCAGCGAGTCAAATCCAAGAGCTCTGCGAATGAGGCCGATTGGCGAGACAATAACAAAAAAGACAACTGACAATAGAATTTTGGAAACAACAGTACCCAGCAGGTACGAAAATCCGAGCCACACCGTTGCGAAAAAACGGAACGACATGGGAATGATCATCGAGATGACAAGCAATACAAGACCGATCTTGACGTAGAGAAAATTCGCCGTATACAGACCGAGCAAAAGGCATATCAGCACAAACGCGGCGGCGGTATCTTTTGCCTGATCCGCAGTGATATTGGCGGGGAAATATTTTTTCAGTGACTTCATTTATAATTTCCTACTTTTTGACCATACCAACAAGAAAACCTGTCCCCCAACTGATGTGCATTGTTGCAAACACCGGAGGCAACACAGGAACATAGTGAATTTTCTTGACCTTGCCAGCAGTTAAAAATGCTCCCAGGATAATATAAAGAATATAAAGTGCCAGGACAACAGCGGCCAATTTCCACAAGAGCGGTACAAAAAAGCCACCAACAGATAATACGACCATCGTTGCAACAAAAAGAGGTGGCAGAAAATGGATCAGCTTGACTGAATCAATGTGTTTTTTCATCACATTGACCCGAAAGATGCCATAATTGAAAAATTGTTTGAACAGCCGGAACAGATTCTTGCGCGGGTAATAGTATGAAATAATTTCCGGCGTATAAAATATTTTATTGCCGGCCTTGCGAATCCGCCAATTAAACTCGGCATCTTCGGAGATGCACAGCTCCTCGTCAAAATAGCCGACCTCATCAAACAATTGTCGCTTGTAAGCGGCATACACCACTGTATCGACAAATCGTTTTTTGGGGAAAAAGCGATACGGCGCACTGGGTATGCCAAAAACAGAGCCCATGCCAAAGCCTATGGCTCGCTGCAGATAGGTCTCTCCGACGTTGATCTGCGTGCCGCCCGTACATTTCACTCCGAGCTCGTTCATATACTTTATATTGGTGCTGACGAACTGACGCTCAATGGTCGTATGCGCCCCCAAGATAACAATCACATCACCCGCGGCATGCCGAACACCAATATTTAATGATGCCGGTGTGCGTCGAGTTGGATTTTCCAACAGCTTTATGAAATGATGCTCTTTCATCAGAGACGTGACAACTTGTTGAGAGCCGTCATCCGACAGCCCGTCAACTATGACAATTTCCAGCCTGTCTGCCGGGTAATCCTGGGCAAAAATCGAGTTTATGCATCGTTCAATGGCATCTCGTTCATTGAGCATGGGAATAACAATTGAGACCAATGGTCTTGCATTTTCTGGATTCGTTGCGCTCAATGTTTCACCTTGATTTAGCGTAAGGGGGCCAAACGTACGGCTTTTCAAAAAAGCCGGGATAACACTCCAGTTCATCGACTCGCTTGATAATCTTTGCCGGTGCGCCGGCTACGACCATGTTGTCGGGCACATCTTTTGTCACGACCGAACCTGCGCCGACGAGGGCATTTTCGCCGATCGTCACACCGGGCAAAATCGTCGAGTTGGCACCAATTTTGGCCAAACGTTTCACTGTGACACCACCGAGGCAATCGAGATACCTTGGACATTTCATCGGGTGTGGATCATCGGTAAAAACAACGTTGGGGCCAATGAAAACATCTTCCTCGATTGTCACCATTTCCAAAAAACAGAGCGAATGAATTCGCGAACGCGCGCCTATGGTATTGCCAAACTCCAACACAGCGTTGGTGCCGATGCTGACGTGATCGCCAATGACGTTTTCCTCGCGTATCGAAGCGCCCTGTCCGGTTTGAACATGTGCACCAAAGGTTGATCCCGCATAAATTGTCGTAAAGGGTCGAACAATAATGTAATCGCCGAGTACGAGCTTGAGCTCCCCCGGTGCCGCGCCACGCGGCGGCTTTCCGAGAATCGAAGGACCTTGTATATCCGCGCCTTCACCAATGAGGACATTTTCGTAGACCGTGCAACTCGACTCAATATGACTTGCCTGAGGCATCATGCTATCTCCACTATTTTACCGCCGGCTCGCAACGATCGCTCTGCAGCATCCAATGCCTTGACCACCCGGAGACCATTATGGCCATCAGTCTTGGGTGTCAAACCCTTCTCGCAGCATTCCACAAAATGGCGCATTTCGCGATTGAGAGGCTCAAATGTATCAAGACGTGGGCTAATGATATCACCACTCCTGTAGCTCAGTTGAAATTCGCCAAAAGTTTCGGGATCTTTATAGTCAACACCTTTATCGTAAATCTTTACTTTTTCCATAGTTTCGGTATCATCATAGACCAACATCTTTTCGCTGCCAATAATTGCGGTTCGTCTGAGTTTGCTGGGTGCGAGCCAGCTCACCTGAACGTGTGCTGTACATCCGGAAGCGAACTCCATATTGATAAAGGCGACATCCGGAACACCTTTGAGGACATAATCCCGTCCCATGGCAGAGAGCCTTTTTGGTTGTTCGCCAAGCCAGTAAAACAGACAGGAGAAATCGTGTGGCGCCAGATCCCAGATAACACTGACATCTTTTTGATGCAGACCCAGATTGACACGAGAGGCGCTAATGTAATATATTTTCCCCAACTCACCACTGTCGATGATTTCCTTTATCTTGATGACGGGCGGGCTATATTCAAAAGTATGGCCGACCATCACAATTAATCCCTTTTCCTCCGCTTTGGCGACCAGCGCCGCTCCTTTCTCCGGCGACGGCGTGAATGGCTTTTCGACAAAAACATGTTTGCCGGCTTCTAAAAATTCCATGGCCAACGGGAAATGGGTGGATACCGGCGTGGCAATCACAGTACCATTAATTTCCGGATTCTGCACCAGCTCCTTATAGTCCCTGGTGGTGATGATTGTCGGGTAACGCGATTTAATTTTTTCAGCTTTGGCGTCATCCAGGTCACAACAGTAGATCTGTTCGCAAAGGTGACTTTCATAAAGATTTCGAACAAGATTCGGACCCCAATAGCCCAGGCCAACTACACCAACATTCATGATATATCCTTTCGTTTGTAAAATAATCGTTCATAAAGCTTAATCAAGTCCACCGCTGTCGCTTGCCAATTGTATTTCGAAGCCACGGCCTTTTTCCCGTTGTCACGATAGTCGATCTGCGAGTTATATATTTCTTTGACGGCCCGGCTAAAATCAAGGGCATTATCCGATTGAAATACAGCGCCACATTGCGTCTCTTCAACGATTCTCTTGAGCGGTCGAGCATCCGATGTAATGACAGGCTGGCCCACCAACATATATTGAAAAAGTTTATGCGGCATCGTCGTATCATTGGAAGGAGTTGACGGCTGCGGTATGATGTTGATATCTGCCGCGTGCATATAGGATGGCACCTTGTAAAAATCAACCCAGCCAACAAACTCAACAAAACGATCCAAGTTCAGGGAAACACTCAGATTTATTAATTCTTTTTTGTTCTTTCCATCGCCAACGAGCAATAATTTTGCCTGCGGAATATCTACTCTGATATCGTCCATCGCCTCAATCACCGTTTGCAACCCGCGATCCGTGCTGAAGGAGCCAATATAAAGAATGATAAAGTTATCTTTGTACAAATCAATTATTTTGCTATCGATTGGTATCGATGAAAAAGTATCGACATCAACTGTATTGCCAACCACATAAATTTTTAACGGATCAACGCCGGCGGCAATGAGATGATCTCTTTGTTCCTCGACAACCACAATGATATTGCGCGCACGCTTTAGTGAAAAATTATTGAGCAGATGCGCAATCTCGGGATTCTTTATTATACCTTGCCAAAAATTGCCTCTCCTCCGCCAGCCGTCCATGGCAGCCGGATAATTTTCATGCATATCATAAACAACAGGTACATTGAAACATTTTCCCAACAAAATAGCCAATGGCGCTAACGGGAGATCGTGTACATGCAAAACGTCAATATCAAACTTTGTCATCAGTCTTGCAGCATAGCAAAACCACAGGGGACTGAAGAAAAGCGGCAACCGGATCATCACACCAAGAGATGCGGGCATACAGGAAAAGCCGGGCAACCGATGCACAACAGCACCCTCAACATACTCCGATAGCGCACGTTGCTTTTTATTATTGCACAAAAGATGTACGCTGAAACCGGCTTTTGTCAACGCCTTTAATTCTTTCGCCAGGCGAATATCCGGCGGATAATCGCTTTGCAGGAGCATCAATATTTTTTTTTGTTTTAACGTAACCACGGATTAATTAAAAAACTGCTTGATCGTATCAGAGACGACGATAATTTCTTCTTCGTTAAGTTGTTCGGACATGGGTAGAGACAAAATATCATCCGCATATTCTTCAGTGATGGGAAAATCTCCTGCTTTATAAGACAAAAAGTCGTATGCTTTTTGGAGATGACAGGGAATCGGGTAATGAATTCCGGTATAGATTTGGTGATCTGCCAGGTACTTTTGTAATGCATCACGTTTTTTGGTGCGAATGACAAACAAGTGATAAACATGCCTGACACCGGGCATTTCCTGCGGTACAATCACATCCGAACAATCTGCGAGGTGCGTGCGATAACAGTCGGCATTTTGACGACGAACATTGGTCCATGTGTCGAGATGCTTGAGCTTGACATCAAGAATGGCACCTTGTAATCCTTCGAGACGATAGTTATGTCCGACAAGATCGTGATGATATTTTTGCGCCATACCATGGTCCCGGATCATCATTATTTTGTTATAGAGTGCTTCATCATTTGTAATGATCGCGCCGCCCTCACCGTAGGCGCCGAGGTTCTTTCCCGGATAAAAACTAAAGCAGCCACAAACACCAAAAGTGCCAACAGATTGTTCATTCAGGGTCGACAAATGAGCCTGGGCACAATCTTCGATCATAAGCAATCCATGTTTATCGGCGATCGCTTTAATTTTATCGACTTGCGCCGGCTGACCGTACAAATGAACGGGTATAATAGCCTTGGTCTTTTTTGTGATGGCCGATTCAATGCGGTCCGGATCAATATTATAATAGTCTGCTTCACAATCGACAAAAACGGGAGTTGCGCCGGTCAGACTCACAGCTTCCGGTGTCGCGAAAAATGTATTTGCCGGGACGATCACCTCATCACCTGATGTTATTCCATACGCCATGAGCGCAGCATGCAAGGCGGCTGTACCGGAGCTCAGCCCAATACAATATTTGACGTTATGCGCCGCGGCAAAATTCTCCTCAAAAGCCTTGACAAAAGGACCTGCTGCAAATGCAGATTTTTCCAGAACATTTTGGATTGCCGAATCGATTTCAGGTTTAATAGCATGGTATTGCGCTTTCAGATCCAAAAAATTGACTTTCATAGTAGCTCCCTTCAGAATCGTAAGTGAATCAGCGTCTTTCGAATAAAATCCGTATCTCTACAGGGTCGTATAAAAGATAAATGTAAATATTTAATATCGAATTTAAAACCTTTTAATCCTAAATCTTCCTTTTTCCGGCGTTTTGCTTTATGCTCAGAAATCCATTTTGCAGCATACCTTGATATACCTGGTCTACGCTAATCGATTGGATACACTCAAACTGTACAGCCGGACAATGAATATCGGGAGCAAAACGAACACAAGGTCGGCAACGAACGGAATCATTCACAATATTTAGAGCCTTGTTGCCGCGTGCGCCGTTCCGCCTCATATCGGTGCCGCCCCATATCGTCACGGTCGGCACTCGCATCATGGATGCAACATGCATCATTCCGGAATCGTTTGAGATGAGCATTGATCCTCTTTGAAGAATCGCCAGAGTCGTTGAAAAGCTAAATAAAGTTGTAATAAAGCCATGTTGCTCAAAAAGATTACGATGTTCTTCTTCGTCAGGACCTAATATCACGATAACGATCAGATTGTGCTCGTCTTTCAGTTTATGGCCCAAGGCGATGAATCGATCCAGTGGCCATCGTTTATAATCTGTACCACGCTTGCTACCGGGATGAATAAAACATACTGTTTCCGCCATCCCAATATTTTTATCCCTGTAAAAGTGCTGCGCCTGCTCCACTGCCAAGTCTGATATTATGAATGGCGGGTAGCTTTTAAAGATAAACGTGTGATCTGTGAGGTTGTGCACAAGGTTTGCATTCTGCTCGATATCGTGGAGATTTTTGTTGACGCTGATGATGTGATCAGCAACATATTTCAGGAAACGGAAAAATGGATGATATATACCATAATCGTGTGATATCACCATGTATGCGTTGACAGCAAGGACGAGTAGCGTATAGTGTATTTCCGGAGTCGGAAAAGCGAGTAGCAAAAGATCATATTTATTTCGCCGAATCGAATGGACAAGCTTCAAACGATCCCATCCTGTCTTTGGATAAAGATAGATCGAATTACAGAAACGAATTCCACGAAAAAGAGTTGCATGCGATGCACCAGAGGTGAGAACATCAATAACTGCGGCGCCACATGAGACTTTGAGAGCCTGAATAAGTGGCGTTGCCATCACCGCATTTCCAATGCCGGAGACAGAGATGATAAGACAACGGCTGCCACTCAGACTAATCCGACGCCGTCCGCGTATTATCCGACGCACGAGTGATAGGGTCCATACGAAAAAGACCACAATATATTTGAAAATTCGTTTCATGAATTCGTCCTGGAGAAATAGGGCAGCATAGATTTTTTCATGTGCCTGATATGTGATAGATCAACAAGCCCAACCAGAAAGAGAGACACAACAAACAAACCAATGATCAGAAGCTTGATCGGAATAGCCAGCGTCGATGAATCCGCTAACATACCGGCCAGATAACCGGCGATGGCAATAGCATACGCCAGGGCAATTTTGCGAAACTGAAATGGAATTGTATAATATTTAAGAGAAACAAAACAAATGGAGACACCGAGGAAGGTAAATGAAATCAGTTTTGCGATTCCGGCTCCCCACAAGCCCCATATTGGAATTCCCACAATGCAGATAACGATATTAAAAATCGCTGCGACACCGATGAGCAGGGGGTAATAGAGCGTTTTTTTTTCAACTTGAATGCCGATCGAAGTAAAATAATTGATTCCGAAAAAAATTGACGATAGCACAAGCAATGACACCATAGGTGCTGCACCGACATAATTATTTGTCGCAATGATAGCTAGCAGGTCATGTGCAAACATGGCCAGTGCAAGGCTGAAAAACAGCAAAAGTGCATTAAAATAGTTGAACAATCGGGCAAAAACATGCGGCCCTTCGGGCTCTTTGGCAATAGAAAAAAGCACTGCTGGCCATGCCATTTGAAAAGCATTGACGATGAGGGAAATAATCATGCTAATTCGCGCCGCAGCGCCATACACCGCTACATGATCAAGCCCCATAAAGTAACGAATAAAATAGCGATCAGCCATATTAATGAGGAGAACAAAAATAGATGCCGGCACCAGGGGCAATCCATATCCCAGCATATCTGCAAGCTCGGTACGAGAAAAAGTGAACAGCAAATCTTTTAAAATCACGAATGAATAAATCAAGGCAAAGGCAGCAGCGTTCAATGTCATAGCGAGAATCACACCATAAAGCCCTTTTCGCAAAACAATGAGAAAGAGGACATTTAATGCTATGCCAATGATAAAATTTGCGCCGGCAATGAGTGCAAACAGACCGGACCGTTCGTCAATTCTTAACACGGCCATCGGTATAACAGCAAAAATTAAAAAGAAATCGCCAACGAAGAGAAGACGGAGTAAAAACGTATACTGCACCGTCCCGAGCAGCATCTTCGAAATCGGAGCGGCAAAAGTAATCAGCACCAGCGTTGAAATGAGAGAGAATACAACCAAAAAGTAGTGCGCTGTAGAGGTCAGGACGCGCCGGTTTACACTTTGTCTATAAATAACGCTGCGAAATAAAGCCGAGCCCATTCCCAACTGCAAAACAAACATAATGACGCTCGAAGTCACCAGGAATAATTCCAATGCCCCATATTCGGATTTGGAAAGGTAGCGCGTGTAAATCGGCAGCATAATGATGCTGACAGCACGGTTTAGCACTGTTGCGATGGCATACACTATCGAATGTTTAAGCAATCTCTTGACAACATCAAACACTATGGGACCTCGCGCCAATACATTACTTCTATGGTGGCAAGAGTCATAGCCCAAAAAATATTATACCGATAATAAGCGAGACATGAATTTGTCAAAGCAATGACCATCAATCCAGCCAATCCGGCCAGAAGAGCTGCGGCGAGACGCTGTGCATTTCTATTGTGGGTATTTTTGAAAACATAGAATCCACGATAAAAAAACAGGACAGTGATGGATAAATAGATGAGCAAGCCGATAATTCCGCCCTTCCATAAAAAAACGGCGTAGGAATTATCAACTGCATTATTAGGATAGTGCTCCAGGATCACCGGATTAATGGTGGCACCAAAACCAGTACCGATAATCGGGACATATCGCCATTGTTGCATCGCATGGCTTATTTCTCCCATACGAACTTTGAGAGACATATCGGTGGACAATTTCATCAAAGTATTGAAGCGTTCAACAAGGGTTAGCAAAGTTGAGCCAAGGAAAAATTTGTCGATAAAAAATGCAACGGTCACAATAAAGGCTGATGCGGCAATGAGAAATAACACAAATTTCAGGAAATTTTTTATGGACACACCTTCACGAATGAGCGAAAATCCCCAGAGCAGCAGGGTTGAAAAAATGATGCCCACCCAGAGTCCCCGTTGTTGAGAAAAAAAGATCATCAAAAAAACCGGAATGATGCAAAGCCATATCAACATCTTGTGCGCTGTTTTGGATTTGAAAAAAAAATAGCTTAATAATAGTGGAAAGGCCAGTTGCGCCAGATGAGGCTGTTGTGTTGATACCCGCTTGATCAAAAAGCCGCTTCCCAGGCCGGTCTCACGAAAAGCAATGTAAATATAGACAAAACAGACGATAACCGAGATGACAATGAATACAAGCCACAGTTGTTGCAGATCATCAAAATTTCGCCGGATTATAAAATAGACTATATATAAGCCAAAGAAATAGAACTCTGTATAAATATATTTCATGTCGCCGCCATTCACCATACCCCAAATAGCGGAAAAAAGTGTCCATACTAAAAAAAGTGCCACTGCCTTGTCCATAAGCGAGAACTTGAGAAAAAACAGCTTTTCTTTGCGCATGATCCGCTGTGAAAAATCATAAAAAAACATGACCAACAAAAATATAGCAATGACCTCCAAAAACACCCATAATTTGAGATAAGGATAGCGCAAATATGATGCATAGGATGGAAAGACAGCGACGTAGAAGGCAAGAATATAAAACGTCCGTTGCACGGAATAAAAACTCCAGAGGAATAGCAGTATACCGGACAGGGCAGCAAAAATAAGCTCCGGCGACTCATCATAGGTACTGTATATCAGCACAGCAAGTTCAATGATGAGAAAAATCAATAATGGAATTTTCAACTCGCGGAGTGAGGTCGTTTTCGTCATGGAAATCATTGCTTTTTCAGTGTGCAAGAGATATTATGCGCGTTTGCGGAATAGCCTTGATGCTCGTTTGAGATCCGTTGCCAACATATCAACTATTTGAGCTAATTGGTCCTGTTTATCGCGCTCGCCGCGTTGAATCTGTTGGAGATATTCAACAACAAAGATAAAAACAACTCCAACCATAAACATGACGATATTCATAAAAATGACAAAAAAAGCGCGTTTGGGCTTAATTCGCTTAATCGGGACAACGGCTTCATCAAGAATTTGGATAGTTGAAGTATCTTTGGACTCCTGTATTCTAGCCTGCTCATATTGAGGGGTAATAAACTCGAGAATGAGCTCCTGCATTTTGATTTCACGCAAAAGTCTGGCATATTCTATCCCCATCTCGGGAATTTCATCCAGAGGCAGGAAAAGCTTCATGTCGCCATCTTTTTTGCCATCAATCTGACTCGACTGCTGATAGTCCTCGAGTTTGCGCTGAATTTCTCTAATTTCGGTTTTTGCACGCTGCACATCGATATGAGAAGAGTCATAATAATTCTCCAGCACACCAAGCTCGATCTCTTTTGCTACTTGCTGGGATTTTAAAGCGGCCAACGCTTCAATAGTAGCCAGAGTCTGTTCGGGAAGAGCTATGGCTCCATATTTTTCCTGAAACGCTCGGAAATCTTCTTCTGCTTTTTTGAGATCATCAAGATTTTGATTATATCGTCTTTCGATAAACGAACGCGTATTGAAAGCTTTTGTCAAACGAATCGTCTTGTTTATGGAATCCAGTTTCGCGGTGGCAAAGCTGGCCATGTCGCGTGCAAGATAGCGAGCCTCGTTTATGGCTGATTTTCCGGGAAAATGTTTCGTTTTTGTTCTGGAAAAGATGGTAATGGTGCCCTCTTCATGAAGCTTGTAAACAATCCGTTTTTTGAGCATACGTAACGTCTCTTCCATATCATCCGCTTCATACCGTTCCTGCAATGAGAATTTTTTTGCGACACTCTCCAATAGCGAACGACTCTGCAAGATTGCAATAACAATATTGGCCTCAAAAGATGCACCCCCGAGTCCGAGACTACCGAACGACAAACCGCTGATCATCGACGATAGGCCAAGGTCACTCTGTTCCTCAACTGGAGGTAAAATCGTGACATTACCAACATACCATTGCGGCAATATAAGGCTCACACCGGCAGATAGTATAGAAACAATAATAAAATTGATAATAAAAAATTTCCGCCACTTGACGATGAGTACTAAAAAATCCAGTTTAGACCTGTCACCCTTGTTCATAAATCAAACCCGTAATTCCTTGGAGAATTTTTTCACATCTTGTTGTTGTTAAATTAGACGGCAATATTAGCAAATTCATGTTAGAAAATCAAACCTTTTATCCGATCAGACAATGAAAAGTGATTTTAAAACAAGCATAGTGTTCAAACAACGGGACAGCAGATCAAGTTCCCTCATTCTAATAGCAATCTTTGTCTTTGCAATTTTATTGCTCAGCCCGGCTTTGCATGCGGTTGTGAAAGATCATCCCCGCGTACTACTGGACCAGGCCGATGTGAACCGGATCACCACAAAGATTTTTTCAAAAGAAAGCGCGCGCCAGGATTTTCAGATTTTTCTCGGTGACAAGGACTTTATTGAAACCCCCGTGGAATGTGCTGCAACAACACTCCACCTTCACCGCATTTTGAATAAAGTAATGAAAAACTCTTTTTTATACATGCTCGGCGCGCGTGACAATCGTATAGCCGAGTTTAATGACTATGGGGATGATCCAGACCTTTACATGCGGAACATTGAAAAAGAACTTTTATTTCTCATCCATCCGGAGACCATTCTGAAAATCCAGCAGTTAGGCGAATTGCAGGGACCAGGTTATGCTGTCAAATCGCTGGCTATAGCCTATGACTGGGGATATGACTATTTTGCCAATAACAATCGGATAGATCGCAGCGATATCGAAACAGCGCTCAAGGACTGGGGTGAGTGGTTCACCTCGACTGGGCGCTATTACGGCAGCCTTTTTTCAAACCATGCACCGTGGGGAGCGAAATCCATTGCCTATATAGCGGCCGCTTTGGCAGATGAGAAACTCTTTTACGGTGCTGAAACCAAAACGCAACAGAGCATTGTTCCGCAAGCCGCGGATAGCGTTCTCTCCACACAGGTCAATATCAGTGCGAAAAGATACTTTGATCAGATCCTCCACGCCGTGAGTTTTGTCGCCAGTCCTCGCGGCGGCTGGCATGAAAGTGTGAGCTACTATCTTACCAAAGAATTGCCAGAATTGATAGAATTCGCTGAAATCATCTGCACCTATCATGATGATGCGAGCTATACTGCATCTGTTTACACATCACCCCTGTTCAAATATGCCGGCCTCTTCCTGCTTCAGATGACAACACCGGACGGGATGCTGCAAAAAATTGGCGACACCGGCGCCAAAACGGCATTGCCCGCTGAAATGTATCGTCCTGGCGGCAACACCTATGGAGACATTAATAATGTTGGCGCCGGGTACATTGCCGGTTATTTTCTCGAGCGACTTTGTCACCACCTGAGAAATGTATCGGCAATCGAGTCCGCGCAAATCCTGCAATATTATATTGATAATTTTTGCTTTGATTTTCAACAGGAGCCCATCAAAGAGAGTCGTATCAATCTGCTTTACGCTATTATGTGGCGGGAGCACGAGACAACGGCCTCATATATGGATGACAGTCTGCTCGACAAGTTATCTGTACCCAATTCATCCTATTTTGATAATGTTGGCATTTTGATAAGTAAAAGTACGAACATTTACAATCGATTCAGCACAATTGTCCGATTTGATGCGCAGCCGTTCTATTTCTCAGGGCATCAACATTTTGCCGCCGGTAACTTTACTATTTTCAAAGGCGCCAACCTGGCCATTGATGGAGGCAGATACATAACAGCTAATCAGCCAGATGTCAAAGTTTATCATGAAAAAGTGTATCGTCAGTCGCTGAGCCACAATGTTGTTCTTTTAGGCGACTCTCTTGTCGGACAAAAATCTTTTCGCAATAAACCAAACCTGGCACCCTATACCGAGCAACAACTCAAGCCATTTCAGGAATATGGCACAGGTCCGCAAAATATTTCAACATTTCGATCAGAACAATATAAAAACACCTGGAATTGTCCCTGGCAGTTGAGTGGCATGCGTCTTCAATTGGCGAAACTTTATGATCATGCTGGCGTGGACAGCTATTTTCGTACGATGCTGCACATTTCTCACCCCCCGCAACCATCCCTGCTCTGGAGTGATTTTATTGTTATTTTTGATGCCATCTCCTTGCAGCAGCCAAACACATCACACTGGCAATTACATTTTCGTGATAACGGCGCAAATCTCTCCTATGGTGATTCTGTTTTTGTTATCGTCAGAGATGAATCTATTGACAGCACGCTGGTGAAATCAAATTTTGGCTCGCGATATGCGGGACAACTCTTCATTAAAGCTTGTAACCCGGGCATGACACCATCTGTCACCTCTTTTGACTTTCCCGATTCAATATGCCAAAACTGCTGGAATGGCAGAATCTGGGAAGAGAGCACGCACATATTGCGCTACACGTCACCTGCGAATCCATACCATAATTATGTAAATATTCTGGCGCCTGCTCAATTTCCAGTCGTGACCCCGGAACATGTTCGCGAGTTTTCTCAAAATATGCGGCAGTTTGATACAGAGAATCGTTTCTTCAGATCGCTTCAGCTCATTATTTCAGAAAAGGATTCAAGAAAAGAACCGGAAGCGCTCTATTTAAACGTCGCCAATCCGCATCAGCCGGATCAGCAGGAGGTCATCTTTCAGGCAACCACTCTTTTGCAAGGATGGTTTTTTGTTATAGGGATCCAACCCGGGACATGGCTGTTGCGCGTCGCATCGACGAACGGTAGAGTTTTATTTACACAACGCGCTTCAACATTCGACAGCTACCCAATCGCGCGGTGGGGCATTTTGGCCTTTAAATTTGAAGCAAAATTCGACGACGCGCGCGGCTACTCGATTATCCTCAATCGCATTTAACCTGCATTATTCACAAACTCCTCACACAAAGCCACAAAAACACTAAGAAACAAAAGGTTAGGTGTTTATGGCAAAAATGACAATGTTTTTTTCAAGCATTTTG
>JAFGKD010000025.1 GCA_016928775.1 Candidatus Zhuqueibacterota bacterium | reverse complement strand
TTTGCCCGGGTGAGACGATTGGCAATTTATAAATCGCTGCACATTGTCTAGTCAGAAGAACAAAAGACGGATAGAAATGGCCAGACTTTCACATGCCGAGCTATTGCAGCTCAAACGATATAACACACCGACAATTTACAATGGCTGGGAGCAAATTACTCATCAAGATCCGGCGTTTTTCGGCTTTAATGTCGAAGAGATACGTGACTATATGCCGCAGATGGGCTCGATGATCGGCTATGCGGTCACCGTGGTGATCGAACCGAGCCAGGCCGAACATCGCCGCACCAATCCCGAGGCGTGGCGTCACTATCGCCGTTATGTCGCGGAGCAGCCCGGACCGAAAATCGTTGTTGTGCAAGACCTGGACAAACCGCAGACGCACGGCTCGTTTTGGGGTGAGGTGAATGCCAATATTCATCGAGCACTCGGCTGCGTAGGCACAATCACGGACGGCGCTATCCGTGACCTCGACGAGATGAACAATGTCGGTTTTAAAGCCCTGGCGTGTCGTTTGTGCGTTGGGCATGCCTATGTCCATCCAGTGCAATGGAATTGTCCAGTTGAAGTGTTTGGTCGAAAAATCGTGCCAGGACAACTCATCCACGCGGACAAACACGGATTTTTGATTATCCCGGAAGAAGACGAGGAAAAACTGCTGGATGCGGTTCGTTTTATGGATCGTAATGAATGCAACACCCTGATTGCCGCAGCGCGTTCCTCCGCAGGTCAGACCATGGAGCAGATTTTGCGAAAACTCAATGATGCTGCTGATGAATTTGACAATACGACGCGCAAAAAGTACGGCAGGAGAGGCGAGTGGTAAAAGGAATACGCTGGTTATAACTCGGCAAAAGAGATGTTATAGTCAAAAGTCTTTGCCCGTTGATCTTGTTTTGATTTTTCAATAGATTGAGTTTCACGCGATTTTTTAATTATCATCTGGAAAACTTTCAAATAAGAATCAGGACTTATCTTTGGAGAAATAAAAATGAAACGATTCGTGCAATTCGGCAGTCTTGTATTCATCGTCTTTTGGATTCCAATCAGCTCACTGCACGCCGCAACGGTCTCTTCACCCGATGCGAGGATCGTTGTGACGGCAGAGATCAAGGCAAATCCCGAGCCCTACCCCGTCGGCGAGCATCTTTATTACTCGATACAAAAAGATGAGCACACTATCCTGCTCGATTCACCCTTTCGCATCGATTTCAAAGGTATGCCGGCAATCGCCACAGGATTGAGCATTGTCGATGTCAAACACCACGCTGCCTATGAAACATGGCAGCCCGTTTGCGGAACCCATGCACAAATTACCACCAGCTATAATGAGCTGACCTTGATTTTAAAGGAATCGAATCTTCCAAATCGTGCCCTTACATTCAGCATTCGAGCTTTTAATGACGGCATCGCTTTTCAATACGGACTTGAGGAGCAGGAGGGTTTTACAAATTTTATCATTACCAAAGAATTGAGTGAGTTTCATTTCCCCAATGATCCAACGTGCTGGATTGGCCACTATCCCTCGCATGCCACGCATCAGGAGACGGAATATAACAAAATGAAATTGAGCGAATCGGAACCGGGGCACATTATCGCTTGTCCGCTGTTGGTACAGTTGCCTAATGCCTGGGTCGCACTCACCGAGGCGAATCTCGTCGATTGGGCGGGATTATATTATACGCGCCATGAGCGCTTTCCCAATGCGGTTGTCTCACTGCTGTCGCCGAGAATTGACCAGCCGGATGTTGCGGTTATTTCCAAAGCTCCGCGAATATCCCCCTGGCGTGTGGTGATGATCGGGGAGCGACCGGGTGATTTGATCGAGTCAAATATCATCGTCAATCTGGCGGATCCGCTCGCGCTGGAGGATACCGACTGGATCGAGCCCGGCATTTCGGCCTGGGATCGCTGGTGGTGTGGCAGCTATGCACCTGATTTTGCCGGCAAACTGGGCGTTGACAATGCATCCATGAAGTACTTTATCGATTTGGCGGCAGATATGGGCTGGGAATATCAACTCGTGGATTGGGAATGGTATGGACCGCCGTTTGATCCAGATAAACCGTTCGGTTCAGCCGGCAATCCGGCCGCTGATTTGACGAAATCAATTGATGCCATCGATATCCCCGAATTGGTCAAATATGCTGCCGATAAAGGTGTCAAAATACTAGTCTGGCTGGATTGGGAAAACGCGGATCGCCAGATGGCCAGGGCATTCCCGCTGTACGAACAGTGGGGTGTCGCCGGCGTTAAAGTCGATTTTATGGCGCGTGACGACCAGGAAATGGTCAATTTTTACCATCGATTAGTTAAAATGGCAGCCAGGCATCACCTGACGGTTGACTTTCACGGGGCGTACAAGCCGACCGGACTCCGTCGCGCCTATCCGAATCTGCTCACGCGCGAGGGTGTGCTGGGGAATGAATACAGCAAATGGAGCGACCGTATCACGCCGACGCACGATTGTGTACTGCCGTTCACGCGCATGCTTTGCGGACCCATGGACTATACGCCGGGCGGATTTCGTAACAAAACACCGGAGACTTTTCGAATTGTTGGTGGCGACGCGCCCGGTCCCTTTGTGATGAATACGCGCGCGCATCAATTGGCGCAGTTTGTCGTGTACGAAAGCCCGTTGCAGGTGGCATGCGATTCCCCGTACAACTATCGCGCTGCACCAGCCGGCACAGATTTTCTCAAAGTGGTGCCAACAACCTGGGATGAGTCAAGGGTTATTGATGGTTTTCCGGGAGAGTTTATCGTGATGGTGCGTTTGCACGGCGAGACCTGGTACCTCGGTGGCCTGGCGAACGAAGCGGGAAAAACAATGGACATCTCCCTGGATTTCCTCGGCGACGGGGCCTACACTGCGACAATTTACGCCGATCCGGACGAAGCAGCAGATTACCCCGATCGGCTAAACATCTATGAGAAAAAAGTGACTGCCAAAGACAAGTTGACTTTGGTGATGGCAGGCAGCGGCGGTGTGGCGATCCAGTTTGTGCCCGTTGAGTAATGAACATCAAAAAATCTCGCTGCCTCGATGAGAACTTAGAGCAAAAATTGCTCCGAGGTTCTCACTCCCAATGATTCATAAATCTGAATGGTCGCCGGTGATTTATTGAGTGTATAAAAATGGATGCCGCGGACGTCATTATCCAGCAGGTCTCGCACTTGCTCGCTCGCCCAGTGAACGCCGGCTTTGGCGACGTAATCATCCGAGTCGGCTCGGGAGACAAGTTTTAATAATCGGGCCGGCAGGCGTACACCGGCGGCCAGGTCCACCATACGATACATACCTTTTTTGGTGAGAACCGGCATAATACCAGCGATGATGGGACTATCGATGCCAGACAGCCTGCACCGCTCGCAAAAATCGTAAAAATCACGATTATCAAAAAAGAGCTGAGTGATGATATAATCCGCACCGGCATCAACTTTGGCTTTGAGGTACTCGATCTCCAGCAAGCGGTTGGGTGTTGCCGGATGTCCTTCCGGAAAACCGGCGACGCCGATACATATCTGCGAGTGACGAGATTTTATAAACTCGACAAGTTCGGTTGCATAGCGAAAGCCATCCTGCGCCGGCTTCAAGGTTGCATCTTTGGGTGGATCTCCGCCAAGGGCCAGAATATTCAGGATATTATTCTCAACATAACGATCAACAATATCGGCGATTTCCTCCCGTGATGAGCCGACACACGTGAGATGAGCAACTGCCGTCAGATCGGTTTCCTTTTTGATACGCATAATCAAATCGTGCGTCCGATCGCGGGTTGAGCCGCCGGCACCATAGGTGACACTCACCCACGATGGTTTGAGCGGCATCAGATCGGCGATCGAGTGAAAAAGATTATCCCATCCCTGTTCCGTTTTTGGTGGAAAAAATTCAAAACTGAAAGTAATACGCGTCTTGTCAAGGATTTCTTTTACCGTCATTATCCCTCTGGATGAGTACAAAAATAAAAATCGCTCCACCGTGGCGGAGCGATTCAAAGCTCAATTCGTCAACAACAACATCATGCTTTTTATTCTGCGGCAAAACCGCGCGTTTTGAGTTGCGTGACCAACCGCTTGATGCCGAGCAAGCCGAGAATCCATGCGGCCAGGGTGATGCCGAGGTAGACCAGCAGGTTCAGGGTATTTTGTGGGTCAAGCGGCCACCAGGGCAACAGGGTGATGATCCAATTCCAGATGGTCGGAAAAGCAAAAAAGATCGCGATTTGAACAAGCTGCAGAATAATTTCTTTCAAACTCATGCTACTCCTCCATTAAAATGAAATGTAATTGTCGTAAATGTGATTTAATCCTCTAACAATATTCGCGCGTGATTTATTTGCGCAGTAACCGATTTTTCTCCGGTGCCGCCCGATATTTCTCGTTTTTTGAGAGCCGATACAGGATCAAAAAGTTGATAAACATCGGCTTCAAACAGGTTGGAATGTTGCTGATAAATATCAAGCGGCAAAGTGGACAGGCTCGCTCCTCGACGCTCTGCGGTACTGACCAAAAGGCCGACGAGCGCATGAGCATGTCTAAACGGCACGCCTTTACGAACCAAATAATCAGCGACATCAGTTGCGAACAGCATCGGATCAATGGCATTTAGCATATTATCCGGGTAAACAATCAACGATCTGATAACACCATACAGAATCTGTACGGCTGCGATCGTCTGTTCCAGAGAATCAAAGAGCGGTTCCTTATCTTCCTGCAAATCCCTGACATACGCTGTCGGGATTCCTTTCAAAAGAGTCAGGCCGGTCGTAAGATTGCCGATGACGCGCGCTGATTTACCGCGAATCAGTTCGAGTGAATCGGGATTACGTTTTTGCGGCATCATGCTGCTGCCAGTGGCATAGGCCTCATCCACTTCAATGAAGCGAAAACCCTCGGATGACCAAATGATAAAATCTTCCGCCAGGCGACTGAGATGCACCATGGTTTGGGCACAGATAAACAAGTGCTCGTTGACACAATCGCGATCCGCAGTCGCATCATAGCTATTTTCAGTCGGCGCATCAAATCCCAGTATCTGCGCGAGTTTCTCTCGATCAACGGGGAATCCGGAACCCGCGATAGCGCCGGCGCCCAATGGCATTTTATTGCAGCGCGTTAGTGCCTCTCGTAGTCGCTGCCGGTTGCGCTGCAGCTGATAAAAGAACGCGAGAAGATAAAAAGCAAAAGAGATGGGTTGGGCCTGGCGTAGATGTGTTTGACCGGGGAAAATAGTAACAATGTGCTGTTCACTCAAATCGACAAGTGCGGTTTGCAAAGCTTCCAAGGCATTTTGCATGGCTTGATTCTGGGTGCGCAGATAAATCCTGAGGTCCGTGACCACTTGATCATTTCGGCTCCGGCCTGTGTGAATTTTTGCGCCCACATCGCCGCAGCGTTGGGTGAGCCAACGTTCGTTTGCGCTATGAATATCTTCAGCGTCGGCGGGAAAAGTCAGCAAGCCAGCGTGAAAGTCATTTTGTATAGATTCAAATGCAGTGCAGACTTGCTCCTTTTCGCGCTCAGTGTAAATACCAACCTCAACCAGAGCGTGCGCCCATGCTTTATTCACCGCGATGTCAGCATCAAACAGCTTTTGGTCAACATGCAGTGAAAAGCCAAATTTTTCCATCAAGGTGTCCGAGCTTTTCGCAAATCGGCCACCCCAAATTTTTTTAACGGACACCGCTAATCTCGCTTAAAAATGCTATAATCTGGTTCTTCATAATCGGGATGCTTGCCCCACTCGATCTCCACTAGCGACCTCACCTTGAGCGGCAAACCAAAAAGGTTGATAAAACCCTTGGCATCTGCCTGGTCATAAACATCCTCCTCACCAAATGTGGCCAAATCCTCGCGATACAGTGTATAAGGGGACTTTCGGCCAGCGATGATGATATTGCCTTTATACAGTTTCAGGCGCACTTCACCAGTCATATGTTTTTGTGTTGATTCGACAAAAGCATCGAGTGCGACACGAAGGGGGGTAAACCAGGCGCCATTGTACACGAGCTCGGCGTATTTAGGTGCCAGCATATCTTTCATGCGCATTGTATCGCGATCGAGCACCAGGCTTTCCAACTCCCGATGCGCCGCATAGAGGAGCGTTCCCCCCGGTGTCTCATAAACGCCACGTGATTTCATGCCCACAAGGCGGTTTTCAACGATATCAACACGGCCGATCGCGTGTCGGCCGCCAAGCTGGTTGAGTGCATGGAGCAACGGTACGGCTTCCATTCGATCCCCGTTCAAGGAAATCGGCACGCCTTTTTTAAAACCAATCTCGATCATTTCTGGCGTGTCAGGTGCCGTCAAGGGAGAATTGGTCAGTTGAAACATTTCTTCCCTGGGCATATTCCACGGATCTTCCAGGTCACCTCCCTCGTGGCTGAGGTGCCAGATATTTCGGTCATTGCTATAGATTTTATCCAAAGACGCAGCGATAGGGACATTTTTTTCTTTGGCATAGTTGATGGCATCTTCCCGCGAGCGGATGTTCCACTCGCGCCAGGGGGCAATCACGGTTAATTTGGGATTAAAGGCCTTGTAGGTCAATTCAAATCGTACTTGATCGTTACCCTTGCCGGTGCAGCCGTGCGCCACAGCATCAGCGCCCTCGGCTTCCGCAATCTCAACTTGCCGCCTGGCAATAAGTGGACGAGCGAAAGAGGTACCGAGAAGATATTGACCTTCATAAATGGCACGTGCTTTCAGAGTCGGCCAGATAAATTCTTCGACAAAAGGTTTGCGCAAATCTTCAATATAACATTTACTTGCACCCGTGGCGATGGCCTTTTCTTCAAGACCCTCAAGCTCCTCCTGCTGGCCGACATCGGCGGCCATCGCGATCACCTCACACCCATAGTTTTCCTTCAGCCAGGGGATGATGATAGACGTATCCAGTCCACCAGAATAGGCAAGCACAACCATTTTGACATCTTGGCTCATTGTCGAACGCTCCTCATGACATCACTATTTTTTCTCAACAACCTAATAAAAATTTGCACTTTTTTCAACAAGTAAAATAAAAAAAAGGCGCTGTCCTTTTTTTCGGACAACGCCTTTAAATGGATTACGCTCCTCACAGTCCCGCAGCGCCACAAACCACCCAACGCAGCGCAACCCATTCCCCGTTTCATGTACAACATGTGATAACAAACGGGGTGCCAAATATCAATATATAGGGTGTTTAATTATCTTTTTTTTATAGAGGTAATCATTTATATTTTATTGCGTTATGCAGATGATGGATCACACGATCATTTTGCCAAAATACCAGGCGACATGCTCACATTTACAATATGGTGCTTTTTTAAAATCGTGATTACATATCCGTTAGCCATTGTATCACTTTAAAACAGCACTGTATTATCAGGAATGAAAAACAAGGCTGCTGAATTCCTGCTGCACGCGCAACGTTTCATCATCCTGTTTGACCGTTTTGATCACCTGTGCCAAACGATCTGTTATCACATCCACGGCTTTTTGACCGGTTTCGGTTGTGGCAAATTCTGCTTCGCCGGCATAGTGCGTAGGAAATATCGAATAAAAATCAACGGGCGTTTTTATATCCATCTTGTGGAGTGACGTCAAACGGTGTTGTGGCTGTCCAACAGAGCGGGGTGGCACCTGTTCCATCTTGACCAACTCGGGGAAAAGATAGAGCATCAAGCTCGTCTCCCATTCATCGGCATGTCCGCCAAAATTTGAATGACAATAGGTGGCGATCACATCCTCAACCTCCCAGTCAAATTTGGGCATATACAGCACATAATCTCGAGGTTGTCGCGCCAGGTGGTTCTGTAAAAAAAGCGGCGTGATGTTTCGGTTGCCGCCATGAAAATTATATAAAATAATTTTTTTAAAGCCATTTCTGGCGATTTCTTCAAAAAGACGCTCGACAATTTCCATGCTTAATTTGGCATCAAAAACGATCGCCCCCGGTTGTGCAGCTGCTGAGGCGACCATCATGTAATGCTGGGGTGGAAAAACAACGGCGGCTTCTTTTTCAGCCGCCAAACAGGCCAATTTATAGGCTAATAAACTGTCGGTTCCGAGCGGTAAAAAATCCGAATGCTTCTCCAGGCAACCCAGCGGTACAATACAGACCTCCGTTTCCGCACGTAATTTCTCGATTTCAGGAGCAGTAATTTTTATCCATTCCATAAAAAATCCTTTCTTTTCGTTGCTTTTTTCCTAAAATTTAGACATAATAATACAAAGATGAAATGAGAGTTTCAGTAAATTTCGGGATATGTTCCCCGTGCTCGATAGACCGCATCAGCCCTGCCGGGACTTGAAACCTTTGGGGGACAGTCCGTATTATTTAAAACATTGCCGCTTTCATAACAACAGGACTTTATCATGAACATTCAATTTGCTGAACCGCTGTCGCGTGGCTTTCATCGCATGAAAGTCGCCTTGTTCAAACCATTTGATGTAAAAAAATGGTTTGTGGTCGGATTCACTGCGTTTTTAGCCGGTCTCTTGGATGGTGGCGGAGGAGGCGGTGGCAAAGGAGATTATGGCATAAAAAACAATGTGGATGATTTCGGTGATATCCTCGAAGCACCTTACCATGCACTCAACTGGCTGCAGGATAATCCGGAATGGGCTCTGCTGATATTTTTTATCGCCGGTCTGATTTTTCTTTTTATCGTTTTTCTCACCTGGGTAAGCTCTCGCGGCAAGTTTATGTTTGTGGATAATGTCGTGCACGACCGCGCTCTGGTCGCCCAGCCCTGGCGCGAATACACTCGCGAAGGGAATTCGCTCTTTATTTGGCGACTTTTTTACGGGCTCTTGTGTTTTGCCATCATCATCGGCTTTCTTTTTCAAACCTGGCGCTCAGCGTATGATCTGTATTACGATGACTATCACTTTCCATGGCTCTTTTTTGTTAAAATGGGAATACTGCTTTTGCTCCTTGTTTTGTTTTTGTCTTATATCGAATTGCTGTTGAATGAATTTGTTGTGGCCGTGATGTACAAACATCGCCTTGGTGTGATGCAGGCATGGTCACGCCTTTTAACCATTCATTGGACATATTTGCCGCAGTTCATTCTCTTTGGGCTTTTTTGGCTGCTCTTGAGCATCGCCGCATTCATCCTGGTCATTATTGCGGCTCTTCTGACTTGCTGCCTCGGCCTAATATTGCTTATTATTCCCTATATAAACGCAGTCGTACTATTGCCGTTATCTTTTACTTTTCGATCCTTCAGTCTGGAGTTTCTGGCACAATTTGGCGATGAATACAATGTTTTTTCGGATAACCAAACTTTTACTGCACCGCATGCGGTTGGCTAACGCGAATTTCGATACTTTATCGTCAAGGACCAGTAAAAATTTTCATTTCATCATGTGGCTCGTCTCAATTTGGAGAATAGATTATGAAGCGTATGCTTTTTTGCATCGCCCTGGTTTTGCTTGTCAGCTGTTCACCCACACGTATCGTCAAGATTTCCTTCACAGAAAAATTTGAAGGCCAAACACAACTCATTCTTGCCAGCCAAACCACGAACATCAACTTTATAGAAGAGGTCTCTAAAAGTGTATTGGGCATTTTAAAAAGTGATGCCAAAGTCAAAGTAACGTCCAACGTGACCTATGATTTTTATGTCGATTTTATGAATGATGGCTATGATGCGACACTCGATAAAAAAGAAAAAATACTCTATTTTTCTGCCCCGCCAATTCGTGTAAAAAAACCGGTGATCAATGCCTCGTCAGTCAGTTTTCCTGAAACCGGCATCCTGGTGAACGAGCCGCAAGAAGCCGTTCGAATCCTGGAAACATTAACCGATAACTTTATCGACGAAGGATTGGCATTGCTTCAAGAGCCCAAAGTAATGGCCATGTGTACAGAAAAGCTGCAGGACTATATGCTGGGGCTCTGCACCGAATTTGGCTACACGGTTGAACGAGTGGATGTCACTTTTCGACAGGACAAGGAGGGAGAAGAATAAATAGGCCACCTTGTGATAATAGCCCATTTTTGAGCAAACGATGCCGAACATGCGAGTGTCGTGTTAGTTTTTATAGTCAAATTCAATCAGCGGCATCTTTTTTCGACTCGCCATTCGAGTCTGAATGTGCCGCCTCCACCTTTGCTTCATTGCCAATTTCCAACTTTGCAACAACCGGCAAATATTCTTTAAAGGTCTCTCCGTATATCGCCCATACTGTCACAAACAGAGCCGCGATGATCGGGCCAACAATAAAGCCGATGATACCAAACATACTGATGCCGCCGATCGTTCCGAATAAAATAAACAGTTCGTGCATCTTGGTATCTTTACCGACCAGGATGGGACGCAGCACATTATCCAGGCTCCCGACTAACAAACCACAAAAAACCGCTAAACCGATGGCTTTGATATAGGCACCCGAAGCCGCCAATATAATAACCGCCGGTATCCAGATCAGCGATGAGCCGACAACAGGAATGACCGAGAGCACAACCATAATCGTGCCCCAGAATAATGCGCTGTCAATACCAACGATCCAAAAAGCGATACCCGCCAATCCACCTTGCAGCAGACCAATGATGAGAGTTCCTTTGATAGTTGCGCGGGTCACACTGGTGAATTTCTCGAGAATTTGACGTTCATCCTGGTCTTGCAACGGCACATAGTATAATATTTTTTCTAACAAATAGTCGCCTTCTTTTAAAAAAAAGAACATGGTGTACAAAAAGAGAAAAAGCAAAAATATTAAATTGACAGTAGAGAGGGTGACCGTTGAAAGACTATTGACAAACACCGAACTCAGTCGGCTCACAAGCTCCCCGGCTTTTTCCAAAATGGTTGTCTTGTACTGCTGGAGTATATCGTAAAAAGGCAAAGATTCAAATAATTTGTCAATTGTTGTCGTCCCCTGCAAATTTTGTTGAATCCATGGGGTGACCGAGTGTCCGACTTTGACAGCTTGTGCGGCGACGATGCCGAACAAGCCGGCTAATGGCAAAAAGACGACTAAAAAAATGAGCAGCAGGGTTATCGCTGAAGCGAGATTCCGACGTCCCTTGAAAAAGACGACGCATCTTTTGTAAACCGGCTGGAACAGAGCCGAAAAAATACCTGCCAGCAGAATAACCATTAAAAATTGACGAATCATGGAAAGAAAAACGGCTGATATAAAAAGCACCACAAGCAACAAAACAATTTTATTGAGTCGAACAGCTGTCATATCTTCCTCAAATTTTTGCAATGTAAGTCCTTTGATGTGCAATAGCAAGTCTGATCTTATCTTTTCGAAAACTTTGCCGGAATTAGTCAATATCTTAATCATTTCTTTATACAAATTTTTAGATCATTTATTAACATTACCTGATTACATGGCTTTTATTTTGCATGCATCAGGTTTTCAGGCTAATAAAATATCATCTATCAAATTGGAGACACACTGTTGGAGACGGTACTGTTTTTATGTACAGGGAATTACTATCGAAGTCGATTTGCGGAGGAGTATTTCAATCATTTATCAATCCAAGAGAATTTAAACTGGCGCGCCGACTCGCGAGGATTGCGCCAGAATATGAATGCAGTGAATAATATCGGCCCGATCTCAAAGGACGTTATCGCCAGGTTACGAGAGCTGGGCATAAAGCCACTGATGGCTTCTCGCTATCCGCTTTCTGTGTGTATGCGTGATTTTCAATCCGCTTCCCTAAAGATCGCTCTATGCGAACGGGAGCATCGTCCCATGATGGCTGATCTGTTCCCCATGTTCGAAAAGTCCATCACATACTGGGACGTGGAAGATGTGCCGATGTTCGAGGCTGAGCACGGTTTGAAGGCCATCGTTGACCACGTTAACTCGCTCATCGAAAAATTGATCGTGACACCACAATTTCTGTCGATGTCTGTTTTATTTCAATAACAGGCAGCGCCCACGCTGTATGTCTGTTGCTGCTGAAAGCTCGTAAATATAGACGCCGGTTGGCATGTGTTGCGCGTCCCAAATATATTCATATCGACCACTTTTTACCCAGCGCTCGGTATGTTGCGCTACAATATGGCCCTTTATATTTATAATTCTGAATATAACAGGCGTGTTGCTTACGATATGAAAAGAAAAAACTGTACTGCTGTTGAACGGATTGGGATAGTTGTTATACAGTTCGAATGCCGGGCTGTCCATCCTGGAGCCAACGCGAGAATCATCTTTTGCCTGGCTCATCACCCAGTCGTACAAACCATAGGTCGAAACGACATTGGATTCCAACTGATGTCCGGAATCATTAAATTCCGAGTATATATGCCGCGCTCCACGCTGAATAGCAACTCGAATAGAATCGTTTGCCAAAGTATCGCATGTATCGGTATTAAAATTGCAATGGGTGTAAATGAAAGAAACACCGGCTTGTTCAAGTTCGGAAACAATAGATCTTGATTGCTCGACCGAGATCGTATTGTCATATTTATTATGAAATATCCACATTGATGTGTGTGACAGATCATCGAGGGATTGATACAGATATTGTCCGGCAGCCGGAATTGCGGCGGCGTATCGGCCGGGATAGCGTGCGATCATGCCGTATACTCCCAGCCCGCCAATCGACTTGCCGCTGATATACAGGCGCTGTTCATCAATAGAGAATTCTTTCGCCAGCTCGGTGATGATGTCATTCGCGAGGGCTAATTCCGGACTTGGCGGAAGATCATTCATGTGACCGGACGTATGCTCCCACGTCGCGCCAACCGGGATGTGCGGATAAACGACAAAACAGGTTTGTGTCGCCTGTCGCGTCGAATCAATCCAGTAAACGGCCAATTCATTGTCCAATTGGGTGATGTTGTCCGTTCCAGCCCACCTGGCACCGTGTAAGAATAGCAAAAGAGGATAAGCTATCTCAGGTGTGTAGTTGTCCGGGACGTAAAGACGATAAGGTAATGTGAGTCCCTGAAAAGAGTGAGATCTCTTTTCCAAACGCGCATCAATAGCGGGATCAACCTGACAAAAAGCCGGTACAATCAACGACAAGCTTGTGATCAACGCAACCCATATTTTCTCAGCTGTTTTAACCATAATTCCCCCTCCCTATTTGACCAGCATCATTTTATGCACCTCAGAGGTCAATTCTTTTCCATCAAGGGTTCTGGCGCGCAATTGATAAAAATAAATCCCGGCACTCAGGTCTTTCGCCGCAAACTGTCGCTGATAGGCACCGACAGCATGGAACTCATCAACCACTGTTTCGATCATTTCACCCAACACATTATAAACAATCAGTTTCACATGACACATTTCCGGGATTTCATACTGCAGGGTTGTTGCAGGATTAAATGGATTTGGATAGTTCTGATGCAAGGTGAAGAATTTTGGCCCGATCGGTTCATCGTGGTTGTCGATAATAGTCGTTATGTATTTGAGAGAAATATTATCGAGATAAACATCGCCATCAAACTGACCACAATAAAAGGAGAGTTTGGCTTGTGTATCATTCGTATGTTGCATCTTGAAGGAATACGAATAGTGCTTTTTATTTTTTGACAGCGCCACTGTGCTGATATGGGCATAGTCGGTAAATGGAGATGAATTTTTCCCAAGATAAACCTGCATCGGACGCGTCGATTCTGCATAGGCATCAAATTCGAGCTGATAAGTTTTATTGTTCATCAGGATCAAGCTCTCTTGATAGACTTGAAAATCTGCAGGTAGTATGCCGGGATTCTGGATGCGCAGCAGAAATTCGTTATCCGGACTGATGAGCCCTACGCCGGCCGCGCCGTTCTTTTTTTCGACGTTCCATCCTGCTTTAGAATTAAATTCACCATTTTTTATCATATTCTCACCGGCAGGGGTAAATTGCAGAAAAGTGTCGAGCTCCTCGGAAAAATCACTCTCCAGACCATTTACATCCACAGCGGTGATGCGGAAATAGTGCCTTTTATTGTTTTCCAGGAAAAAAGCCTGATAAAAAGTCTGTGATGTCGTATCAAGCACCGACGTTGGATGTGGCGACGTCGCGTGATATATTTTATAATAATCGACGCTTTCATCAGCAAATTTGTTGAAGATAAGATTGACCGTCTCACCATAGTTTTCCAAAATAAAATAAGGTACGCGGCTTTTACCCTCCCATTCTAGCCGATGCGAGCGATAGGTGGAGGCACCATGGACATAAATATCAAACAGCAGCCTGCCGTCAGGGGTGACTTCGCATGCTTTCATTGGCGGTGTGGTTGACCAGTCGATGTAGGTGTTGCCGTTTGGCAAGCGCTGTGTGCCGCCCATCATGCCGGAGCGGCGATCCGGCGAATAACGATATTCCCATACTTTCTCTGCGGTTTTTGCGACCGGATCGAGTTTATACTGCACGGCGCGCGCGTAGTTTGGATTGCGCGCGCCGCCATTATCAAACATGGTGTACTGATTGGGCTTGCCGAGAACTGGTCGTAATGTGTGCTGCAGGGTGAACGGGATATCATCATTGATCATGTCAAATTGGTTATTTCTGCCGCCAAATCGCCAGATGATCTCTCCGGTTTTGCTGTCAATCTTGGTAATTTCATGCAGATGTTTGCTCGAGATCACGTAATGCCCGTCATAATCGAAAGCGATCGAGTTCAAATGGACATAATCAATATTTCTATTGTTTAAATTCTCTACTTGATTGTCCAAAAGATCAAAGTGATCCCAGCTTCGCCATTCAAAAATAACGTTCCGTTCCCGATCCAGTTCCTGAAACATATTGCCGTGCACAGAGGCATTTCTCTGGCCGCCGTTGATAATTTTGCTCATATCAATCGGCACCCATTCTTCACAGGTCAGCAAAATATGACCATTCTCCAGAATGATAAATTCATGATCGTCCCCATGATATCCATGTCCTGGTTTTACAATCTCGACCACATCAAAGTTTTTATCCAAAACAACATGCTGATCAGGCGAAAAAAGATAGGCCGAAAAGTGTTCAGAGGGCTGGACGACAAAATTGGCGCAACTGTTGCCGGCATTATCGAATCGTCGATAAAACAGCGGCGTGCCCTCATTGTTACAGATGACGACATAATTGCCGATTCCGTCATTGGTGAAATTTGTACCAAAAAATATATCGCCGGCAGCGGTTTCACCGTACAGGTGGGTTTCAATTGCCGGAAAGTCGCTGGGCACTGCAACGCCGTTGATGAGGCGAATCCCATTCGCCTTTACTTTTTTGAAATAGTTTTTTTCAATTGAGGCTGTTTCAGGCTCGTCGTGCGGGATTTGAAAATTGGGCGTATCGGCCCAGGTTGAAAATGAAAAAGAAAAATCACTAAAGCCCACCTGACTGGTCTGAATAAACACATCAATTTTTTCACCCCGGGACAAGTCGCGTGTCGGCTTGAAAATAATTGTCCGTTCATCGGTGGAAAAAAATACCTGTCCGGCTCTGTTTGCGCCGTTTTCTTTCACCGAGATAAATGCTTTCAAATCATCTATTTGGGTATACAAATCCCCTTCCAACCTTAAAATAACTGTCGCTTTTGCCGGCAACAGTTCACTGTTGGGCAGCGGGAAAATATATTCAATAGCCGGATGATATGGTCCGGCAAAACAAACGCTGGCTATGATAAACAATAAGAAAAAACGAAAAAACATTCAACTCCTCCAGTTTGGCGCTACTTGATTAGAACCATCTTTTTGCGGTGGCTATTCGTGACCTGGTGTCCAACAGCTATGGCGTCGAGCTGATAAACGTAGACGCCAGAATTCCAGCCGGACGTTTCGAAAGAATGCGCATAAGAACCGGCCGGCCGATGGCGCCAGATACACTCAGCCAGCCGCCGACCGAGCAGATCATAGACGCTGAGTCTCACATGGCATTCTTCCGCTAATTGGTATGGAATAACCGTCGCCGCATTAAATGGATTGGGGTAATTTTGTGACAACTGGCACACGACCGGCAACTGCTGCACATCGCGAACAAGCGACTCTTCCAGCAACTTTAAGGAAACATTGTCAATATAACAATTCACCTCCGACAAGCCACAATTAAAGACGACACGAGCCTGGGTATCGCCGGGATTTGTCATTTTAAAATCAAAGGTATAATGCTGCGGCGCCCGCACGATTTCAATTGGTGTCGTTCTACTGTAGTTTATCCACTGATCGTTATTCTGGGCAATTTTGGCTTCTATAACTCGTCGGGCATCTGCCCAGGCATCAAATTCAAATCGATACGTATGTCCTTGCACCAGCGGCACATTCTCCTGCACGAGCTGCACTTTCCAGAGCTCGCTACCGCCGGTATCAAAATCGATGGCATAAGCGCCATTTCGAACGCCACCAACAGCATTCGCTTCATCGCGCGACAAAAATGTCCAGCCTGTGTCACCATTTGTAAAATCACCATTGACCAGCAAATTTGCCCCGGGCTGCCGGATTTTAACCAGCAGCTCGATCACATCCGAAAATTCACTCTGTATACCATAACTATCGATGGCACAAACCCTAAAATAATAGGTCGTGTTGTTTTCAAGTTTGGTTAAATGTGAGTAGGTGTTCGCGGTTGTATCCATAGGGATCAGATTGTCAGTTCTGCTGCCGCCAAAAACAACATATTCTTTCACCTGTCGATCACCAAACTTGTTGAAAATCAGCACCACACCATCATTGCGGTTTTCTCCCAACAGATAAGGGGCTTTCGCCACACCTTCCCACTCATAGCGCCGCACACGATTACTGGAAACACCTCCAACTTGAATCTCATACAAGATGTTGCCGGCATAATCAACTTCGTTGGCAAAAAGCGGCGGCCAGGTCGACCAGTTGATCATTGTATTATTGTTGGCAAACCGCTGGACGCTGCCGAGCATGGAGATGTAACGATCGGGCGTGTAACGGAACTCCCAGGTCTTTTCAGCAGTCATACGAGCCGTATCGAGCTTGAACTCGATCGCACGCGAAAATTGTGGATGCCGATGATTGCCATTATCAAAAAAAGTATAGGAATGTGGCTTACCCGGCACCGGTCGGGCATAGTGCTGGTAAGAAAATTCATACTCATCATTGATGAATGTAAACTGGTTATGCACGCCACCGAATCGCCACATGATATCACCGGTCTGTCGATTGATTTTGGTGATCTCGCTCAAATGCCGAATAGAAACGATGAGGTGGCCATCAAAGTCTGTGACCACAGAATTCATGTGCATATAATCGATCGAAGCGGCTCGCAGGTTTTCGTGGATCGCGTCTGCGATATTGTAATGATCCCAGCATTTCCATTCAAAAACGACGTTCTTGTGCTCGTCCAGCTCCTGGACATGGTTGCCAAGCACGGTGGCGCGTGTATGCCCCCCGTCAACAAGCTGGCTCATATCCACAGTCCGATATTCATTGGCGATGAGCAACGCATGGCCATTCGGCAACAGTGTCAGCTCGTGCGCATCCGTGGCGTAACCATTGCCGCAGCGAAATGTATCAACAATCGAGAACGACCTGTCCAGGGCGATATAAAACTCGGGCTCAAAAAGATATGCCGTCAACAGACCGGTTGGCTGTAGTTGAAATTCGCCGCTGCCACGGCTGTCGCCTTTTTTTTGAAATTTTCGGTAATAACAGGGTGTGCCGTCATTTTCGCAGATGACCAAATAGTTGCCGTAGGCCGAGTTGGTAAAGGTAGAACCAAAAAATATCTTCCCCGGTGATGTGCTTGTGCTGTATTCATGCACGTTTATTTCCGGAAAATCGCTCGGCACCGCGACACCGTTAATCAGTCGAACCACCGTTTCCCGGGATAAAGCGATCAATGGGGGATAAACAAAAAGCAGAATTAGAAAAACAAAGCAGAGTTTCCAGCCTTCAGATATCGTGGGTCTTTTAGTTTTCCTGGCAAATCCCGACATCAGCATTTTTTAATTTGGTACATATTTTCAACAAGCTCATTTTATTAATGTCATTTTGTTTATGTAGCGAACGTGCTGCCCGCTGTGCAGAGAAAAAGCTGTCATTTCGTAGAAATAAAGACCGGAATCCAGCATCGAAGCGTCCAAATGGGCCGCATAAATTCCGCCAGGATGTCGGGAATCCACTATACTCTCGACAACTTTGCCGAGAACATTGTACAGCGTAATGCGTACGTCGCTTTCTTCCGGCACCTGGTAAGTTATCGAGGTTGTAGAGTTGAATGGATTGGGATAATTCTGAAACAGGGCATACGCCTGCGGGGTCATCTGCTCCTCCCGCGTAATCCGGGCGTCGACTATCCTTTTCAGAGAAACATTATCAATGTAAACATCGCCAACAGATTGACCGAGGATAAAAACGACTGCCGCGTTAAAATCAGTCTGGTGCTTCATTTTAAAAGTGTAAGCAAAGTGTTTGCTTCGAGTGGACAAGGCTGTCAGGCCAATTTCACCATAATTGGTGAACGGCGACTCTTGCTGTAAAACAACCGCTCCGATGGGCCGTGGGGCATCCGCCCAGGCATCAAATTCAAACAGATAGTCTTCTCCATTCAGCAGCAGCATGCCCGCTTGATCCAACTGGACGTGCCACAGCTCACTACCGCCATTGCTAATGTGAATATGCCCGACTTGCTCGGCCGTGCTCCAATTCGCGGCAGCAGAGGCATTGGTACTCAACTTCCAGTATCCCTTGCCCGAAGCGAAATCGCCGTTAAGCACCATATTACCGGAACGATCGATCAGTTTCACAAAAGCGCTCTCTTCATTGGAATAGCCGCTCTCACGGCCCTGCAGATTTACCGCAGTGACGCGAAAATAGTAGGTCTGTTCGTTTTGCAAATCGATCAAGGATTTTACACTCATCCGTGACGTATCGACAAGGGTTGTGGCGTTGGGGTGCGTATCGGCATAAATTTTATAATAGGCGACATTCGAATCACCAAATTTATTGAACAGCAGCGTGATCGCCTCATTGCTTGGTTCAACAATCAAATAGGGTACTTTGGCCACGCCCTGCCATGGAAACCGGAATACGCGATAACAGTGAATATTTTCTACATACCACATCTCAAAGGACTTTTTTCCATCTGGTCGCACTTCGGTCAATTTGGGCAATGAGCCGTCGGCCCAGTTGATCAGGGTATTGTTGTTTGGCAAACGTTGCACATTGCCCATCCACTCGGAGTACTTGTCCGGCTGATCGCGAAACTGCCAGATGAGCGTCGCGGTCTTTTTATTCACATCCACTTTATATTCAACGGCGCGTGATACGGGCGGGCGATGCAAATTGCCGTTGTCAAAAACAGTATAGGTTGCATTGCCAAGGGCACGAATGTCATGCTGACTGCGAAAGCCGTTCAACGGATCATTGACAAAGGTGAACTGGTTGTGCGCGCCACTCAAACGCCAGATGATCTCACCGGTTTGACGATGAATTTTGGTCACTTCGCTGAGATGACGGCTCGACAATAATATGTGCCCGTCATCATCGATATCGATTGCATTCATATGTGGAAATCGAATCGAGTTGCCGCGCACATCTTCCAATTGAACGTCCCGAATATCGAAATGATCCCAGGCGCGCCACTGAAAAATCAAGTCGCCTTCGGGGGTGAATTCTTGAATACAGGTCTCATAGACAGTCGCATTCTTTTGCCCGCCGCTAACATACTGGCTCATGTCGACCTGGTCGCTGCGGATGCCCAACAATAAATAGTGTCCGTCCGCAAGAATCTGCAGCTCGTGCTCGTCCGTCGCATAACCGTTCACCGCATAGTAGTAGCCGTTCTCGGTATAGGTGTTGTCCAGACTGATGAATCCCGGTCCGTACGGATAATCCTGCCGGACGAGCATGGACAGATCGCCATTGTCCTGAACTTTAAAATCGCGACGACGATCGGGAGTCCGCAGATACCAGATCGGATAGCCCTGGTTGTCTAAAATCATGTTGTAGGGTTGCCCACCCCAGTTGTTTAAAAAAATATAACCATCGGCAGGCTGATCTTTGATGGTGATTTTAATTTTCGGGAAATCGCTCGGGATAGAGACGCCGTTTTGCAGGACAAGACTTTTTCCATAAATGGGCGTTTTTGCACGTTTCTGCATTCGCTGGTCGACACTGTCCGACCAAGAAGGTTTCGATTCGGCCTGCGAGATCGTGAAAAATAATCGAGTAGTGGAGAGGGAGGTCGAGATATTTGCAGACACTTGTGGTGTGATATCGACGGTGACCCGCTCGCCCGGGTGAAATGCTGCTGCCGGCTGGCATATAATTGTTCTGCCATCAGAAGCCACTCGTGTCTTCCCGGAGATCTCACCGCTTCTGCTGCCGTAAAGCTGAATAAAAGTTGATATGTTCGTGAGCTGACGGGGATCGATGGATTCGAATCGAATGATGATGCTGGAAAATCTCGACACGTAGACACTGCCGGGTGCGGGGAAAAGGTACTCATAGCCGGAGATGCCTGCGGCAGGCAACGATGTGTGAAGCAGTAAAAGAGCGACGACTAGACGACACATTGAATGTTTTCCTCAGGATTAACGAATGGCAGCTGTTGTGCATAAACGAAGCCGATGTTCTCAATAAAGACAACTGACTTGCCAGGGATTTTCGATAACATATCCGTCATAATACTTATTTTTTAAATTTAACAAAGCCAAACATGAAAGCCATGTTAATTTTGTATGAATTTTTTCATATTTTGTCAACTCTTCAAAATAACAAAAACCTTGACATAAGTAATTTAAGTTCATAAACTTTAGCCTAATGATCAGTGGTTTTGAAATATATGCTGTTAAAACTACTAAAAAACAAAATGTTGTAGATATTTAGTACGGAGATCGCTATGAAGCATGTTCAATTGCTCCTGTTATTTACTTTCTTTTTCGCTATCTCTTCCCCTTCCGACGCTCAAAAAAAGCTATACGAAGGGCCGGTTGACGGGGCCGGTGATGTCGCAGCAGAAAAAATTGGCTGGATGGAAGGAAATGCCGTTCGTTGCCAGTTTCGCAATACAACGGAACTGTCGGACTGGGGTACGGGAACCGATCCATACGCTACGCGATGGCCGAATGATTTTCGCGGCTCGAAAATGAATGACGGTATTGGTTTGCTGATCGGCTGCCGCGTTTACATCCACAATGATGGCGATTCGCTTACTGTGGATTCGCGCCCTTTTGATGAGGTCTATTTGAGTGAGTTTCGCAAACAGTACGATCAAATGGTGGCGAGTGGTCAATTGCATCGACTACATTATTTGGAGACCAGCTACCGCGAACGCCAGGACACCGATCCAACCGGCCAGGTGGAATGGAATCTTTATCCCTCGCGCGGCAATATCGCGGGCGAATATGCGAACTGGGGATTGCCGGATACGCCACCGGCCCAGGCGAGCAAGCCGGACTCCTGGCCCACTTCAGCCTGGCCAGCGGACGGCTATAATGCCAAATGGTCCGGCCAATGGAACGGCCGTTTTGGGGCCGATGCCTTTAAATCTGATGAGGAGTGCTTTTTTGTCGCCAACGATGCCCAGGACCAGGAAAACCTGGTGGAAGCCGCCAAAATTCGCTACTATCCTCTCCCTGAACGTTATATCGGCGATATTGATCCAAAGATGAGTGTGCAAGTAGGGCTGCCCTGGGGAGGCGTTGGCCTTCGCGTCGAACAGCGTGGTTTCCAGTGGAATAACGCCCAGGCGCGCGATGCGATCTTTTGGGAATATGTGATCTACAACATGACGCACTATAATTTGCCCGAAGTGGCATTTGGCTACTGGGTGGATAATGCCATCGGCGGAGAAGACGGCAATGATGAATTAGCCGCTTTTGACACCTTTCTCGATCTCTCCTATTCCTGGGACGTAAACGGCATCGGCACCTATGGTCTGGCCGTCGGAACGATGGGCTTTGCCTACCTCGAATCACCCGGTAACTCGACCGACGGTTTTGACAACGACGAGGACGGACTCATCGATGAAAAACGCGACAATATCGCAACACAGATCGTCGGTCCCTACGATGGCATCGACAATCTGGCAAATTTCCTGAAATTTTACCAACTCGAAGAGGCTGACCTGCGCGAACACTGGAAAGAGGATGAAGACCAGGACTGGGAGGCGTTTGATGACGCCAACGGTAACGGTCGCTGGGATGAAGGTGAAGACATCAACGATGACGTTGGCACGGACGGCAAGGGTCCCGGTGAAATCGACTATCGCGAACCGGATGCCAATGGCACCGAGGCAAACGGTCAACCCGATCTGCAGATTGGTCTGGGGTGTGAACCCGACTTTGGACTGCTCGATGTCACCGAAACCGATATGTTAGGCTTGACCTCCTTCCGCTTGTTTCCAGTGCCGTCCGGCGAACCGCCCTATACCTGGTGGTTCCGTAATGATGCGTCCATGTGGGATTTGGTGGGTCAGGATTCTCTGGTGCCATACATTGGCCAGGTTTCCAATCTCATCGAGGTTTTTGCAACCGGTATTTTCCCGCTTTATGGCGGCAATATCGAGCGTATCTCCATGTCCGAGCTGCACTCCTGGGATGATGGTCGCAATATCAAGGCTGGCGATCCGGTAGAAAATCCGCCCATCGCTTTATTTGAATTGAAAAAAATAGTGCAGATCATTTACGAGACCGACTATAGATTTGCCATCCCGCCGGTTATGCCCACTCTCACCGCAACACCGGGTGATGGCAGAATTCTTCTCACCTGGAACAATGATTCCGAAATCAAAACCCGCGATCCCTTTTTAGGCAATGAAAATGACTTTGAAGGCTACAAGCTCTTCAAAGCCACGGACAGAAATATCACCGATGCCGTCAAAATTAGCGACGGTTACGGCAACGAGCGCGAACGTCGCTGGGTGTTCCAGTGCGACCTGGTGAACAGCAAAAAAGGCTTTGCCAATTACGGCCTTGTCGACGGCGCCGCTTATTATCTTGGCAACGACACCGGCATCTCCCACTCGTATGTCGATGAAAACGTACAAAATGGCCGCACCTACTACTACGCCCTGGTCGCCTACGATTATGGCATGCCGGACATCGGTGTGCGTCCGTCGGAAAACAACTTTGAAATCAAAGTTGACGAAGCGGAAAATGTCATCTTTACCAGCAAAAACGTCGCTATTGTCACACCGCGACCTTATCCGGCCGGCTATCATCTCGAAACTTCCAGCGAGATCATCCCGACCGTCACCCTCGGCGCCGGTTCTATCGCCACCGAGATGGTGGCCAAAAACGCCACGTTTGACGGCGCCACCTACAAGGTCAAATTTGATATTGAAAGAATTCGTGAAATCCGCAACATGAACTGGGGCATACGCTGGGTGGCCAACGGCCTGAGAATCTATCGCCACGTCGACAGCTCCGATCTGTTAGTCTACCAGGAAAGTCCGGAAAATCCCGGCACCATGTTGGTCGACTCGACCGAAACGTTGGGTTACTGGTACATTCATCCGGACAGCGCCAAAACCGACATTTTTGACGGCATTACCATGACCCTGAATACGCCGGTGATCGAAGCTGAGTACGATTATCTGGGCTCCGGCTGGCAGACCGGCAGCGGCCCCATCTCCGTCACGCCGGCAAACAACGCCTCCACCGGCATTGTCTATTATCTCCCGTGGGATTATGACATCATCTGGGCCGAGAGCTACACCTCGGAGATGGCCATCACCACCTCAACGCGTATTTATGATGAGAACTATGTCAGGGTGCGCGACGGCTTGCTGGAAAAGCAGACGTTTCCGTTCACTATCCAGACCTCTTCTGTCCTTGATACCACCGGCGCCCCGCGCATGATGGAAATGGTGGTGCAGGATATGGACTTGGACGGTCTGTTCGACATCACCAAAGATCGCATCTTTGTCGGTGCCCTCGATGATCGAGACAGTTGGGCGGCCACGGCCTTTGTGCTGGACTTTACCGAAGCTGAAAGCGAAAGCGATCTGCCGGCCGCCGGCAGCGATGCGGTGTACAAGGCCAATTTTCTGCGACCGTTTTTTGAAACCGATTCGATTATGTTCAAAATTAATATCAACGAAACAACGGTGGCGGCTGAAATTGGCCAATCGCTGGAAAACATCAAAGTGGTGCCGAATCCTTATGTGTCCACCAACGCTTTGGAACCCTCGCTGGCCAACAAGGACTTTAACCAGAGACGTCGAATCATGTGGACGCATGTTCCGGCCAGGTGTACGATCAAAATCTTTACGCCGAGCGGCGTATTTGTCGATGAGATCGTGGTTGAAAACTCCAATGACGACGGCATTGCCTACTGGGATTTATTGACCAAAGACCGGCTCGAAGCGGCAGCCGGGATGTATATCTATCATCTCGAAGCCGAGACCGGTGATACGATAATGGGCAAGTTTGCGATTAT
>JAFGKD010000024.1 GCA_016928775.1 Candidatus Zhuqueibacterota bacterium | reverse complement strand
GAGAAAATTCAAGATTTTCATTAACAAACGCGAAATCACTATTTTCCCCACCGAGTATCCAGATCGTTTCGCCGGTGATTCGATCGATTTTCATGATCATGTTGTATTCACGCGGAGAGATGACAAGATGACCATCATAATCAACGGCAATGGAGTTGGTATGCACAAAATCAACGAACCCCCCTCGTAGCGAAACCTTTGACTCACGAATATCCAGATGATCCCAATTACGCCATTCAAAAATGACATTATGATCTTGATCCAATTCCTGAACATGATGCGCCTCAACCACAGCATTGCTATTGCCGCCGGATACAATCTTGCTCATATCGATGCGCACCTGATCCCTGGCCACAAGCAGCATATGTCCATTCTCAAGAATCTGAAGTTCATGATCATCCGGTCCATATCCATGCCCTGGATATAAAGTATCTATCTCTACATAATTCTGATCCAGTATCACATCAAAAACTTCATAGCTATGGAATGACAAGACACCCGATGGATGCGCTTCGAACCTCATCTTCTCATGACCATCTTCATATTTCCGGTAAAAATAAGGCGTTCCATCATTATCACAAATAATAATCCATTTGTTAGCAGGGATAAAGAGTCGTCCGGGTGCTGTTTCTCCCAATATATTCACATGAATCTCGGGGAAATCGCTCGGTACAGCTACACCATTAATAAGACGTACCGGTGAGAAATTTTGCACCTCATTAGTTGATGAGCCTGCTTTTAAGTTTGTTTTATTGAGCCAATCCAAATCATTATCCGAGCTCTTTGCTATGGTAAAGTTGTATTGAAAATTTTCAAATCCAAACTGACTGAGTTGAACAGTGACAGTAATCGTTTTTCCTCTTTGAAAATCATTATATGGTTTGAATATAATAGTACGATTATCCGTTGCAAAAAAGGTATTACCACCACGCACTACACCTTCGTCTTTTACCACAATCAAATCGGATAGATCAGTTATCAGGTCGTTATAAGACTCGGCCAGTTTCAAAATTACAGTCGTTTTAACAGGAAGCAATTTGCTACTCGGTAGAGGGAAAATATAATCGATTGCCTGATGATATGGTCCTGCAAAAGCACATACGTTCAGGATCAGAAGAGAGTAGAATACAAGTTTTTTCATAGTTTAAATTCCAGGTCGTTTGATTTTTATGGCCTTATTTTATCAAAATCATTTTTTTCACATCGGTTTGTGATTCTGTTTCGAGCTTGTACAAAAACAGACCGCTCGGTAGAGACGAACCATCAAATATCACAGTATGTTGTCCCGCTTGTCGCTGTTCATTGACGAGACGCTCGATTTCTCGACCGCGCATATCATAAACAAAAAGCCTGACAAATTGTTCCACCGGCAAGGCGAATTCAATTGTTGTGACCGGATTAAACGGATTTGGATAGTTTTGCCCCAGGTTGAACGTCGACGGTTGCTCCTGGTGATCTTTGACCGCACTTGACAGCAACTCTTTGACGGAGATATTATCAAAATAGCAATTGATGTCAGATATGCCACAATTCAGCACCACTCGCGCCTCCGGGTCCGAGGGATCGGTCATTTCGAACTCGTAGCTGTAGCGCTTTTTTTGTCGGGTGATGCCCATGGGTGTGGTTTTGGAATAGACCGTATAGTCACCGCCATTTTCAGCGACACGCGGTTCAATAACGCGATTGTTAGACGCCCAGGCATCAAATTCAAAGACATAGCGCCGTCCCTGTATGATGGGAAAACTCTCCTGGATGAGCTGGATATCTGAATAATTTGCCGCGCCTTTGCCGGATTGTATCTCCACCTGGTATTCGCCATTCTTGACACTGCCAGAAGCTGCGGCGCCATTTCGAACATTTAAAGACCAATTTCCCGCACCGTTCGAAAAATCACCATTGACTATCAAATCCGTTCCAGGCTCGGTGTATTTGACATAAGCGGAAATGATATCCGAGAAATCACTCTTTTCGCCCGCCGAATTGACCGCCGTAACCTTGAAATAGTAACGGGTATTATTTTGCAAATCAGTCAGCTCGGCGTAACTGTTGTTCGTCGTATCCATCGGCACCATGCTGCCGATGGATTGGCCGCCATAGACAATATAGTGATTCACATCTTTATCGCCGAACTTGTTGAAAATGAGACGTATGCCCTGCACACTATTCTCGGCCAACAGATAAGGTTTTTGCATTTGCCCTTCCCATTCGTACCGTCGCGACCGATAGCTGGAGATGCCTTGCACCTCGATTTCAAAAACCAGGTTATTGTCGGCATCGACTTCACAGGCGCGCGACGGTGGCCAGGCGGACCAATCGATGTAGGTGTTCCCGTTGTCCAGGCGCTGAACGCTGCCCATCATACTGGCAAAATTAACTTTGTTATAACGATAGTGCCACACGCGTTCTGCAGTTCGTGTAGCCGGATCCAGTTTGTATTCAACCGCGCGAGTAAACTGTGGCGAGCGGGAATTGCCATTATCGTAGATGGTATAGTGATTCGGCTTGCCGGGCACCGGCATGGCGTGGTGCTGGCCAGAGATACGATATTCATCTTGAATGTCAAACTCGTTATTATTGCCGCCAAAGCGCCAGATGAATTCGCCGGTCTGATTATCAATTTTGTTCACTTCGGCGAGACTTCGATGCGAAACCACATAATGTCCATCATAGTCTATGGCGATGGAATTGGTGTGCGCATAATCAATCGAGCTGCTTCTTGTATTGACTTCAATGGCATCCTGAACATCAAGATAATCCCAGCAGCGCCACTCCCAGTAAACGTTCCCGTCACTGTCAACTTCCTGGATATGATTGCCGATGACGTTGGCATTTTTCTGCCCGCCAGGAACTATTGCACTCAGATCCATACGTCGATCTTCCTCGCAGACGAGCAGAGCGTGCCCATTGTCGAGGAGCAGCATTTCATGCGAATCAGTACGATAGCCATGCGCGGCGCGAAAGGTGTCTATCTCGACAAAATTGTGATCCATGAGAATATAGAAACCATCATCGCTATTCAAATAGCGGTAAAAGGTTAGCATGCCGTTTGCTTGTACATCAAATTCGCCACTGCCGAGGTTGGAGCGCTCGTATGTGCGATAAAAATAGGGCGTGCCGTCATTTTCGCAAATAAAAATATAGTTGCTGCGACTGCCCGTATCAAAAAAGGTGGACGCGAAAAACAGACGACCTGGTGCAGTTTGACCGTGCACTGTGGTGATAATGTTGGGGAAATCGCTTGGTACAGCAACACCATTTATCATTCTCACCTGCCGGGCGGCCAAAGTACTGGCGGATTCCAACACGTCGCTGGTCTGTTTTACAACCATATTTATATTGCGCATCGATTCGTCGTGTTCATTCACTTTTTCCCTGGTGGAAAATTGAAAAGTGAACGGTTGTGCCAGACCACCGATCTGAACCGTGACAAATTCTCCGTGCGCAAAAAACCGCTCGGGCTTGAAAATAATTGTTTCTCCAGAATATATTATGCTGCCCGAATGCTCGCCACTTTTCTCACCAAAAACGGCAAACTGGAGCTTGCGCTGAATATGATCGACCTCCGGATTTGTTTTGACGATAATGGTGGTTACAACGCTATGAAAATCGCTTCCCGGCTTGGGGTGAATATAGCATAACTCCTTGGGATAGTGAGCCGCAACCGCTGGTATTATGAATAACAAAAGCGCAGATATCAATTTCATTCGATCTCCTTGTGAATCTTGCAAAATAGTCTGTATACTTAAAAAATGCCAATGAAAATTCAAAATCAAGTATTTGTTAAGAAAAGTTACATTTGGGAGACATTGTGATGTGTTCGATTTCAGGCAGCGCAGCTTTTTATATGTTGCGTACGCTGTTCTTTCTGGCGGAAATAAAGGCTAAAATTACGATTCCAGGATTTTGTTTTCAGCGCACGTAGCATATCCGCGGCGAATATTTTTTCGATGATTTGTGTTGTGAGATTTTCATAGTTCACGGCAACATTTCGCTCCTCATCAAGCCAGACCGCAATGTTGTGCATTTGTGCATTTTTTAAATTTTTCAGCACCGGGATCCCCATATCACTCAATGCAGCCGCGTTGTAGTGCTGTTCATATTGCTTTTTCATCGGCACAATGAGCAGCTTTTTCTGTAAAAAAAGTGCTTCCGCCGGGGTTTCGAATCCTGCCCCACAAAGCACACCTTTTGCTGTCGCCATACTATGAACAAAGCCTCTATTCTCGACCGGATAAACCGAGATATTATCGATTATCTCTGTCGATTTGGCGTGTTTGCTGAAAACATGCCACTTTACATTTCCAAAGTTGGACAATCGTTTGATGAGCTTTTTATGATCATAGGAAGGCAGATAAACAGTATAGTGATCGTATTCGTCAATGGCGAGCTCGCGAATCTGGCGGCGGATGACTGGCGTGTATATCTTTTCTGAATATGCCTGAAAATGCAAACCTATGCTCAGCAAAGCCGGTGCATAGTTTTTCAGGATAAATGAACCAAAAGCATCGCGTTTTCGGGGTTTTGGAACATTTTTGTCTAATAGAGCGGCCTGATGACTCAGAGCCAGACAGGGAACTCGTTTCAGATAACAAGCCCAGGCAGATATGGGTTCAAAGTCGTTGATGACAAAATCATATTCCTTGATCGGGATACTGCGAATCTCATTCTGTATGCGTAAAAAATTCGTTTTGATATAAGTGTTCCAGATATCAACTCCACCCTGCTTTCCAAATATGAAACTCATCCCCTTTCGGCGATAGGTCACTGGACATTCAAGCTGGACGTCGGCTTGCGTACCGCTGATGAGAATATCGAGATCGCAATACTTTTGCAAAACCGGTATTATATCCCGGGCTCGACTGATGTGACCATTTCCCGTGCCCTGAATGGCATACAAGACTCGCATATCTGTCCTTTTAGCATGTGTCACTGGGAAGGCTTTTTCCAGGCAAAGCTATTTTTGCTGCCGATCTATAGAGTAGCGGGAAAAATTTTCCCCGCCACTCCCTTGCTCTAGTCCTCGGAAATGATCCCGGCTGTGCGGAGATAGTCGATAACAGCATCGACACTCTTTTCAATCGACAATTCGCTGGTGTCAACGACAATTTCCGGATTTTCCGGCTCTTCGTAGGGTGCTGATATGCCGGTGAACTCTTTGATCTCGCCGGCGCGTGCCTTTTTATACAAACCCTTTGGATCCCGTTTTTCTGCCACATCCAACGGCACCTTTGCATAGACCTCGATGAAATCACCCACCGGCAATAATTCGCGGGCCGTCAAACGATCCGCTCGATAAGGGGATATAAACGCCGTCATTGCGATCACTCCTGCATCCGCAAACAATCGCGCCACTTCACCGATTCGCCGAATGTTCTCCATCCGGTCTGCAGGTGAAAAACCAAGATTTTTATTTAATCCATGCCGAATATTGTCACCATCGAGTACATAACAGAGATTTCCGTTCTCAAACAAACGCTTCTCAACGGCGTGCGCCAATGTTGATTTACCGGAGCCAGACAAGCCGGTAAACCAAATCACCACGCCTTTTTGTCCTAAAAATTTCTCTCTTTCCTCCTTGCCAATCTCTCCCGCATGCCACGTTATATTCGTCGCTTTCTGTTCCGTCATTCTTTTTCTCCACCTTAACTGGTTAAACTCTGATAGTATTGAATGAGTATCTCCGCCACCTCCGGACGACTGAACTCTTTTGGCGGCTTTTCTCCCCGCCCTAACATCTCGCGCACGGCTGTCCCGCTGATCAAAACACGCTCTTCTTTGCCGTGCGGGCAGGTCTTCATCGACGCCATACCGTCGCATTTGTGACACCAGAACGTCCAGTCGATTTTAAGCGGCTCAATGTGCAGCTCGCCGTCCTCAATCTCATCAAAAATGACCTGCGCATCAAAGGGTCCGTAGTAACTGCCCACACCGGCATGATCTCGACCTACAATCAAATGACTGCAGCCGTAATTCTGACGAAATATCGCATGCAGCACTGCTTCGCGTGGACCACCGTAGCGCATTTCCATTGGATAAACTTTCATCACGACACGATCTCGCGGATAATATTGCTCCAGCAACACTTCATAACATCGAAGACGTACATCCGCCGGAATATCCCCCCCCTTCAACTTGCCAACAATCGGATGGATAAAAACACCGTCGCATACCTCCATGGCGATTTTGGTGCAGTATTCATGCGAGCGGTGGATCGGATTGCGCGTCTGAAATGCCGCGACCGTCTTCCACCCCAGCGATTCAAACAGAGCCCGCGTCTCTGCAGGTCGGCCATAATGCTTTTTGTAGAGTGCCGGATATTCACCTTCACTAAAAACTTTCACCGGACCGCCAAGATATACATCACCTTGTGCATAAATCTTGGCCACACCAGGATGATCGCCATCTTCAGTGCGGAACACCTTGAGAGCTTCATTCTTTTTATCGTACGTATATTTATCCTGTATGGTCATGCTGCCCATCAGCTCGCCGCTCTCATCATCCACCAAAGCAATGTCGTCACCAACCGATAATGTATCAGCTTTTTGTTGCGACACGGCTAATGTGATTGGCATCGGCCACAACGTACCATCACTCAGATGCATATTTTCTACGACGCCTTCATAGTCGCTTTGGACCATAAAACCATCCAAGGGACTAAAGGCGCCGACCGCCAACATGATAATATCAGAAGTTTCACGCGACGACATACGAACGCCGGGCAAGGCTTTTGCCTGTTCTCGGGCTTTGACCAGCGCTTCACCCTCTAGCAGCAAGGGTTTCAGCATACCGCCATGGGGCGGAACTAATTTTAATGACATAGATTCTCCAGATTTATAATTTAATTTGAATGCTACTCTCTTTCCAGATAGCGGACTGTAAAGTACTCATCATCAATATTGGGATTGAACTCCAGTTTTTCTGTTTGCAGCGCGGAGCGACGTCCGTTTTGATGGTTGATCATTTCCATGTTCTCGGCACGATAACGATGATTGACTGGATCAAGTTCTTGTATGCCGTGGATGATCAATTCCTTTTCCAGCTCATCATCGAGATCGTAATAAATCGACTTGCGAATAACAAAATTTTCCTTGCCGAAAAAAGTGATGCGACGGCCAAAGCCGTTTTCCTCGGCTATGTCATCATTCACCGGAATCCATTCGATCTGGTAGCAGGTAACACCGTCCACGGTTTCGTCAGCCAGCTTGTTAAATGTAAAATCATTCAGTGACGGCGGTGTCATATCGGCATAGGTAAATTCCGAACCCATAAAATTTTTTGCTTTCTCTGTGCTGACGATACGTCGCGTCTTTCGCAACGCGGGCATATAAAGCCACAAGTCATCGTCTTTTTCTTTATAATCAAAAGTTAAAAGACCTGTTCCTTTGATGTCAGCCGGCTCTAAAAAACGAATCAGCCGTTTTTCTGTATCACCGTTATCATACAGTTTAGTCACCTGGGCTATTTTACGGACACGTTCGCGTCCTTTTTCATCAATAATGGTCATAACCGATACGCCCTGTACGCCCTTGACCTTGATAGCAGTCTGAGCACGATCGACAATTTGCGTTGCTGTGAGCTCATCCTGCGCGAACAGAACCGTCTGGACCATTAAAACAAACAAGAGCAGTATTGATTTCATAATCACTCCTTTTTATTCGATTTATGGAACCGCGGCAACTGATTTCGGTTCCAGAAATTTCGGTCGAAATACAATACAGAGTGCCGGAACAAGCACCAGTGCCCCGATCAAACAGGCTAAAATGGAAATAACGACGAGGAATCCGAAAAATTGGACAGGCAAAAAACTTGAAAACAGCAGTGCTGTAAATCCGACAATGACCGAAAAAGCATTAAAAATTATACCGCGCCCTGTTGTTGTGAGCGTTTTTTTCACGGCTGCGGCATATTCAAGTCTGTTAGCGCGCTCCTCACGGTAGCGCCAGAGGAAATGGATCGTATAATCTACGCCAACGCCGATCATGATTGAACTCAACATGGCTGTGGCGATATTCAACTCGATATGGAACACACCCATTAAACCAAAAAGAACCAGGATAGAGAGTGCCAGAGGAATCGCTCCAATCAGGCCGGCGACAAGGGATCTGAATAAAATTGACAGCAACAATGCCACAACACCGGTAGCGAGAAGTAACGATAAAACTTGGCCATTGACAACTGCCTTGGCCAGATCAGACAGCACCACACCGAATCCTCCGACCAGGAGGACATCCGGATCATCCTGGGTCATCTCCTGGATTCGCTCAACCACTTTTTCCAAAGTAATCGTACTGGTTTTATTGATGCGCGCCGTCAAAATAGCATGTTCATAGGGAAAATCCACCATTTTGCTGAAATCTTCCGGATCACCGCTCATTGAATAGAGCTCAAAATATTGCGCGACGCCATTGCGAGTCTCTGGCAGCTTGTTATACATCGGATCACCCGGATCGTTCAGCGCCCGACTCATCTGTCGCAGCACTTTGGCTATAGAGGTTGTCGTGCCAACTTCATCCATGGCGGCGAGTTTACATTCCATAGCTTCGATTTTACGCACCATCTCGGGATTCTTGATGTCACCTTTGTAAACGATCGAGACATTTTGTGAACCACCGAGATATTTATCGATCAGATTGTTCGTTTCGACAGTAGGGTGATCCTTTTGATAATAGCCATTCGGATTGGTATCAACAACAACCTGAAAAACGCCGATGAGCGAAATGGCAGCCAATAGAATTGCGGTGACAATAACGCCTTTGGGCTTTTCAGATACAATGCTACCGAAAAACCACAACAGACGTTCCAGGGGCGGTTTCTTTTTGTCCTGGTCGGCATGCACCAGAACCGGTCTGGAGCGTGGCAGGAAGGAGATTATTGCCGGTATCAGAAAAAGGCTCGCGAAAAGAGCGAAAAAAATGCCGAATGCGGCTAAAACGCCCAATTGTTGTGCCGGTATAAGGATATGGCCCAACAAGCAGAGCATGCCGGCAATGGTTGTGAGTCCGGTCAGCAAAACCGGACGGCCAAGACTGACGAACATTCGGCTGGCGAGTTCCTTGTTCGTGTAATTGTTTGAAGGTAGATTGTCTTCCTGATATTTGGCGATCAAGTGAATACCATAATCATTGGCAATTGCCACCAGCATAATCGGCAAGATGACGGTCACCATGTGAATTTTCCAGCCAATGACGACAATAAACCCAATAGAAACGAGAATGGACATAATGACGACCAGGAAAGGGAGTACCACGCCGCGAATTCGTCTAAAGCAGGCAAACAGAAAAACGAGCATGATAAAAATACCAACAGGCAGGAGAAGTCGCATGTCGCGTTCGATGAATTCACCCATCTCGAGCCGCGAGACGGGTAATCCGCCAATTCTTACCTCCTCATCGCCGCTGGATTCATCGATGATTGTTTGAAAGGCCGGAATGATATCCTCGTCGCGTATGTCCGTCTCCAACATTGCAATAATGGCGGTCAGCTTGAAATCTTCTGACACCACACTGCCATAGACGAGATCATTCTCCCTTAATTCCTGACGCAAAGCCTCTCGGTCCGAGTCGGTGCGAGGGATGTCTGGCACGGCTGGCTCGACGATCATCATGCCGTCTTCACTTTTGATCGATTTCAGGTCAAACAGTGATAAAACCTTATCCACACCATCGACGCGATTGATTTTTTTCGCCATGGAGCGAACGCGCACAAGCGTCTCTGGTTGCAGAACGTCATCAGTTCGCACGATGACCAGCAACATTTCTGTGCCACCAAACAGCTCATCGATCTTGTCGGTATCCAATCGCGATGGCATATCTTTTGGCAATTGGCTCTTCAGATCCGTGTCAATGATCACTCGCGGTATCTGCGTCGTAAAAATTAGGGTGACTGCAAAAAAGAAAAGCAAAACGAGCCAGCGATAGTGAACAATTCGTTCGGCTAACTTGCGCATGCATCACGTCCTGTAAAAAATATTGTTATCATACAAGCGTCGAAAAACTGCAGCATAACTGCGTTACTGTGTTCATTCATCTCAATGACTGTAATACTCTGCTCCGCTTCGACTTGTAATATTACGCCGATGCCTGTGAATCGCGGAGGTTCTGGATAATTTTTTTATAAATGCTAAAATGAAACACCCAGTTCAATGAATACTGAACTCAATGCCTTATCAATGTTGCCGAACAGGGTATTTTCTGGTCCGGAATAAAAATCCCCGCCAAGTTTGACCGTCATGGCATCGGTGATATCGTAAGCCACTAGTGGACGCAGCAAAGCTTCTTCAGTGGTGACATTATAATAGGCCAACAGTTCGAGATCGAGTGTTTCGTGCATCAAAGCCAATGCCGGCCGCATAAAGGCGGCATGGCTTGTTGGATCAAGTTGACCAGTGATCATCCGATTGGTCAGATAGAGCTGGTCAGTGGGCAGGCCGGTGCTGTCGAATTCGGCAAATTCGAAAACAGTTCGACCGATATATTGTACAATGATGCTGAAATCGCCAATTGTTTTATCAATACCAAAAACATATTGCAGGTCAGGTCGCGGAACATGTGTATTTAACGGATCTTCAAAATCGTCGATCGGCTGTCGATAGGCGACTTCTCCGCGCAGTCCAAAGTCGCCAATGGTCGTGGAAAAATCACCGCCAAAGACGTGCATTTGGTATGGTTTATTGACAACCGTCGCTCTGAAACCGCCGGAAATATGGCACGAATCCGGATGCAGAAAGACGCCGGGTAGCGGCATAAAACCGCTAAAATAGGAAATCGATCCATCGACCGAGCTCAGAGCAAGATCAAGTTTGGCAGCAATTGAGCTATTCTTGAGGTCTGCACTCGGATTATCCGCAACACCGAGGGTCACGGATTCTGGAAATGGAAATAGCATGGTCGGCAGCACTGAGGGGCGGTATTGCGGCACCCAAATCAGCTCCAGACTGAAAGGCCGGAAATTATAAGACCCGCGAAAGAGAAAATTACCGAGCCGGCGATCGTCCTCGACCGAAGAACGGGTCGTCATATCCTGAGGTGTGATATTATTTGTCGGATTAAAACCGTCAGCCCGCCCCCAGACAACAATTTGTTGCCCCATTCTGACATCAAGATGACCAAGATACGTGTTGATATAAGCTTCGCGCAGATGAAATTCTGACAACGACTGATCAAATTCATAGCCGCGCCGGAATCGCAGTTCGGCGTAGCCATCGCCCCACTTTTCTTTACGAACACGCATTTTCACTCCAAGTTCACCATAACCCGATTTTTGCACCAGCTCATCGGAATCAATACCAATACCGGCAAAAAACGCGCCGCGCATAAAACCATTTAATTCATAGGGCAAACTGGCTGCGTCTCCAGCTTCTGCTGTTTCAAAAAAGTCCTGTGCGAACGATGCTGATACAATCAAAAAAACAAATAAAAAACAGATGTGTCGCATTGATTATCCTCTCTGTTTCGGTTACATCAATAATGCCTGGCCAGAAATTCTCGTGCTTGCTGTTTGATGAAAGAATCGATTGCAAGGTCGTGCACAATGCCTTGTGTATTGATGATATCGTGCAAAAGTGTTTCAGCCCGGTCATACTGTTTATCGTCGTGAAGCACCTCGGCTAAATACATTTTGTTGTATAGATTATCTGGTGCAATGTCATTGGCTTTTTCCAAATACTCCAAAGCCAGCTTTTTTGAGGGCCAGGTCAAAATCAGGGGAATCCTGGGCACGGAAAAGTGCAACATGCCGAGGAGCCGATAAGCACCGGCATCAAGATAGTTTGGATCCATCTCGAGGCTTTTTTCACCATAATATTTCACTTTATTGGCGACACCTTTTCGCGCCGCCGCAAAAACGCCGTAGACTTCCGCCCAGCGCGCCCATAAAATGCCGAGCCAGGAATAGACTTGCACAGATTCCGGCAATTTTTCAGCATATTTTTCGCCGATCATAATGCCATGCGTGTAAATCTCTCTCTTTCTTTGTTTATCGGCAGTGCCAAACTGACCCTTGAAATAAAAAGCTTGCAGCAATTTCCACATCGCTTCGGACTGTTGCTGCTCGTCAGAAGGATTCTCCAATACCTCGTGGTAAATGGTTATGGCATGATTAATGTGCGTCGTATCGGCTAACAACTGCTCAACATCAAAATTTACATCGCGCAGTTGAAACAGACTATCTGCTTGAGACAAAAGACTGGAACCTCTAGACGATGAAAATATAAAAAAGAGCAGGAAAATGCCCGTTAAATAGGCTTTCATATATTCCTCACGAGAAGAGCACGGATATTCGAGAGACAGATCATTCAAGTTAAACTTTTATGTTAATCTAATGTTAATATTCTTCACATTTTCGTAAAAGTTAATCTCTGGAAAAATTTACAAGATTGGTAATTTACGGAAAAAGATAATTGAATTCAATGTTGATGTATGGCAATTTCATAAAAAGCGTATTCTTTGGGAACAATTTGCCGCGATAGCCTTTTAAGGGTAAAGATATTAAATTTATACAAACATAACTTGGGATTTTGTGAAAATTGTATTATTTTTAAAATTCTGAAAACATTCAACTCACTAGAAAAAGGTTTATATCTTATGAAAACAAAAGCATTATTCGTCTTTTTGGTCTTTGGCATTCTTTTACTCCAATGTGGTAAAGACAAGGGGACAGAACCGGAACCGGTCTCAAAAATTGAGGGAACTATCACGTTTTCGGGTGCCTGGCCGGAAGCGGCTGAGGATGTCCGGGTTGTCGTCGGTGCGGATTTTCCGATCCAAAGTTTTGATGATTTGAAGATGAGTAGCACATTAGCGTGCGACGGAACAGTTAATTATTCCATTGAAGTCGAAAACGGCGACTATAAATTCGTCGGCGTCATTTGGAAGCCTGCAGGTGGCGTGTGGGGATTGGCAAGTATATGCGGTGTTTATACAATGGATAGTGATTTTTTGACGCCATCCAGGGTTTCGGTCAGCGCGGAAAAATCGGTCGTAACCGGTATCAATATGACTGTTGATCGTTCGCGCACTAAAAAACTGACCAATGCGCATGTTTCCGGAACCATATCGCTTCAAGGTGCGTGGCCTGATTCGTTCTCATCAGCGATGCTGGTGACGTCTGCCAAGGATTTGATATCTGATCCTTTTACCTTACTCGACTTGAATATGGGCACAGCGCTCGAGCGGGGCCAAACCTCGGCGGATTATGTTATTGCAACACCTGCGGGCACCAATCGCACGATAGGTGTCGCATTCCTGGACAAGGATGGTCGTCTCACGCAGGATGCAGTTTACTTTGCGCAAAACAATGGCGGTCTGGAGGTGAAAGAACAAACAATAGCAGTTAACCAGTCAGTGACAGGACCCTCTTTTGTGGTAAAATTGGGCTCCATAACCAGCGGCATTAAAGGGACAGTATCATTCATCGGCAACTGGCCGGCACCAGCGGCAGAAGTGAGATTGATTACGGCGACTGTATTTCCTCCGGCAATGGATGAGCTGATCATTGGCGAAGAAATTTCAGCCGATGCGTCCAACCACAAGTATGTGTTTTATTTAAAACCGGATACCTACAAAGTGGTCGGAGTGGTGTGGCGAGCTGCAGGGACTTCCTGGGATTTGATGAGTATATGCGGCGCATACTTTGCCGGCAAAGATTCGCTGGCACCATCGGAAGTTGTCTTATCTGACGATAATTCTTTTGCGGAGAATATCAACATTGTCGTCAATCGCTCCAAGGCACGCAAAATAACTGAAACCTATATTGAAGGCAACATCACATTTCAAGGCGAGTGGCCGGCTGATGTTACAGAGGCGCGCGTTATTGCCACGACCAAACTCGTTCTATGGCCACCAACCTTGCCAACCATGCTGGATCTCGCTTTTAGTGATCCAATACCTGTCGGAACAACCGCGACGAGCTATCGGATGAGAGCATTTCCCGGACAATTTGTCGCCATTGGCGTTATATTCTTAAAAGGAGACGAGCAGCTGACGATAAATGATATTCTTTATTCAAATGATGTGGGCGCGTTAGCGGCAGAAGAAGAAGACGCATTTGAAGTCGTGGAAAATGCTGTGGTCTCGGGAAAAGACTTTACTGTGGAATTTTGAACCTCGGAGTGTGCCTGGCACATCCTTTGGTATATATGTGCACAGTTAGCTTGGCATGGCCTTTGGCCGCAGCCAAATTTTAAGCCACTGATGCACACGGATGAACACGGATTTTTCCGCTTTGCTTCGAGAAAGCTTTGGGACTATAGGCTATAAAGGCTTAAAATGAATGATATGATCTGTGTTTCATCCGTGAAAATCCGTGGCTTATAAACTTTGCTAGAAAAACACGATGTTGTAGATTTGTAGCACGGATTAAAAACATGAATAAAAGCTCTCAATCCGTGGAATCAGCGTAATCCGCGGATTGCACAGATTTTCGCGGATTAAAAATCATTTACAAATCATATTGATCCGGATAATCCGCTACATCTTGTATTTTTAGCATGATTTTGAAATAAATACTTTACAAAAAGGCTGCTCTATGCAATCCGTGTAATCCGTGTAATCCGCGGACTATTTTGGTTGCGGCCTTTGGCCGCACCAGGAAAATCCGTGGCTTATTAACTTTGCTAAAAAAACACAATTTTCGATTATGTTCACGTGAGAAACGTTTCATAAATCGGGGCGTAATCAGCGCGTATGCGCTCTTCGGTCAAGCCGAATTTTTCCAGGTCGTACTTGTGTTTGCTCTTAAAATTTCGCTGATTCTCAGCCGTTGCTTTGATCGTTTCCATTAATTCTTCTGTTAGTGGCACGCCAATAAATTCGATTATTTCAGTCATCAGCTTGTCAAAATCAGTCATCAACCGGTCATACGTCACAATCATCAGGTGATTGTGAGGGATTTTTTCATTGATATAATCTTCGTGAAATCGGAGGCTCAAATCCAGGAGTCCATTATAAAGTCTGTCGATATAACGCTGCCTCTTCTCTTCCGGCAAACTCCAGAATCCAAATCGGCCATCCAGAACACCGGTCACCAGGCTCATACCCGACGGCACCGTGGATAAGGGATCGCGCACCATATAGAGAATTTTCGCATCCGGAAATTTTTGCAAAAATTGCGGAATTCGAACAGTGAGCGAAAATAGTTTGGGAATCATTCGCTTTTTCTTCTCACCGATGAGATTGCGAATCCACATTTTTTCCAAATAGGCAAAATCGCGTTCGGATGTATCTCTTATTCGAGGATCGAACATTTCTCGCAGATCTTCTTTTGCCCACGCTAAAAAAAAGCCGTAGGCAAAAAAACCATCAAAAAAACGAAAGAACAACGCTGGATCGTCCGTTTCGATGCCGGTCAGGCTTGTTTTATGCGCCGCCGCTGCATGGTGCTTTGCCGGGCTAAATTTCTCCAAAAGCGGTACGAGCGGTTTGAGCAGTGTTTGAAACGTTAGAGAGGGGTAGAGCATTTTCCACAATCGCATGCCGGTGCCGAAATGATTGTCAACCATAAATCGCTGCAAAAACGTGGTGCCGCTGCGCGGATTGCCCACGATGACAATAGGTTCAGATATTTTGACCTTTCGAACCTTTGGAAAAAATATATAATCCAGGGCCAGGCCTAGTGAATTGATGGCACGCAAGAGAGAGAAACCGATAATCGTGAACAGCGGCGATATCCTTTTATTGAATGAATAAGACAGAGCCTTCCACATCAAGAGCATTCGTGAAAGCATGAAAATCCTCCAGGTTTGAATTACCAGCGAATAATTGAAAATGCAACTGACAAGCCGGCACCCGTACCTCCGAGCAGTAAAAGATCGCCTCGCTTTAATAATCCCCGCTTCTCGGCCGTGGCCAGAACCATCGGGATGGACGCTGCAATGGTATTGCCAACGTTTGCAGCGATATTAACGGTTTTTTCCGGGGGATAGCCATAGCGCCCCGCCATTTGCACGGCTCGTCCTGATGCTTGATGCATGATGAGCCAGTCAAAATCATCAGGCGTGACATTGTTTCTGCCGTACAATATGTCCAAATTTTCCTTGATTTTATCGCGCGCCATACGATAAACCTTCGCTCCCTTCATTTGAAACAGGTTATCTTTTGGCGTCGTTTTGCTGGGATGATTTGGTGGATGCTTGGTGCCAGCACCGCGAAATTCGGTTAATTCTGCACCCTCCGGCCAGGTGTTCATCTCCCAGTCAATGTATGCGCTTTGTTCATCGTCAGGTGTCGGTTCAATGATAGCTGCGGCGGCCCCGTCACCAAAAAGTGCTGCGCTCTCCGGGTCATCAAAATCTCGAAAAGGCGTGCCATTTTCGGACGATACAATGAGAATTCGCTTAAAGACTTTGGCCGTAATCAGTGCGGCGGCGGTATTCAGGGCAACCAAAAAGGATAAACAAGTTGAGTGAATAGACCACGCCGGAATTCCACTCAACCCAAGAGCGCGTTCAATAAACGGTGCACTATCCGGTATCAGTTGCAGCGGTGTCGCCGAAGCGTTCAGGATACAATCGGGCGCCGGTCCATCGCCAAGAGCGTCACGGGCGGCTTTCGCCGCCATTACATCCATCGGTTCTTCAGCAATACGACGCTCAGCCACCCCGGTTCGACTGATAATCCACTTTTCAGAACGCTTTAAAAGCGGGGATAGCTCCTTTGCCGTTTGAATCCTGGGCGGCAAATAGAGACCTGTAGCGACTATTTTTACGCGTTGCATAGGCAACCACATCTTTACTCGATTATTATTTATTTGACGAACAACATCTTTTTCGTTTCGGTGAACTGATTGCCAACATTCAGTGTGTAGATATAAATACCGGTCGAAAGCTCACGTCCGTTAAAATCGATGCTATAGTAATTGGCTGTTTGCATCTCGTCCACCAATGTGGCCACAAGGCTGCCTCTGATGTCATAAACTCTCAGCGTCACATGATCGGTCGCAGGTATTTGATAAGAAATACGGGTGCTCGGATTAAATGGATTGGGAAAATTTTGCGACAGCGCAAACTGCATCGGCAAAGCATCATGCTCGATGACGTCCGTATCCGTATCGCTGATCATAAAAGGATTCTGACTCATATCCGAAACCGCGGCATTATCTACACTATAGATTTTGAGCTTATAGTCGGTGCCGGCATCGAGGTGAAGCGGGATCGACCATTTATAGCCACCTGTATTCACCACAGTGTCTATGACCATCACAAAAGTATTGTTTTTATAAAGTTCCAGCACAACATCCTCTTTAATGATGTCTTCCCATGTCACATAATATTCAAGGCCACGTCGCCATTTCGCCTCCCCGGTTGGCAATTTGAGCTTGATATAGGGCGCTCGCGTGTCAAACTTGTAAGTCGGACTCCAGGCGCTTTCGCCAATATCATTAAACGATTTCACGCGCCAGTAGTATGACATATTGGTTTCGACCGCGTTCATATTATAAATCGCGTTAGTGATATATTGCTCATCAACGACTTTATTGGTAAAATTGGCGTCTTTGGCCACTTGCAGGATGTACTCTGTAGTGTAGCCCACTGGCGTCCATTCAAAGTGAACCGGCTTTGTCTGGTCCACCACTTCCCCGTTGTAGGGTTCGATCAGCCAGGGCGAAAAAACCTGCGATTCGTGATCCGGATAAGCCAGGGCAAACTCGCCAAACTTTGTCATTGTTGCAACGATTTTATTGGTTGCTGGATTATAAACAGTTGGCAAGGCCAGGAAGAGACCGCGTCCTTCAAACTCCCGGTGGTAGACAAGCACCGCTTCCGGATTCTCAAGCTCGTAAAAATCAACATCAAAAGACAGCTCTGCTCTGACATTGAGAATATTAAACTCTGACAGGACAATTCGCGACTGTTCCAACATGGGCGCCTTGGCGACAAATTCAGGCGCCAGAGGAGCATAATTGTACAGCTTTGCCACGGCCTCGTTGTAGCCATAGCTGCTTTTATCAAGAATCTTTATGCTCAAACCAGTCTTTTGATCACCGCTCTCGAATTCATAGGTATTGCTGATCTGCAGCTCGGGTACCAGGACGTCAGCAACCGGCTTGCCGCCATCCCATACAAATTTATAGGCGCGATAACTGGCGGTGAATAATTTATCGAACTCTAATTCGAAAACGATATTCCCCTGTGGATCGACCTCCGTTATCGCCGGCTTGCCGGACATCGCAGCATATCCCCAACAGATAAGCGTGTTTCCATTGGGCAGACGCTGAGCACTGCCCATATTCGGAGCATAAACATCAGGATTTTTGCGATATTCCCACACTTTGGTGACGGTTTTCTGAACTTCATCCACAGCATATTCCACAACGCGAGAGTATTTTCGCCGTGTTGTTTCACCATTGTCAAAAATTGTGATATTGCCGTTTGACAACCGGCGCAAGTCATGTTGAAACATAAAATAGAGTGGCGCATGCTCCTGGCTCTCATTGATAAAAGTAAATTGATTGTTCTTGCCACCCATACGCCAAATGATGTTCCCGGTCTGTCGATTGATTTTGGTAACCTCACCCAATGCCAGGGCAGAGAGCAGAATATGACCATCTCCATCCAGTGTTACGGCGTTCAAATGGATCGCATCGATGACCGATTGCGAGAGATCGTTATATGAATCCGTCAATTTATAGTGATCCCAACTTCGCCATTGAAAAATGACATTTTTATTCTGATCGAGCTCCTGAAGCACGCCACCGAGGACAAGTGCTCCGGGGTGACCGTTATAGACGATACCATTCATGTTCACAGGCTGCAGATCATAGGCAATCATAAAGACATGGCCGTTCGGCAGATATAAAAATTCATGATAATCTGCGATATAGCCATTGCCCATCTGGAACTGATCAACAATAGTATAGCTACTGTCCATCATAAAAAAATCAGTCAATCCGCTGGCGCCCCATGCATCGGGCTCAAACATAAAGCCATAAGAGAGCATACCGTTTGCCAATACTTTGAAATCATACGGGACACCATTCTCAATCTTTTGATAGTATTTGATGTCACCGGTATTTGAGATTCGCAGATTATAGCCATCATTGGAGATAAAATGGGTTGGCGAAAAGAAAATATCACCCGGGCTTGGCTCACCATTGATCGTCACCTGGAAGGATGGAAAATCTGTCGGGAACGTATCCGCGGCAGCGGTTTTTCCCAGGTTAACCATATTGGCATTTTCCATGTGCGGTACGAGCCCAAGTTCCTTGTAGGCATAGGGATTCAGTGGTTTTTCAAGGGGTGTCACAGTGAAGGATATCTGAAAAGATTGTACGGAGCTTCCATTTGCATATCTCAGACCATTATTCAGCGTAACCATCACCTGTTCTCCCGGACTGTACAAGCGATTTGGCTTGAAAATAATGGTTTTGTCATCCGTCGATAGCACCAGACGCCCGGAATGTTCACCGCTCTTTTCTCCAACAACGCTCACCAAAGCGTCCGAAAGAGAGGATGGATCGAGGTTTTCACCCGGCCGTATGATAATTTCAGCGGCGCGAGAATTTAATGCTGACTGATCAAGAGGAGAAATATACTGCACAGATTCCGGTTGTGCTGCGAGAAGAGAAACAGAAAGGATCAAAATCATCAAAGGTATGCTTTTTTTCATATCGTTCCCTATTTTGATTAGAATTAAATTGTCCCATTTTTTTTGCGCGCATCAATTTTCATACCACATCATTGTAGACTTTAATCTTGTAAAGGAAAACAAAGTTCCATAAATAATCTTTTCATCTTATTTGATGCGCTACCATCCTCCCGGGATTCGTCACAGACTCATTTCTGTTGATCGCAATAATTAACGAATACATCCCGGATTTTTCCGGAGCATTGAGTGCTCCTGCAGATAGTGCTTGATCCCCCAGCGCAGCGGCTAACTAAAAGCGATAATCCACACCGATCATCAGACTGTTCGCCCTCATCGAATAGGTACCGGCGATATTCTGGGCAACGCTCAACTCATCATATATCCAGGTGGTAATAGTGCGATTTGGGATATAAATATATTCATAATTTAGACCAAACTCCACCGGACCAATCGGCAACGAAAGTCCTAAATTGAGATTGTAACGATCGCCAATATCGGGAATCGTGGGCGACACAGATTCATCCACTGCGGCGCGCGTATCATAACCCAGACCACCCCGGAGCTTGGTTCGACCGAGGGCGTATTCCATGCCAATCCCGACTTTGAATGTATCATTCCAGTTTTCCACTATTTGCGAAATGACAGCTCCGCTGGACTCGGTAATCTCAATCACATCCCAAACAGACCACTGGGTATAGGCGAAATCAAGCGCAAGGAGTAGATTCTTAAAACCGGAGTAACTCAAGCCGATACCGGCTTTTAGAGGAAGTGGAATTGTTGCAGTTGCTTTTGTATCAACCAGGGTTTGTACGTCCCCGGAATAAAATTGTTTGAGCATCTCGTATTGCAGAGAATCTATCGCTCCCAAGTCAAGAAAGCTTTCAAAGTAATAATCATAGCTTTGCGCCAGCGTATGATAGGTAGGGGCATCGCCAAAATAGGTTATCTGACTATAGTCACCGGATGCACTGAGATCCGCATAGTATTGGAGCGATGCGCCAATGCTCAAAGATTCGGTTGGCTTGAACATTATTCCCACATTAGCACCATATGTCATGCCCGAGCTTTTCATTTCAGCCTCGGTAATGAGGTGATCAAACGGCGATCTTCGCATCTGCTCCAATGTCTGAAGATCACTCTCGGGCGTATTGGGTTGCAAGACCGTCTCATACAAGCTAAAATCACCTATTGGATATAAATACGGGTTTTGCAAAAATGCCGGCTGGCGAATCATAATGTCACCCAGCACAATACTCAAGCCAAAACCAAATGATAGTTTATCGCTCATTTTATATGCGACGGTAGGATGAATATCGATAATTTTGATATCACTTTCATACTCGCGCGTGGGATAAGCTGCGTTATACGCATCATAAGCGACACCCGGCACATTACCGGAATTACTTGACGCCGTTCTGAGTACATCCCACCGTGCGCCCCACCCCATGGGCACCCATACACCAAGGCCATAGGCCCACTTGCCTGTATTGACCGATATTCCGGCCGCTGGCACCAGCAGATTGTCAGGCTCATTGGAGCGCTCGGATTGATAAGCGACGCTAAAAGGCTTGAATGCCGCCCCGCCATACAAATTGTAATAATGACTGGCACCGGCTTGAAATGTCGCGCGCGGCGCAACAAGCGCCGTATGGAATCCAGCATGCCAACCTTGCGTAAAAGCCAAACCCGCTGGATTCCAGTACATGGCACTCCAATCGTCCGAAACAGCCCGATAGCTGCCGCCCATTGCTGTGGCGCGTGCACCAACACCATTTGTTTCAATGCCGGCTGCGAATAGTTGCGCCCAACAGAGCAGCGATATCATCATACTCAACCGCAGAAAACCTCTCTTCACTTGTCCTCCGGGATTACTCTGGTTCATTTATTTCATTAAAATGAGCTTATGCACATCAACATAATCGTTTGCCGAGGTCGTCATCTTGCAAAAATAGACGCCGGAGCCCAAATCGTGCGCATCAAAATGGACACGATGAACACCGCTGTCATATACATTGTCGCTGATGGTTTTTTCAAATTGTCCCAAAATGTTGTAAAGATCAAGCCGAACCATGGTTTGTTCAGGCACCGAGAATTGAATCGTTGTGCCAGCATTAAACGGATTGGGAAAATTGCCAATCAAGTCGTACTGCAGCGGAATCGCCTCGGTTTTAGACTCGACCTGCGATTCAACGACACGTCTGACCGTTATGTCATCAAGATACACATCATGATCCGAACCTCCAAACGCAAAAACGAGAATTGCGGTAAAATCGCTGGGATAAGTCATGGTAAATGGAAACTCGTAATGCTGGCGCTGCTTTTTCAGCAGCATGTAGCTGGTTTGAGAATAATTGTCATAATCGCCGCCGTATTTCAAAATAAAAGCGCTCATGAGGCGCTGTTCGTCCGCCCAGGCATCAAACTCAAAGATATATTCTTCACCTTCCAACAATTCCATCTCGAATTGCACGAATTGCACTTTATAGTCTTCATCAGAGCCATTTTGTATCTGGATATGACAGATACCATCTTCAACCGCCCAGTTTGCCGTAGCGCCGTCTCCCGCCCAGAAAAACCAATGTCGTTTTCTATCGGAAAAATCGCCGTTTAATACCATGTTCTGACCGGGCTTAATAAAATTGGCCAGTGCGCTCACCTCATTTGAAAAAGGGCTTTCACGACCGGTGCTATCCACGGCCGTGACGCGAAAATAATAACGTGCCTCATTTTCAAGCTCTGTTAAAGCCGCCTGAGTTGTTGTTGAGCTATCGATAATCGTTGTCGGATTTGGTGATTGTCCACCATAGATATTATAATAAGCGACATCCGGATCACCAAATTTATTGAAAATCAAATTGACACTTTCCCGATGGGATTCGACCACAAGGTAAGGTTCTTGCGCTTTGCCTTGCCAGGGAAAGCGAAACACCCGGTAGGTATGGATATAGTTTTGCCACCACAGCTCAAAAGCGATCTCTCCATTTTCCCGCACCTCGGTAATCTTGGGCAGGGAGCCATCCGCCCAGTTGATGAGTCGGTTGCCGTTTGGCAAGCGCTGGTGATTGCCCATCCAGTATGAATATTTGTCCGGATTATCGCGGAACTCCCAGACCAGGGTAGCCTTCATGCTGTCCGGATCAACAAGATATTCTGTCGCTCGCGAGACCGGTGGATTGTGCTCGTTGCCGTTGTCAAAAACCGTAAAGCGATTTTCACCAACAACACGGACATCGTGCTGATTTTCCGGCCCGTTCAGGGGATCATTGATGAAGGTAAACTGATTTTTTTCACCTCCCAGACGCCACATGATCTCTCCCGTTTGCCGGTTAATTTTGGTAATCTCGCTCAAGTGCCGGCTCGAGAGCAGGATGTGGCCATCCGTGTCAATATCAATTGCATTCATGTGCGGAAAACGAATAGAGCTGCTGGTCAACTCATTTTCAATCGGCACATAGGTGTCGGCAATGTCAAAATGATCCCAGGCACGCCACTGAAATATGAGATCATGCTCCGGCGTGAATTCCTGAATGATGGACTCTAACACCGAGGCATTTCTGCTCCCTCCTTCCACATACTGGCGCATGTCCACTTGCGTTTGCCGGATACCGATGAGCAGATAATGGCCGTCCTCAAGAACCTGCAGCTCATGCTCGTCCGTTTGGTAGCCGTTCACCGCATGAAAAGAATCAACTTCAGTATACGTATGATCCATGGCAATAAAACCCTGACCAAACGGGTAACCGCTGCGAACAAGCATGGTAATAAGACCATTCTTCTGAACTTTAAAATCGCGACGGCGATCCGGATATTTGTGATACCAGATCGGTGCCCCTGAATTGTCAAAAATGATATTGTAAGCCGGTCCATCCCACCAGCTGTTCATAAAGATATAGCCCGTATCAGGATTATCACTCATCGTTATAGCAACATGTGGAAAATCTGAAGGCACAGAAACGGCACTTGAGGATATGCTGGATTTTAGGAGAGACTTTGCCGCGTTTGCCTTTGATTTGTACCATGGACCCGGCACAACAGGTTCGGATGCTTTTTCAAGGTTATTTATCTCAATTCCTTCTGCGATAGAGGGAATTTCCTCATATTCGCTGACCGAAAAGTGATAACTGTTTTCGCGCGACTCGCTGGACGACGCAGTTTGAGGTGAAAGGGACACACTCATGTGCGCTCCCGGCACAAGTGGCGCATGTGGTTTGAAAACGATTGTTTTATGATCCGAAGCAATCTTGATATCACCTGGGACCTGCCGCCCGGCCTGGTCTGTAACCTGGATGCAGGAAGACAAATTAATAATGTCGTTCGGAGCAATGCTGTCAAATCTGACAATTATTGATGTGTGCTGCGACACATTCCGGGCATCGGGCATGGGTGACACATATTGAACACCGCTGAGGTGGTGTCCAAATACTGTAGTCAATTGAAAAAAGATCAATATCACAGTGAGCTGAATTATGGATGATTTCATGACACACTCCCTATTTTTTCGCACGCCATAATGAAGCTGTTACTCATCCCGGATGTGCCGGGTTTCACCGCAACAGCGTCATCTTTTTAACCCGACTGTACGAAATGACTCCGCTGATGTTTCTCGTTGACAGCCGATACAGATAAACACCTGATGGTAAATCATCCATATAAAGATTGATTGCATGCGATCCACTATTGTAAAATCCGGCGTCATAATTTTTCACCTGTGCACCAAGGATATTGTAAATCGTGACGGTTACATCACTTTTTTCCAGCGCAGTGAAACGAATAGTTGTCCGTGCGTTGAACGGATTGGGATAGTTATCCGACAACTCAAAGTCATTTGGAATGGACACCGCTTGATCGCTGAGCCCGGTCTCTCCCACCATTTTAGCAGAAACATTTGTGATAGAGACATCCGATGTATTGGCGCCGACATTAAAAACAATGCGCGCGTCCATATCGGTCGATTCCTGCATGCGGAATCGATAGGTGTAACGTTTTTTACTGCGCGACAAGGCCGTCAAGCCGACTTGACTGTAATCAGTAAACGAGCCGCCATTTTGGGCAATTTTTGCTTCGATCGTTCGCGGTGCAGCGGCCCAGGCGTCGAACTCAAAATCATACTCACGATTCTGCACAAGAGCAATGCCTGCCTGGGTCAATTGAATATCATGATCATTACTGCCGCCGTTGGTGATAGATATAACTGCCGCGCTATTTTCTATCGACCAGTTCGCTTGTGCGCCATTGCGCACCAGCCAATCCCAGGAATTTTGGCCGTTAGAAAAATTGCCATTATCCACCAGCTCTTCACCTGGCTGAATGATATTGACAACGATCTCCTCCTGATTGGAAAACGGGCTCTCGTTACCATCCTTATCGACGGCCGTGACGCGAATAAAATATCGCCGTCGATTTTCAAGTGTTGTGAGTTTTATCATAGTCTCTTTGCTGGTCGCAACAACTTGCGTCGGATTCAAACCGCGTCCGGCGTAAATGTTGTAAAAATCAACATTGGGATCGCCAAATTTATTGTAAATCAACGTCACATTATCCGCTTGCGGCTCGACATAGAGCACCGGCTTTGTCGCTTTGCCATTCCAGGGAAATCGAAAGGCGCGATAGGACTTGGCACTCTGGATAAAATTCATTTCATAGACCGTGCTGCCATCCGGGCGCACTTCTTCCGCTTTTGGCATATTCTGAACGGCCCAATTGACGAATGTGTTACCATTGCCCAGCCGCTGCACGTTGCCCATGTGGTAGGCATAATCATCCGGTTTTTCACGCTGATAGCTCCATACCAGCGTTGCCGTTTTCTTTTCAGCATCTATTTTGTATTCAAGTGCACGCGAGACTTGCGGCTCGTGCAATACGCCGTTATCAAAAATGGTATAAAAGCCGTCACCAAGAACGCGTGCACTGTGCTGCAGCGAAAAGCCGTCCAGAGGATCATTGATAAATTCAAATTCGTTGTTTGCGCCGCCCAGGCGCCAGATAAATTCACCGGTTTGACGGTGGATTTTTGTCACCTCGCTCAAACGCTTGCTGGAGAGAATGATATGGCCATCATCATCGATATCAATCGAGTTCATGTGTGGAAAACGAAAGGAAGAACTGCCGGGTGGTTCGTCAGTATAACCGAACATGTCCGCAAGATCAAAGTTATCCAGGGCGCGCCAGTGAAATATCAACTCACCCTCCGGCGTAAATTCCTGGATGCCGCTTTCGTTAATGGTCGCATTTGTTTGTCCGCCCGCAACGACTTTGCTCATATCCATCTTTACACTTCGAAGCGCAACCAGCAAATAATTTCCATTATCTAAAACCTGCAACTCGTGTTCATCCGTGTGATAGCCATCGGTGGCATAAAATCCGCGAATGAACGTGTAGGTGCTATCCAGACCAATAAAACCATCTCCAAAATCATAACCGGCGTTGCCCAGGACGCGCATGGTTAAAATACCATTATCCTGAACCTTAACATCGCGCCGGCGATCACCATCATTGACACCGCGAATATACCAAATCGGTGAACCTGAATTATCGAGTATCATGCTGTAGGGATAACCACCCCAGTTATTCAAAAAGATATATCCTTCTGCTGGATTATTGTTCACCGCGACGTTGACATGCGGAAAATCGCTCGGTACGGACACACCGTTGGGCATGATCATTGGCGCACCCACAGTTTTTACAGACTTTAGCAGGCTGTCATCCGCATCAACTAGGGATGAATAATCGTTGCTTTCCTGCTTTGAAACCTGGAAAGAATAGTCGAATTGGACAACCTGCGATTCAGTAGAAAAGTCCGGTGAAATTGTGACATGTACGGATTCACCCGGGACAAACAGCCTGTTCGGCTTGAAGATGATGGTCTTGTCGTCGGAAGCAATTTTGATGTCACCTTGATATGCTCCACCCTTGTCGCCGGCTACTTGAATCAAGTTATCCAGGTTGCGCAGTTCAAGCGGCAGAGCATCTGAAAAACGTAAAAAAATTGTCGAATATTTTGATACTTCGATGGACCCGGGTTTTGGCGACAGATATTGATATCCGCTCTGATGATAAGTAGCACCAACAACTGTTGCCAAAAGGATAAAAAAACAAATTGCACCGAAAATTTTGTTCATATGCTCACTCATTATTTGACCAGCATCATTTTTTGTGTATCAGAATAGATTTGTGAACCGTCGTTGTTGAGAGCTGTCAATCTGTAGAGATAGACACCCGAGGTTAGCGTCGAAGCATCCAGCGTCACCTGATGCTGTCCTGCTGCACATTCGGCATCGACTAATATTTTATACAGCCGACCGCGCACATCGAACAACTCCATTCTGATTCGCCCTGGTGTCGTTACGTGGAATGGAATCGTCGTAGAGGCGTTGAATGGATTGGGGTAATTTTTCCCAAGTGTGAATTGTGCCGGCGGTTCGGCGATGGTTTCATGCGCATTTGTTTGCGAAAGAATTTTTAACGTCACATTATCAAGATAAACATCCGGCTCGGAATCACCGACGTTAAAAACGACGCGTCCGTTGGGATCGGTCGGCTGTTCCATGGTAAATTGATAGCTGAAATGTTTTTTGGAACGAGCCAGGCCGGACAAGCCGATGCCGCTATAATTCGTCCAGGGTCCTTCATCCTGCCCCACTTTAGCCTCGATCGTTTTGGGGGCATCCGCCCAGGCATCAAATTCAAACAGATATTTTTGCCCGGTGATGAGCGGAAAACTGTTTTGCCGCAATTGCACATTATGGTGTGGGCTGCCACCGTCGCGAATGATAAAATGCGCCACACCATCGTTTATTTGCCAATCCGCGTCGCCGCTGCCCTGCACTTCAAAAGTCCACGCGGCTTTGCCCTGGGAAAAATCGCTATTCGGCACCAGATTGATGCCGGGTTCGACTTTTTGGATGAGCACGCGTTCCTCGTTGGAAAAAGCGCTCTCCGAGCCATCTGCATATACCGCAGTGACACGCACGTGGTACAGTCTATTGTTTTCCAGATCAGTCAGACTCTTGAGCGTCTTTTTTGACGTGTCAATGAGGGTTGTTGCATTGGGCGAATAGCCACCATAAATATTATAATAAAGGACATCTTTATCGCCAAACTTGTTGAAAATAAGATGAACATCATTGAGCAATTGTTCGACAAACAGACTCGGCCTTTCGACCACACCATCCCAGGGACATCGAAAAGTTCTGTAGCATTCATCGGAGGAGGCCCAATTCATTTCATAAACCACCTGCCCGTCCGGGGTCACCTCGGTGGCCTTGGGCCGACTCGTCACCGCCCAGTTGATCAACGAGTTACCGTTGGGTAGACGTTGATGATTACCCATATAGTGTGAAAATTCCGTACTTGGAGGATTACGATATTCCCATACCAGCGTCGCAGTCATTTTGTCGAGGTCCAGCTCATATTCAACCCCACGCGATTGCGGCGGGTCGTGCAGATTGCCGTTGTCAAAAACGGTATAATGCTTGTCGCCCAATACCAGCACCGCATGCTGCATGGTGATGCCGTCCAGTTCATCATTGACAAATTCGAATTCGTTGTTGGCCCCGCCAAGACGCCAGATGAATTCACCGGTATCACGATTAATCTTGGACACCTCGCTCAAATGGCGACTGGAGAGCAAAATATGCCCGTCGTCATCAATATCGATCGCATTCATGTGCGGAAATCGGAAACTGTTGTCGCGCGGATCCGCCTGACCCGGATCACAAAACCCGATGATATCCGCCGGATCAAAATTATCCCACGCCCGCCATTCAAAAATCTTGTCGCCATCGGCGGTGAATTCCTGGATGATTGACTCGTGCACCGTGGCATTTCGCTTGCCGCCAGAGACATAGGCGATCATATCGACCGTCTCACTGCGGATACCGATGAGCAAAACATTGCCGTTTTCCAAAATAACACATTCGTGTTCATCGGTGCTATAGCCATCCACTGCGCTATATTCGGTGAGAAAATTAAAATTCTTGTCAAAATTCAAAAACCGGTGCCCGCCTGTACGCGCCAGCATGCTGATGGTGCCATTGCGCTGTACTTTGAAATCGCGCCGGCGATCCGAGGTGCGAAGGTACCACACCGGCGAACCGTCGTTGTCAAATATAATATTATAGGGTGTGCCGCGGCCGCGATTGTTGAGAAAGATATAACCATCTCCGGGTGCACTATTGGTCGTCACATTGATGTGCGGGAAATCACTCGGCACGGAGACGCCATTCGGCATAATCCGCGCCATGCCGGCTGCCGGCTTTTGCAGAAAACTTTGCGCCACGCGATTTCCCCCATCTTGATGTTCGGAAGATTGGAATGTTTCCAGGGCAACGCTATTGGTCACCGCAAAGGTGAAAGAAATATCCTCGACAGGTCGCTGCGTTGGCTCGGCAAAGCGTGGTGCCAATGTGACCTGAACAGTAGAGCCAGGAGAAAATGCTTTTTCGGGCTGAAAGATAAGAGTGCGTTCATCCGAGGCCAGTCGCGCTGTTCCGCCTATCATTCCCCTCTCATCCTCGACGCGAAATATCTGCAGGGTAGTCAACGATTTTGGTGAAATATTGTCAAAGCGTACAATGATCGTTGCCTCAGGCGAAACGCGAGTCGAATTCGGCCTGGGACAAAGGTATTGATAACCCTGGAATTCGGCTGCCGCGGCGAGTTGAATAATGAATAACATAATGTAACAACAAATGCATATAAATCTCATAAGTTATCCTCTATTTGACAACCGTCATCTTGTTTACAGCGTGAAACATACTCTCGCCAAGACTGGAGCGCGCTGTCAATTCATAAAAATACAATCCCGAGCTTAATTTTGATGCATCAAATTCGACTTTATACTCACCGGCGTTCTGTCTCGCATGCACCAGTTCGCGCACCAGCTCTCCGCGAAGATTATAAACAATAAGGTGCACCTGTGCTCGCTCGGGCAACTTGTAGGCTATTGTGGTTGATGGATTAAACGGGTTGGGAAATGCGGGATAGAGCGCAAACGTTGCCGGTGCGCTGGAATAATGTTGATCTGCAATGGCCGTCGTACTGACAATGCGAACATCATCAAAATAGACGCTGCACACCCTGTTCTCGTTATACGACGTGGCGACACATCCAATAAAAACTGCTTTATTCAAGTCGATTTCCTCGGTGCCCACAATATTCCACGCATCTCCGTCTAGAGATTCATAGCTGGATAATCTATCTCCCGTTCGAACAACTTTAACCCAGCGTGGCAGAGCAAGTTCCGCAAAATTTCTGTTCACCGAGACCTTATTCTCAAAAGTGCGCCGTTGATAAATCATTCCCATAGACACTGTGGACCCCATCATCATATAGGCGGAACCCGGTTCAAGGGTATCGCGGATCATGACACCTCCTTTGGCCCAGGCATCCGTATTCCCAATGGAGTTGACGCGAGCCGAGATTTCAACATCGCCGGCGATTTTCTGATAGGCGAAATGGAACTGATCATTTGTGCCTGCTATATCGCCGCCAGAACCTCTGACAACGATCTGATCATCGAGCATACCGGCATCACCTGCCAGAGGTGTCTCGCCAATATCTTGATGCTGCCACGGCGGCGGCAATTCCTGCAAAGGGCTGTTATCATCTATAATGGAAAGGGCCACATTATCAATGAACACATCATCCGACATAACACCGCAGTTAAAAACAAGCTGTGCCTCAGCATCAGATGGATCAGCCATGATAAATTCATAGACAAAATGTTGTTCGGCGCGCCGCAGCGGGGTTGGATTAAGTTTGGCATAATTATTCCAGGGATAGCCGGCTTGTTCGATGTGTGCTTCAATAACACGATCGGCAACAGCCCTTGCATCGAATTCAAGTCGGTAAGTGGTCCCGAAAACCAAAGGAATATGTAGTTGTTTGAGCTGAATGGAATCAAAATTTTCACCGGCGTCATCGATGCGTATTTGCATCACTTCATCAGGCGTTACATCAGCAGCGGCATCGGCATCAACGGTATTAAAAGTCCAGCCGTCTTGGCCCACCGAAAAATCCCCGTTGGTAATGATATTTTCACCAAGTTCGACGATATAAACAAATACATTTTTCTCGTCGGAAAAAATACTCTCAGAGCCATTGCTGTCAACAGCAGTGACACGGAAAAAATAGCGCTTTCTGTTGGTCAAGTTGGAGAGTTTTTTTAGAGTCGCTCGTGCCGTATCGAGCACGGTTGTGGGCCGAGGCAGCGTATCGCCATAAATCTTGTAATAAGCGACATTCGGATCGCCAAACTTGTTGAAAAGAAGTACAATATTCTTGTCCTCTTGTTCGATGATCAGCCGAGGTTTTGCCACACGGCCGTTCCACGGTTGCCGAAAGGTTCGATAGGTGTCATAACGATTGCTAAAGTTCATTTCATAGACAACTTCGCCGGCTGGCGTCACTTCTGTCGCTTTGGGCAGCGCTCCGACCGCCCAATTGATCAGGTAATTGCCATTATCAAGTTGTCGGAGACTACCCATATAATACGAAAAACCATTCTCCGGCGGCATTCGGTATTCCCAAACAAGTCTCGCTGTTTTATTTTGCATGTCCAGCTCGTACACAGCACCACGCGATTGTGGCGGAACGTGAAAGTTCCCGTTATCAAAGACGGAATAGCGCCCGTCCCCGAGCGAACGAATATCGTGCTGACTGCTAAAGCCGTGCAGCGGATCGTTGACAAAAACAAAATCGCTGTGTGCGCCGCCCAACCGCCAGATGATATCGCCGGTTTCGCGATCGACTTTGGTGATTTCGCTCAACATTCGACAGGAGATCAGCAAATGACCATCATCTTTGTCCACATCGATGGCGTTGATATGCGGAAACCTGAACGTTTTGCCGCGCGGATCATCCAGCTCCAGATACGGGAGACCATCGCTCAAATTGGCCAGGGCCGACCAGTTGAAAATCATCTGGTGATTCGGTGTAAATTCCTGAACGGCACTTTCCTGAATCCTGGCGTTTTTTTGGCCGCCATCAATAATTTTGCTCATGTCGACTTGAACATCTCGTCGTCCGATGATGAGATAGTTGCCGCTTTTCAGGACTTGCAATTCATGACCGTCATGCGAATAGCCGGCAGCGGGTTTGAATGTACCAATTTCATTAAAGTTTTGATCATACCCGACATATCTGCCGCCATTCTTGCTCGTCGTCATGGTAATGATACCGTTTCTTTGCACGGTGAAATCGCAGTATAATTCGCCATCCCCCCAGCGCTCGTACCATACCGGAGAACCATCATTGCTGAATATGATATTATATGGTTTTATTTCGCGAATACAATGAACAAACAGATAGCCACCGGCCGTTTCTTTGTGCGTTGTCACGCTAATGTGCGGGAAATCACCTGGAACAGACACGCCATTTGGCATAATGCACGCTTTTCCGGGTGTGACTGGTTCTTCATTATTCAGACGCACAATAATCTCTGTTTCAGGTGATACATGCTCCGCGTGTTGTTTGGGATATAGATAGCCCGGTGCCACCAACGCCCATGCGAGGGTTAACTGTGGTAAAAGTGCGAGTACAAATAATTTGATAATTCTCAATAGCAAACTTGGTTTATCTTACCATTGTCATTTTGTGTACTTTATGAAAGTGTAATGCCGTGGATAAAGAATTCGCTTGCATTTCGTACAAATAGAGCCCCGAACTGAGGTCAATGGCATCAAATTCGCATCGATACGCTCCCGCTTCCTGCACCTCATTCACCAGCTCGCGCACACGTTCACCGCGGATATTGTAAATCACAAGTCTAATATGAGAACGCTCGGGCAGGTTATACTTTATGGTGGTCGTTGGATTAAATGGATTCGGAAATGCGGGATAAAGGACAAAAGAACTCGGCAAAAGTGTTTCTTGTTGATTGATTGCCGCCGTCTCATAATCCATCTGCAAATCGTCAAACGTCGCTTCACAGAGCGCATTGTTATTGTGTGACGTGACTGCAAAGCCGACATACACCGTTTGATTCATCTGGATGCGTTCAGAAGTGATACGATCCCACTTTTCGCCGTCTGCGGATTCATAGCCAATAAAAAAAGTGCCCCGTCGTGAAAGTTTCACCCAGTAAGGCGTTTTGGGACTCTCGGTGTTATCATTCAGGGAGCCCTGATTCGCCTCAACCCGTCTTTGAAATGCCATGCCGTTCGATACGGTCGCACACATCATGGCATGCTTGGCCCCCGGCTCCAGGCTGTTGCGAATCATGACACCGGCTTTGGCCCAGCCATCTGTATCACCTATTGACATAACCCGCGCCGAGATCTCAACATCACCGGTTATTTGTTGATAGGCAAAATGAAACTGATCCGATGTCCCCCAAATATCCGTGCCCGATCCCTTGACAAGATAGAGGTCTTGCCAGGTACCCGCATCGCCCGGCAGATTGACAGCGCCGATATCCCGGTGTTGCCACATTGCGGGGAGATCCCTGAAAGGCAGCTCTCCGTCTATATTGGTCAAGGATACGTTATCGATGAACACATCGCCGGCCGCACCGCCACAATTAAACACGATCTGCGCCGCAAAATCGGAGGCGTTCTCCATGAGAAATTCATAGGCAAAGTGCTGCCTGGCTCGCCGCAACCCGGTTGGATTGAGCCGGCCATAATTTGTCCACGGCGCCGCGGCCCGCTCAACGTACGCCTCAATTGTACGATTGACGGTCGAATAGGCGTCAAATTCGAACAGATAGGTTTTGCCGCGAACCAGCGGCAGATCACCTTGGCGGACTTGAATGCTGCGAAAATCGGAACCCGCATTGCTAATCTGAACGTGCAGCTCGCCTGATCCGGAGACATCAAACGAAGCAGTAGCATCTGTCGTTGTAAAATCCCAATTTTCGGTTTCATTCGAAAAAGAGCCATTTCTGATGATATTCTGACCGGGATTGACAAAATTGACGAATATATCTTCTTCATTGGAGAAATCACTTTCAACACCCGCATTATCTACCGCCGTGACTCTGAAATAGTATCGCTGCTCGTTTGTTAAACCGGTCAATTTTTTCAATGTCACCCGCGACGTATCAACGACCGTGGTTGGGCGTGGTGTCGTGCCGCCATAAATGTTGTAATAAGCGACGTTTTTATCGCCAAACTTGTTAAAGATAAGCACCAAACTGTTGTTTTCCTGTTCAACAAAAAGAAGAGGTTTTTCGACAACACCGTTCCAGGGAAAACGAAACGTACGATAGGTATTAAAACCTTCGACAAAATCCATTGAATAAACAACCTCTCCATCCGGCGTCACTTCCATGGCTTTCGGACTGTTGGCGTAGACCCAGTTGATCAACGTATTGTTGTTTGGCAGCCGCTGGGCATTGCCCATATAATGCGTATAATAGTTCCTTTCCGCCGTACCGCGACATTCCCACACCAGAGTGGCGGTTTTTTTATCCATATCCAGGACATATTCCACAGCGCGAGATTGTGGCGGATTGTGCATATTACCATTGTCAAAAACCGTGTAATGATTATTGCCCAATGAGCGGATATCATGCTGCATACGAAAGCCATTCAGATCATCATTGACAAATTCGAAATCACTGTTTGCACCACAAAGTCGCCAGATAATCTCACCGGTCTGGCGATGAATTTTGGTCACCTCACTGAGATGACGGCTGGATAGCAGAATATGCCCGTCATAGTCAATATCTATCGCATTCATGTGCGGAAATCGAAAAGAATTACTTGTGGGATCAGCTTCATTGGGTGTGCAAAAGCCAATGATATCATTCGGATCAAAATAATCCCAGGCGCGCCATTGAAATATGAGATCGCCATCCGCTGTGAATTCCTGGATACCGGTCTCATGGATCGTGGCGCTTTTTTTCCCGCCAGGAACAATCTGGCTCATATCAACATTATGAATGTTTTTAAGGCCCAAGAGCAGATAATTGCCATTTTCCAGCACCTGCAATTCGTGTTCATCGGTGCTGCAACCATCCACTGCGTGAAATGTTTTTACCTCATTAAAATTTTCATCATACGCAACATGACCCTGGCCAAACGGGTAGCCGGCTGAAGGACGCACTAACATGGTGATATAACCATTTCTCTGCACCTTAAAATCACGGCGGCGGTCGCCATCATTTGTTCGTTTATACCAAACAGGCGAACCATCATTGGCAAAAAGGATATTGTATGGATTGTCGTTGCGCCAGTTGTTCAGAAAGATGTAGCCGTCTGCTGTTTCTTTATTGACCGAGACATTGACGTGCGGGAAATCGCTCGGCACAGAGACGCCATTGGGCATGATACGCGCCCGGCCAGCGACGGTGGCCTTTTGCTTTTTGTGGAGAGACGGTATCTGATCATCCGCCGGAGCGCTCCAGGAATGCTCTCCGATGACGTGAAATTGAAACTCTGTTTTTTTAGCGGTAAAAAGAGTTTGCGGATCACACTCTGGTTGCAGCGCGACACGGATTGTCGCGCCAAACGCAAACGGTGTATCAGGCTGGAAGAGGATGGTCTCATCGTCCGAAGCAATTCGAGTTGTGCCATGGAAAACGCGATTATTCTCCCTGACCTGCACAAAGGAGGACAAATTGGCGATCGCTTGTGGCGGAGTTTTTTCAAAGCGCAGGATAATTGTTGTGTGCGGTGAAACCAGCATTGCTCCCGGTTTGGGATAAATATAGCGATAACCATCTACCAAAGCAGCATGTGATACATTGAAGCACAGGAGCAATAAAGCAGCAAATTTGAAAATAGTTTTCATGCAAATATCCTTTTACATTCTATCGTGGCTAAAAACTCGAGTTATCCGCTTTGATATGAACACCACATAGCTATAATGACAATTCGTGACCGCGTAACGTCACAAAAGAACGGTGATGAGCTTTTATCATATACACAGGGATATATCGGGAAAGAAAATAGCAGCCTTTGTGCGCTTTTCAAAACAGATAAAATCGCCCACATATAAAAGATATTTTAAATAAATATACTAATACATGGCATATTTTCAATATTAAGTTTCCATAAATAACTTCATATTTTGTAAAATATGTCAAAATCATGTACAAAAATGTGAAAAAACTTATTGCGCTCATAATCTGCTTTTTCTATATTAAACCAGGCATACAGGATGTCGTTTGTTTCGAAACCTCAAAAAAAGGAGAAGCAACATGAGAAATGTTTTTACGTGCTTTTTATTGACTCTGATTCTCACTCTGTTGGT
>JAFGKD010000023.1 GCA_016928775.1 Candidatus Zhuqueibacterota bacterium | reverse complement strand
TGAAATGAATCACGGTGGCGATATTCAGGATTTAATCGCCTATGCCGATTCGAAAGGCGTGGGCCTCATTTTGTGGTACAACAGCGGCGGTCCGCACAATCAGGTGCCGGATGCGTGTCCATGCGACATCATGGATGATCCGGTCAAACGCCGTGCCGAAATGCAGAAACTGCAGGAGTGGGGCGTCAAGGGCATCAAGGTTGATTTTATGCAAAGCGACAAACAATATGTCATTCAACTCTATCACGATATTTTGCTCGATGCCGCCGACTATCATCTTTTGGTCGATTTTCACGGCGCCACCATTCCGCGCGGCTGGCAGCGCACTTTTCCTAATTTGATGACCATGGAAGGCATCCGAGGCGCCGAGCAGTACTGGGACGTAAATTTTGCCGAAAACGCGCACACGTTCCATACCATTTACACGTTCACCCGCAATGTGGTTGGATCGATGGATTATACGCCGGTAATTTTTGGCGACGCGGAAAATAAAATTCCCCACCAAACCACCAATGCACATGAGCTGGCCACCGCCGTTGCCTTTGAAAGCGGTCTGCAGCATTTTGCCGATAATGCCCAAAATTATCTGGCACAACCGGATTATGTGCTGGATTTCCTCTCTACCGTGCCGGTCGCCTGGGATGAAACACAATACATCGAGGGCATTCCCGGAAAGTGGATCGTGATGGCGCGACGCAAAAAACAGGACTGGTATATCGTCGGCTTGAATGGTGGATTGGAAAGCAGAACGATCTCGATTCCGCTTCCATTTTTGCAGGAAAATGACTATATTTGTTTGTTAATCACCGACGGCAAACAACCGCGAGAGTTTACCGGCGACAGACTAACAGTCAGCAAGGACGACACGCTCTCTTTGATAATGACCGGCCGCGGCGGATTTTCGGCACGATATTCACCAAATTAAGAAATTTGTAGAAAAGGACATTATCCGTGCAACGATGAACATTTGCTCATAAAATGACCGCCCTGTTGGCCATGAGTCCTATAGCCGGCAATTTGTCGGCTTTTGGAAAATCTGAATTTGAACAAAAAAATGAGACCATCATGACAGAAAATATTCGCCGGCGCGCTATCACCATGTGGGATTTCTCCTGGCTGGAACGCCGCTGGCCGGGCGCAGGTTACGAAGATTGGGACAAAGTGCTCGATGAACTCAAAGAGCGCGGTTACGATGCGTGCGTATCGATGATAAAATTTTGATGAACATCGATAGCCCGGCAACAATGGCGGATATCTGGATCAAGACCATCGATTCCATTGCCAAGGCCAATTTGCCCAACTCAACAATAGCGAATTTGACAAAGCCGGCGGCTATAATTATGAACGGTTTTCCCCGGACGGTTATAAAAAACTGGTACCAAAGAGCGAGTGCGTTTATCGTGAACGTCGGGACTACTGGCTCCAGCAATAAAAAGATGAAATCCATACTGTGGCGACAGCTGCCCGCAAAACCAATCTTCCGCTGATCACCACCGAATGCTGGGGCATTGTCGATTTCAAAGACTGGCCTGGACTGAATTGGGAGATCATCAATGAAATATGCGAAACCGGCGTCAAGACCGCGGCGGTCACTGCCCAGTGGATCGCCATCGCCACCAGCAATTTTTGCGGTCCGCAGTTTGTCGGTATGTGGCGCGATGTGGGATGGCACCAAAAATTAACCCAGATCACCAAATCAGCAACCATTAAGGATCAAATCTTGACAGAAAAAATAAAAAGTGCATTAGGCTATGAACATTCTCGTCTTGTCTGGATATATCAAGAGAATAACATAAAAAAAGATTTTGAATAGAATATGGAAGGATGAAAAATTATAGAGTCTAATAACAATTGAGATGATATGAATTTATTTAGAAAATATTTTAGTGTTCTTTTTCTTTTTTTCCTGTTGAGCAGTTTGACAAGCTGTGAAAAAGACAAAATATTAGTTGATGAAAACACAGACGATGATCCAATAATTACAATAGCTCCCAAAATTGCCGTGAACAGCACACAATTTAGGAATTACTTGTCGTCGGCAGAACCAGGGGGCACGATAATAATTTCCGGCAAAATAGTAGTCGATGAAGGTGCCATTGTTACTTCCAAACATGGAAAGGCAGATTCTTGTGTTACCATTAGAGGTATAAATAATGGTACTCTAGAATTCAGTTCGAATACCGATAGAGCATGTCTGACCATAAAACATGATTATTACAGGATAGAAAATTTTACAATTGATGCGAATGCACAATCTAAAAGAGGTCTTTTACTAGAAAACGCCTGCCATGGTATTGCGCGAAACATTACTGTAAAAAACACATTGAATGAAGGGTTCAAGATCAGAAAAAACAGTCAATATTGGCTGTTTGACAGTTGTGTCTCTGAATTCACAGGCAGAGCAGGTGAATATGGTGAAGGATTTTATTGTGGAGACGCAACGAGTAATTGGACAACCGGAAACAGTGCAGATCAAACCGGTTATATTACCTTTTACAAGTGCCTGGCAAAACCACATGCAGATGGATTTGACTGCAAAGAGGGAACGCACCATATTAAAATTATAAATTGTACAGTCGACTGGAATTCCGGCGATGTTGATCCTAAATTTGGCAACAATGGCATTTACTCCCGTGCCGAAAATATACAAGTGATTAACTGCAACATTAAAAATAATACCAGAGGAACCGGAAATTGTGTATGGGCAAGCCGTAAACAAGCGAAAGACGGCAACTGGTATGGCAGCATGATTGAAATAAAAAAACTGAACGGCTATAATATGGCCAGGTATGTATACCGATCAATGACGCCCTCCATGACACTTTACACGGATTATACAATTTCACAATGCGCCGGCGTTAAAGATCCTAATTCCGAAGAAACTGCTATTTCTGGTAATCCTTCCGACTTTGTTGAAATGACCTGGAACGGTGAAGGCGGTGATATATTTAGCGCGGAGCATATTCGATGAGAACACTTTTACAACTTTTCTTTTTCGTGGGATTGATGTGTTTTACTGCGAGTGTTTACCCGAACGCATCCCTGTTGCAGCGCTCAATGATCTGGAGTCCCGGCGGTGAAAACGCGGTGGTCTTTCGAAAAACATTCACCATTCCCAAGCTTGGCGAAACAACGGCGCACCTGTTTGCCGATTCCTATTATGCTCTTTACGTGAACGGCAATTATGTCTTGTGTGGTCCCAGCCGTTTTGATCCGAAGCGACCCGAATACGACACGCTGCCTGTCACCGCTTATTTAAAACAGGGACTAAACACCATCGCGGTGTTGGTTTATGGGGGCATTTCAAACGGCATGCGCATGCAACATGCCCCGGGTTTCGCAATGCTATTGCAGGGCGATGATTTCACCGTTTTCACGGACAGCACCTGGAAATGCAGCGGCAACACGCGCTTCAAAACAGCCGTGGCAAAATGGCAAGGTTTTGACGAAACCATAAATGCGACCAACAGCACCGGCGATTGCCTGGGCGTCGGTTTTGATGATTCGGCCTGGCAAAATGCTGTAAATATAAAGGGCGATTTGTGGGGGCCGTTTTTTCCGCGGTCGATTCCTCTGCTATCCGAGAAGGAAATCAAATGTGAACTGCAATTTCCCGTTCAGGTCGATTCAACGTTGACCGTCCATTTTGATCGCAATTTTCTCTTAACCGCCGAGTTGAATTTTTCGGCGACCGAAAAAGCCGAGGTTCGGATTGGCAATACAACGTACAGTGCTGATCCCGGCTCTCATTCATTTCGGACATTTGATGCGTTTGGCATTACCGACGCGTCGTGCACGCTGTCAACCTCGGTTCCGATTACTATTCAAAACATCCGCTTTTTAAATCGCATTTACCCTTTCGAACGGCATGGGAGCTTTTCCTGTTCCGATCCCGTTCTGGATCGTCTGTGGGAGATGAGTCTGCACACACTCGAGCAGGTGACTGAAGACGGCTATCAGGATTGTCCGTGGGAACGCGCCGAATGGATGGGCGATGCCGCCGTGATCGAATATCCCTTGACGCGGGTAACACTTGTTGGAGAGGGTAATGTGCTGAGCGATTCACGACTCATCCGCAAAATGATCCGTGATATCGCCCAAAGCGCCGACAGCACCGGCCGCATTAAAGCCCATCATCCATCGGACCGGTTCGACATTCACGCGTAC
>JAFGKD010000022.1 GCA_016928775.1 Candidatus Zhuqueibacterota bacterium | reverse complement strand
GTGCACCTGGGGCTGCGCCGTCCTTGGCTGTCTGTGTTGATGCGCATCTGCTTTTTTAAGTATGTGCTCGTCGACGGGCGCATCAACACAGCCACCAAGTCTCAGGGAGGCTGAGCCGCGCCCAAAGGCCTTGCTGCGTCTTTTGTCTTTTCCCCGCTTAAAGTGTCTCCTGATTTGAAAATAAAAAAATGCAAAAGCGCTTGCTGCTTTCGAATTATTCACTCGCTACGATACTTTTTCAATCCATGTTAATGAAATCTCTTTGTATATCAAGAGAAAGATTCCTCATAAATTATATGTTGCATATAATTGCTTTTCAATGGAATAATATGATCCATTATTATGTTTAATTATTTAATTGCATCATATTGCATCTATACACAATTTTCAACTACAGTAGTCGCGAAACAGCCTGCAATATCATGAAAAACCATATAAATAATAACTAAAAATTAAAACCACCATGGCACTACAAAATCCATAACAGGATTGATTTTCTCTAACTTTTCAACTCTCGGATATCAAAGGGGAGAATTGATGCAATGTCAATTATTGTCCACAAAAGACTCCTGGATGCAAAAGAAGCCGCCGATTATTTGTCCATCAGTCGTTCGAAACTTTATGACTGGCTGGCAAAAGGTAAAATCCCCTCTGTGACGATTGATTCCTGCCGATTGTTCGATGTGAAAAAGCTGGATCAATTTGTTGATCAATTAAGTGCAAATTAAAGCTACCTTAAATTTGTAGCAGCAAACTTATAATCTTGGGGGAAAATATGATTTGCAAAAATATTTTCAATATAATATATTGTTTTTCTACTAATGCGTTTTGGCCCCTTCTCATAGAAAGGGGCTAATTATGTCAGTGTACCCTAAAAAACGCAGTGACGGTACGACAGCCTGGTACTATTATTTTTGCTATCAAGGTAAAAGATACCGAGCTGTCGGTGGCGCCACGAAAACACAGGCTCTCAGGACGCAAGAAAAAGTCAGAAGTCAAGTCATTAATGGTCAATATGAATTAGAGAATGAGATTGTCGATGAGCGAATCAACGACTTTGCTAAGACTTTTTTAGAGCGCCGTCAATATCTGAAAAGTATTAAGCGAGATGTTACAAGTGTTCGTCATTTACTTCATTTTTTTAATGAGCGAACACTAGGTTCAATTGAGTCGTCAGATATTGAAGATTATATGTCGTATCGCAAAAGCTATCGTGTTTCCAATTCGACTATTAATCGAGAGCTAACGTGTTTGAAGCGAATGTATAACCTGGCTATTCGTTGGAAAAAGGCAAAAAGGAATCCTGTAAACGACATTGACTTTTTGCGTGAGCCGCCCGGAAGGACTCGTTTTCTCACTTCGCAAGAAGCGCAGCTTTTGCTGGATTGTTGCAGCAAAAGTTTTTATCCGATTGTGTTTACAGCGTTGAACACTGGGATGCGACTTTCGGAAATTTTGACGTTGACGTGGAGTGGCGTTCATATTGATTCGGTTATCAGTCCGTTTATTGAACTGAGTCAGACGAAGAACAATAAAAAACGCGCGATTCCGTTGAACGATGAGATGATCGAGTTGCTGAAAGGTCAAAAAGGCAAGCATGAAAAGTTTGTATTTGTCGGTTCGCATGGCAAACCAGTAAAGTCTGTGAGAAAGCCGTTTCAGACGGCGCTGAGAAAGTCAGGTATTGTTGATTTTCGTTTTCATGATTTGCGGCATACATTCGCGTCGCATTTTGTAATGCAAGGTGGTGATTTGTTGACGTTAAAAGAAATTTTAGGTCATAGTTCTATGGAGATGGTTGAGCGTTATGCACATTTGGCGCAAGCGCACAAGCTAAAACAGGTGAACAATTTGAAGGGTCTGTTTTCGCAACGCCACCTCAACGCCACCTGTGACAATGTTGTCGGTCTTGCGGCGAAAATTGGCAATGTAAGTTATTAAAAAACAATCTTCCCCCTATAGCTCAGGCGGATAGAGCAGCGGTTTCCTAAACCGCGTGCCGCAGGTTCGAGTCCTGCTAGGGGGACTGGTTTGAATGATGAATTGTGAATGATGAATAGGGTGTGGTTTTGATTGTGGGGAACCCGGGGCTTTTGTTGTGCGGAGACGACGATGAGCTTTGATTTGAACGAACATCCGCATCGCCGATATAATCCGCTGACCGGCGATTGGGTGCTGGTGTCGCCGCACCGCACCAAACGGCCATGGCAGGGCGCGGTGGAGAAAAAAATGCCCGAGGAACGTCCGCGCCATGATCTGGACTGTTTTTTGTGTCCCGGTAATAAACGCGCCAATGGCGAGGTGAATCCTGATTACGACAATATATTTGTCTTTACCAACGATTTTTCCGCTTTGCTACCGGATACCCCGCTAGCAGCCGACACATCATCAGTGTTGAAGCAATATGAAAGCGTGCGAGGAACCGGACGCGTCATCTGTTTTTCGCCGCGCCACGATCTGACGCTTGCCGAGTTTTCCACCGAGCAGCTTTTAAAAGTGATCGATGCATGGGCTGATCAAATTATCGAACTGCGCAATCACTATCAATGGATACAACTGTTCGAAAACCGCACCGCCATGATGGGAGCGTCAAGTCCACATCCGCATGGACAACTATGGGCCGGTACGTCTCTGCCCAACGAAGCGCGTAAAGAAGATGAACAGCAAAAACAATATCTGAAAGAACACGGTTCTCTTTTATTAATGGATTATGTCGCGCAGGAAGTCAACGCAAAAGAACGCATCGTTGAGCAAAACGATAACTGGCTCGTCGTGGTCCCCTTTTGGGCAATATGGCCTTATGAAACGCTCCTCTTGCCCAAGCGACATGTTCAACATCTACCGGATTTAGACGACAAGGAGCGCCTCGATCTCGCGAATATCTTGCAGCGTTTCCTGGCAAAATATGACAACTTGTTTAACGTGACTTTTCCCTATTCCATGGGGTGGCATGGTCAACCGTTCAATGGGCAAAACAACGAACACTGGCAACTGCACGCTCATTTTTACCCACCGCTGCTGCGCTCGGCGACGATCCGCAAGTTTATGGTCGGTTATGAGCTGCTCTCCGAAGCCCAGCGCGACATCTCCGCCGAAAAAGCCGCAGCTACTTTACGAGCGCTGTCGCACATTCACTACCGTGCTGCAAATAGACCGCAATAAACAATTGTCCCTGTGTTCCGAAAAAATGACTCGGCTAAACAGCCAATCACAACCGTTTCTACTGATGTTCGAGTTTTTCACAAATGAGCATCAGTTCATAGGAGAATCAAATGGTATCAGCATCATTACAAGACTGGCGGACTATTCATTATGACGCACAAATTGTCGATCTGCATGCTCACCCCTCTTTAAAAATTTCTCTCTTTAACAGAATCCTGACGTCTCGGTTTCACGCGAGTCGCTCGTTTGATCCTTTTAGTGTTCGCACTGACTATAACCGGCTGAAGGAAGGCGGTGTGGATGTGCTGCTGTCAACAGCATATGCGCCGGAAAAAGGCATCCTCCAGGAATGTCAATACATTAAAGCCCTTCGATATCTTATGCCGCGCAAATGGCAAAAAATTTATGGACGCTCGCCGTTTGATGTGACTGTGGAGATGCTCGATATTATGGAGGAGTCGGTTGCCAACTCAATTGACGTTAAAACCGGTAAACCCATGGCCCACATGGCTCTTTCTGTCACAGAGCTGAACGACCTTTTAGCGCGTCAAAAAGACCATCCGATTGCTGTGGTTCATAATATCGAAGGCGCTCACAGTCTGGACGGCAAGATAGACAATCTTGAACTGTTTTTCCAGCGCGGCGTTGCGTATCTGACCCTGGCCCATTTTTACGAAAATGATGCGGTTCACCCCTGCTTTCCTTATCCGGAAAGCGTACAACGTGCAGGCTGTTTTCAAGGGATTCGTAATCTTGCACATGGACTCAAATCCTTTGGAGAAAATATCATTGAAAAAATGCTAGACCTGGGGATGATCATTGATATCACGCATTGTACGCCGATAGCACGTCATCGAATATTTGATATGGTGGGAAATCGAGCCCCCCTCCTGGCATCGCATGTGGGCACTTATGAGGTGAATCCGAGTCCCTACAACCTGCGAGATGATGAAATTAAAAAAATAGCGGATTCGGGTGGCGCGATTGCTATCATTTTTATGAATTACTGGCTGATGCCCCATGAAACAAGACGAGGACTTGATTTTATCTCACGCACCATTGAACACGTGGTGAATGTTGGTGGTATTGATCATGTGGCGATTGGCTCCGATTTTGACGGCTTTACGGATCCACCCGATGACTTGAAGGATGCTTCCCAGTTACCACGATTAACCCAGCGTTTGATTTCAGACGGCTATCGAGTTGATGATATCCGCAAGGTCCTGGGTGCGAATGCGTTGCGCGTACTGCGCGACGGATGGAGAAAAAAGTAGCCAATAAAGCGTATCATTCAAACTTGCGGAGGTACCGTTATGAGTAACTGGTTGACACCTGCTTTCTGGCAAGATATCATTGCGAATATTATAAAATGGGCAATCGCCGCAATCCCCGGCATTCTGCTTATTTTGCTTCTCGTATTTATTTTTTTCAAGATAGTCAATGCTTTGGTAAAACGGATTAAACCTTTGATACTCGCGCGTATGAAAAGCGGTAGCAAACTCGATTCGTCCGAGATTGAAAAGCGCGCCGAGACGCTTATCGGCATCATTTTGGCGACCATAAAAATAACCGTGTGGTTGATCGCCGGTATGCTCTTGTTGCGAAAGCTTGGTATCGATATCGCACCGCTGATCGCCGGCGCAGGTATTGTCGGATTAGCGCTGGGCTTCGGCGCGCAGGAACTCGTGCGCGACTTTATCACCGGTTTTTTCATGTTGCTGGAAAACCAGGTTCGCGCCGGCGATGTGGCGATTGTAAACGGCACCGGGGGACTTGTTGAGCAAGTCGGTTTACGTACGATTGTGCTGCGTGACCTCTCCGGCGTGGTACACGTGTTTCAGAACGGCAAAATTAATACGCTCTCAAACATGACAAAAGAGTGGTCGGCCATGGTTTTTGATATTGGTGTAGCGTACAAGGAAGATACGGATAAAGTAGCGGATATTATGATGCAAGTCGCGGAAGAAATGCGGGCAGACGACAACTTTGCCTCGAATATTATTGCGCCAATGGAGATATTTGGGGTTGATTCATTCGGCGACAGTGCTGTTGTCGTAAAAGCCCGTTTAAAAACAAAACCGATTCAGCAATGGGCGGTGGGCAGAGAATATCGGCGTCGACTCAAAAAAGCTTTCGATGCCCAAAATATTGAAATTCCGTTTCCGCACCGGACGGTCTATTGGGGTGAAGCGGTCAAACCGCTTGAGGTCATGACCATGGCGGAAAACAAATCGATGTGATTTCTTTTTTGTGGGTGGTTGCTGATAAACAGCGCAAAAATATGAACACTGCCCTGCGTAACGAGATCAAAAGCTTCCGTCAATCCGCCACACTGGAAAAAACCCGCGACCAATCGTCTTGTCCAGACAAACGAGTGCTAAGCTCGTTGATATTGCCTCACAGTACCGCCGACGACAAGCGCCGCAGATATGACGACAAGATTCTTGATGATGTACTGCCCCTCAAGTGTCGGCGCATATGGCAGATGACCGGCTTGAAAAGTAATGGAAGGCAAAATCACCAATGGCAAAAAGGTGCCAACCATCTGTATAGCAAGAAGAGCAATGGCAATCCGAATGGTTTTTTTGAAAAAGAATGCCATACCGATTGCCACTTCCCACCAACCGATGATATATACCCACACCCTGGGATTAAGGATTGGCATCCACCGCACAGTGGCCTCAACAAGCAATTGTGCCGACGAAAGGCCCAGAGGTTTTAATATGCCGAACCAAATAAAGATAACTCCAAGTGAAATTCGCAGAGCGATGATGCCCCAGCGATGCATAAAGCTCGATATCCTACTATCAATTTGTTCAAATCTGTTCTTCATGTCTTGAATCCAGGCAAAATTATGTCTACAATTAAAAATATGCATGATTCATGCAATATGAAATAACTTTGTTTCCTCGGGATGATCCCAAAACTTGTTATATCCGGCGCCCGAAATAACGGCCAAGTGAGCATTCTGAAACTCCTGCGCATGTGTTGTCTGCAATTCCGGACCGATCCAGGTATTGACCTATAACGGAACCGGTAATTTTTAGAAATCGTTTCATCGTTTTTCCAAATTATCTTGTCCAATATATTTTTCTATTGGATGCAGACAGTGTATTGAAGTTACAAAATCATGCGATACAATAAATAAAAAATCTGCAAAGCCAGGAATCCATTTTTGATAATAAAACCAAGTCGCTATTGCATTTTATGTGCCGAATATCGGTATTTAAATAACAAGAACCACAGAGCAACCGACCACGTCCAAATGCTGCGTTTGACGTCATGACAAAAAATGTATGAAATAGACTAATTTAAGAATCATTTTCTAAAAAGAATCGCGCTAAAAAAAAGACAATCATCGTAAACTTGTTCTACCCTGCATTATTCACAAATTCCTCACACAAAGCCACCAAGACACCAAGAAACAAAAAGTTGGGTGTATATGACCAAAATAATAAAGTT
>JAFGKD010000021.1 GCA_016928775.1 Candidatus Zhuqueibacterota bacterium | reverse complement strand
TTCTATCATCCTCGGTGTCCTTTGTGCGCTCTGTGGTTCATGCTTTTTGGTTGTGGCCTTCGGCCACACTGCGTGCATCCGTGGCTTGTAATTTGGCTGCAGCCACAGGCCGCGCCAAGAAAATCCGTGGCTTGTAAACTTGCAAAACAACGCAGTATTGTCGCCTTTAGCATAGAATGGTTCACAAAACAGCTTGCACAGAAAACCTGATTATCGTATGTTGCTGCAAGAGAATGTGGTAGATCAGGTCACATCAGAAAGGCGCAAACCTATGATAAAATTCAAAGTAAAATCCAGCATACTTGTTATCTGGTTTGTTTTATTTGCCTGTGGAGCGAATAACGTGGAAACCGAAGAAAATGCCAAGACATGGGCGGAACGGTTGGGATATCCAGCGGGAAAAAAAGTGATCATCCTGCACGCAGACGACTCGGGATTGTGTGCGGAAGCCAATGCCGCGATGATCGCCTACATGGAAAAAGGACAGATTCAATCATCTTCGGTGATGATGCCATGCCCCTACGCCGATTCAATTATGGCCTGGTATGAAGCGCATCCGGCAAAAGACATTGGTCTGCATCTCACCCTCACGAGTGAATGGAAGACCTACCGTTGGCCGCCGTTAGCCGGCGTCGACAATGTGCCGACGCTCGTTGATCCGGAGGGATTTATGTGGCGCGATGTGCGCAGCGTTGTGCAGCACGCGGATGCCAAAGAGGTTGAAACAGAACTTCGCGCCCAGATCGACCATGCGCTGGCTCTGGGTGTTCGCCCCGGTCACATGGACACGCATATGGGGACAGTATACGGCAGCCTGGAATTCACAAAAATATATCTCGAATTGGCCATGGAATACAATATCCCGGCGATGGTCATCGAATTTACTGAACCGATTGTGCAGAAATTCAAGAGTCAGGGATATCCGATAACAGACGAACTGGTCAGTTATATATCGGATTATACTCTGCCCAAACTGGACGATTTCTGGTCAGTTCCTGACGGAAATTCCTATGACGATAAAAAAAGTAAATTCATGCACCTCGTACAATCTCTACCGCCGGGGCTGCATGAGATCATTTTTCATCCCTCCATTGAAACCGATAAATTGAAAAGCATCACCAATTCCTGGCAACAACGTGTCTGGGAAGCACAAATGTTTTCGGATCCTCAGGTTCTCGAATTCCTGGAAAATGAAAATATTGTTTTTACGAACTGGAAGGAGATGATGCAGCGGTTCCAATAACCGCGATATAATAGTTTTTGCTGTCAAGACACGCAAAACCACGAACGACAAATTTCTTTTGAAACAAAAACAAAAACAGCGCGCGCGTTTTCAATCGAATATCGGTGGCGCGTTCCGGTTCATTTCTGCACAATAAACGAAAGTCATTCGGAATTTCAAGGGCACAACGCTCAACTTTTTGTATGTTTTCCAGGTCAAAATTTTTCTCCGGCGCAATGATCATTTCCGGCAGCGCCATATTATGGCGCGGTGTAGCGATATCCCATCGTAGCCAAAATCGATCTGATGCTGCGGCATTTTGCGCGTCCCCAGGACCATAATAATTTGGAGTAAACCGAACCGCTTTAGCGCCAAGCTTGCCGATGTACAACCTGGCATTTGCTGCTTCGAGGGGATCGAAGGTCCACTGGATGGAGGCATAACCTCGCCTTCTCGCCTGTTCCCGGGCCACAAGCAGCATTTGCTCACCCAGCTTTCGATTGCGATAATCCGGCAAAACACCGATCATATCGAGATATAAAAAAGAATCCTGGGTCGCAACATCGATGGCGGGCGTCAGCATGGCGTGCGCCACAATACGGGCATGATCAAAAGCACCAATGAGCAAGCCGCCGGTGCTCTGCAGCGTCATCAGCTTCCACACGGGCATGGCTTCGGCAGCGGGCATTTCCCAAATACGCTGTTGATTTTCAAAAATAAAACAACAAAGGGCGTAATCTGCCTTGTCTATGATACGAATGGAAAGTGTGTTCATCTGTTACTTTCTTCAAGCGACTGCAGTTGTTCGATGGGTTTGACAAGAATTTCCACGCGTCGGTTGAGCAGGCGACCTGCTGGAGACGAATTGGGCAAAAGCGGCAAGGTCTCACCGTGCCCCTCGACGCAGACAATCTGTTCAGGTGCCACGAACCTTTCCAGGAGATAATCGCGCACAGTCTCGGCCCGTTTTTGTGACAATTTTTTATTATAGTCAAACGAACCTGTAATATCTGTATATCCATTGATTTTGACACCCAAATAGGCGTGCTCCAGTAGAAGGTTGGCGATGCTGTCCAGTTGAGCGCGCACACAGGCGCCTTTGAGAATGTTATGATCTTTGTTTATGTCATTCACGTCCTCTTCCAACGAGATATCATTCGTATCAAAATGCAACAATATCAGACGCGTTTTTTCGAAATTTTCCGTTGGACGGATTTGAATGTAAAAGCTATCGACTGCCGAAAAGGCTGAATTTGCACATTGGTCAGCGATAAAAAGATCAAAATAAAACACCCGGTTAAAATCCGATGGATCAATGAGGTCGCGCGTCCAATGCCAGCGAATTCGACGCGGCAGCTCTCGGTCTCCTCCGCTCGTCCAGACGGTTCTTCTTGCACCATCGTTTTCGTGGGTCCACACCCAGAGTCGCCAGTTTTTTACCCCACACTCCACGATCGAACGCCACAGATGAAATACGCACACCGTATCTTTGCCGCCTTGCAGAAATTGCAGCATGGAGGGCGGGAAAAAGTTATCGTCTTCAATCGGCGTGATTTCCACCCGCTGGTTTTCTTCGTTAATCTGCGGGTGGCGCTCGCGTGCAGCTCGCGGCGACAGTCCTGACCACTCTATCATGATTTGCTCAGGCTTAATATCGCCAAAATTGAACAAATAGTCACGTACATTTTCCGCTCTTTGCTTCGATAACTGAAAATTATCGCGCTCGCTCTGATGGTTATTATAGCCGCTGATTTTAATTTGGGCGCTCGGATTATTTTTCAAGTACAAGGCAAGCTGTTTTAGTGCCTTGGGATAGGGCGCTTGCAGGTTTGCACTATGCTCCCGAAAATAGACAAAGTTTAGCAATGGATTCACGTGCGCATTTAATATTTCATACTGTTCATTTTTCAATCGAAATTCGTTTTCATCGATGAAAACAAAATTGTGCTCCGGATAGAGCATGGTCACTTTGGTGGGCGAACCCACCTGAAGGGTATCTTTTCGGGTGAACACAATCGGTCGTAGTTTTGTTTGACTTGGTTGTCGGACATTCACCAAAACCCGCTCGCGATGTTTCAAACGACCGGAGCGAGCCAGAACGTTGAATTCAATCATGCCTGAGGGAGAATATACTTTTGGTTGCACGACAAGTATTGTCGTATCCCCCGGCTGGATGCGCGTTTCCCGCAAAGCTGCATCCATATTTTTCGGCACATCTTTTATGTACAGATCAACAAGATTTTCAAAGTTGCCGATGGGCTCGATCTTTATCGTAAACAGGGCGTTCTCGCCAGGATAAATACCGGGATTGACTGCGTCCAAAGGGATCAACGATTCAATACGTTGTGAAAAATCCCCTTCCGGTTGATCAAACGAATAGTTAGCGACAAACAGGTGCGTCCCGCCGACAAACTGACTGAGATCGGTCAATGGATAATCGTACAGATAATCCAGGCGAAATTTATTATAGACAAAACCAGCCCCCACAGACAATTGTTCGGAAGACATAAAAGCGCGCACTAAAAAACGCTCGTAAAGCCAGAAATCCGTGCCAAAAGAAAAATAGTGCCGGCCATCTTCCTGCTCCCACATGATTTGTGGCCGGCTGTTTTTATAGATCATCATGAGTCCAGCGCGCAGATGGAAAGGTTTGGTCGCACCCCCCTGCAAGGAGACTGTTGGTTGATTGATATGATCCGCGCTGAAACCCAAAAGCAGATCAGACACCGGCTCAATCACCGCACCAAAGCCTATGTTGAACGCATAAAGGGATAGGTCACCCTGCAATAAAGGATCATTTGGATTAACCAGATTAAAATCAGCTTTGTCGTAAGAACGGCCCAGGACGCCAATATTCAAACCGAGTGCCGTATTTACAGTGTTCAAATTCAAAGCGTAACGCACGTCAATGGCAGATTCTCGCAGGATAAATGATCGAAAAGTCTGGCTGGTCAAACCGATGGCGCCATATCGTCCGGTCGGGTAGACAAATCCAATGAGACCGTTTTGCAAATTGTCGTTCGCCAGTCCGGCGTACAATTTGCGATAGCCCGCTATAATAACCGGCGCGGAGCACCGTCCCAAACCCGCCGGATTGACAAAATAGAGTCGCGGATCATCCACATTGGCCGGATTGACCGATGTAATAAACTGGCCGGAAACAAATTGGGGTGAGAAAAAAAGTGCAAAAAGCAAAATGATCTTTTTCATTTCCTCCCCCTATCGTATAACCGTCAGCGTGCCGGACAACGTGACATTGTCGTTGATCTTGACCATATAAAGATACAGTCCCGGGGGGACAAGCTGGTTGTTTTCATCGAAGCCGTACCATTTATTTTCATTGGTAATTTTGACAATCCTTTTACCACGAAGGTTGAAAATGTGTACAGCGCCGCTTTGTTGCAAGAGCGCCGGAATGTCAAACTGCACATAATCGTTAAAGCCGTCATTATTGGGTGTAAACGGATTGGGTGCCACGGTGGCGACTTGAGCGGAATCGACAGAAAAGCTGTAGTGTGATGTTTTTGTAGCCGCTCCCAGGTTATCCACGGCGTAAAGATAATAAAAAACCGAATCGGGTTTTACCTCAGAGCCGGCAATGGTGCCCGCATAGATTTCGCCGCCGTTGTTGCGCATAGGGTGGGAGATAAAAGTGCTGTTTGCACCATTTTTATAGTGCAACTGCACAGCATCCACAAAATTGGTCGTATCAAAAACCCGCGCTGAAATTGTAATATTTTGACCTTCAGTGGCGTATTGAACGGGATTGTGCACAATGACGGGAGGGGGATTGGCTCTCACATCGATATGGAAAAAACCTGAATTGGGGGCGCACACTTTTTCTGTACCGTCCTCGGCACAAACATAATAATCAACACCGGGCGTTTGCACATCCGCTGCCAAAATCTCGGCGTGCCATAAACGATTTTCGCTCAAATCCCTGGACATTTGTGCATATTTTTCATTCATACTTCCGGTTCGACGATAATAAACTGTCGCTGTTTGCGTGGTCGGCTGGCTATAATCGTAAATCAACACGTCGATGGCCAGTTTCTTTTGTTCCAACTGTGCTTCCTTGCTCAAACGAATTGTGGCCTCTGTTCGGAGAATCACAGTAGCCGCTGACGTCCCAACCGGGATAAAATATGGAAACTGGTCAGGATTCAGGATATTTGGAGAACGACCCGTCTGTTCGCCATCTGTGGCGAAAAGATAATAGTAAATGCCGGGATTTTTTACATCGTGCGCGGGTATGATGCCGGACCACAAGTTGCCGGACACTAACCTCATATGGATAGTCGTGTAGCTTGTGTCAACAGCATTAGCCATGCGATAGAAAAGCCGTGCAGATTTTACGAAGGGGAAACAGTTGTCTGCAGTAAGCGCCGTTATGTCAATGTCTACATTCTCCGGCTGCGTTGTATTGGACAACGCACTTGTAGCGGACGTTCTTTGGATCAAAGGCGGTGGCGGAGGATCGCAGGGATCGGAACAGGTATCGCAAATTTGGATAATAAAAGGATTTCCTTCGGGATTGAGCAGCGGTGCCGTGCCAACGAGATCACCATCAGATGCTTCGAGATAATATTCCAGGCGTGGCGCCTGTGCATCAACGCCCGGAATAGTGCCCGACCAGATAATGCCGCTGATATGGCCCATGGCAACGCGTCGGTAATTTGTTTCTCCCCATTGCCGATAGTATAACGATGCAGAACGGGCAAATGGCGGGGCACTATCCATAACATAAGCCGATAAGGAAATGGTGAAACCTTGTGGTTGTGGAACCTGGCTCTTGTACTCGGTTTGTGGCGTCCGCACGATAATAGGTGGCTTGTTCTGCCCGTCACCCGGGCATATCTGAATGATATAAGGCTTGGTTTGCGGATTTTCGCCTGGATCGGAGGCACTGCTTAAACCGTCATCAGCATAAATATAATACTCAACCGCTGGCGGCACCATTGCTTCCCCGGGAAGATTAGCCGACCAAAGAGAGTCCTGGTTTATCATCGGGATTTTGTCAAAGACACCTCCCAATGGTCGATAAAAGAGCGATACCGAGGGTGAAGCACCAGAATTATAAAATTGAGCGACAGCCGTCAAGGTGAGTGACACGCTTTCGGCCTGCGGAAACTCACTAAACTGTTGCGATTCATCCGTTCGATAGACAAGCGGTGATAGCGGTCCAATTTGAGCGTTTGTATAGACCAGACCGCATAAAAGCAAAAAAATTGTTTGTCTCCATTCAGGGTGCTTTATCATTATAGATACCCCATGTACATGTTCCAGAGGATGCACGAATGTAAAATCATCGCTGCATAAAATATCAGCGCACAGATAGTCTTTCCCCAACCCGATCGTAAACTACCCACTAACATTTTATATTGCAGAAAACGATCAGGATATCACCCTTACAAACAGAAAGAACAAATCATTACGAGTCAGATTTTTACAAACAGAAATAGTTATCTTTTGGCGGGGAGTGCTGCGGCCATCCGTAGACGGGACAACAAATTTAAAATATTTAAATCACCAGGAAAAAAAGTCCTTATCTATTTCTCGTCCGGCATGCACATGCCGAACGATCAGATTATAGTGACAAAACAAGCAAGCTTTGAATCGTTTGTCTTTAATGAAACGGATAGAACGGAAAAAAACGGATATATAATAGAGCTGTTTTGTATCCGTTTTTATCCGTCAAATCCGTTGCATCCGTGTTCTATCAATAGATATTTTAATATAGAATCTCAAGTTAAAATTATCTCGGCGGTTTCGGAACAGCACCGACGCGCTCCGCCCACGATTGCCATAGCGCCGCCATTTCAGCGACCCGGTCCGGGTATTGCGCGGCTAAATCGTGCAATTCAGTGCGATCCTGCTCAAGGTCATAGAGTTCCCAGTTCTCCATCGCCAGAACATCTATTCCTGTCCAATGCTGTGGTCGTTCGTGTGCCCTGGACACAAGCTTCCAGGCGCCAAGCCGGACCGCCCGGTTGCCTTCATGCTCCCAATAGAGCGGTGCTTCGCGCTCAAGCTCCAGATTCGCAAAGGAGGGCACAAGACTCACACCTTCCATCGCGGTGATATTGTTGCCGGCACATGTTGCTGGATACTGTGCACCGGCGACATCAACGCATGTGGCCATGATGTCGATGAGATGCCCGGGTTGGCCGCGAAGCTCGTTCCTGGCGGAGATACCTTTCGGCCAAAACACAATGAGCGGCGTCGAAATGCCACCCTCGTGCACCCAATGTTTGTACATGCGAAAGGGTGTATTGCTCGCGTTAGCCCAACCGGCAGCATAGCCGATATAGGTATCCGCTGGCCCCGGCAGCACGCGCCCCAAACAGACAGGACGGCCATCGCGGGTGAATTTGGGCACCATATCCCATTGCAATTCGTCAGGCTGTTTCGGTTGACGCACGTTCAATTCGGCGTCGGTTAAAGGTTCTTTCCACATCCCGTATTGCTCGGCGCACGCACCATTATCCTGCAAAAAGAAAATGAGCGTATTGTCCAGTTGCGCTTTTTCACGCAGCTTTGCGACGATGCGGCCAATGCCCTGGTCCATGCAATCGATCATCGCCGCATAAACCTCCATGCAGCGGGCGTGCCATTCCGGATCATCGTCAAATCGCCAGGCGTTCGGCTTTGCGTCCGGTGGCGACATAGGCCAGTCGGGAGTGATCAATCCCATCTCGAGCATTCTCTTGTAGCGCTTCTCGCGCAGCTTGTCCCAGCCATCATCGTACACGCCATCATATTTGGCAATATCGTCGGAAAGTGCGTGCATGGGCCAGTGCGCGGCTGTATAAGCGACGTACATAAAAAACGGCTGATCCGGTTTGTGTTGCTCGATAAATTTGACCGCCGTGTCGCTGATAGCATTTGTATAATAAAAATTATCGCCCGGTGCGATATAATCGTTACCGCTGACCAGGGTATTGGGATCGTAGAAACTGCCGGCGCCGTGAATCGTGCCAAAAAAACGATCAAAACCTCGTTGCAGCGGCCAGTTGGTGGTCTCATAGCGCTTTGCTGCCGGTGTGACATGCCACTTGCCGACCATGTAGGTTGAATAGCCGGCCGGCTTGAGCACCTCGGCAATGGTGACACTCGTGCGATTCAAATCGCCGCGATAGGCGGGGGTGCCGCGATCATTCATCATGTGCCCGACACCGGTCTGATGCGGATAGAGCCCGGTGAGCAGACAGGCGCGCGTTGGACAGCAGCGGGCTGTATTATAAAACTGGGTGTAGCGCACGCCATTGGCCGCCAGTTCATCCAGCGTCGGCGTGTGGATTTCGCTGCCGTAGCAGCCAATGTCCGAATAGCCCATATCATCGGACATAATCAGAATGATGTTCGGCTGCGCCTCCGAAGGTCGATTGCATGCCAATGCATTGAATAAAACCAAAGCGAAAAACAGCACCATTCCTGTTTTCATGATTTTTCCTCTTCTGTTTTGTGTATGTTGGCTATCTCGTCAGCAAACATTTTTTGGTGGCCGTTATCTCTCCGGTGGTCAATTGATAAAAATAAAGGCCGGATGCCGCAGCAAGCGGAACGTCCCAATAGACTAAATATGTCCCGCTTTCCTGCTCCTTGTTCATGAGCTGTTCGACCAATTGACCCTGCAGATTGTAGACAGATAACGTCACATGCGTACGTTCCGGCAACATATAGCTAATGCGCGTGCAACCATTGAATGGATTGGGATAATTCTGTCCCAATTCAAAAGACTTGGGTTGCCGATTATCCTTTGAATCTTTGACATCTGACGGCGCGGTGACCGGAAATTTGAAATCATCAAAGTAGAGCGTACCCGTGCCATGCTCGCCCTGACCGGTTCGAATGGTGAACCGGATGAAAGTCAAAATGGACAGATCAAAGGGGATAGTGTGATCCTGCGCTTCAAAATCGGTTAATGGAATGACCATTCTTTCAGCCAGTGTTCCGGTCAGAGGAAATGTATATCTCCAATATTTCCGATCCTGGTTATAAATCCGGATTTCCACATCGCGATTGGAGCCATCCGGCTCGATCCAAAAGGAAAAATAGTTGCCGCCCTGGAAACTTTGGGTGATTGTCTTTTCGAAAACAGCCGTGTACTTGAATTCAGCGCCAATACCATAATCGAGGCGCATGCTCTGGCCGTCGCCATGTTGCGCATCAAGCGATAGATCGGCCTTGCCGGATTTTGTCAACCAGCTTGTTTGCAAATCCTCATTTGAGCTGTAGGATTCAAAATCATCCAGAATGATTTTATCCTTGATGCGAATCGTGAGCGTATCCGGTGTGAGTCCTGATGATGAGGCGATGATAGTGGCGAGGCCGGCTTGATCCGACGGATGATAGATCATTGTCGCGGCGCCGTTTTCAGCCGGCACCTGGGCAGAGCCGGCAAAGTGGCCGGGGCCAAATAAAGTGAATTCGATCAATGTTTTGGCTTCCGGACAAAAACGATCCTGATCGTCGAAGAGATAGCAGGTGAGGACGGTTGTCAGCGTATCGATGTTGAGCATTTCATCGGCATCACTGGACAATTCAATTCGCGCCGGAATGTCCCCACCTTGCGCCGGGGTAATTTTGAACGCCACATCCGGGTAAGATGTGGCCAACTCGGGCGTCCTATCGCGCAGTCTGCCATCCACATGCGGTCGGATGTGGGTGGCCAATGGCTGACCGGTCCAGGTATTATAATAGCTCACTGCATAAACCGGTATATCGGGATTGAGCACATTTTCAAGATCAAATGCACTATCAGACACATCCCGGCCATTCACCTGGCGCATCCAGCCGAATACCGTCGAGTCGCCGTGCATGCCATAGAGATCAAAATCGTTGGTGGTGATTTCGAAATGCACTTTGCTTTCTCGTAGAAAATTTATGTCCGCCACAAATTTTGCCAAATGAAACATCTGTGCTCGCTCCTGATCGCGAATCGGATTGGTGAATGTCCACCAATATGGTGTGCTCGCAATACCGTTGGTGAGCGTCGCCCAGATGGCATTGTGGTAGAGCGCTTCGTACTCGGGCGATCGCACATCGACGCGCACCCAATCCGCGCCCGCCTCGCCAAAGATGCCCGGCTGGTCAAAATTGTTCCAAAAGCGTGCCGCCGCAAAGGCATAGTTAACCATGCTGGAGCGCAAGGTATTGCCGGGATAACGCTCCGACCAGCCCTGGGTTTCATACACATGCAAGTTTGGCAGATCAATGAGCTCATACATTTCCGGCCAATACTCGCCATAGCCGCCGCTGCGCGAGGCGGTTGTGAGATGCTGATAGGGATCGTTCGCCTTGAAATAATCGTGCACCTTTTTCACCCAGTTTTTCGCCTCATTGTGACGGCCGGCGGCCCAGCCGTCCGTGCCATTAATTTCGTTCATGATCTCCCAAATCCCCCAGGCGCGACTGTAACTAAAGCGGGCGATCAGATAGCGGTACTGCTTTTTTTGATAGTCCCAACAGGTTTCGTCTTTGTACACATCCACGACATCACACACCGTCCTGTAGGGATTCAGATGCCATTGGTGTGCCCAGACCGTGTTGGAGAACAGGTCGTGTGGCCAAAAGCAGTACATGATGGTCATATCCCGCTCTTCGGCCACGGCGATCAGCTCGTCAATTTTGCCGCATTTTGTCTGGTTGTAGCGGCCGAGTTGTTCTTCGATCAAGCCAAAATTATTGACCATGCCGCCATAGGTGATGTTCCAGATCGCAAACGTATTGCCGCCAAACCTCTTTAGCGTATCAAATGTGTTGATACTATTGCCCCACGGCGTATACATGCCGACGCCAAAATAGCTGGTGCCGTCGTCGTACTGCATGTAGCGAGGATTTTCTTCGGACAGCTTGATCCAGCCGTGATGCTCTGAAGCGACTGCGGTGAAGGTGAACTCGTCGCTCTGATCGGAACGATCCGCCGTTTTTGCCGATATCAGACACGTCCATTCGCCGATTTCATTCGGTGAAAAGCGTACCTTCCACTCGTTTGCATTTTTATAGTCATCATAAAAGCCAAAGAGCTGCCATTGCGCACCGGACGGCGAGGTAAAGACTGCCGTGACATCGATGTCATCGGGATCGTAGGGATTGTTATAGGAAAAGTCATCCAGGTTGTAAATCGCTTCAAATTTTTCATAGAGGCCGACCGACGTGGAGTTGACGCGTTCTATCTCTATTCTTGCACGAGTGGAGGTCATGAGCAAAAGAGAAAATACAAGGATCGAATGAGCGAAATGTTTTGAATTCATGTGTTTCTCCTCATCAATTGATGGTGTTTTTTTCTACCGAGATTATCGCAGCGACGTTAGTAAAGTACAATACAGCAACTATCTGCGCTCCAATTTTGCAGTATTTGCGTTCCGCTTCACTGACGGCAATATGCTTTGAAAGTTTTTTTAAGCTTGACATTTACGATCAAAAAGCTAATTTAGCATATACAAGAACTTGACTTCTAATATTATATAATTTTATTGCAAGTGAACATCAAATGAATTTATTAAAGTATAATCGCCATTGGGAGAAATTCATCTATCCATTTCAAAAGCAGCGTGCTGTTTTTAATCAATTAAAAAAAGACATAAACAGCAAGCAAATCATCGAAATAACAGGCCTTCGCAGGACAGGTAAAACAACATTGATGCTCCAACTGATTAACCATTTAATAGCGCTAGGCGTCAGCCCATTTCGTTTATGGTATTTTACTTTTGATGAGGATAAACCTCATCTGGATGAATTAATCCAGACATTTTCAAAGCAGACTTTTGTTGATTTCAAACAAGAAAAAATATTCTTGTTCCTTGATGAAATTCAAAAGCTTGACAATTTCTCCAATCAAGTCAAAGTTTATTATGATTTATATCCAAACCTAAAATTTGTCATATCCGGTTCCACGTCGCTTTTTATTAAAAAGAGAACACAAGAAAGTTTGGCCGGGAGAATAAAAAGCGTGCTGTTGACGCCTTTATCATTTGAAGAATATTTGAATTTTACTGACAAAAATGAGATTCTCGATCATCCTATCATCTATCAAAACGAAATAGAGCATCTTTTTGAGAATTTTATTCACAATCAATTTATTGAAAGTATTGAGATCACTGATCAGCTCGCAAAAAAGGATTATTTCATTGGCATCATGAGAAAGATAATATTCGAAGATATTACCTCAGCGTTTTCAGTTGCCAATCCGGAAATCTTGTGGCAAGTAGTGCGGATGATCGCGCAAAAACCGGGTATGGTCATCGATTATCTCAATCTTGCTAATGATATTGGCCTTTCGAATAAAACAATTAGTAATTATCTCTACTATCTTGAAGAATCCTTTCTCGTAAAAAAGTTATACAATTTTTCACGAAATCTAATAACATCAGAAAAAAAACTCAAACGATATTACTTGTCCTCGCCTTCATTCTGCTGGGCTTTAGCCGATTTTGTCGATACCGGTCGACAAGTTGAAAATCTTGCCGCGTCTTTGAAAGATTATCATTTTTTCTGGCGAGATCCATATCATCATGAGATCGACTTTGTTGACATTGTCGGAGATAGCATAATACCCGTGGAAATAAAATACAAGAAAAAACTCGACCTGAAAGAACTTTATAGTATTTTTCTCTTTTGTAAAAAATTCAAGTGCACGCATGCCATCATTTTTACAAAAAACATCGAGGAAAAGAAAATCGATTATAAAGATCATCACGTGCAGATCACCGAAAAACCGGTTTTCTTTTTATAAATATCAATTGAACGGATGGGACGGATTTTAACGGATGAAGAAATCCGTTCCAATCCGTTCGATCCGCGTTCCAAACATCGGGCACCGACGTAGAGATAAAAATCATCATAGCCGAGGAGGACATCCGTTTGTACAGTAGGCTCGTTGCCGAAAACCGGCATATGCATGGTCATAGGCAGGGATTTGATGCTATCCCAGGCGGGTTCCTTTACATCGCCATCGAGTTTGATCGGTTCGGTAAGCCGGTTGATCATATATTCAGTCGCAGACAATCTACGAGCAGGTGCGATGATGATCATTGCGCAGATGAGAACAATCAGACGCCGCATGACATCTTTATGTGAATTGTGCGACGAATCTTTTAGGCTCATCCGAATAATGCGTGCTTTTACCACCGAGATCACAAAGACCACAGAGAGGCATTGTCACAAATATCGGACTGATAAATAGTTTGCGGATATTGATTATTTTAATTTACACCTTTTTAAGCCGTTTTTTAGCAACTTGACATTAAAATTAAAATTAATCAACAAACCGACGGATTTATCCGTAATTTTTAAATAATTTATCACTTGTGCTTGATCAAGCTCGGTTAATTGGCGAACAGCCTTGCATTCAACGATAACTCGATTATCTATTAAAAAATCGCATCGAAAACCAATATCCAGGATCACATCTTGATAACGAACTGCAAGGATTTTTTCTTTTTCAATTCGTCGATATGCATTTATTCCACTAATAACAAATCACCTAATATAGAGGTGGAAAAACCCCCGTTTCTCTCGGTGTTCTTTGTGTGCTCGGTGGTTCCAAGTACTCATTTTCCGGAAGAACCAATTTTTATTTCTTTGTATCTTGGCGGCTTGGTGTGAGACGTTTTTGAATAATGCGGGCTAAAGAATTATTGGTATTTTATGAGATGATCATTGGCAAATCCGCATCCTTTATCGCTGCACACTCTTTTCGGGCGGTAGCTCCCGCGGAATTCTGTTCCGGTAATCGCCCAGCCACGGCCATAACGTGCGCTCATTCAAATCGATTTCAATGAGTGCAACGGGATTTGCCTCCGTTCCTTCTACAACCAATTCACCCTCCCGATTATAAACACCGGTTTTCATATCGTAGGTTGAGGAGACAAGGTAAATCTGATTTTCGATGGCGCGCGCCTGAGCTAAAATCACATTGCCGCCCCAGATCGGCATAAAAATAACTTCCGCTCCTTTGAGGGCCAGCACCCGCGCCGGCTCCGGAAACGCCAGGTCCCAGCAGATCATCAGACCAATACGGCCAAAATCGGTATCAAACACCGGGAACTCTTCACCAGGTGTGATGCCGCCCTGGATTTCTTCTCGCGGCAGACATACTTTGCGATATGTGCCAAACAGTGCACCCGTTCTGTCGATCAGGACCGCAGTATTGTATAAAACAGGTCCCTCCTTTTCATAGAGACCTGCCACAATGTACATGTTGTGTTTTTGGGCAAGATCACTTAAATATCGTGTCGTTGGTCCCGGCACCGGTTCGCTCACCTCGAGATAATTTTTGCCGGTGCCGACGATAGTGATGCCTTCGGGAAGGCAGACGATATCCGCGCCCGCCTCACCCGCACGCTCAACACAGGTTTTGAATAAATCGAGATTTTTCATCGGCGTACTGTTTTGCGGCCGATAATGAATCGTGGCGATTTTTACAAGTCTCGCCGGTGGATCAGTGGTCTCCTCAAACGAGGTAGCGCCAAAATAGACCTGCCCATCCGCATCCCACCGATAAACCAATTCGAGTTTCGCCTGCTTTGCATCAACTGGGGATCGATAGGTTTGCTGAATAATCTGCCAGTCCAATCCGTTTTCGAGCGTTCTGGGATATTCGGCCCGGCCGATGATTTCACCGGCTTCATCCAGCCATAAAAGTCGCGCCAAAATTGACCGATGGGCTTCTGCAATATCTCGAGCTAAATAGTGAGTTTTAAATTCGTAAGATGTTCCCGGCTTGATCGGGAGCGTTGTCGCCCACCAGCCGTGCGCATAGCGTTTATTATCGCCGGACAAGGCAAGCGTCGTTTCACACTCATACAATATCTCTTTATCGATCCAGTGCGTCGGCGCGATTTCGGCTCGAGGACTCTGAAAAGTCCATTCAAGTTGACCATACGATTTTATGGACAGCAACAAAAACACGAATAAAGCACGAAAAAACCTTTGACATGCACACATATCCTCAACTCCATACTATACTTTTTCAAAAATTAATCGATAATGATCCATTAATTGACGCTCAAAACACATTCTGTTCGCTTCAATGCCAAACAAGGCAATTCGTTGGCGTAATGCTTTATTCGAGAGATAGGTTGGAAAAATCGAGAGATAAAACAAGTATTTTTCGACAGCAAAACTTTTAAATTTTTTTCTCCACTGGTTTTGGGTTTCCAGATAATCCAATCGGCCATTGCTTTGGGCACTCAATTTGAAGCAGGGTGCTGCACAGGCTACGAGCTGGTCCAAACCGGACGGCAACCAGTGGCCGGGAAACTGTCGTTCCAGCACGGCGCACACATACGCATCGGATTTTTTATCCGCATGAATATCGACTTTCTCCGGATCGATCATTTTTTTCCCCAGTGTTCCAGTTTGCAGATAAAATCTGCCTTTGGCCGGCAAAAGATCATAAACGACTTTGAAAAATTTTTGATAAATTTCGTCCTGTTTTCCGGCTCGCCACTCTTCTTTAGAGCAAAAAGCTTCAAATGCTTCTATGCTGGTGATTGCATCAAATGTGCCCAACATATCCGGTTTTATGGTCCGACAATCGAGGAGATGAACATCCAGGCCATTGTTTTGGCACGCGCGTGCTTGTCCGGATGACAATGTCACGCCAACACCCTTGACGCCTTTTTCCCTTAAAAAATTCAAAAAAGGACCCCATCCACACCCCATATCCAAAACTCGATCGCCTTTTTTGATGTTTAGATTATCGTATATATATTCATATTTTTGTCTCTGTGCTTGCTCCAGGGATTGAGAAAAATCACCCTTGTACAGCGCACAACTAAAATCGCCGTACTCGCCAAAACAAAATCGAAATATTTTATCAATGAGCGTATAAGTATAATCCAGATCTTTTTGAACAGCCATATCATCTCCTCATCAAACATTCAACAATACTAATAATGCTATACCGTTCGCTTTAGCTCATTAGTGATTTTTTCCAGCTCATAAAGGTCCCACTGCATCTCCATTTTCTGAAACAGCGATTTGGCCATTTCCAAATATTTTTCAGCGTTGATACTGTTCAATTCATGAAAAGGGCTGCCTTTTTCAAGTAATCTGCGCCCCACTTGCATGTAAACTCGTGCGATTTCAAGCGTTGCGCCTATTTTCTCGCCATATTGAATACTTTTATTCCACCATCGCAGCGCAGTTTTGGGTTTTTTATCGAGCCAGCAATATACGCCTACCAAGTTCATGCTCTCCGTGTGCTCGGGAGCTACTTTATGCGATATTTTCACAATATTTTTTATATTTTTCGCGGCACTTGCACGAATCCTGTTGAATTCCTTTTGGTCCTTTGTTTGTATTGCATATTCGAGACGATAGATATCATAGCTTAATTGAGCCTTGAGGAATTCAATCAACGTCATGGGGACAGGATTGCTTTCAATTCTCAGTTTATCTGCACGCTGCAGCGTCTTTTCCGCATTGCTTATTTCACCTCTCAAGAGATATGCCCTTGCCTTGAACGAATATAATTCAAATGCATAGGCGTTGTATCCAATGTTTTCAAAAAACGCTATACCTTTGTCCGCTTCAACAAGAGCTTGAGTCAATTTCCGGTACTTGAATAAAAATCTTATTTTAATGAGATAGCTTGTCGTTATAGAAAAATCATCTTCATATAATGATCCACACTCGATCAATTTATCAATAGTAGCTTGTGCGTCAGCAAAGCTTCCTTGTTCAATTCTCAGGACACCGCTAAAAAAGACAATATTGATTGCCGCCCAAATTTCACCAGCATTCAATCCCTTATTTATGAGCGTCTCATCATATCCGCTAAAATCAGCCCAGCTCCCGGCTAAAAAGTCGTGCAATAATTCAGCAAATTTATAATAGAGCACTGATCTTAAATCATTTTCCTTTGTTTTATCCTTCACGTACTCTAATATTTTTCCACTCATTTTAAAAGAAATGCCTGAAAAAGAAAACAAACCACTCAGCAAGCCAAATAATCCCACACCGCCTTCAACTTCTGTCAGTTTCGAATGCGTCAGTCTTTTCAGCCAGAAAAATGTCTCTATAAACATCCTTTTGGGATCCGCACTGCTCAAAGCCCGGGTTTTTTTCTCATACAAGCTGATAATTTCTTTATCCACCATCGTCGGCTCTTTAACCCGAACCAGAGCGGGGAAATATAAACACACGAGGAAATTCATAAAGCCTGTAGTAAATTTGTATATTTTGAGCAATGGATTGTGCGGAATTTTCTCTCCATAATAGGCCAATGCCTTATCAAAATAGTCAACGGCTTCGACATATTGTCCCTTGTTAAAAAAGGCGATGGCAATATTTTTTTCCAGCATGGCTATTTTTTGAGGATCAGCAGCGCTGCCATGTTTATTCAGATAAATAGTGAGTGCCTCCTGGTAATAATGAAGCGCCTCATTGGACGCTGATGATTTCAATGCTTCTTCACCCGCTTTTTCCATATACTCTTCGGCTTTATCCTGATTCTCACCCAAGCTGAAATGAAAAGCCAGCATGCCAAAGAATTCGTGCAATTTTTCAGAAAAAACCGATTCTATGGAACGTGCCACATGAAGATGTAACTCTTTTCGCTTTTTCGATAAGATAGAATTATACACAGCTTCCTGGGCCAGGGCATGCTTAAAGAGATATTCAATCTCTTCCATTCGCTGCTGCTCTTTAATAAGCTGAACTCCTTTTAAATAGTCGAGCCGATCGTCAATTTCTTCAATGTTTTTTGCGACTTGCGTCAGGATTTTATAAAAAAAATTCCTTCCGATGACGGAAGCAACTTTGAGAAGTGATCGAGTATCCTCATCCAGTTTATCAATTCGGGCCATCAGAACGTCCGTAATGGTTTCCGGAATAACAACGGAATTCATTTTTTGGGTGGCTTTGAAGCGTCCATCCTTCATGATAATAATCTCGTCATCGATAAAAGACCTGACAATTTCTTCGATAAAAAATGGATTTCCTTCTGCTCTTCTTGTAATCAGATCTCCTACATGTGCGGGCAGCATTTTCGTTTTCAAAAGGTTATTGATCAAATCAACGGATTGATTCTTATCCAGTGACTCTAAAAGAATTTCAGTATAAATATCATTATATTTCGATTTGATTGTTTTTAAGAGACGTTCGCCTGTTTCTTGATAATTCGGACGAAAAACATTGATAAAAAGAACCCGGCTATTATTTGCCAGCTGAAACAAAGATTCAATGAGTTCAATAGAAGATCTGTCTGACCAATGAACATCTTCGATGATAAAGGCAATGGCTTTTTGTTCAGCAGCTTTGCTCACGAGCTCCCTGACATTCTTAAAGATGAGCTTCTCAAGGGCACTGCCTTCAATGCCTTTGATTCTCTCGGCAGGTAAACCCGTCAATTTTAGCCCCATCAAGGTGGCAACAAAAGGATAAATTTCCGCTCCCCGCTCCGGATCGATCGTTCTGATAGCGTTCTCCAATTTTCCGCCGGATGCATAACTGCTGTCGTCGTCTTTAATGCCCGCCCAGTTTTTCAACAAATCTATAATTGGATGAAAACTCAAATTTTTGCCAATCGACAGAGCTCGCCCCGAAAAAAGAGTCACCTTTAGCATTTTCTCGTTCTGACAAAGCTCGGCAAGCAATCTCGATTTTCCGACGCCCGCTTCGCCAATAATATTGACTATAGAGCCTTCACCATTGATCACCTTGAGAACATGCAGTTCCAATTTATCAAGCTCTTTGTCACGACCCACCATTTCTGAATAGATCATCCGCTCCAAATCGATAATCGGTCGATAAATTTTCTCTTTGGTCGACAAAAGTTCATAAATTGAAACCGCCTTTTCTTCACCTTTGATAAAGATCGGCCTTGCTGGTCTATAGTCAAACTCATTTTTTGTATACTTGTAGGTGAGAGGACCGATTAAAATTTGTCCTTTTTCTGCCAAGTCTTTCAACTGAGAAGCAAGATTGACCGTATCTCCCATAACATTATAGTCGTTATGGGCAAGACCAGCCATTGTCCCGGTGATCACTATGCCCGTGTTGATTCCAACACGAATATCGAGCGGGATTGTCAGGTTTAAATCTTCATTTAATTGATAAAGCTGATTGTGCATCTCAATGGCGGTATTCACGGCTTCTTTGGAAGCTTCTTCAATCGCAACGGGAACGCCGAAAAGTACAACAAGATTATTTGTCAAAGCTTTTGCAATTTTAGCACCATACTTTTCAACAACAAAAGTAAACGTGGCAAAGCAGCTATTCATAATGGAAGCGGCATCTTCCGCCTCCAAACGTTGCAGCATTTCAGTGTAGCCAACGATTTCAGCAAACAACACAGTAGCGAGTCGTCGTTCGGTTTCCTTGTGAATGCCCGGCTTTTCTGTTTGCGGTGCAGCGGCTTTGCGTTGTTCGGCTTGAACGACTCTTTCACATTTTTTCAACTCTTTGGCAAGCATTCTGGCGGACGAATAGCGATTTTGCGGCTCCTTTTCCAGACATTTTAGGATTATTTTTTCCAACTCTGATGGAATTTCTTCGTTGATTTTTGTCGGTGGAAGCGGAGATTGATTGATAATAGAATAGAGCAGTGCAGATTCGTATTCTTCACGAAATGGCAAACGTAATGTTGCCATCTCATAAAGTACGACACCACAAGACCAAATATCGGTATAAAAATCAGCATCCGTGCCATATATCTGTTCCGGCGACATATAAGCCAAAGTTCCCATCGTTGCCGTTTCACTTTCGCTATCTTTTAATTTTGCGATGCCAAAATCCAATATTTTTACCACATCGTGTGCATCGATAAAAATATTTTCAGGTTTAATATCCCGATGAACGATCCCTGCCCCATGTGCCGTGCTCAATCCGGCACAAATTTGGATAGCAATATTTATGATAGTGGCTATATTAAATCCTGCATCTTTTGTATGGTCTGATAATCGGCCGATAGATATCCTCGACGCCTCATCTGCATAAGAAAAGATTCTCTCACGTAGCGAGACACCATCAACATATTCCATGGCGATGTACGTTTGCCCTTCAAATTCGCTAACATCGTAAATAGTGATAATATTGGGATGATTCAGTGCTGCTGCAGCTTTGGCTTCCCTCTCGAATCGTTCACGGGCGTGCTTGTCCGTCGTCAACTGTGAAGGTAGAAATTTAAGAGCAACTTTGCGCTCCAGGCGCAGGTCTTCAACCAAATAGACTTGCCCCATTCCGCCTTCACCAAGTTTGTTGATGATTTTATAATGAGAAATTATACGGCCGACCACGTGAACTCCTCAAGTTAGCTGTTCGCAAGCATTTTGCGCTAAACCTTGTTCAGTCTCAAGAGTTGAACGATCTCATCACCAGGCGAGAGTCAGCGGCATCCAAACGTTTAAAGGGTTAAACTACCTCTACTCTTTTTACAACAATAAGTGTCATATCATCGTCTTGCGGCCGATTTTGCGCAAAAGACTGAATTGAGTGAAATGTCTCCGCCAACAGGGTTGCTGCGTCTTGTTTTCGATGTGTTCTCAAAACATCAATCAATCGCGTTTCGCCGTACTGTTCTTCCTCGGAATTTTGACTTTCAAAAGTACCATCACTAAAAATGGCCAAGACATCACCCGGATCGATCTTCGTGCTTGATGATTCATACATGATATCCGGAACAAAGCTTAAAAGAACACCCGACAGAGCTAATTCGGTCGCAGTACCATCGGATTTTATAAGAATGGGATAACAATGTCCGGCATTAGCATAAACAAAAGAATGGGTTGTATAATTCAGTAAACCAAAAAAGAACGTGGCAAAACAATTGGTCTGGGTATTTTGGTAAAGTATGGTGTTAGCACGCTGCAGACATTCTTCAGGTGAACATTTGGAATAAATCTGACTTTTTATGATGGCCTGCAAGTTTGCCATCAACATAGCTGCCGCGAGGCCATGTCCCGACGCATCGCCGACACACAGGGCGACTGTTTCATCATCGACTGGAATGACATCAAAATAGTCGCCGCCAACCTGATGCGCTGGCAGGCTTTTGCCGGCGATATCATAGAGTGGAATTTTGGGTATTTCAGCGGGAAGCAAACCGAGTTGAATCTCTCGCGCCAAACGCAATTCTTCCTGCATCTGAATATATTTTTGCTCCTCCTCGTACAGACGCGCATTGTCGATAACCTGAGCGGATTGTGCGGCGATAATAGCTAACAGGCGTTCATCATCCTGATCAAAAGCGGCTCCATCACGTTTATTGAGTACTATGAGAATGCCAATGAGTTTACTTTTAATGAGAAGGGGTACACACAAGATAGAGTGCACGCTCTCATCCCAATGCACGCCGGCAAATCGATGATCATGATGTGGGTCTGAAAGCGCCAGGATTTTTTTGTTTAGATGCATCCATCCTAACAGCGCCTGGTCGATGTGATACGGCTGATGATGGCTTGAGCTCACCATATCGCGGACGAGCGTCTTGTGCGGATCAGCACTATCCTCGCCGACCAATGTAATTGTGCCCTGCTCAGCATTCACCGCGCGCAGTGAGCGGTTGATGACCCGCTGCATAATTTTTTCGGAATTGGTCGAGGCGCCGATCTCGCGCGCGAGGTCATTGAGGATGGATAATTCCGAAACAGCGCGACGCAGCTTTTTAATCTCGTCGAACAGGGCGTCTTTTGATTGATTTTCCCTCGATTTTGTCATGATGATCCCCTCGAAAAATGATCCTCATTCAGTAATATCTAATAGTAGAGGATTATTTTCATCAAGTCAACATATTTCTGAAAAACTCGGTTTGCAGATGCTTGCGAATAGCGTGCTGAAAAAATTAAAAAGAGACACACTTTCTCATCCATTCCCACAGGGCATTCAATTCATCATGCTTGCCGGCGTCATTGTGCACTTCATGAAAATTTTTTTCAAAAACCATTTTTCTCTTGTCCGGGCTGGCGCATTTTTCAAAGGCGGTTTCAATTGCTTTGCCATCGACGATCTTGTCATCACTGCCATACACCATAAAAACCGGGAGGGTAATTTTGTCTGCTTGCATCAACGCCTGTTTGCCGCCCTCATGCATACCGGCGAATAAAGAGAGACTGATATGCGGATGCGTCAGCGCATCAGCTTTGTAGGCATCGACGACTTTTTTATCACGCGAAACCCATTCAGGTTTGAGTCCGCTATGAATTGAAAACGCTGGCAAGAGACGCGCCAATTTCGGAACAAACTCTTTAATAAATGTCGGTGGCCCCATTTTGATGCGAATGGGCGGCGCTGACAGGATGGCTGCTGCAATAAAATTTTGATATTCCAACAGATAGAGCATGATAATCAACCCACCCATGCTATGACCATACAGAATTGTCGGCTTGTCCGGACTCCACTCATTCACCTGCTGTCGAAATAATTCAAGATCGTCGTAAAAATCAGCAAATCTTGCGACGTGGCCGCGTTTGCCATCAGAACGGCCATGACCTTGTAAATCGAATGCATATACCGCCAGACCTCGCTCAACAAAATAAGCGGCGACATGCTGATAGCGTCCCGAATGCTCGCCCAATCCGTGCACGATGATAAGATTGGCTTCTGGTTCCACCGCCGGCAACCAGGATTGGCAGTAAAGCTGTTTATCGTCCTTATTTTTCAGCCACTGTTCCACATGCCTGAGTGTTTCTTGAGTCTGTTCGTTCTTCATGTATCACATCTCCCGGTTTATTTTTCACAGCTCAACAATTAATATCACTTTATCATCACCCCGCAATACCTCCACGCTGATCCGCTGCCCCACCTGGAAATTGGACAGTCGATGCATATACTCGTATACATCTTTAACTGGCTTGCCATCCATGGCTACGATAATATCGCCCTTTTGCATGCCGGCACGTTGGGCCGGGCGGTCGGGCATCACCGCATCGACGCGCAGTCCGCGTTTTTCCGCACCCGCCACGTCCGGCATGATGCCGAGCGTCACTTTGAATGGCCGGCGCGATGTGTATCGTTCTTTTGGCCCGGCTTCCTGGAACACCAACGATTTATCCTGGTTGGCGATATCAAAAATCACATCATAGGCAAAATCGGCCACCCGTTTTTCACCTTGATAGTTGATTTTATACGCATCGTCATCCGGCGTGTGATAATCATCGTGCAGACCGGTGAAGAACATGAGCACCGGAATATCAGCCGCGTAAAATGGCGCATGATCGGATGGTCCCAAACCTTCCGGCGACATGGTCAGCTCAAAACCATAACGCTTGGCATAGGTTTTGAGTATATCCTCCAGACCAATGGCTGTGCCGGTGCCATATAAAGTCAGGGCATTCGACTCGAGGCGGCCAACCATGTCAAAATTGAACATAAATTTTATCTGCGCCAGATCGACCAGAGGATGCTCGACAAAATATCTTGATCCGAGGGTGCCCATCTCTTCTGCGCCAAAGGCGATGAACAGAATGCTGCGCCTGAGGTTCTTATGCTCGGCGACGAATTTTTCGAAAATTTCCAAAATCGCCGTGATACCGGAGGCGTTGTCATCGGCGCCGTTATGGATGGCCAGGGTATCTGGTCGCCGTGAGCTCGTGCCCGGACCACCCAAACCGAGATGATCGTAATGCGCCCCCAAAACGATGTATTCGTCTTTGAGTGCTGGATCAGAACCCGGCAGAACAGCAAGAACATTTTGCGTCGGTTTTTTCACTTTCTGAATGGACACCGTAGCGTCACATGTCGTTTCCAGAGGAAATGATCTGGGGCGCTGCTCCGAATTGAGCCAGGTCTCCAGGGAATCAACGGTGATATTCTTTGCTGCCAAAAGCCTGTCGGCTTTATGCTTTTTCAAATGAATAACCGGGATACCAACGCTAATGTGACTATCGTTGATGATCAGCTCGGGTAATTCATCCTTGTCGTCAAAAATCCCACCACTGACAAAAATAACCCCGGCTACGCCAAAATCCTTGGCCACAAAGACTTTTTTACGCAAGGTGCTGTAAGGGGCAAAGTGACTATTGGGCTCATTGAGTTCCGGATCGCCGCGCAAAATCAGTACCCATTTTCCGGCCACGTCAAGATTATCATAGTCCAGCCAGGTCAGACTATCTGTATTGATATGAAAGCCGTAACCGGCAAAAACAATCGGCGCCGTCAGGCTGCCATTTTCCGAAAAGGAATAGGGAGCGTAATCCTGATTGAAAACAAGCGGCTCGCCATTGAGGTTCGCCGAGTTGCTCTCGCCCGACTCAATCGAGCTGACAATCTCAAAGGTCTGAAAGCCATCCTGACCTAACAGCTCGACATTCCTGGCTGTGATTTCTTCCTTGATATATTGCGCGGCACGTTGATCTTCCAGAGTCCCCGGCAAACGACCTTTGAGAGCATCCGATGCCAAAAATTCAAGGTGCGCTTCAAGTTCGTCAACCGTGAGCTCGGGATGCTGCGAGCACGCCGAAATCATCACGGATAGTGCGATAATACCTAAATGGAAAAAACGTTTCAAAACAAGCTCCTGTTTATTGCTTCTTTTTAGCATAAGGTATTTATTAATTCGCACAAATAAAACAGATTTTAGTAACTCTTGCGTTAATCAATTAGACTTTATATCTTTCCGCAAATAGAGTGGCATCCATTTTTGTTTATAGCGATATTGTACAATAAATAAAATGAAAGGAGCGTTATCATGCCCGAAGAACTTTTAACCGCCGGTAAAATAGCGCAAGTGCTACACGTATCACAGAAAAAAATCAAAGACGCCATTGAAAAGGCCGGCATAAAACCCGATTCTGTCAAAGGCGCGTGCAAATATTATGGCCCGGCGTCTGTGGATAAAATTAAAGCGGCGTTGGAAGCTATATAGATCGCACCACGCGACGAAAATGAAATCCATAAATCGCCATGGTCACGGCCACACTGAATTTATGTGGGCAGTTGACCAGGCTGTAAATGAGCAGTTTCCAGTAGTAGCGTTTTCCTTTATCCAGCAAACCAATCTTCCACAATGAACGCAGGAAAGCGCGGATGTCCGTGAACGTCACGTTGGCTTTCTGCTTCATGTCATATTCTTGCAGGAATGTTTTCACTCTCGCGTAATATTCTTTTGGCGAATAGATCGTATCCAGAATATGCTTGTAGCCCTGGACCAGTTTTTGGTAATCCATTTTTGGGATAAAATTGAGCGATCCGTCCATATTGTCACCGGTCGACAACTGCAAGAGTCGATTTTCTGATTTGAGTCGATGGTAAAGTTTGGTCTGGGTGGGTGCAGTGAGTAATCCGACCATAGCCGTGACAATACCGCTTTTTTGGATGAAATTGATCTGGCGCTCAAAAATGGTCTGCGTATCGTTGTCAAAACCAACAATAAAACCACCGGAAACAACAAATCCATGCCGCTGCATCTTTTTGACAGAATCCAGGAGATCGCGCTTGAGATTCTGTTTTTTGCCACATTCGGCCAGGCACGCATCATCCGGGGTTTCAATGCCAACAAAAGCGTGATTAAATCCGGCGCGTGCCATGAGTTGCATCAATTCTTCATCATCCGAGAGATTGATCGACACTTCGGTCGTGAATTGAAACGGGTACTTTTTCTGCTCCGACCACTTGATGAGCGCCGGCAATAATTCTGATTTGAGTTGTGATTTTTTGCCGATAAAATTATCATCCACAATAAAAACACCCCCACGCCAACCGTGATCATATAATGCATCAAGTTCGGCCAAAAACTGGGGCGTCGATTTTGTGCGCGGCACACGCCCGTTGAGCAGGGTGATGCTGCAGAACTCACAATCAAAAGGACAACCGCGGGAGTATTGCACGCCCATGCCCGCATACTTTTTCATATCCAGCAAACTCCACAATGGTGCCGGTGTTTTTTCCAGATCAGGGAATTCATCAGAAGAGTAGATTCTTTTGGGATGACCCTCTTTTAAATCTTTGAGAAACAGCGGCAACGTCAGCTCCGCTTCATTCAGAATGAAATAATCGACACCAAGTATATTTTTGTATTCAGTGGTCACCATTGGGCCGCCGGCCACGACTTTGACGCCAAGTTGATTGCAGCGATTCACGACACGGTTGAAGGATCGTCGCTGTATGCTCATGCCGCTGATAAAAACATAATCCGCCCACAACAAGTCTTTGTCACGCAATTTCGCCACGTTCATATCGATCAATTTTTTGTTCCACTCTTTGGGCAACATTGCAGCAACCGTAATAAGCCCGAGTGGAATATCGGATGCCTTTTTGGAGATAAATTTGATCGCTTCGGAAAAACTCCAAAAAGTGTTGGGTGTCTCGGGATTAACCAGAAGAATGTTCATTTTATGTCCTCCTTTTTCTGGAAACCAGAAGAAAGTCATTTAAACCTTTGCAGTTTTGCTTGATGCATAAAAATACGAAATTTTAGCTGCCCGTATTGTAAAAGTAGTGTAATATGAAAAAGCAGCTTTTATGTGAGATTTAAAAAATGTATTTTATAGCATCAATCAATTGTCATTCAATCTGTATCCGGTAAAAATGCGCAACAGACGTCTGCTTTCATATTCAATTGTCCTTTTTGTGCTGGCCCAGTTGACCTGGTTCTTGTTGCTTGGACTGTTCGTTTATCGCTTTTTTATATCGCGTAATATGGCCAACCAAATAGAAGGTCAATTTTCAATTCAGGTGGATTCGACGGCGACGAGTCTTGTTCTGCTCGTGGGCGGCTGCATGTTGTATGTGGCCGTTTCAGTCGCGCTGGCCATCATTTTTAAAAATCTCAGCTCACAACTCCGACTCACTGGCATGTATGATACATTTATCGCCAATGTCACGCACGAACTCAAATCCCCTTTGGCTTCCATTCATCTTTATCTGGAGACGCTCAAAATGCGCGAGGTGTCAAAGTCACGGCGAGACGAATTTATCAATACCATGTTGCAGGATGCGCATCGTTTGAACACGCTCATCAACTCTATCCTGAAAATAACGGCGCTGGAGCAGAAAAAGGAAATTTTTGAAGTGCGCATTCATGAGACAGACGAGATCATCCGCTCGCTCATTGACGAGGCGCGACGACAATTCAAGCTTTCGGAGCATGCACTCAAACTCTCGGGATCAGCGCCGCATAAATGTGTTATCGATCAAAATGCGTTTTATATTGTATTCAAAAACCTCATCGACAATGCTCTCAAATACACGATTGATCCGCCCGACATCACCATTCGGCTTGGCAGCACGACAAAAAAAATTATCATCGAATTTACAGATCGTGGCATAGGCATCGAATCGAAGGACCAAAAACGTATGTTCCGCAAATTCCATCGCATTACCAATGAACATGTTCCGAATGTTAAAGGTACAGGACTTGGGCTCTACTGGGTACGGGAAATCATAAGATACCATGCCGGCTCAATTCGAGTGCACAGCGACGGCATTGGCAAGGGAACAACCTTTACAATCGAGTTGCCGATTTACCAGGTATCGAAAACGCGTTATTTGAACAGCTTGCTCAAATGGACGAACCGAAAAAGACGTCAGCAGGAAAAAATATATGACAACGCCACAGCCTAAAATTTTACTAGT
>JAFGKD010000020.1 GCA_016928775.1 Candidatus Zhuqueibacterota bacterium | reverse complement strand
CGCGATTCCAAAACTTTAAGCAAACACTTCTGAACCATGAGCACATCAAAAATTCCTGTCATGTGACTGAAGTGCCGGGGCGCCAGCTCTATTGGGACGCCGGCGGTATTCATAGAGCGGGTGCAGATATTACCGAGGGAAAAAATTATCAAAACGTGGGAGTGGATTACGATTTTGTCAAAGTCTTTGACATTCAATTTGTTGCGGGGCGAAATTTCTCCAAAGAATTTTCCACGGATAGCAAGGGCATCATGCTCAATGAAACCGCTGTGGGCTGGATGGGCCTGGAGAGCAGCGAACACGCCATCGGCCAGCAGGTGGATTACTGGGGCGAATTGTACACTATCATTGGTGTGATCAAAGATTATCATCAACAGTCGCCGAAAGCCGCTTTCGAGCCCACCCTGTTTCGCTTGCTGCCGACCGGCCGTGATGTTCGGGGACAGTTTGCTGTCAAGCTGGATAAAACCAATATTCGCGAGACCGTTCAGTTTGTCGAAAAAACCTACGCCGAATTTTTTCCCAACAATCCGTTTGAATATTTTTTCCTCGATGACTACTTTGATCAGCAATACCAATCGGATCAACTGTTTGGGCGAGTTTTTACGTTGTTTACGATTTTGGCGATTCTCATTACGGCGCTAGGACTCCTTGGTATGAGTGCCTTTAATATTGCCAACCGGACAAAAGAAATCGGCATTCGTAAAGTATTGGGCGCATCCATGCGAGGGATATTGTATCTGTTGTCTAAGGAATACATAAAATGGGTTGTGATCTCGAGCCTGATTGCCTGGCCGATTGCCTGGTATGCCATGCGTATCTGGCTGCGGGGATTTGCCACGCGAATTCAGTTCGGCTGGTTCACATTTGTTGCCGCCGCGCTCATCGCCCTGGCTGTTGCCTTGATCACGGTGAGCGCGCAGGGATGGCGAGCCGTTTTGGCAAATCCGGTTGACACGCTGCGCTATGAGTAGATGATATGAGACGGAAGACGTGAGAGGTGAGACGTTTTACGTTTCACGTTTGACGTTTGACGTTTTACGTTTGACCTTTGACGTCTCACAACAAAAAAGGCCTCCCGCAATTCGCGAGAGGCCTTTGCCCTTAAATGTCAAATTGTTACTAATTCGCCGGTGTCAGATGTTTCTCAATCATATTGACCAGATTTTGTTTCGGCACCGCACCGACGACCGAATCGACAATTTGGCCGTTTTTAAACAATAATATTGTCGGGATGCTGCGAATGCCGTAAATCATCGCCGTCTGGGGATTGTGATCAACATTTAGCTTACCCACTTTGAGTTTGCCCGCATAATCGCTGGCGAGATCTTGCATAACCGGTGCGACCATCCGGCACGGCCCGCACCAGACAGCCCAAAAATCGATTATTACCGGTTGTTGCGAGTTGATCACATCGTCCTCAAACGTCGCATCCGTAAATTCCAAAACATTATCGCTCATCTCGTGTTTCCTTAATCTGTTTCTTTGATTTCAAAATCCCACGTTATATCGACCGAGTGTTTTAACATTGCCGTCACTGAACAATATTTGTTCATTGATAGATCAATGGCCTTGTCGACATTATCACGGTCGATGTCTTTTCCATGAATGATATAAAACAAATGAATTTTTGTAAACACTGCTGGATGACCTTCTGCTCTTTCGGCATCCAACTCTATATCAAAATTTCTCACATCTTGCCGCATTTTTTTGAGAATGGATAAAACATCCATGGCTGTACAACTTCCGAGACCTATGAGTATCATTTCCATGGGTTTGGTGCCAGCCTCTGCACCGCCAAAAGTTTTAACGCTATCCAGCGGCACCCAATGATTCGAGTCCGATTTTCCAACGAGGGACAAGCCTTCAATCTGTTTAATAATCGCTTTCATACGCTAAAATATTATCTCCTGTGTTCAGAGCTAAAATTACAATTTGGCTAAATGTTTAACAATGCTTTGATATCAGTTTCGAAGACGCTCTTTTCTGTATAACCAACATATTTCTTGTAGACATTGCCATTTTGATCGATCACATAGGTTGTCGGAATACCGCGCGGCTGACCAAATCGGGCTATGACATCCTGATTCACAAATCCATTGACATAATTAACACCGTTATCCTGGACAAATTTCTCCACCGCCTGCCGGCCTTCTTGCCCAAATGCCAGCCCGACCATGACAAATCCCTGCTTCTGATATTGGGCGTACAATTCTATAAAATCCGGAATTTCCAACCGACACGGTGGGCACCAGGTATCCCATAAATTAATGATGACAACCTTGCCTTTGTAATCGGATAATCTCAACGGGCTGCCGTCCAGCTTTTCCGTCGTGAAATCATAGCTATCATTATATTCTGATGAATTAACATTATGTTCAGCGGCTTGCACATTACTTTCCATTTTATCTCCGCTACAGGTCACCGCTGTGAGTAGTGCTATTATCATCAAAATACCACCACGTCTATTATAAAGCTTCATTCTAATCCTCCAAAAATTTATTTTTTCCGTCCTGGTCAAAAATTTCATCAATCAAGTGATTAACATGCTCGTTCAGGACATTGTTCACCATATCGCTTTGGCAATTTAGCTTCAGTTCTGAGCACAAACGTTCTTTGAGCGCAAAAGCAATATTTCTGCTTCGACATGCTAAAATCCTCTCTCTAATATTGCCGCAATATGTCTCGATTATTTTTTCCGAATCCATTTCACACCTCTCATAATAGATGCGGCTGATGTGCAAAGGATTCAGGTTTTTACGATAATTCGAGTCAGGGGTGGCACAAACCTGAAAAGAGCTGTCGAAAAAGCTAAAAAAGCGCAACATTGCTGGCATTGGACCATGAAAAAGGTCGGTGATGTGACCAACCACGTAATGTGAGCTTGATTCATGTTGTTCTCATTTTGTTCGTTAGCATAGTATCTCGATGGTTTTGATGTTTCAATTTTTCCGCTGCGTCCGAGGGCCACGCCATGCAATCTCCAAGTTGACTGGAAGGGACAAAATCCTTAACTTTGAGAGAATACGTGAATAGTAAACAGAATGACGATTGAACAAAATGATCACTGTTTTATTAACTCGTCATTTGCGAGAAGAAAGGACCTATCATGGATTTTCGTGAGTTGGTGCAGGAGCGCTATTCGGTGCGAGCGTTTAAAGCTGATCCTGTTGAACAGGAAAAACTTGACCTGGTTTTGGCGGCGGCTCGGCTTGCGCCGACGGCAGCAAATCGTCAGCCCTTTCGCATTTTTGTTTTCGATACAAAAAAGCACCGGGCAGAATTACAAAGGCTTTATCCTCGCGACTGGTTTGTGCAGGCCCCGCTCGTCATCGGCATTGTTGCTGTTCGTGAAGAAGCATGGACACGTCGTTATGACGACGAGAACTATGCGGTGGTCGATGCCACGATTGTCTTCGATCATCTTATCTTGCAGGCCGCTGATCTGGGTTTGGGCACCTGCTGGATTGCGGCATTTGATCCGGAAATAGCGCGACAGCTCCTCAATCTACCACAAACCTGGCAGCCAGTGGCTTTTACGCCACTGGGTTATCCGGCGGATGACTGGCGGGAGAAAAAGCGGCGAGATTTGACCGAGCTGGTCACTTTTGTGTAAACGTACAAAATTATTGCTAATACGGAGTGAAAACGCGAAACCTACGAGCAACAGCAGTTTAGTTCTGTGCGGAGCATGCTCATTATTTTATTGCTTTTCTGATATTGTTTCGCTAAGCTTTCGAAACAACTATTTATAAATCCTGGAGTACCGATGATCCTCAGCAAAAAAGTTCTCCTGCCGTTTATCCTGCTAAGCGGGGTACTTTGTGCACAAAGTCACCTCGGCCTCAACGCCGGATTTTCTCTACCGATCGGCGATTTTGCCAAAAAAGATGCCAGTGACAACGCCGGCTTTGCCAGGTTTGGTTTCGGCGCCGGTGCCGAGTATGATTTGATTTTTGGCGAAAGCGGTATCGCCTGGTCAAGCAGCTTTTTTTATATCGCCAATGATTATCAAACGGATGAGGAATTCAAATGGATTCCGGATTTTCAACTGCAAGATACCGGCGCGTATACCAACTATAGCTTTGGCACGGGGATCAAGTATATCAAAGATTTCAGCGATAAATTCTCCGGCTTTGCTTATGGCCAACTCGGCATGAACCTGACGAATGGCCCCTATTTTGGTGGCTATATCGCAGACAGCCAGGGGAATCTGGCACTCGTTGAAGTTGAAATGGGTCGACAAACTACCCGGGCATTCAGCATTGGTCTGGGATTTATTGCGAATCGTACAACGACTGTTTCGCTTCGTTATTTTGCCCTGGGATCTCCGGTCTTTTCAAGCACCGCCTATTATGCGCTGAATAACAAAGAATACGCCCAAGACATCGAGTGGAAGCAGCCAATGTCCCTTTTCCTCTTGACAGTTGGCTATACGATCAACTTTAATGACTAGGACAGTTCTTCCACTGCAAAGATCGTCAAAATTTTCCGTCAGTGTGAATCTTTTTATTTCAGGAATACGTAATGTGCCTGACCACTTTTCAAATCTCACTTACAAGGAGAAAGTCATGAAAAAAATTCTGTTGGCGGTATTGCTCATCTCACTTGTGGCCATTGCCGATGAAGAAAAAAAGGAGTTTGAAGTCAAAGAGATTGAACCTTTTTGGTACTGCGCCCTGGACATGAAAGGCAGTTATGACAAACACGAGGAAGCTTTTCAAACACTCTATAATGAGGCCAGCGTTCAAGGGCTTGGTGCGGATTTCATAGCGTTCGGCATTTATTATGATGATCCATCCCAGGTGGCGCCGGAAGATCTTACATGGGAGCTCGGTTTTGAACTGGAAGAGAAAGTCGAGTTAAAAGAACCCCTCGTTTTGAAGAAATGGGACTATACGCTCGTTGTTTCAAGCATGTATGAGGGTGTTTTCAGTGATGAGGCATTTGGCGCGGCGCATCAGAAGCTTTTCGAATGGATTGGACAGAACGGCTATACGCCAGCGGGGCCAATGATGGAAAAATTCATCGCCATGCCAACACAAACCAGCGAAGGGAGCTGGGAAGGGAAGATCAATATGGTTATGCCCGTTCAAAAAAATTAGAGACATTATGGATTGTGGGCGTGTAAACGCCCATAATCCGGTGTAAAAAAATGTAAGCGAAGAGATTTTTTTCCGGTTTACATTGATTTTTTGGGGTTGTTTTACTAAATTTGTCGACATTAAACAGACTTTGAATTCACTAAAAGTTCAAGCACCAAACGAGAGGCGCTGTGTTAGTTGGCACATGTTCAATCCCGTTATTTCTCCGATTTTCCCCTGCAGATGGTTCCACTATTTTTTCTGATAATTCAATTGCTTTTTAGTGTCCAGAAATGAAGGAGCACGACAAATGGAAGTCAAACTCGATAGTCTCATTGAAAAGATAAAATCTGAGGGCGTAGAAAGCGCGCAGAAGGAATCGAATGAGATCATTGAAAAGGCCAGGCAGGAAGCTGCCGTTATTGTTGCAAAAGCGAATAAAGAAGCCGAGGATATGAAAACCAAAGCTGAGGCCAAGGCAAAGTCGTTTCAGGCCAATGCCGAATTGGCAATTCAGCAAGCCGCTCGTGACGGCGAATTGTTGTTCAAAAGCAAGATTACGCATCTCTTTGATGCGGTGTTCAAACGTAAAGTAAAATCAACACTCACACCTGAATTTATGAAAGAAATGATCCTCAAAATTGTTGACGAATGGAAGGGTGCTGCGGTGGCGATCACGGTAAATGACGCGGATCGCGATAAGCTTGAACAGGTTTTATTTGCCGGCCTGGCTGAAGATGTGAAAAAAGGCCTGACCATTAAACCGAGCAGCAATGTCAGTGGCGGTTTCCAAATCGGCGTCAAGGATGAAAACGTCTATTACGATTTCACAGATGAAAGTGTGGCGGCTATCCTCAAATCTTTCCTGAATCCCAAATTAAATGAAATTTTAGGCAAAAAGAATGGATAAATACTATTACGTCGTGGCTCAACTGCCGCTTCTCACCTTTGATAAGGAGCCAGCGATAACAATAGCCTCTTTTCTGCAGGAAACAGAAAAGTGGCTGAGCAGTCGGGATTATGCCATTCTGAGCCGGGCGAGATATGATTCCACCGATATTGGCATAACCAAACCCGGATTACTCAAAGAATACATTCAAATGGAAGTGCAATTCCGCACCGAGCTGGCAACCTGGCGCAAGGCGCGCCAGGAAGGAGTGGATTACAAATCCGAATCGTTTCCCGCCTCTCTCGTCAAGGATGGTAATCCACTGGAGATCGAAAAAGCACTCCTCAAACGCCGATGGGATAAAATCGCTCAAGTCGAGCCGGATCATCACTTTGATTTGGAATTCCTCATTTTATACTTTTTCAAACTTCAGATTCTCGAACAATTGTCGCTCTATAATAAAGAACAAGGGCTTGAAATATTTCAGAAAATTAGCAAGGTAGAAATATGAGTCAGGTAAGTGGAAAAATATCGGGCATTAACGGTAACCTGATCACGGTCGTCGTCAATGACACTATAACGCAGAACGAGGTGGCCTACGCGGTTAAGGGTGATGAGCACCTCAAGTCCGAAGTTATTCGCATCCAGGGTAACAAAGCTTTTTTGCAGGTATTTGAAAGCACAAAAGGCCTCAAAGTAGGCGATACTGTAGAATTTACTGGCGAGCTATTGTCCGTGCAATTAGGGCCGGGACTCTTGCAGCAGATTTACGATGGTCTGCAAAATCCGCTGCCGCAGTTGGCTGAAAAGCATGGATTCTTCTTGCCAAGAGGTCAGATTCTTGAAGCGCTCGATCATGACAAAAAATGGGACTTTACGCCAAAAGTAAAGGTTGGCGACAAAGTATCCGGCGGGTACTATCTCGGTTCCGTGCCGGAGACCCAGTTTACCCACTATGTCATGGTACCATTTGATGTGCAGGGCGAATGGACTGTCGAAGAAATCGCCGACAAAGGCGAATACACGGTGGTCGAAAAAATCGCGTCCATAAAAGACGAACGTGGCAATGTGCGCGATCTGCAAATGCAATTTGACTGGCCGGTGAAAATTCCGATCCAGGCTTATAAACAAAAATTAATGCCCACAGATCCGTTGATCACCAAAGTGCGTATCATCGATACTTTTTTCCCGGTGGCCAAAGGCGGTACCTATTGCGTGCCGGGTCCATTCGGCGCTGGCAAAACGGTCATCCAGCAGATCACCAGTCGTTATGCCGATGTCGATATCGTCATCATTGCCGCCTGTGGTGAACGCGCCGGTGAGATCGTCGAAACCATGCGCGAGTTTCCGGAGCTCACCGATCCGCGTACCGGCCGTTCGCTCATGGAACGTACAATAATTATCGCCAATACCTCCTCCATGCCTGTGGCTGCCCGCGAGGCATCGGTGTACACCGCCACAACCCTGGGTGAATATTATCGTCAGATGGGACTTGGTGTTCTTCTTCTTGCAGATTCGACTTCGCGCTGGGCGCAGGCCATGCGCGAGCTGTCCGGTCGTTTGGAAGAAATTCCCGGCGAAGAAGCCTTTCCGGCTTATCTCGAGTCGCGTATTGCTGAATTTTACGAACGTTCCGGTCTCATTGAAACCCACGACGGCAAAGTCGGCAGCCTGACCATTGGCGGCACCGTGTCGCCGGCAGGCGGAAACTTTGAAGAACCCGTGACCCAGGCAACATTAAAAGTTGTGGGAGCCTTTCACGGTCTATCGCGTGACCGCGCCAATGCTCGTCGTTTCCCATCCATTCATCCGCTGGACTCCTGGTCGCGCTATCATAGTGCCGTGTCCGAAAATCTGGTCGAAGAGGCGCGAAAATTCCTGTTCCGCGGTTCCGAGGTGCACCAGATGATGATGGTTGTCGGCGAAGACGGTACATCCCTCGAAGATTTTGAAGTTTATTTGAAATCCGAGTTTGTCGATGCGGTTTATTTGCAGCAAAATGGCTTTGACCCGATTGATGCTGCCACATCACCGGAACGACAAAATCACATCTCTGAAATCATGAATAAAATACTGCACACAGATTTTACATTTGACGACAAAGAACAGGCGCGTTCATTCTTTTATGATCTGCGGCAGAAATTTATCGATTGGAACTATATGGAATACGAATCGGACGATTTCAAAAAGCAGGAAAAAGTCATCACTGATTTGATAGAAGGATAGCCCGAAATGAGAAAAGTATATAATAAAATTGAAAGCGTCTCTGGTAATGTGATCACTGTTCGGGCGGCCGACATACATTATGAAGAGCTTGCCGAGATCACGACCCGACGGTGCACCTCCCTGGCTCAGGTCATCAAATTGGAAGATGACCTGGTATCTCTGCAGGTGTTTGCCGGCAGCCGCGGCGTCTCCACGAATGATGAAATTCGTTTTTTAGGTCATCCGATGAACGTGTCGTTCTCCGAAGATATGCTCGGTCGCATCTTTAATGGCTCCGGCGTACCGCGGGATGGTGGCCCGGAGATTTCTGAAAGCGTCATTGAAATCGCCGGCCCGTCGGTGAATCCGGCGAAACGAATCATTCCGAGTCGCATGATTCGTACCAACATCCCCATGATCGATGTGTTTAACTCACTCGTCGCTTCACAAAAGCTGCCAATCTTTTCGGTTTCCGGCGAGCCTTACAATGAACTGCTCGCGCGTATCGCACTGCAGGCCGAAGTGGATATGATCATCCTGGGTGGTATTGGTTTGAAATTCGACCAATTTATGTATTTCAAGAACGCTCTCGAAGAAGGCGGTGCCCTCAATCGCTCGATATTTTTTATGCATTTGGCCTCGGAACCCATCGTCGAAGGTTTGATGGTGCCGGACCTCGCTCTGGCCGTAGCGGAGAAATTTGCCATAAGCGGCAAAGAAGTGCTTGTCCTGCTCACCGATATGACCAACTTTTCCGATGCCCTCAAAGAAATTGCTATCACCATGGAACAGGTGCCGTCCAACCGCGGTTACCCCGGTGACCTTTACTCGCAGTTAGCGTCCCGTTACGAAAAAGCGGTCGACTTTGAAGGCTCAGGCGCGATCACGATTCTTGGCGTCACGACCATGCCCGGCGATGACGTAACGCATCCGGTGCCGGATAACACCGGCTATATCACCGAGGGTCAGTTTTATCTGCGCAATGGACGTATTGAACCATTTGGCTCGCTCTCCCGCCTGAAACAGCTGGTCAACAATAAAACGCGTGACGACCACCGCGCCATCATGGACGGTATGATTCAACTGTACGCCCAATACCTCGAAACGCTTGAAAAACGCTCCATGGGTTTTCGCATGAGCTCCTGGGATGACAAACTCATCAAATATGGTGAGTTGTTCGAGTCCCAAATGATGTCCCTGCAGGTGAATATTCCGCTGGAAGAAGCCTTGGACCGCGGCTGGAGCATCCTGGCAGAATGTTTCAAGCCGGAGGAAACCGGTTTCCGTACCGAACTGGTCAAACAATTCTGGCCAAAGAAGGAAGAAGCAGAGGGTGTCGCACATGGCGAAAATTAAACTCACAAAAAATGAGCTCAAGTCACAAAAGGACGCGCTCAAACGCTTCACCCGCTATCTGCCGACATTGGAGCTGAAAAAAAAGCAGCTGCTGGTCGAGATACAAAACATCCAGAAAGAGATAGAGCGGCTGCAACATGAAAACGAGCGAGTTGAACGCCAGGTAGCACAATGGGTGGATGTTTACGCCGATCCGGCGGTTGATCTGTCCGAATATATTGTTATCAAGGAGCTGCGCACCGGCACCGGCAATATCGCTGGCATCGATATCCCGGTGTTCGAGGAGCTGACTTTTGAAGAGATCAAAGTCGATTTTTTCAACACACCGCTCTGGATCGATGCCGGCATCAAAGTGGTGAAAGATCAGATGCGTCGTATGGCTGAATGGGAAATTTTGCAGAAACAACGCGAACTCATTGAAGCGGAGCTGCGAACAACAATACAGCGCATCAAGTTGTTCGAAGAAGTGAAAATTCCCGAAGCAAAAGAAAATATTCGCGTCATTCATATCTTTTTAGGGGATCAAATGACGGCGGAAGTGGTTCGCGGCAAAATCGCCAAAAAGAAAATCGAGCGCAAAAAAATGGAGGCTTCCGCATGATTGTCAAGATGAAAAAACTGACGATTTTGGTCAGCATGCGCGAGCGTCTCGATGCGCTCAAAAAACTGCGACATCTTGGCGTGTTGCATGTTCATGCGATAAAAAGCCCGTCGTCGGAAGAAATTTACGAGCTGCAAAACCAATTGGCGAATATTGAAAAGACTGCTATCATTCTCAAGAGTGATGACCAGGAGAGTAGAGAAGATATTGATGCTCCCGAATTGGTGAGCAAAGTGCTCGAGCTGGATCAGCGCCGACAGACTCTGCGCGCCGAATGGATTGAAAAACGCGAGATGTTCAAGTGGTTCGAGAGTTGGGGCAAAGTGTCGTTCGCTTCAATTGAAAAACTAAAAAGTGCCGGATTGTTCATACGTTTTTATGTGACAGACAAGGAGGGATTCAAAAAGGTAGCGCCAGAGAAGCACATTACCGTTGTTCAGGAAGGCAAAAATCTCGTCAAGTTTGTCTATTTTGGTGAGAGTAAAGACGACACACTGGATTTGACCGAACAGCGCATGCCGCAGATCGAGGTGGCACTGCTCGAGTCCCGGATCGCCGAGATTGAAACGGAACTCGATACAATAGACGGCGAGATAAAAAAGCTTTCTCCCAACAAAGGTGTGCTCCAGCCGTACCGTCTTGCCATTGAAAAAAAGCTCGAACTCACCACCGTTCTCCATGGTATGAGCGACGAAACCCAATTTGCCTACTTGCAGGGTTTTTGTCCCTTTGACAAGGTCGATGAGGTCAAATCCGCCTCCGACACGAACGGCTGGGGTATCATCGTCGAAGACCCGGATGATCCGAGTCAAGTGCCGACACTATTGCGCAATAAAAAGCCGATACGTATCGTGCAACCGCTCTTTGACTTTATGGGTACTTTTCCCGGCTATCACGAAATGGATATCAGCTTTGTGTTCCTGATCTTTTTCAGCCTGTTTTACGCCATGATTGTCGGCGATGCCGGTTATGGCTTGATATTTCTTGGTCTCACGACCTGGGCACGATTGAAATTTAAAAAAGCACCCAGTGAGCCATTTACATTATTTTTTGTCCTGAGTATTGGCACCATTATCTGGGGGGCGATCACCGGCACCTGGTTCGGATCGCAGGCGATCAGTCAGTGGCCGTTTCTGAACGCGCTGGTCATCGATCAAATCTATAGCTTTGCCGGTACCGATGCCGCGCAAATCTTTATGATGAACTTGACGTTCACCATCGGCATTGTACATTTGAGCGTTGCCCGATTGATGGCTGCTGCCAAAAAACTGCCGTCACCAACGGCGATCGCCGATATTGGCTGGGTACTCATCCTCTGGTGTGTATATTTTGTTGCCAAACAACTGGTATTGGGACAGAGCATGCCCGCTTTTGCCCTTTATCTTCTTTATGCGGGAGCGGCATTGGTGGGATTATTCGCCAACTTTCAAAAAAATATTCTCAAAGGCTTTCTGCTGAGCATCGGTAATTTGCCGCTCAGTATTATCAGCAGTTTCAGCGATATCGTATCTTATATCCGCTTGTTCGCCGTCGGTATCGCGACCGTCACCGTAGCATCCAGCTTTAATGAAATGGCCAATGGCATAGTTGCACCGCTCATTCTGGTCCTTGGCCACGGCTTGAACATTATTTTAGCCATGATGTCCGTGCTCGTGCATGGTGTGCGGTTGAATATGCTCGAATTTTCAGGACAATTGGGACAGGAATGGTCCGGGAAGGAATATAAGCCATTTAAAGAGTGAAACGTCAAATATTTCCAACAATAGCATAAACGAAAGGAACTTGTTATGATCGAAGGATTGGGTGACATGAACATATCCCTGGCATTTGCCGCCATGGGTTCTGCGTTGGGAACTGGGGTGGCCGGCATGGCCGCCATCGGTGCGTGGAAAAAAGCATTTGCTGCGAATAAAGCCGCTCCTTTTATCCTTGTGGCATTCGTCGGCGCACCCTTGTCACAAACAATTTACGGTATGATTTTGCGCAACGCTATTCAAAACGCTGAGATACCCGCAGAGGCTTACGGCTGGCAAGTGCTGCTTGGCGCTGTAGCTGGATTCGCCATCGGATTGTCAGCCTATATGCAGGGCAAAGCTGGCGCCAAAGCCTCGGATGCCTTGGCCGAAACCGGCAAAGGATTTGGCAATTATATTATGGTCGTCGGCGTGATCGAAACTGTGGCGCTGTTTGTCATGGTGTTTGCAATGACAGCTCTCCCTTCGTAAATTTTGCAGCGAATCAAACAAAAGCGGTGTGCCTTAGGGCATGCCGCTTTTTTGCCATAATAGTGCCGTCTAAAAATTCAAAAATTCGGCATGATATAACTAAAAATATATGAAACTCGTTTCGTTTGATCCTTTCCGAACCGTCAACATGCCCAATACCCGTCATGTGGCGTCGAAAAATTTTTACAATCAATTGTCACTTTTGCGCGAGGTGGACTGGATACTCTTTCCGGAATATTGGCAAGTCAATATTTTATTTTATGTGCTGCACAAACGGATCTTTCCGAGTATGGCCACCTACCATCTTGGCCATAACAAGATAGAAATGACACGTGCATTGACTGCAGTGGCACCACAGCATGTTCCGGAAACACATATTCTCAGCAATACGCCGGAAAATCAGGAGCGGATTATTCACGATTTTTTTTCTTTTCCTTTTGTCGCCAAGGAAGTGAAAAACAGCTCCGGACACGGTGTCTTTCTGATCGAAAATAAAAAGCAGTGGCGAGAATATTGTTTGTACAAAGATGTGCTCTATGTGCAAGAAGCACTCCCGATCCAGCGCGATATGCGCATTGTGGTGATCGGACGCAAGGCTGTTACGGGTTATTGGCGCGCCCAGACGCCGGGACGATTTCATACGAATGTCGCCCAGGGTGGAGAAATTTTACATGATGAGGTACCTCTTCAAGCCCTCGTCTGGATTGAGTGGCTGGCACAGCAACTGGCTATTAATCATGCCGGATTTGATGTTGCGGATATCAACGGCCATTTTTATATCTTTGAGTTCAACCGGCTATTTGGCAATCAGGGATTACGCGAAAAAGGCATTGATGGCAATAAACTGATCTATGATTACCTGTGGCACGAAAGTCACTTTAGTCAAGAACCACAAATACCGCGTCCCGCAAGGAACAGACGACGCGCTGCATGAAATACTCCCGGCAGCAGCGTCTCTGCACATCGAGGGACTCATGATTTTACATCATCTGGAGATTCAGACAACTCCCACACTCTTCCACACGCTATAAGACTGCTCAATGGCCTGTTCCGCCAAAGGCCGCACAAACTGCTCTTCAAAATCAGTGTCCTCGACAAATATCGGCATCCCTGCAGCCGCTGCTGCGGTGGCTATATTTTTCTCCGTACCGGTTTCCCCGCCATCTATCAAACGATACAGACATAAAATATTCTCGCTCACAAAAAATTTTCTTTTTTGGCCACTGTCGAGCGCTGGCAACCGACGCGCCAATTGCATAAACTCCGGAACAGCTTTGCCGAGTTTCCCGGAGAGATTGAGCATACTATAGTCACCCCTGAAGTCGCTGTACTTTGCATAGATATTTCGCCAAACGTCGAGGATGTCCGTTTCAGTTGTCTTGAGCAATTCTATCAACTGTGGATGCACCTCGTGCTGCATCCAGGAAACAAATTCTTCTGTTGTTGAAAGCATATCTGTTCTATCCTACTTTTTATGCGATCTATCATCGGTGATATCTTCAAAATCGACATACTCTGCTTTTTCTGATGAATCCATCTTCGATTGCTCAAAGCGTTTGCGCAACTCGTTCATTCTCTTTCGAATACGCCAGGATATACCAAGGGCGACCAGTCCAAGAACAATGAATGCTGCCAAAAAAACGGGCAGAAAAAATATAAATGAAAGCGTCAGGATGATCACGACAAAAATAGAGAATAATAGAGTCACCCATAAGGGTTGTGCGTTCGCAGATTTGAGTCTAAATTGCGTCATTTTTTTTATTCCCTGTATGCTTTTTCTATACACATTTTAAGCTTGACTGCCAGCGTCTCGACATATGGCCTGGTTAACAAATTCAAATGACTTCCGGGAACCGTTTGTACGTCGACGTCAGTTGCCAACGATCGCCACCCAAGCGTTGGGTCATCCCGGTATTTATTTTTTAATGTCTCATCTTCTTCATCAGCTATAAACAGAGTGAGACGTCCTGGATAACGTGACGGCGCATAATGTTGTGCTGCCGCGTTGTTGTTGTAAAAAACACGCAAAAAACGTCGCGTCTCGTCAATGCCAAAGTCCGGCGGTGCCAATCGATCATCTTTTTTTATGTGCGCCATCGCGTACGCTAATTGCTTTTCTGTCAATGCGTCAACGTCAACTGGCATGTCTTGTTCGACCTGTAATGGTGGCGCGGGTGTATCAAGTAACGCCAAAAGCGAAATGCGGTGTCCCATCGCATCAAGCTGTCGCGCCATTTCAAAGGCGACATGTCCGCCGAACGACCAGCCGGCAAGAATATACGGCGATTCCGGTTGAAAGTTCAACAAGACTTTGTTGTAATATGCCGCCATATCTTCAACTCGCGATAACGGATTTTGTTCGTTTTCCGTGCCCGGAGCCTGAAACCCATAAAAAGGTTGCGTTTCTCCCAAACAATATGCCAGGTCAATGTATTGGAAAACGGTGCCACCAGCCGGATGGACACAATAGATCGGCCGCCGGCTCCCGTTTGGCTGAATTGGCACAAGAGGTGACCAGTGCACAGGGGAGTATTTTTTGCGCAAGAAAATGGCCAATTGCTCAATTGTGGGATGTTCAATGAGAACAGTGAGAGGGATGTTTTGTTGAAACTGCTTTTGAATTTCTGCTGCAACCTGAACCGCCAACAGCGAATAGCCACCACATTCGTAGAAATTGTCCCGTACACCAAGAGCAGAACGGTTCAAATATTGAGACCAGATGTGCAGCAGTTTGAGTTCAACCATATCACGCGGTGCAATCGCTTCATCATGCAAAAGACGTGTAGGCGCCGGTAATTTGTGGACATCCACTTTGCCATGCCGATTCAGCGGCAGATTGGCCAGAATAACAAAATCTGCCGGTATCATGTATTCCGGCAATTTCTGCTTCACAGCGTTGCGCAGGTCGACAAGGAACGAGCTGTTGTGATATTTTTGATTTTTTTTATTTAATACAAGATAAGCAACTAAACGCCTGTCACTGAGCGGATTCTCGCGGAGGGAAACGATACACTCATGTATAGCAGGATGTTCGAGCAGCACAGCTTCAATTTCACCTGGTTCAATCCGAAAGCCGCGCAATTTGATCTGTCTATCGAGGCGTCCGACAAAGTCAATCGTACCATCAGGCAGATGGCGCGCCAAATCACCTGTTTTGTAGAGACGGGTTCCGGAGGATTCATCGGGATTCATGCCGTGGAAGGGATTGGGAACGAATTTTAATGCGGTTAATTCGGGTCGATTCAGATAGCCAGCCGCGAGACTGTGCCCCGAGATACAAATTTCGCCCGTGACGCCGGGGGGCACGGGCTGCAAGTATTTGTTCAATATATAAACGCAGGTGTTGTCAATCGGTCGACCTATGGGAATGTCGGAGATCTCATCATTTTTTTGTAAACAACAACCCGTCACATCCGCTGAATCTTCGGTCGATCCATACAGATTCAACAGACGGCGTTCGGGCATCATCTTGTGGAATTGCTGTACCAGATCTGGCGTCAAGATATCCCCACTGATTTCCCACTGTTTTAAATCGGGCAGTTGGGTGTGGAGATCGGAAATCGTATCCAACAAGAGACGCAACAAAGACGGCGTCATTTTTATTCGAGTAACGCGATAACGCGCCAATGCATCAATGAATTGAGATGGATCGAGCAGGATGGAATCAGGCAAGATTACAGTGGGAGTACCCTGCAATAAACCGCCAAATATTTCCCACACTGAACCAACAAAACCGACCGGTGTCTTGAAACAGCAGATATCGTCCGCCCTGAAGGGAAAAGATCGCCACATCCATTGCAGGCGATTGAGGGTGCCGCGATGGCGCCCCAGCACACCAACCGGATGACCTGTCGAACCGGATGTATAGAGGATATACAAAAGCAGATGTTGCGGGGATGTTTTCGAGCGGAAATCAATCTCTGGATTGTCGATGTTTTGTTCCGCGATCGTCTGCCACTCCGAATCAATGCACAGGCACGTCACGTGATCAGTTGAAAATTTTGTCCGGTATTTTTTTTCGGTGAGTATCAGGGACATCTGCGATTCTCGTATCATGTCGGAATGGCGCTCGTGCGGAAGATCCGGCTCAAGGGGGCAGTAACCCGCTCCTGCTTTGAGAATACCAAGGAGTGCGGCAATCATCGTTATGGATCGATCCAGACAGATACCAATCGGTTTTCCACTTTTTGCATTCATTGCAAGCAAACGGTGGGCGATTTGATTGGCCTGCTCGTTCAATTCCCGATAGACCATTCGGCTGTCACCGAAAAGTAATGCGGTGGCATCGGGTGTTCGGCGCACCTGATTTTCAAAGATCAAATGCAGCGGAGTGTCCAGTAACTTTTTATTTTGCGGCTCATTCGGGAAGCAATGCGGGGAACTACGACTATTCCAGTCGACCAGAATGTGAAATTGTTCTTCTTTTGTCAAAAGTGAATATTCGCCTATTTTTTGACGAGGATTGGTCGTGATTCCCTCCAGCAGGGTCATAAAATGTTTTGCCATCCGGGCGATTGTTGATGGATCGAATAAATCTGTATTGTACTTGAACACCGCCAAAAGCGAATCCCGATCCTCGATCATTTCCAGTGTCAGATCACATTGCGCAGCCTGTTGTGGTATCCTGAAGGGCTCCACGTGCAGACCACCCCAGACCAGCGGTTTTCGCACATCACCGCCATATAAAAGGGGCGCATATTCAGTCGAGAATGGCAACTTTTGCAGAATAAAATCCACCTGATACAGGGGAGAATAGCTGGTTTCGCGCCGCAGGTGCAGGCGCTGCACGAGCAACAAAAAGGGATAATCCTGATGGTCAAGCGCCGCAATAACGGTATCGCGAACCTGTTTGAGCAGTTCGGTGAATGACGGATTGCCGGAACAATCTGTTCGCATGACCAGCATATTGACAAAATAGCCGACAATATCCCTGAACTCGATCCGGCTGCGCCCTGATGCTGGTGTCCCGACGATAATATCGTCCTCCCGGGTGTAATGATGCAAAAAAACCTGAAAAGCCGCCAACAGCGTCATATAGAGTGTGACCCCGCACGTTTGTCCCGTCTTTTTTATTTCGCGCAGCAGCTTGGGGGAAATCGTGAAATAATAATAGCCGCCATTGTAGCTTTGTCGACGGGGTCTTGCGCGATCCGTGGGCAGAGACAAAATCGGCAGATCACCGCTCAATTGCTGTTGCCAGTAGGTCCACAATTGATCGCCGCGCGTACCGGCCAACATGTCGTTCTGCCATTCAATATAATCCTGATACTGATGCGTCAGGGTCGGCAAGGAGGGCACAGCTCCCGATACCTCCGCTTGGTAGAGAGCCGCCACCTCACGCATAAGAATCGCGCCGGACCAAAAATCCGTGCAGATATGATGTATGACAAGCAGGAGGATGTGATCACCAGACGAACGACTGAAAAGATTGACTCGCAGAAGCGGACCCGTTTCAAGATGGAATGGCCGCTTGCACGACAGCACAAGCCGATTTCGTAATTCTTCCCATGACAACTTTGCCGCGTCTATCTCTTCAATGCTGAACGCTTCGTAGCCACGCACAATCCTGACGGGCAAACCGTTTTGCAATGGAAATGTTGTTCGCAGCGACGCATGACGGGCGACCAGCTTTTGCAGTACACTGTGCAAAATTTTCATATTAATGCGAGAACGAATGCGTATCGAGAACGCCGTGTTGTAAGCAGCACAAGATGGCTCGCTGGCTTGTACATACCACAGGGCTTTTTGACCAAAAGAGAGTAGTTGAGGATGGGTTGGTTCCGCCCGCTCACGCAAGAGCTGTTTTATGTCCGACTTGTACCCGTTGATCCGATTCAGAACATCAGAAGACAAGACCTGCTCAGGACCTCTGTAGCACAGCTTCTCACCATCAAGGTACAGCTCCACGCCCTGTCCAAAAAGCTCGCGTAAAAAACTGTCCAGATTCATATTGTGCCTTCAATGCGCTGTGCTCCGGGAAACTTTTGCATGTCCAGTTCATGCGAGTGTGTTTTGCGATTTGTCATGGATAATTCTTGAAGAATATGCTCGGTCAGCGTTTTTATGGTGGAATATTGAAAAATGTCTGGAAATGACAGATAAACCAGATGCGAGTGAATGTAATTTCGCAATTCCAGCAGCATCATCGAATCAAAACCCATACTATTAAAGTCCCGATTTTCATCCAATGTTTCCGGCTCAACGATGCCGGCAATTTGCGCAATGGCTTTGACAAGCCGGCGCTTCACCAGCGCTTTTTGCTCCTCGTGCGGCACATCCGCAGGAATGCTCATTTGATCCTTCAAAGTCGGACCTGTTGTATGCGCTATCTCGATGAATCGCGCCGGGAGGGTGATGTGACTCCGCGCCCACGTGTGCCAGTCAATATCGGCAACAATTGAGTTGTTTTTTTTGCTCGCTAACAGCTCGGACAGTCGGTTGAGTGCATACTCTAATGACAGAGGTCTGATGCCCCTGTCTTTGAGATTTTTTTCGATCCCCGCATTTTTCGCCAATTGACCGACATGAGAAATTGGACCCCAATGAATACATAAAACCGGTTTACCTTGCGCAGCTCGCTGCCCGGCCAGGGCTTCCAGAAAAGCATTTGCCGCCGAATAGTGTGCCTGTCCCGGATTGCCTAAAATCCAGGCGATGGAAGAAAACAGGACGAAAAAATCGAGATGCAGCTGCTGCGTATGATGCAACAGATTCCAGCTCCCGTCGACTTTGGGCAGGAAAACCCGCTTCACCTGCTCTGCCGTCAAATCGGACAAAAGAGCATCATCGTAAACAGCAGCCGCCTGGATCACGCCTTTTAATGGCGGCATGGTTTCTTTTATAGTGCGCATTAGCGCCGAAACATCGTCTGAAACAGTCACATCACCTTGAAACATGGAAATGCGCGCCCCACTGGCGCGCATTCTGGAAATCACAGCGTGGCTTTCCAGTGGCGGTTTATTTCGACCAAGCAAAACGACCGAGCGGGCACCATTTTTTACCATCCACTCAGCAACATACAAGCCAAATCCTTTTGTACCACCAACGACCAAATAAGTGGCGGTTTCTTGAAAATGATTCACATGCCGGCCGGTCGCCAATGCCTGTTCACTTTTGTTTTCATAATAGAGACGTCTGACATAGCGTGTGCCCTTTCTAAATGCGATTTCATTCTCAATCATTTTTTCAGGATGGTAAGCAAGAATCTCGTCAATCGCGGCGGCAAGGTCAGATGGGGAGCCAATGTCGACCATTGTGCAACCGGGCTGCGGGTATTCGTTTTCGACAACTCGGCCTAAACCCCACAGCGGCGCCTGCGTTATAGATAAGCATGTTTCTGATTCGGTGACCGGCCAGCACGAATTAGAAAAAAACCAGAGATGCTCAAAACGGCAGTTGCTATTATTCAGAGTCACGACCAAGTGCCTAACACTTTCGAAACATAGATTTCGCGCCATATCAAGAGATGTTGTGGTTATCGAGGTGTTTGAAGCAGCATCGAGTCCCCAAAAATACAAAACGTTGCCAAGCGTGCCGAATGATTGGGCTATCGTTGCTGCCAATTTTTCCATGGCCGCCAATTGTCCCGGCGGCACCTGATAATGATATTTTTCAATGGATCGAAAAGCTGGGCCTTGCGTAACAATAATCGATTTGATGTTTTTGCTGCTCAGTCTCTCAGCGGTCATTCTTCCACAGCCTTGTTCATCCACAAAAATGAGCCACGGCCTGTGGCTATCGATGCGAGCTGGTGGTGCCTGCTTTAAGACAGCCTTTTCCCAAACGGCGTGGTAAAGACGTCCCTGCTTGAACTCTGCATCATCAAGGACCAAACGTTTGCATAACAGTCCGATCATCTCGGCGATCTTTTTTCCCTGCCCGTCACACAGTATCAAATCGCCGGAAACATTTATTGGCGTTTTGCTGGTGATCCGAACACAACACCATACGGCATTCAATGAAATATCAAATAATTTCAACCTGTCGATGTGTGTTGGCACAAAAAGTGAACCATCCCTGTTTGGCTCGGAGAGGATATAGCAACCCAAAAATGTCTGAAAGCAGGCATCCAAAAGAACGGGATGAATCAGGGCTTGTTGATTATCTGACAACATGTTCGGAAGCCGTAGCTGAGCCAGGGCAGTCTCCTCGCCATAGCTCAGCGACTCCAGTGATCGGAACTGCGCGCCATAAACGAAGCCAATTTCCCGAAATTTTGCGTATATTTTATCGTGCTCGATGTTGTGTGCGCAATGCTGTTCCCACGTTGTGAGAGAAACGGGGGCGGCTGGTTCATCGGGCTCAGTGTCATATTTTCCTTTGGTATGGCACAGCCAATGATCGTTATTCTCCTGATCCAGACTGTGGATTTCAAAAGATTTTACCAAAGGAATAACTGTTGTTTGCAAAATTGTCGGCTTGACTGGGGAGAGCACAAGCGATCGCGGCAGCTCGATATCCTGCAAAACACAATCTTTTTTTTCGATTCCGAGCTCGTAGATCGCTTCGAGTGCGGCACAAATATAGGCAGCTCCGGGATAGATAAGACGATTCTGAATGACGTGATCAAAAACGAACGGCTGGGTTGTACGGTTGATAACAAGCTCCCACGTTGGCTGCGCTGTCCGCAGACGGCGCCCGAGGCATAAATGTGGGTATGCTTGTTCATCAGATTTTTGGTCATCTTGACGCTCGCCAATCCGGCTCGCTCTGCCAGTATACGACTCGGTCCAAAAATTTTTTCGCTGCCATGGATAGGTCGGGAGCCGCATATACCGCGGTCGCTCCACATAGACATTGTCCCATAGAATAGGTGTGCCTCGGCAGAAAAGATCAGCCAGGCTGCGAGAAATCGTTTGTACATTCGATTCTCCGCGCCGCATGGAAGCAATGGTATGGCCGGATTTTTTCAGCTCAAACAGCGTCTCTTCAATAAATCGCGACAACACCGGATGCGGGCCAATTTCTAAAAACAGTGAAAACTGGTCACAAAGCCTCCGAACTGTCTGATAAAATTGAACCGGTTCTCGTATATTTCGGAGCCAATAAAAACGATCTAGCCTGGCGCCGTCAACAACATCCGCATGCACGGTGGAATAAAACGGAATCCTGCTGGACGTGGGGGCTAAACTTTCAAGCGCTCGGCCAAGTTCGTCCATCAAAGGTTCCATTGCCGGACTATGATATGGGATATGACCAGGCAAGGCGCGACAAAATAGTTCACGCTGTGTCAAAGCGGATTCGATGTGCAAAAGTGTCGATTTATCACCCGACAGCGTCACCGAGTGCGGCCCGTTCTCGGCGGCGATTGAGATATGGTCCCGGATATCGGGAAACATCTCTTGAATCGCCGTCGCACCCAGTCCGACAGCTAACATGCCGCCCTGTCCGCTCAGCTTTTCCTGCAGGCGGCTGCGGTGATAAACAATAAACGCAGCGTCATCAAGCGAGAGGGCCCGAGTCGCCCATGCCGCAGCAATTTCCCCAAGACTATGACCAACGACGGCATCAGGATGAATGCCAAAAAAAGACCACAATTCTGTTAAAGCGACTTGAATCGAAAAAAGCGCCATTTGGGTGATTTGCGTATTGTCAAAGAGGTGTGCCTCGCGTTCGCCGGCTAATACGGCAAAGAGTGAGTACGACAAGTATTTGTCAAATGCTCTGCAGCATTTTTGCAGTGACTGGCGAAACACGGGATGGCTCTCGCACAGCTCGCGCCCCATGTCAACATATTCAGAACCAACTCCATTATAAACAAAAACGATTTTGGGATCACCCGCCGTTGCTGCTGTGCCATAAAAAACGCCGGGTTCGATGTGTTCGTCTAAAAACTTTTGCATCGTGCCCACCAGCGTACGCTGTGATGTCGCCGTAAAAGCAACCCGAAACGGCAGCATGGAGCGGCGTAGCGCTGCATTTGCACCCAGTTCATAAGACCACAACAACTGGCTTTCTTCATCTAAATCATATTGCCCCTGCTCGTTAATCAACGCGATACAAGATCGCACGAGGTCTTTTAAAGCTGTCTTATTTTGGGCTGAGAGTGGCAGAACGAACAGATGCTCTTGTTTCGAGCGAATGGATAGAGATGTTTGGCCGGTGATTGTCGAGTGGTCGTGTGATTGCAGCACAACGTGAGCATTCGTGCCGCCAAAGCCAAACGAGTTCACAGCCGCGTAATGGGTGGTTCGATTTTTTGACAATGGTGTCATTTTGGTTGGCACACAAAGTTTGAGCGTTTCAAAGTTGATAGCCGGATTGGGTGTTTCAAAATGCAGTGACGGCGGGACGTTCGAATGGTAGAGGCATAAAGCCGCTTTTATCAGCCCGGCAATGCCGGCGGCCGCTTCGGTGTGGCCAATATTGGTTTTTATTGATCCGATTAGGCATTTTTCGCTATCCGGTCGGTTGCGCGCCAAAACCGCGCCGATAGCACGCGCTTCGATGGGATCACCAACGGCTGTGCCAGTGCCATGTGCCTCGACATACTCCACAGCAGCGGGAGAGATATCTGCATCGGCATAAACGTGCTCCAGGAGCGTACGCTGCGCTTGTTCATTCGGCACCGATATGGCGGAGGTAAAACCGTCCTGGTTGATACCCGTCGCTCGAATGGTCGCATAGATGTGCCGCTGATTGTTGAGCGCCGTGCTCAGCGGCTCCAGCAGGACAATCCCGGCGCCTTCACCGCGCACGTAGCCATTCGCCCGAGCATCAAAAGCCTTGCAGCGGCCATCCGGTGAAAGATAACCACCTTTGGATGTCGCGATGGTCCACTCTGGATTAAATATCAGGTTGACGCCACCGGCTAACGCAAAGTCACTGTCGCCGGCCCAAAGACTATGACAGGCAAGGTGAACCGCGACCAGAGATGAAGAACACGCTGTGTCAACTGTCAGACTTGGTCCGGTGAAATCAAACCAGTGCGAGATTCGGTTGCTCAATAATGTTGCGGCAACACCGGTGGATGTGTGATAATCAATGAGCGGCCGCTGATGTTCATTGGTGAATAATAGTTTATAGTCCAGAGTGAATGCACCGATGTAAACTGCTCCTGCAGTTCCAGCCAAGTTTTGCGGAAGAATGCCCGCATCTTCAAAGGCTTCCCAGGTTACTTCGAGGAGCACGCGCTGTTGCGGATCCATATGCGCCGCTTCACGGGGAGAAATGTGAAAAAAGTCCGCATCAAATCCGGTGATATCCTGCAAAAAGGCCCCGTGCCGGACACTCATTTTACCGGGCTGATTCGGATCCGGATCAAAATAGACGTCTATATCCCAGCGATCTTTTGGAATTTCCGTGACTGCATCTATGCCGTTGCACAGCAGGTCCCAAAAATCCTGCGGATTGTGTATTCCGCCGGGAAAACGACAGCCAATGCCGACAATCGCTATCGGTTCTTTATTCGTCATGTCAAGTTAATATCCGCTTCTCTCCACACGAGTCGTTGACGCAATCCCGGCGCCATCATCATTGAGGTATTTGATACGTAGCGTTAGTGATCATCTGCTCTCTAGGCAAAATTGGCAATTAAACTTGTCACCAGAGAGCCAACGCTGCCTGCAATATCGTTTTTGTCAAAATCAAATGCAATATTTATGTTCTGTTTTAAAAAGACCAGGTGCAACTGCATCTTCACTTTGAGGGCATCCTGCGGACCACCGAATTCGCCTTCAAACATGGCGTAACGTATATCGAACAGTTCACCAAGTGCCAGGCGGGTGAGCTGCTCGCCAACAAAAGCCGCACCTTTTATAATATATTGTGTACCTTCAAGTGCAATCTCAGCAGCTTTGAGGGTGGCCGTGGCGGTGCCGTACAGCGCCCACAAGCCAATAATACGCGGATCAGCATCAATGGGAATATTAAGAACAGCGGCGTCAATTCCTTGCAGAATCAGCTTGGCTGCCTGCAGCGCTGCGGTTGCCGCGCCATAGGCAACGTAGAGTCCACCCAGCTTTGGCCCGACCCAAACCCACGCCGTTGCTTTGCTCGCTCGGGTGGCTGAAACATCCGGCAGGCTATTATAATAGCGTTCCGTACTTCTGATTTCATCCAGGATGCTGTTGACTTTGCGCTGTGCGCCGTCAATGGCAGCCTGAGCGCTTTTTAACCGGCGAGAAATGGCTTCTCGCTCCGCGCGCACGACAAGCCGCATATTATCAATATCCTTCAGTAAGCCATCGACTTTTGCCTGCGCTTTTCTCAATTCTTCCTGAGCGCCCTCTATTTCTTTCACCGCAGCGTCCGCCGCTTCCCTGATCTTTTTGATCGCTTCTTCGCGAATGCGGGCAAAAAAGTCGTTTCGCATCTCGGCTTTGATATACATATAACTCAAATCGGATGCAACTTTGACACGCAAATTGGCTTCAAACAGGTTCCATATTTTGCCCTGTAAATCCGCATCCAGTCCGCTGCTCGAAATGCTGATAAAGGCGTCAATGGATATCCCGAGCAGCTCGGCATAACCGGAAATATAAAACTCGGGCACACTATAAGGACTGATTCGCAGATAAAGCTGCGGTCCAAGCTTGGGCATCAACGATTCACCGCATACACGCGATACAATCATTTTTTTAATATGTACGACTTTTGTATCCGCATCACATTGTGCACAATAAGCAGCATAATCACTGATTTGGTCCGGGTGTATGTCGCAGTGATATTCGACCGGGATTTGACATCGACCCGGACTCGGCACCACGTTGAGCGGATGAATGGGACAGTGCACCAGGCGCGTGCGAGGATTGCCTTGTTCATCCCGCGATTCCCTGATTTCCAAAATCCCGGCCAGGTTGAGCGGATCGAGCGTTGCGTAAGCGGTGATACCGTCCGAGTAATCCACCCGGACGTGCATGAACGCATTCCAGCCGAACAGGGATATCGCCACCTTGACCGTGATACCTTCTTCGTCAAATTTAAGCACGCCGATTTCACAGGCCTGTGGAATGACGCTGAGTTTCATTTTGCGCAATTTTATTTCGTTCAATACATCCGCCAGATCGCCGGGCACGGTATCCGGACCACACAGGGTATTGATGATGTCCGGAATCTGAATATTTTCAGCGTCTCCCACAAAGACGCATTTTAATGGATCGCCGGTATCGACGAGCAGCGCTATTTGCGCATACGCCTTACCTACTGCCACTTTACCGGCGTATCCCAGCCGGTCGATCCATGGCGCTTTTGGCGTGCCACTGATCTCGACCGCCATATCGGAGACGACCAGCCCCGGGATACCAAAAGGATTGCGCCAGTCGCCCTGCATGGTCAAGGAACCGCCGAATGAAGGCTGAGCAGCAAGGGTGATTTTGATCTCACCGACAAATTTGAGTTTTTCCTTTTTGACCAACGCTTCAACTGTGTTGGATAATTTAAAGGATGTTTCGGGCGGTGCGCTCTTGACCTCAACGCCAAGGCCGGTTTCTGTGAACCATACATAATCTTTGATGATTTCAACGTGGCGTTTGATGGTCGCATCCAGGTTGAACTGGGTTGGGGAAGCACCAATGTGAAGCTGAAGTTCCTCAACGCCGAGCATGGCGCCGATGAATCGAAATACCAGATCATCTGATGTGCCAATGCGCAGCGTGCCATATGCGTTAAAGCCGGGGATCATATCGATGTCTTCATCCTCTTCACTGGTAATGATGATGGCCAACAAACGTTTTTTATCCTCCTCTTCCAGCTCCTTTAATCGCTTCTCCTCTTCTTCTGTTCGTGTTGTCTTTTCTCTCAACGTTCGCAGTTCAGCAAGGTCATCTTGTTCCATAGCCGGTTTGTAGAATTTGATGCCGCTTATCAATGGAACATCCTTCAAAAAAGTGCCCACGCCAATGGGCTCGGGCAAATGGAATTTGATGACATAGGAGAGACCAAAGGGCGCATCCTTTTTCTCTTCGCCGTCGTCAGATTCTTTTGTGGTATCAGCATCTGTGCTGGACTCTTGGTCTTTTTCCGCATCTGATTTGCCCTCTTCCTCCTTGCCCTCTTCATCTTCCGACTCGCTTTCAAACACCGAGGTTTCAGCGCTTTTGTAAAAATCAGCTTCAATCTTGACCGGAGGCAAGCCGAACACCGACACATCACCGCCCAATCGAATACCGAGCGTTGCAGATGCCGACACCATGTTGCGACCGAGGCTGCCGATAACCTGAACATACGCCCCCTTGATATGAAAAAATTCCATATTAAAGCCAAAGAGATGTTGAAATGGATCAAATGGTGCCAGGATTGAGCTGTCCAATTTGATCTCTCCTTTTGGAATGTCTCCTATCGCTGAATTGATGGAATTCACCAGTTTTTCCGCCAGCTCTTTGAAGGGACTCGGCAAATCGTCGGTTTCAATATTCACGGGAACAAAGGTGAGATCCTCCGCCTCTTCGCTGCTGATGGTCAGGGTGGTGACTTTTTTCTGTTCTGTCGGCGGAGAAACAACACCGACTGCTTGAGAGCGGGTAAGCGGATTTTCAATGGGGCGACTCAAATTTATCCATTCGAGCAGTTCATTGTCGCGCTGATTCGGTTGTTTGATAATCGCAGATGTATCAAAAAAAAGATCATCCAGGGGTAAACGTCTGCCGGTGCCGCGCAGGCGACCGTGATTCTTAAATGGTGTGCGATCCATGGCATAGAACCCGGAATCTTCATCGAGACGCCAATAGCCGAGTAATCCATGTTCGGTGCCAGAGAGCCGACGTCGCATATTGAGATTGATCTCATCACCGGTCCGCGGATTGTCCCAGATCGTTATTTCAGCCATCCTCCCTTTAAAATAGTGGCTTTGCGCCCAGCGTCCGATGAGTACAGTATCGGTTCCAGCAAAAGGCTCATGTCCGACCTCGGCCGCAACGCGCTTTCCGTTCACGTAGATAGCCTGCTCCCTCGTATCAATCGAATAGCAAAAAACGATATGCGTCCATTCGTTGAGTGGAATCTTGGTCGTGGCAGCCAGATCATTGCCGTAAAAGCCCATGTAGGGTTTGCCATCTCGCAGCACCAGATGTAATCCTTTATTCGGTCCAGTCTGGTCTGTTCCGAGGATAGGGCGGTCACCCTCAAGGTCTTCCGCTTTGACCCATGCTTCAACAGTAAAGCTGTCGTTGGTGAGCTGAAAATCATCCGCACCCACGAGCGTAACATAGTCGCTGGAACCGTCAAAATAGTAGCAAGCCGGCGGTGCAGTCAACGCCAGGCCGGTCTTTTCGATCCACCGGGGTTTGCCGATGAGTTTGCCGTCATTGTTGTTTTGCGATCGATCTCGAACTGTGGAGCCGGATTGTTCGGTGAAATCCCAGTAACTGACCAGACCGGTCTCCGTACCAACAAGCGTCTGCTTCATATACCTGTTTATATCTTCGGCTGAAAGTGCAGTATCCCACAGACTCACCTGAGCAATCTGGCCAACGAAGAGACGATCATGCCAATGAGTATTGCGGCCGATATTGAGATCGCCATCAAATTGGGTGATGATGCCGGAGATTTCTGCGCTACCCACCAGCCTGCCGTCGACATAGACCTTGACCGTTTGTCCGTCATATGTTCCCGCCAGATAGTGCCAGTGGTTTAATTTGAGCATGGGCGCAGATGATGCCGAATAATGAATGCCCCGAATCGTGATCATAAAATCAGCCTGACCAGCGCCGCAGCGCAAAGTCCACCCGGAAGCCGGTCCGTGCTTTGAAACAATTGGACAGCGCCAGATAACATCTTTAAAATCAGAGATTTTAATCCATGCACCCGCTGTGAGCATTTTCTCAAAGACAAGGGAGGGATCATGCGGCACGGCGATGTGATCCTTTACGCCGTCAAATTCCAGAGCATCGATATCGGGGTCTTTTTCGAATACGGCGGAGGCCAACTGCAAGTCGCTTTGCGGAATCCAGGTGGCGCCACTGGATATCGTGCCGTGATTACGATTGGGGGTGCGATCTTTGACCTCGCTGCCACTCCCCTCTTCAAATTGCCAGCAGCCCACTAATCCCGCTTCTATTCCCACGAGACTCTGGAGCATATCTCTTTGAATTTCATCCCGACTGCGAGCTTTTGTCCACAAGCGAACCTGATCAATTTTCCCCTCAAATGGCTGACTATTTGTATTGATGCGGTAGCCAAAGCTCAAATTATGTGACGATGCAGGCGGATCGTTCTTGTAAACACCTTTGCCCTGAACGACCGAACCATTAACATATAACGTGACCGTTTTATTATCTGAATTTCTTACGACTGCAATATGATACCATTTTTGTGGCGCAAAAATATAGTTAAATTCATATGTGTTATCTCGCCAGTTTGGCCCGTGATAATAGTTGAGCTTTTGATGCCAGAATGTGATGTCGTATTCACTTTCGTAGTGTTTGGATATCACGGTTTGCCCGTGCATAGTTCCGGTTGGAAAGAGCCATGCTTCGACAGTCAGATCTCCGACGATGCTCAAACTCGGATCATTGCCACAATAGATATAGTCTTTTTTGCCGTCTAACTGGATGCAGCCCTGTGGCTTTCGTTCGCCGATACCTGCAAATCTTTGGTATTTTTTCAGCGTGCCCAAATTATTATTTTTGCTTCTATCCGGAATATTTTCAGTCAAGGTTGGATCGAGCCGCCAATAGCCCACGATATCCGGCGTATTGATCCTCGATCGCTGGTGCATCCGCTGCTGGATCTCCTGTTGCGAAATAGCCTTGTCACGAATGACAACCGCATCGATGTTGCCGTGGAAAAAGTGCCCTCTGATTTCACCTCCCCAGGCACCGATATTTAATGCCGCTTCACTTTTATCCGTCTCTATCGGGGCGTAGCCTGTCGTTGCCATTAAACCATTGATATAAAGAGTGATTTTGGGGGCGTTGATTGTCTTTTGCTGCAGTTTGACCACCTCGGCCGTTTCATTATCCAGCAAAACAGTTTCTGTAATCATATTGCCAGCCGAATCCGTCTCCGCCTGGTGAATGCTCTGGATGCGAGATTCCACGGTTACCGCGACGTGATTCCAGCCTTCTGCTATTTGGCCCCCGACCAGGGCGTAATTGTTCCCGCCCTTTTCATAGTCGAACCGCAGCATTTCACCGTCAAGGGAAAGTGCATATTGGCATTGGCTAACATCCGTCACTTTGGTGACGATTCCCTGCATGCCTTGAAATAAATTGGGTTTGATCCACGCACTGATGGTAAAATCCGTGGTGAGATTGATATCTGTCGAGTTGGGAATATCCACATAGTCGCTGCACCCATCAAAAGTGAATCCTTTGAACTGTAATGGTGAAACCTCCACCCATTTCGGCATTTGTGAAATTTTTCCGCTGCCGAGGAGTCCGTGGTTTTGCCCTGTCGTTTTGTCGAACAAAAGTTCACCGGCATTCTCCTCAACCGGCCAATATGCAACCAAACCGTGCGTATGGGGTGATATCCGGCGATGCATATTACATTCGATCTGCTTGCGCGATCGAGTGATATGCCATAAACGAATGTCGTCAATTTTCCCGTGGAACGGCAAGGGCTCGTCAGGAGAGTTGATTCTGCAGCCAATCGCAAGATTATGGGAAGACGAGGGCGGTGGCTGCTCGTAACTGAATTTTCCTTGAACTGTTTTACCATTCACATAAAGGGTTACAGTTTTTTTGCCGGCATCCCGGACTATTGCAATATGTTGCCACATCTCCGGTTCAAAATCGTGATCAAAGATAAATGAGTTCTCTTTGCCATCCGGACCATGTGCATAAGCAAGTCGTTTGCCCCTAAAAGTCAGGTCAAACTCGCCATCATCATGTTTTGATATCAATGTTTGATCGCTGCCTGTTTCTGTCGTGACCACCCAGGCTTCAATTGTGAGGTCGCCAGTAACACTCAAAGCCGGGTCATGCGCAACCTCGATACAGTCATCTTGTCCATCAAACTCCAGGCCTCTGTTTTCCCATTCAGCAGAGAGCTGCCATTGTGGACGTTGGCTGATACGATCGTCACCCAAAAGGGCGTGGTGACTGTTGGGTGAACTGTCAAAAGCCACGGCGCCCGAACCTTCGTCAAAAGAATAAAGGGCAACGAGTCGCGTATCTTCGGGGCTTAAAATACGTCGCATGTATCCGGCAATTTGGCGGGGTGAACGCGCCATGTTCCAGATACGAACCTCATCTATTTTGCCATGGAAAGTGCCATCCTGCGCCCAATTGCTGCGTCCAATATAATTTTTTTCACGTTCAAGAATACGAGGGATGGGCAAATTGCCTTGCTGAACAGGCACGCCATTTTTATACAATGTCGCTGTACCATCACCAGCCAACGATGCAGCAAGATGTATCCATGTTCCAGATTCCAAGGCGCTCAAAGCTACCAATTTATTGCTTTGGGCGCCAATTCGGACTTCAAACACCAGATTATTCGATTCAGCTTCATTCGCCAACAAAATATTGTCATTCGCGGGGCCGTTGCCGAGATCCAAAAGACGAGACCAATGCTTAAAGCTGTCAAAAAAGGCCCAACACTCAATGGTAAAGCCTTTTGTATAATCTATGTCAAGCAGTGGAAGAACGAGGTGGTCGTCCTTGCCGTCGAATTGCAAGCCATCCATAAGGAGCAAAGATGACGCGCACCATTCGGGCTTGCGAGCTGGATCACCATCTCCCAAAACAGCTATGTTGTCGTTATCGGTTATATCCAGCGCCTCGAAACCGCCTCCTTCATCGAAGCGCCAATACCCTTGTAATCCCTCCTCTGTTCCATCCAGTTTCTGATTCCAGTGCGAGAGGACATCTTGTTCAGATCTGGCGATGTTCCAGATTCGTAATGAATCAATTTTGCCGTAAAAATTGGTTCGAATATCGTCGCCGCGGGCGCCGATTCTCACAGGACTGGTACACGGCTTTGCGATTAGCTGCGGGGGGACGAGCATCAGCTCGCTGAATCTATTCCACCGCGGCGCTTCTTCGGGAAGACCAACGGGGCGGTTTTCGGCGCGCCAAACGGCTGAATCCTCTATTGTGCCGTCATTGTGGTTGTGAGAGAAATCTTGTACAACCTGACCCACTCCATCGTCCATACGCCAAAATCCGACCACGTCCTTTTCCAGACCAACTAACGGCGCTTCCATATCCTGTTTGATCTGTTCGGGCGTTCGCGCGATGTGCCAGACAGCTGCTTCACAAATTTGTCCCCTAAATATACGATCTTTCCATTGGGGATTCCGACCAATGTTCAAGGCACCCGGGTATGGCGTTATTGATCCCGAGACATCTGTACTATTTTTCAATTCCCCGTCCACATAGACTTTGAGCGTTTGTCCATCATAGGTGCCGGCCAAATGATACCATTGATTTAGGTCAAGAATTTGATCGGATGTGGTCTCATAGTGTTTGCCGCGAATAGTGATCATAAAATTGGCGCGGCCGGCCCCGGTTCTCAAGGTCCAGCCGCTGGCCTGGCCATGCTTGGAGACAATCGGGCACGACCAGATTTTATCTTTCAAGTCAGTGATTTTCACCCATGCCTCGACAGTGAGGTCTTGCTGGATGGTCAAACTGTCGTGGTGCGGAACAACCACAGCATTATGTTGACCATCAAAAGCGAGCGAGCCCATTTGGGCGCGAGTCGGTTTTTCAATTTTGGCATGGTTGTTATGTGGTGAAGCATCATGATAAACAGCCCCGTGCCCTTCATCCAGTTTCCAGTAGCCTAACAGTCCGGTTTCAGAGCCGGTCAATCTTTGAGACCAGGTGCGCTGTATCTCCTCTTCGGAACGGGCGAGAGTCCAGACACTGACTTCAGCCATCTGGCCTTTAAAATTTGGCTGCGCCGCATCATTGGAAAAACCGATGTTGATGCCGTTTTGCCAGGTAAAATCCGACGTGCTTTTTTTCCCCAACGCACCCAGCACGCCATCAATGTAAAGTCGCTGGGCGCCAATATCACCGCCAAAAACGTGCGCAACGTGATGCCATTTCCCATCGGCGTAATTGACATTGGACGTATGAATTGTTTCATTTTCCCACAAGCGGGCACAAAGATCACCGTCTTTTAAATAGATATGCCGATCATGTCCTTGCTGGCCGCGAACACCGGCATCTACTGAAAAGAGTCCACAATTGCCGTCTTCGGTTTTAAACCACAAACAGGCCGTATGCGCCGTTTCAGAGACATCAACCTCTATGGCAAGGTAATCATTCTTGCCGTCAAACTGAAGCACCGGTCGATTAAATTCGAGGTAGGGTTTTATAAAAACGGTGCTGCCGTCCAGCCGGCCATTCACATAACATTTGAGCGCGTTCGATGCGGCGTCAAATGTGACAGCGACATGATACCATCGCATACCCTCTATGACGGTTTGCCCTTCGACAAATATGAACTCTTTGTCATTGATGATGCCGCCCTGCACTTTATTATTGGCGCCTATGCGCAGTGCGAAACCGCCACTACCCGCCTGCCAATCGTATTTCTCGATCACGGAATGCTGCACATCTACATTTTTGCGAAAAATCCAGCCTTCGAGCGTCCAGGTGTCGGTTAAATCCAGACTGGGATTATGGCCTATAACGATAACATCGTCCTGACCATCAAATTCCAGGGCATATTGTGTTTTTGGCCATACCCGCCGAAAAGTGGTATCAATATTTTCCAGCACGCTTTCAGCGACGGGCATTTTGTGGCTGTCCTGTTTTATTTCGTAAACCTGGTCTTGTTTTGCCGTAATAACGCTGAGCAGACGGTCGTTGGTCTTGTCTCGAACATGCCATAGTTGTCCCTCATCCGAACCTTGACGGTAAGACTCGCCAGGATTGAGAATAGCCTGAAGTTGTTCTGTCCCGTTGACAATATAAAAAATGTTTACTGCATTAAAATGCTTGTTGAGAAAAGTCAAGGTTAACATTCCATCACCTTAATTTTTTGGATTTTTTTAAATACTTTACGATACACGCAAGCGGATCATGCGATGGAATCGAGTGGTGCAAAAGAGAGGATGTTGTATTGTCATGATCCCGAGGTATGAACACTATAACATAACACAAAGTATAATAAAAATCTTTCAAAATAATCACCTTTTTAAAATTACTTAAATTGCCATTGACAATGGTCGGTTTAATCTTTATAATCGCTTTAGTAACCTCACCAAATTGGGATTTCCGATGAAAGAATTATTAGTGATTTATGTGACGGCGCTGGTGCTTATTACAAATATTTACGGCAGTGACCTGACAGTTCGATCGCTGACCTGTAATGATATAAAAAATCCATTGGGACTGGATGAATCGCCTTTTTTTTCCTGGATACTATCCTCTGAAACAAATGGACAGATTCAGACAGCGTATCAATTGCAGATCGCCAGATCTCTTGAACAACTCGATGAACATGCAGATTTTTATGATAGTCAGCGTGTCATGTCGGATAATTCTGTCTCTGTTCATGCCGATCTACCACCACTGCAATCCGCAATGCGATATTATTGGCGCGTTCGTGTCTGGGATGCAGAAAACCGGCTTTCAGAGTGGAGTGAGCCGGCCTGGTTTGAGACGGGTTTGCTCAATCCATCGGATTGGCGAGCCGAGTGGATGAGTGCGCCGGTTTTATTCGACTGGCAAGCCGTTGATGGTAGACGAAAACAGATGCCAAAAGACGCACCACCGGAACGTCCGGAGCCGGCACCGTTGTTCCGAAAGACCTTTATGGCGGAAAAAAAAGTACGCCAAGTGCGCGCCTATATCAGTGGTCTGGGTTATTATGAAATGTATTTGAACGGTAAAAAGGTCGGCGATCATCTGCTGGATCCGGCGTTCACGCGCTATGACAAGCGGGTACTCTATGTAACCTACGATGTGACCGAGATGATTCGTGACGGGGAAAACGCGGTGGGCGTAATGTTGGGCAATGGCTGGTATAATCTCACCTCGCGTGGTGTATGGGGATTTGATTATGCAGGCTGGCGTCAACCGCCGACACTGCTGTGCCAGATCAAAATAACCTATGCTGATGGCTCGGATACCCTCATTGTCAGTGATGCATCGTGGCGTTGCGCTCCTGGCCCGATTGTTTTCAATAGTATCCGCCGGGGTGAATGGTATGATGCGCGACGGGAACTGCCGGGATGGCATACGGCTGACTTTGACGATCGTAGCTGGTTTTCAGCCCGAATAGTTCGCGGTCCACAGGGCGTATTGCGCTCGCAATTGCTGCCGCCAGTGAAAATTCATCACTCATTCAAACCGAAAACGATAGCTAAAATTGCCAACGGACACTATCTTGTCGATTTTGGCCAGAATATGGCCGGTTTTGTTGAAATGTCAGTGACCGGTCAGGCCGGTGATACGGTCACGATGAAATACGCGGAAAAAATCAAGAACGGTCGCATCGATCAAAGCAATATCGACGGTCTGGTGGCGAGCACGCCGTTTCAGACGGATCGATATATATTAAAAGGGGTAGGTGTGGAACGATGGCATGCGCGGTTCACCTATCACGGCTTTCAGTATGTGGAAGTGATCGGTTTCCCGGGCAGTTTAAAAGATAACCTGGTCGCGCATGCGCTCGGGACCTCCTTTCCAAACAGCGGCTCTTTCACCACATCAAATAAATTGCTCAATCAGATTCAACATAATACATTATGGTCTTATCGCAATAACTTTGTCGGTTATCCCACCGACTGTCCCCAGCGGGAAAAAAACGGCTGGACTGGCGATGCGCAATTGGCTGCAGAGGCAGGATTGTTCAATTTTGCTTCGGCAACCGCATATCGCAAGTGGCTGCAAGATATTGCAGACGAACAGCAACCATCCGGCGAAATCGCCGCCATCATCCCCACTGCCGGCTGGGGATATTACTGGGGCAATGGTCCGGCGTGGGATAGTGCATTCATTCTCATTCCCTACTATCTTTATCTCTATGCAGGCGATGCAAGAACCATCGCCACACATTACGATCAGATGAAGCGATACGTCGATTTTCTCACTCGCGAAAAATCAAAAGACGGCATTGTATCATGGGGACTCGGTGACTGGTGTCACGAAAAGACCGATACGCCAGCGGAGATTACCTCGACCGCTTATTATTTTGTCGATGCGAAGCTCATCTCGTTGTACGCCCAAATACTCGGCAAAACAGATGACGCGCAGAAATACGCTGATCTGGCCGAGGATATTCGGGTGGCTTTTCTGGAGAAATTTGTTGATGTGGAAAAAGGAACTGTCGGCAATAACTCGCAAACAGCGTTGAGCTGCGCACTGTATCAAGCACTCATTGACCGTTCGCGTTCCTCTGAAATATTAAAATCGTTGATTCACACTATTGCCGAGAAAAACAATAAACTCGACTTTGGTATTCTCGGCGCGAAATATACACTGAACGCGTTGTCGGAGTATGGATATGCGGAAGTCGCCTATGGACTGATCAATCATACGGACTATCCAGGATGGGGCCACTGGATCAAGCGCGGTGCAACGACGCTGTGGGAAGACTGGAGAGGCACCTCGTCGCTCAGTCACATTATGTTTGGCGATGTGAGTGCGTGGTTCTACAAGAATATCCTCGGCATCCAGGCCGACCCTGCAAAACCCGGTTTCAAACATTTTTATCTACGGCCATTTTTCCCGGCCGACCTGTCGTGGGCTAAAGGAAGCATAGAGTCGCCGTATGGTCACATCAAAAGTGAATGGCAGCGTGACGGAGGAATGGTCACTTACACTCTGACGGTGCCGGTGAATTGTCATGCGACGCTGGAAATCCCGGCAGCCGGCCCGGAGGCTGTCAGCCTGTGTGAAGATGCTGCTGACTTTCTCAGTAATCTTGGCTACAAAGAGGGACAGCAGCGATACAAAGTGCCATCGGGCGAATATTGTTTTATGATTCAAGAATAACGTGCCACATCCGGCAGACGCGGAATCCTAAAAACAATATCACTTTACCAAAAGCATTTTTTCCGTTTGGACGTGATCGCCGTATTTTAATTGGTAAAGATAGAGTCCTGACGGCACAGAGTCGCCATGCTCATTTTTTCCATCCCACGCTGCTTGAAAATGGCCGGCATTTTGATGATGATTCACAATTGTACAAATCCTCTGACCGGCCAGGTTGTAAATGGACAAGGTCACGGTGGCTGCAGTCGGCAATTGGTATTTGATATGGGTTACATCATTGAAAGGATTGGGATAATTTTTCAGTAATTGAAAAGAGGGTATCTCCTTTTCATCTTCATGATTGAGGCCGGTTGTATTGCCGTAAGCCACACCATCAATAATCGCGCCGACTAAATCTTTGCGATATCCTAAATAATTGGTAATCCATCCATAATATGCTAATCCAAATGTTTGAAAATACTCGTACTTTTCGGTTCTGGGCTCATGAAATTCATCCGGGCTGAGTATTAATTTGTGTTTATTAACGCCCCAAATGGATGCTACATCGCTGAAAGTAACTATGAACTCATTCCACACCTCATCACCAACAGTCCAATTCAAGTCATAGATGAGCTGACCTCCAATGTATAGCTGGGTGTCTGTGCTACGTTCATCACGTCTGGAAACCGAACCATTCTGGTGTCGGCTTTCAATGATGGCATAGGTTACATCATCGATAATTTTTTCTCCGATGACTGTCTCCACAATATTATAGGAGACCATTGGTTGAAGGTCAGGCGCAAAAGTTTCTGTCAGAAAAAACTGATTGCCGATCGTGAGCGACTTGGCCGGTATGGGTACAGGGCGGATGTGAACGCCGCCATTCATTGTGATGACCGTGTCTTCATTTGCATTAAACACGGCTGATTTGAGAACAATCGGGATAAAAAATCCCACCTCGCCGACCACCCGAAATTTCAGCTGCAAGAGAACACCGCTTCCTGAAATATTATTTTCACCGGCGTGAGCTGTAATAAAAAGAGAGTAAGCCTCATTCACCTCGAATATCCAGCCTGCCTGTCCAATGAGAGTATTTGTCACGTCGATATCCACAAACTGGAGTCCCCTTCGGTATCCTGAGATCAAGAGCTCAACCGAATTGTATTCTTTTCCAACTGGAAATTGAACATTAACAGGTACGCTTATCAATTCACCGACAAAAGCATCCAGTGACGGTATAGTGAGCTGAATTTGTGAAATGACATCGGATGCACCGCCATCGATGGTATGGAGAATCGTGCCGTCTGCTCCAACCGCCCAGCCCGTCAATGCATCAGTAAAAAAAACAGAGCGCAAGCTTTTTGTTGTTCCACTCTCATGGACATACCATCTATCGCCGCCGTCGCTGGTTTTGAGAATCAAACCGTCCTGGCCGACTATCCAGCCTGTATTCATATCAGCGAAATAAATGTCGTACAACCAGGCGGTTGTTGCACTGGTCTGATCTTCCCAGCTACTGCCGCCGTCAATCGATTTACAGATGGTGCCGGATTTACCGACAATCCAGCCGGTTTGGGCATCGATGAAGCAGACTGAATGCAAAAAAGAGCTTTTACCACAATAATGATTGCTCCAGGAGGCGCCACCATTTATCGTGCGTCGCAGTCTGCCATCAGCTCCGGCAGCCCAGCCAAAATTCGCATCGATGAATGTGATTGATTGCAGACAATTTGGTATTTGCCGCCAGGATTGCTCTTGCCAGTTCAGACCACCGTTCACAGTTTTGCATATGGTGTGCGACTCGGCATTGATTCCCGCAACCCATCCCGTCCTGGAATTGATAAAAAAGACTGAGTTTAGGCCCATTCCGCCACCACCGACTGCTACACCAGTCCATTGAGTCCCGCCATCAGTTGTTCGGAGAACAACGTCCGAATTAGCGCAGGTCACCCAACCGCTATCAGCGGTGGCAAAATGGACTGAGGTCAGGCTATGGGTCGTTCCGCTTTGTTGCACTGACCACGTCATCCCTGCATCTATCGTTTTTAGGATGGTACCGTTATCACCAACTGCCCAGCCGGTATAGTCATCAACGAAATGAACTGAATAAAAAGTAGTTGTTGAAGCAGTTTCTTGTTCGAACCAGCCTTGCTGACCTTTCGCGCGTCCCATAAAGACAGACAGAATAATGAGTCCACTGAAAAAGTATCTCATCCTGCACCTCGTAGGATTTTTAATTTTATAGAGTCGTCTTAAAAAAGATAAAAGCAGATTTATGATGCGAGAGGGCGTATTACTGATTTTATACCTGGGGATGATTCTTTCTGCTCATAACAATCCCTGAAACAATATGCCAAATTCCCTTATTCCAAACTTGATCGTGGACACACTATAGGGATCATTGAGCAGGACATTCGTTTCATTAGAACTTGTATTCGATTTCATTTATCTTACTGTATCAGGATCGCAGGTAACGGATGTATAGCATTTGTTGTCGGACTTTTACTGCTCTCTGCCCACCTGCTGGATCATGAAAAAAAGCTACAAAAGAGACATGAAGGATAGTTTTGGGCTAAGACCTTGCATTTATAGGAAAAAAATGCTTACAATAAGTGCAAAGACAATCCTGGTTTGGAATTATATCCCGTTTATTTGGCGAATTATTGAGATTAACACGACGTTCATCAAAAGAAAGGAAATCATAATGGAACGAAACAGATCAATGACGCGTCGCAGCATGTTGTGCCGCACAGCAGGAATCGCCGGGGCCGCGTCACTGCTGTCGGTTTTTCCGGCTTTTGCTGCTGATGAGGAAAATCGAATCGTAAAAAATGGCCGAATCAACCAATCCATTTGCCGCGGCTGCTTGCGCAAGAGTGGCATGGATATCGAACAAATGGCGTCCGTCGCAGCCAGGATGGGAATAGCGGGCCTTGATCTGGTACCGCAACAAGACTGGGAGGTCGTGAAGAAGCATGGCCTTGTTGCGACTATGGTACCCGGCGCTGGAAGCATTAAAAAGGGTCTCAACGATAAAGCCATGCACGCCAAATTTCTGGAAGATTTTGGCACCAACATTAAAGCGGCGGCTGCAGCGGGTTGGCCCAACGTCATTACGATGGCCGGTGACCGTGAGGGCATAAGCGACGAAGAGGGCATGGACAATTGCGTTATTATTCTCAAGGAGGCAGTAAAAATCGCAGAGGACTATGGCGTTACGATCTGTATGGAATTGCTGAACAGCAAAGTCGACCACCCCGGTTATATGTGCGATAATTCAAAGTGGGGCTTTGAGCTCTGCAGGCGCGTGGGTTCGCCACATTTCAAAATGCTGTATGATATCTATCATATGCAAGTCATGGAGGGAGATTTGATCGCCACGATTACTCAAAATATAGCCTACATTGCTCACTTTCACACGGCTGGTGTGCCGGGGCGACACGAGCTGGACGAGAATCAGGAGATCTATTATCCCGCGGTGATGCGCGCAATCGTAAATACCGAATACGATGGCTATGTTGCGCACGAGTATACGCCGCTGCACGATCCATTGACATCGCTGAGACAAGCGGTTCAAACATGTGACGTGTAGATTCCGATTCAGGGAAAAGCGTGCTGATAAAATTACCTTCACTCACAATCCAGCTACCCGAGGTATTTTATGTTCAAAATTGTCACATCCATGGATGAGCTCATCAAGGTGTTCACAGTTCGTGCGGTTGTCTTTATTGGTGAACAAAACTGTCCCTACGACGAAGAAATCGATGAATACGAACACAGCAGCATTCATATTTTAGGGGAATTAAAGGGCGAGCCCATAGCTGCCGCCCGAATACGTTTTCCCGGTCCATACGCGAAACTGGAACGTATTGCCGTGCGCAAAGAATGGCGCGGACAAGGATTCGGGCATCAACTGGTGAACTATATGATTGAGCAGTGCCGCAGCCGCGGTTATTCCAGCCTGCGAATGCACGCCCAGGTACAACTCGTCGATTATTACGCCACACATGGCTTCATGCGACGTGGAACAATGTTTCAGGAAGCCGGCATCGATCATTACCTCATGATCCTCGAGGAGCCAATGCCGCCGCTTTGAGGATGTTCCTCAATATTTATGAAACCATCCAGCACTGGTCTCGTATGAGCTTTTACTTTTTATTCATCACAGGAGGCCAACCTTGAGCAGAATGATATATATTCTCATTCTTGGGATTTTTATGATGTCCTTTTCATCAGCAAAAACAATTATCGATAAAAACTTTCATCAAAAATATGACGTGAATGAAGGTGTGGCTCTGTACCTGAAGCACGGAGATGGCGAAGTCAAGATTACGGCATGGTCAAAGGATGTGGTGGACATCGATATTATCTATCGCGCTACCATAACCGGGATGGGCCGCATTGATCCCAAAGACTTTGAAGCGGAATTTGAGCAACGCGGCGATCGTATTACGGTAATTGGCCGTGAACCGCGCGTCTTTGGTCTTGGTTCGCACAACGTGCATGAATACGTCTATACGATTAAAGCACCGAGCTATGTTGAATTAAATCTGGACGGCGTTGATGGCGATGTATCAATTGCCGAATGGGCGCAAGATATCAAAGTCGAGACGGTTGATGGAGATATTGATATCATCGATGTGACCGCGAATATGGTAAATGTATCAACTGTGGATGGCGATGTGTCTTTGACACGGATTGATGCCAATATCAAAGCAAAAACCGTGGATGGCAACATTGCTCTTGCAGAGCTGGTCAATTCAGAATGCCGATGTAAAACTGTTGATGGCGACATCGAAGTGAATGGCGGCTCCGGGACATTCGGGGCAGAATCGGTTGACGGTAACATATCGGTGGAAAATTTTCGAGCTTCTTTTATTGACGCGCACACATCGGACGGTCGTATCAAGCTTGATCTGCAACAATCAGCAAATCTGGACGCTACGCTCAGGACGAGCGATGGTGATGTGCGCGTATGGCTGGCAGCCGGAACATCAGTTGAGCTTGACGTAAAAACTGGTGATGGGCGCATCCGCACTGATCTCTCCCCAGTGTCGAATCTGACAACGGATGATGATTTATTTCGCGGCAGTATACATGGCGGTGATGGTCTGCTTTCGATTCGCACCGGAGACGGCGACGTCACGCTAATTGAAAAATAACTCTCAGCACCATACTCTTCATTTCCACAACCCGGCCACCTCTGGTGGCCGGGACCTCCTCAAAGACGAAATAATCATAGGCTTTGTATTATAAATTACTTATATTTTGTTTTAAACTCATTCCATGAGCCCACTATTTAAACTATGGAGGATAAAATGCGTAAATCATGTGCGCTTTTGGGCGCATTGCTCGTTGTTCTTTTTTTAGTCAGTTGTGGCCAAAAAGCCCCTGAACCACGATATGAACCGGATTCTGAGCAATATCTTTTTTTCAAAACGCTCAGTGATTCTTTGGGAATAACTGCGCTGAATCCAGACAAGCCGGTCGCGCTCATCACAACATCGGATTTTTCCGTTTGGACGTTTGATGTCATGCCCGGGGTATATGCGCGTTTCAAAAGTTTTAAAAACAAGCTCGCGGACATGCCCGCAGACCAATTAAGATTAACTATTGAACAAAACGCCCAGCACGAAGCGGAAAAAAAGCTTCTCGCGGCGCAAGCGAAAGCCGAAGGAATTGCGGTCACCGACAGTGCGGTGAATGCGCAGCTCGAACGTTATTACAGCAGTCGAGGCGGCAAGGAAAGCTTTGTCCAATTCATCGAGCAACAGGGTTTCACGCTGGACTATGTCGAGGATGACATACGGACGCAGATGAGCATTCAAGAGTATGTCAACAGCTATCTGGACAATAATATCACCGTCACTGATGAAGAATTACAGTCCGCTTATGCAGAAGATAAAAATGCGACGGTTCGGCACATATTATTCAAAACGCAAGGCAAATCCGATGCAGAAAAAGAACAAGTGAAGCAAAAAGCCGAAGAGGTTCTCGCACGCGCGAAGAGCGGCGAAGATTTCGCGGCATTGGCCACTGAATTCACCGAAGATCCTGGATCACAAGCGAACGGCGGATTGTATGAGTCGTTTCCAAAAGGTCGCATGGTCAAGGAATTCGAAGATGCCGCTTTTGATTTGCCGATCGGTTCTATTAGCGATCTTGTCGAAACCCGCTATGGTTATCACATCATCAAGGTGATCGATCGTGAAAAAGAAACCCAGCCATTTGACGATGTCAAGATGCAACTCGAAAATCAGCTCGAGCAAACCAAAAAGCGCGAAACGTATGAGAGCTTGCTCGAAGATTTGAAGGAAAAAGCAAAATATACAGAGAATTTTGATATTTTAGCATAAGGAAGAACCGGCCGGATAATTCCGGCCGGATCAACTCATGCATGTGCAAGGAGAAAAAACTCGCAAAGCTGTCCGCTGGATTTCGGATATTCTTCAGACATCGGAGAAGACCCAACTTGAAACGCTCATTCATCAGGCAATCAACAGATTTGATCTTAATCCCAGGGAATCCGAAGAGTTGATTCAATTCTATAAGCGTGCGAAAGAAAATCAGCGCCCATCGTAGGCACCATGCCCAATCTTGACGTCCTGCTCATTCATCCCCCGGTGGCAAAACCCGGCGAACCACCCGCCGGTCTTGCCCAACTAAAAAGTGCGCTCAAAACAGCGCAGGTCTCGTGCGAGATCATAGACGCCAATCTGGAGGGATTGTACTCCCTGATCCATAGCGTCACTCAGGCCGAGCACCGGCGCACAAGGATGGCATTGCGGAATCGTGAGAAAAATATCGCTGCACTGCATTCACTTGAAACAGTACAAAATTTTGATAATTACAAGCGGAGCGTTCTGGAAATCAACCATCTGCTTGGCGAGGCAGGAAACCCGTATCAAACCCTTATCACGTTTACTGACTATAAACAAAAAGAATTTGTTCCAGTTCGCAGTCATGATTTAATCCGCGCTGCCGAGCAGCCGGAGCGAAATCCGTTTTTTAAATATTTTTCAAGTTTACTGCCGCGCATCGAAAAACTGGCGCCACAGGTTATCGGAATTTCTCTCATTTATCTCAGTCAGGCCATCACAAGTTTTGCCCTCATTGGACAACTTTGTCGCGCTTTTCCCCATACCAAACTCGTACTCGGTGGCGGGCTCATCACCTCATGGATGAGTCGCCCCGATTGGAAAAATCCATTTGTCGGACTGGTGGACGAGGTTATTCCTGGTCGAGGTGAAAAAAAGCTGACGGCGCTTTTTCATAAAGCACAAAAAAACAATTTCCATGTTCCGGATTACCATAACGTCGAATGGGACCACTATTTTTCTCCGGGGCGGGTGATCCCGTACGCTACCTCATATGGCTGCTACTGGCGATCTTGCACTTTTTGCCCTGAATGTGCCGAGCAGAACAGATTTGATCCGGTGCCGCATGATCAGGTCTTTGATAACCTGAACACCCTGGCAGCGCACAAACCCGCACTTTTCCATTTTCTTGATAATGCACTCAGTCCCTCTTTACTCAAAAAAATAGCCCGGCGAGACATGCCCGCACCGTGGTATGGTTACGCTCGTTTCACACCCGAGCTGGAGGATCCGGATTTCTGTTATGCGTTACGACAATCCGGCTGCGTGTTGCTGCAGCTCGGCCTGGAATCGGGTGATCAGCATGTGCTTGATAAAATGCAAAAAGGTATTCAACTCGAGGCAGTCAGTCGCATTTTACACCATCTTAAAAAAGCAGGAATCGCTACTTTTATTTACCTGCTGTTTGGCACGCCCTATGAGACGATCGCGGAAGCGCGGCGTACAAAACAGTTTGTGCTTGATCATGCTGATTGTATCAACTATATTAATCCAGCTCTGTTTAACATGCCGGTGTTCAGCGACGAATCAGAACGTCTTTCGACGCGCCCATTTTATGAGGGTGATCTCTCATTGTATCATTCTTTTGATCATCCCAAAGGCTGGCATCGAGATCGGGTAAGACATTTTTTAAGTGATGAGTTTACATCCCACTCTGTAATCAGAAAAATATTGAACGCGAACCCTCCCCTGTTCACGTCAAATCATGCCCCGTTTTTTACCGATTTTTACAAATCAGTGAGGTAAAAATGCAGATTGAACTGGCTTGTGACACAAACGCAATTCATGTTAATATACCCAATCATACCCCTGTTCTCGGCACAAACTATCCTGAGCCAAGGGTTTCGACTACGCAATTGCTGGGAAAGGCGCTGGAATCTCCAATCAACTCCTCTGATCTTTTTAGCCTGTTTGGCAAGCGTCGGCCGGGTGATGTGGTCATCGTTGTATCCGATATATCGCGCCCAATCCCCTACGCTGCGATTCTGCCTGATCTGTTCGAATTGATCAAAGCGGCAGGAGTCAAAGATGAAGAGATCTTGATCTTAATTGCCACGGGCATGCACCGTCCCAGCACCCGGTCTGAGCGCCTGGAAATATTGGGTGACGAGATTGTCACACATTACCGCATCGAAGATCACAATGCTGAAGCGGAGGACCTGCTCGCTCTATCTCAAAAGAGCTGGGCGGGAAATGTCGTCAAACTCAATCGCCGATTTGTCGAAGCGGGCTTTCGAATGATCACCGGACTCGTGGAGCCACATTTTATGGCGGGTTTCTCTGGCGGGCGCAAAGCAGTTTGTCCGGGGCTTTCTTCCCTGGAAACTGTGCAGCAATTTCACGGCTATCAATTCCTCGCCAATGCCAATGCGACCAATATCAGGCTGGACGATAATCCATGTCACCTTGAAGCGCTGTCAGTGGCTCAAGCAGCGGGTGTCGATTTTTCACTCAATATCGTCCTCGATCATAAAAGGCAGATTGTACAAATGTTTGCCGGCGAACTGGCGGCAGCACATGGTGCTGCGTGCGCATTTGTGAAACAACATGTCAGTCCTGTTGCTGATGAAACATACGATGTTGTGCTCACAAATAGTGGCGGCTATCCACTGGACACCACCTTTTATCAATGCGTCAAAGGTCTTGTTTGTGCTCTGCCGGTCGTTAAATCCGGCGGCACCATCGTGACTGTTGGTGGATGCCGAGAGGGCGTTGGCAGTGAGAGCTTTGTCAATATAATGCTAAAATACGCGGACAACTGTGAGCAATTCCTGAAAGACATTTCGAGTACCGACAAAGTTATCAAGGATCAATGGCAATTCCAGATGTTCACGCGGGTTTTGAAAAAAGTGGGTGCTGAGAATATACATTTTTATACGGAAGCGATTCCACAGGATGTTCTCAGTCGATTGTCCTGTAACGGGATTTCAACACCGAGCATCCAGCAAGCAGTGCAGTCGCACATTGATCGCGTTGTGCGACAAGGAAAAACGATTTGTGTGATACCGGAAGGGCCATATTGTGCGCCACGTTCCTTCTTTTGATTTTCTGGAACTCATCGTGTAGCGACTCGTTTTAGCCTTCCCATTAGACAGCACAAATATGCTATTTCTCCCCGAAACTCAAAAAAATCTATTGCCATTCAACCTAACAATTTTTATCATGTAGCCAAAGGCAACATGCAGGGATCGAACTGTGTACAACTTGACAGGAAACAGGATGTCAAAATATATTCTCGCCATTGATCAGGGTACAACTGGTTCAACGGTCATCATCTTTGATAAAAGCGGTGCAATCGTTTCGCGCGCCTACTCGGAGTTTCGACAAATTTATCCGAAACCGGGCTGGGTTGAACACGATGCAACAGAGATTTGGGATACAACTGTTTTGGTGATCAAAAAGGCTCTGGCCAACGCTGCGGCTGCCAGCAAAGACATCGCCGCAATCGGCATTACCAACCAGCGGGAAACGACAGTGATGTGGGACAGACACACCGGCATCCCGATCCATCATGCGATTGTCTGGCAATGTCGCAGAACGAGCGCTTTGTGCAATCAACTCAAGGCCGATAGACTGGAGAGCACATTTATGCATAAAACTGGACTGGTCATTGACGCCTATTTCTCCGGCACCAAGATCAGGTGGTTGCTGGATAACGTCAACAGCGCGCGTGAAAAAGCGCAAAACGGTGATCTGCTCTTCGGTACGATCGATGCGTGGCTGTTGTGGAAGCTGACCGGTGGCATGGTACATGCGACCGATTATACCAATGCCTCACGCACACTGATTTACAATATTTACGATAAAAAATGGGACGAGGATTTGTTAGCTATCCTGAATATTCCTGCCACCATACTCCCTGACGTCCAGCCATCAAGCCACATTTACGGCTACACGGCTATTCCCGAGCTATTTGAGACCGATATTCCCATCGCCGGGATGGCGGGTGATCAGCAGGCCGCCCTTTATGGTCAAAATTGCTGGAAGCCCGGCATGGTGAAAAACACCTACGGTACCGGTTGCTTTATGCTCCTCATCGCTGGTCACAAAGCCATCCATTCGAAAAACAGACTCTTGACAACTTTGGCGTGTCATGCAGATGGCACACCCTGCTATGCCCTCGAGGGCGCCATTTTTATGGCCGGGGCGGTTGTACAGTGGCTGCGCGATGAGCTGCAGCTTATCGCCAAAGCATCTGATAGCGAGTCCATCGCGCTATCTGTATCAGATAACAATAATGTTTATCTCGTGCCCGCATTTGTCGGCCTGGGAGCACCGCATTGGGATATGGACGCGCGCGGCGCCATCCTGGGCTTGACGCGCGGCGCCAATCGCGCTCATATTGTGCGTGCTGCATTAGAGTCGATTGCCTTTCAAACTTATGATGTGTTGCAGGCGATGATAAAAGATGCCGGACTTGCGATCACCGAGATACGCGTTGATGGCGGTGCAACGGCAAATAACTTTCTCATGCAATTTCAGGCGGACATACTTGGCATCGCTATTGATCGCCCGGAGATCACCGAGACCACAGCTCTTGGCGCCGCCTTTTTAGCGGGACGAGCGGTCAATTTTTGGCAAAATGCCGCCGAGCTGGAAAAAATTCGCAAAACCGATAAAAGATTCCAACCGACTATGGATGAAACACAAAAAACCGCCTTGCTGGACGGCTGGGCAAAGGCTGTCTGGCGGATAAAAAGTTAGCCTACATTTTTAAAACGAAATCGAGGATATTATGAAAGTGGAGATCAGCATTACCCTGCTTTGCATTTTTCTTTTTGCACTTTTATCAAGGGCGCAAGAGATCAAAATCGAGCATCAGCGCGGCTACTTGCGTGGTGAGTTTATCTATTCTTTAGACAACCGTCCGACGCCGGAATGTCATGCATCCACAGTGGTCGAAACCGATCGCGGTATCCTCGCTGCCTGGTTTGGCGGCACCGAAGAGGGTGAGCAAGATGTGGGCATCTGGACGAGTCTTCATAACGGTACGACATGGTCTGAACCAGTGCAGGTTGCCGATGGCAACCAGGAGGATGGTTCCTCCTTTCCCTGCTGGAATCCCGTTTTGTTTCAACCGAAAAAAGGTCCGTTGATGTTGTTTTACAAAGTCGGAAAAAGCCCGAAAGAGTGGTGGGGCGAAATCAAAATTTCCACCGACGCCGGCATAACCTGGAGCGAAGCGGAGCGCTTGCCGGAAGGCATTCTCGGCCCGATCAAAAATAAACCGATTCAATTACCCAATGGCAACATCCTCTGTGGCTCGAGCAAAGAAAACGATGGCTGGCAAGTCTATTTTGAAATCAGCCGCGATCTGGGAAAAACCTGGAAAAGCATTGGTCCGATCAACAAAGCCGAAAAGTTTTCCGCCATTCAACCCACACTTTTTTTGCACGTTGAAAAAAGAGATACAACGCTGTTAGCGCTGTGTCGAACCCGGGAAGGATGTATTGCCGAGGTCTCTTCAACCGACATGGGGAAAAAGTGGTCGAGCATGACGTGCACCAAACTTCCCAATCCCAATTCCGGTATTGACGGCGTGACGTTGATGGATGGACGACATCTTTTGGTTTACAACAACACGGACAAAGGGCGGACGCCTTTGAATGTGGCGATCTCAAAAAACAGCAAAAAATGGAAGGACGTCTTGCGATTGGAAGATGAACCGGGCGAATATTCTTATCCGGCAGTCGTTCAAAGCTCTGACGGTCTTGTGCACATCACCTACACATGGCGACGCGAAACCATCAAACACGTTGTACTGAATCCGAATGACTTGTAAGAACAACTTGGACAAATTTTGAACAACCGTGGTGCGACATTTATGTCGCATAAAATATATTAATAAATGAGAAGAGCACATGGCATTCAAAGCATGCAGTTATCTGATCACATTATCCATTGCGCTCATTTTTGCTGCGCCACAAGAGATGTCACCAGAGACTGACACCGTGCAGGTGCAAAATAACTGGCTTTGGCTGTTTGACGGAACATCGCTCGATCACTGGCAAAGTTCAACAACCGCCGCAGACATTCCGATTTGTTGGGAGATAAAAGATGGCGAGCTAATCAGTCTGCGAACAAGCGAGCGCGCAAAAAACCGGCACGCCAGCTTGGTGACCAAAAAGCCGTTCTCTAACTTTGAACTGGAGTTTGAATTCAAATTGGAGACGCCGAGCAGAGGTCGGGATACCAACAGCGGGATAAAAATTTTCGTCTATCCCGATACCGAACTGGGACTCGAATATCAACTTTACGCGACCAATAACCGGATCAGCGGGCCGCACGCCATCGCTGATTTATACGATATCTTGTCGGCCACGGGTGCCACATTAAATCCGTTTGATCAATGGAACAGCGGCCGCATCGTCTCGCGGGACAAAAAGTGTGAGCATTGGTTGAACGGCGTCAAGGTTTTGGAGTATGAGCGCGGCAGCGAGACGTTTCGGGCGGCAATCGCTAAAAGTAAATTTAGCAATCGTGACAAGTTTGGCGAATTGGATGCCGGCCACATCATGCTGCAAGATCATGGCGGCGGGGTTCGATTCCGAAATATTAAAATCAGAGAATTTTAAAGTACGAGTCGGGGATTCAAACATGAGGTGAAATTTTTCCTTCGAGATTTGAGATCGCTGATCCGCAATCTGAAATCAAATGATTTGCGCTTGCAGATCAGCGATTGGCAATCCCAGATTTATGTTCAGCGGCGCTTGCACATCAACAAACGCGCCATAATAATGCCGTCAATATTTTTCAATCCGTCAACATCGGTAGCGGTGAAATCGCCGTCAATATCAATAATGTTATAGGCAAAATCACCGTTTTGGCGGTTGATCATATTGGCAATGTTCACACCTTTTTCTGCCATCACGCCGGTGATCTGGCCAACCATTTTGGGTATATTTTTATTGATGATGATGACGCGCTCCTGGCTGTTAAACGGCAGCTCGCAATCCGGGAAATTGACACAATTGGTCAGGTTGCCGCATTCTAGAAAGTCTCGAAGCTGTGAAGCGGCCATCATCGCACAATTATCTTCCGACTCGGGCGTAGAGGCGCCGAGGTGTGGTATACTGATGACGCTGTCCATTTGCAGCAGCTCTTCATCCGGGAAATCGGTGACATAGCAAGCGACTTTACCCTCATCAATGGCTTCTTTTAGATCGGCATTGTTCACCAGGCCATTGCGGGCAAAATTGAGCACGCGTACGCCTTGTCTCATGAGCGCAAATTTTTCCTTGTTGATCATGCCTTTGGTTTCATCGGTGAGGGGAGCATGAATGGAAATATAGTCTGAGCTGCTGATAAGATCATCCAGCGACACCGCTTTCTGGGTGGAGCGCGCCAGGCGCCAGGCGCGGTCGACCGACAGGAATGGATCAAAGCCAATAACTTTCATACCGAGCGCACTGGCGTCATTGGCAACCATCACGCCAATGGCACCCAGACCGATGACGCCGAGCGTCTTGCCTTTGATCTCCGGTCCATCAAACTGACCTTTGCCCTTTTCAATAAGCTTGGGAACTTGATCACCTTGACCTATGAGCGTCTGCGCCCAGTTAACGCCCTGGATAATTTTGCGTGAAGCAAGAAACAAACCGGTGATGACCAATTCCTTGACACCATTGGCGTTAGCACCGGGCGTATTCAACACAACGATGCCTTTTTCCGTACATTTATCAATCGGGATATTGTTGACACCGGCGCCGGCGCGTGCAACCGCTTTGAGCGATTCGGGCAGCTCCATCTCGTGCATATTATAGCTGCGCAGGATGATACCATCCGGATTGGCAATTTCTGTAGAAATTTCATAGTCAGCCCGTGGCAGCACCTCAAGTCCAATGGGCGATATTTTATTGAGCGTTTTTATTTTGAACATGTTGGTCTCCACGTGCTTAGTTATCCATCTCGAACTTTTTCATAAACTCAACCAGCTTTTGTACGCCGGCTTTCGGCATGGCGTTATAGATACTGGCGCGCATGCCACCCACCGAGCGATGCCCTTTCAAGGTCACCAGACCAACAGCCTCGGCTTGTTTGACAAATTTGGCATCCAATTCTTCGTTTCCCGTGACAAACGGGATGTTCATCAATGAACGGTCTTTGGGGGCTACAGTTGCCTTGAAAAGATCGGATTGGTCCAGGAAATCATAGAGGATAGCCGCTTTTTCTTCATTTCTCGCCTGCATTGCGGGTATGCCGCCGTTTTCTTTTAAATACTCGAAAACCAGCTTGGCAATATAGATCGAATAGCATGGTGGCGTATTGTAGAGCGAGTCCGTATCCGCTTGCGTTTTCCAATCCAATAGAACAGGAGTGATGTCACGCGCATGGCCGACCAAATCTTTGCGGACAATAACGATGGTCAAGCCGGCAGGGCCGATATTTTTTTGCGCACCGGCGAAAATGACGGCAAATTTGCTGACATCATAAACCTGAGACAAAATATTGGAAGACATGTCTGCCACCAGAGGGACTGTGCCAATATCGGGTGGTGTGTTGAAGCGCGTACCATATATCGTGTTATTTGTAACGATATAAAAATAGTCCGCATTCGGAGTAAATGTTGATTTATCCAGGGGTGGAATGTAGGTAAATGTCTTTTCTTCCGAGGACGCGACAACCCTGGCAGTGCCGTAGCGCTTGGCTTCTCCAATCGCTTTCTTTGACCAGTTGCCGGTGTGGACAAAATCAGCTATACCACTGCCATTGAGTAAATTGAGCGGGATTGCAGAAAATTGTGTCGTCGCGCCACCCTGAAGAAAAAGTACATAATAGTTATCGGGAATGTTCATGAGCTCGCGCAACAGCACTTCCGCGTTGCGGTGAATTGAATCATAAGCTTTGGAGCGGTGACTCATCTCCATCACGGACATACCGGTGCCCTGATAATCCACCAATTCATTCGCCGCTTTATGCAATACTTCTTCCGGTAGCATCGCCGGTCCAGCAGAAAAATTATAAACTCGTGCCATAACAATCTCCTTTCCGAATGGCCATTTATTGTATTGTTTTACTGTTCAAGGTAATGAGTGCAGAAAGATAATTAAAATCTCCGATTATCGACATATTGCTGATGAACACATGAGTGTGAGGTATTTTAAGAATGACTGGTGTTAAATTGACAATCCCTTTTATGCCCCCTTTAATCAATTGGTCGGTCACTTTTTGGGCACTTTGTTCAGGGACGGCAATTATACCCAAATCAATTTCGAAACGTCGTACCACGTCCGCGATTTGATACGATGGGAACAAAGGAACTGCCGTGCGCAGGGTTTCTATTTTGTTAATATTCGACTCGAATCCGGCAACAATCACGTAGCCATAGGTTTCGAAATATTCATAATTTAAAATAGCCGTACCCAGACGACCGAGGCCAACGACACAGGCATTCCGTTGTCGATTTAGTCCAAAAGTTGCAGCAATGGTGTTTTTGAGCTTTTCGACATCATAACCGGCGCCGAGGTTGCCCACGTCACCGAGATAGCCGATATCTTTGCGTACATTGTGCGGATTCATCGACAACCGCTCGGCGATCTGTGACGATGAAACCGTCTGAATACCACTGCGGATCAATTCATCTAAAATACGATAGACCAGGCATAGCCGTGAAATTGCCGGTTTTGGAATGCTGTATTGCTCCATTTTTCTCAACTTGTGGCTTTTACAGAATATCTATCTGTGAATTATTTCGAAAATTTAATTGATTTTGTTATACAAGTCAAGTTAATAATTGCATATTTCTGTTATCTTTTCAATTTATTCCAGGAAACCTGAGATTTTTTTCACAGCTGTTTCGTCAATTTGACATTGACAATCTGTGATAGATGCTTTGTTTGGATAAAAAGTACTGGATAGACTTACGGCTATGGCAGTTCCACGGCGGACTATAACCGTCATTCATTTCTCAGCGCGGAAAGTAGCTCACCCTGCATAGCGGACCTGGCGGAGAGCCAGGTCCATATGATACCACTGCCAATGATAGCCATGAGTGTTATATTAATCGCGGTATAAGGAATGCGTGTTCCGGGTGTCGATAGTGAGGGTAAAATGGCGAACAATGATGACAAAACACCGATAAAAATCCCGGAGAGAAGTAAAATCATGTGCTCACTTAACACCAGCTTTTGCAGCGCCGACATATCAAAACCGACGGCGCGCAGCACGGCAAGCTCACCGCGGCGCTCCATCACATTGCGCAGAAGAACAATGCCGATACCGAGACTGCCCAAAATTAAGCCCAAACCGCCGAGGATCATAAAAATAGAAAGATACGTATTTGTCACTTTATTGAATGCCGCCAAACGCTCGACCGTGGAAGTGAGATCAAGCCCCTGATCCTGAAAGGTCCAGCTCAGCTTTTGGGACAGCTGGTCCTGCTGTGAAAACGGCGCATCCACGAGTAAAAGCCGATACCCGCCAACCGATGGATATTTTTCAATAAACTTGTCCTCTGCAATAATCACATTCCCTTGAAAAATAGAATTGGCCAAACCACCGACGAGTCGAATATAAAATTCTTCGCCGTTTTCTGCCCGATAGGCCAATGTGTCGCCAACGGTTTTGCCAAGTCCCCAGACAATGATGGTCTGGTCGGCCAAACCCGGTATCACATTATTCTCATAGGTCTGTGCCAAAGATTTCCACGGATGCTCCGGGTCGACATCCTCGGTTGTTGCAGCAAATGAGAAAGCTTTGCGTTCATCGAGCTCATCCGGTTGCACACTGATGAGCTGAGGATTCGAAATTCGGTTTAAATTCAAACAGCTGGCATCATCACCCTCTTTCACTTTGAATTGGACAAAGCTTGCTTCCCCTTTGTCAAAACCATAAAAATCCTGTCCTCGTTCGCTATTTAAATCATACAAAATCGGCAAAGCTGTTTCACCCCACAAAACAAAGCCGCCGGTGCCCGAGGAACGTTCCATCGCGTTTTGCAGCGGACTCGTCCGATTAGCGCCGACGGTAAAAGTGAGAAAAACACCGGATGCCAAAACGCCTATAACAGTCAAGCTTCGTAATCGCCGCCGTGCATTGTTACGCCGCCCAATTGATCGGATCGTCAAGGGCACATGTGCTTTTCGGCGCAAACGTGCGAGCATAATATTGGCACATGCCAGTCCCGCAAGCAGCAGCAATGCCCCGGCAGCAAAAAATGCTGACGACGCAGCTGTGCTGCTACCGACGTTTACGGTCAATAGAATAAATAAAACGGCAACAACGGATAATGTGCCGACTAGAAAACTTAAAACAGGCTTTTTGTCGGGGATAACGTCCATTCGCACAGCGCCTTTTTGCAGATCGGCAATCGTATGCTGAGCATGCCGTCGTGCTATCAGCCAGATGCTTAAAACCGACATCACAATCCCGGCCGTCATGCCGATCAGAATGGTCATCGGTTTGATTCTCAGGTGCAGGGCGGATGTGCCGACAATATCCGTCCAAATGGTTTTCAGGGCAAAAAGGATGATTTCGTGGTAAACCAGTCCAAGCAGAATACCGAGCAGGCTGCCGATGATGGCCAGGACCAGGCCCTCGACCAGCATCATTCGCTGCACCGTCTTGGAACGAAAACCAAGGGCGAGGAGCAGACCGGACTCCTGGATACGTTGCTCAACGCCAAAAACAAACAACAAGCTGGTCAATAAAAGCGCGGCGATGATGAGAAAAAAACTCAATCCAATGAACAACTGGGCGAAATCAACGGACTCTTGTCCCGCTTTTAATCCCTGGTCTCGCACCGGTTGAAAAATATAGCCAAGCGACGCGGGATCGAGCAGAGCGGCGAGATCACGTTCAAGGTAAGCAGCATTGACATTCGGTAACCGGAGTGCTGTGAGATTGCCGAAGCGATTGCCCCAAAGTTGCTGTGCGGTGGTTAAGCAGATAAAGGCTTTTGGCGTGCCACGATATTCATCCCAATAAGCTTCGTCTTTGTCACGAATTTTGTCATAATGAATGGGAAAGCCGGCATCCCAATCGCGGCAATTCTCTTCTTCAGACAAACCCGGGAAATCGGGCATCAGATCACGATCTGCATAAGGGCCGTGAATCGGAACAATTTTTTTTATATGAAAAGTGGCTGTATCCTCAATGAGGTTTCGCATCGGGCCAAGAGTAAAATAGGTGAGCTCGAGTTTATCGCTCTCAAGGGCGCCGAGATCGTCGGCTAACCAGCGATTGATGATAATTTCATCTTGTTGTAGATTGGAATCAGGCAAGGTTTCAGAGGAAGCGACAAAAGAGTATGGTGTTGATTTACTCCCAAGCCGAAGCTGATTAACAAAGTAGGTAAAAATTGGTTGTGCTGATAAAAAATGATTTTGTAATGGCAATACGATGGATGGTTCAAGGAAAATACGCTCGGAACGAACTTCGATGTATGATCCATTAGCTGCCTGCTTTAGTAAAAGTCCGGCATCCGTCGGCGTAAATACCTGCGCCAGCTCTTTATCCAGTTCGGGCAACACGATCGACTCACCTGGTCTTTCAGCGACTAACAGAATATTGGCTTTATCGCGCAAGTCCAGCATTTCACCCAGAAAACTCAACGAAATAAAAGCACTATAGGGTTCAATTTGGCTCGATTTTAAATTAAATCGTCCAAATTGTTCCCCGGTGACTATTGCTTTGATTGTGCAGCGCTGCGACACGGAAATATCCGAATCCGTTGCCAGCGGGGCATCTTTGGGCATGGCATGCAGTTTTTCCAGCCGCAGCAAAATGTTTTCCCCCACTTCTACACCAAGCTTTTGTGCCAGACGCTGGTTGATCAACACCTCGTTCGGCTTGATATTCGTATACACATCCTCACTCCCACCAATGATCCCAAAGCGCTTGTCAACGCCCAGCACCTGCACTTGGTTCACCCGTGCATCACCGGAGCCGGCGAGCGCGATGCCGCGCGTTTGCAGGAGCGGTGCTGTTTGTCTCTTGAGTCTTTGCGAAAGTTGATCCGCCAGTTGCGTTCGAAAAAAGCGATCTCCGGTTTGCATGGCGAACTCGGTGCGTCCCAGTCGATCAAAGACAAGTCGGCGCAGGCTAAAACGAATCGAATCGCCTATGACCAATGCACCGACCAATACTGCAGTACTGACTGCTACGCCGAGGACAACACCGAGGTGGGTGCGACGGTAGAAGAAAAGGCTTTTTTTTGTGAATATCCAAAAATTCATGATGGCATTTATAAATTAAACAGTGAGTTGACCTTTTTTCAGTGTATAGACAAGATTCATTTTGTTCGCCAGGGCCATGGAATGGGTGACGACGATGAGGGTGACGTGCTCTTGCCTATTTAGCTGTTTCAGAATATCGGCCAATTTTTCTGATGAATCCTGATCGAGTGATCCGGTGGGTTCATCGGCTAAAACCAGCTTGGGTTGATTAATGAGAGCACGGACGACCGCGACGCGCTGTTGTTCGCCGCCGGAGAGCTGCGCGGGATGATAATCGAAATGCTCCCCGAGTCCGACGCGTTCGAGTAAAAGCCTGGCACGCTCCTCCGCCCCATTCGACCTGCCAAGCGGCAAGGTTGGGACGAGAACATTTTCCAGCACCGTCAGTTGTGGAAGAAGAAAATGGAGCTGAAAAATAAAGCCAATATCCTGATTCCGGAATGTTGCCAGCTCATTGTCGGATAATTCGGCTAGCTTTTTGCCGGCTAATTCAACTGTCCCGGCTGTCGGTTTATCGAGCGCGCCGATGATGTTCAGCAGGGTGCTCTTGCCCGAGCCCGATGGCCCAACGATGGCCATCGAGTCACCGCGGTCGATGGAAAACGAGATATCCCGTAGAACCATCAAATCAGTGCCGGAGGGTGTTCGATAAGTCTTGCAGAGGTTTTGTACTTTTAAAAGCATAAAGTCCTTTTTTCACGTTAATATGAGTTATTCTTCGATACGATAGAGATGCGTCTTTGTCCGCAATATCAGCGACTTGTCCTTGACTGCGGGCGAAGCCATAAATCCTTCATCCAAAATATTTTCAGCGAAAAGCTGATAATCGGCGGATGCTGCAAGAACGATCGTCGAATTTTTCTTGTTGGAGAAATAGATTGTTCCATCGGCAACAATCGGTGAAGCGCCAAAAAAGCCTTTGAAATCCTGTTGCCAGAGAAACTGACCGTTTTTTGGATCGATACAACTGATCGTCCCGCGATCATCTACGGTGAAAATCAGGTGATTGGCGAATACCGGCGACGATTCTATCGGAATATTTTCAAGAATTTTCCACTTGACATGTGTATCGGTGATATTGCCGGTACCCGTTGGATCCACCGCCCAGAGCTCGGATGATTGCTCTTTCCAGCCGACATTCACATAAACGAGCCCGTCGCCAAATATGGGCCGAGAAATCGTTGAATCACCGCCATAGACCACGCGCCAGATTTCCTCGCCCGTGCGTGGATCGTATGCCAGGCACACCTTTGAGCCGTTGCTCACGAGCTGAGGCTTGCCATTCACATTGACAATGATTGGCGTGGTGTACGCCTTATAATACAATGGATTGCCAGTATAATATTCCTGCGGTCGCTCGGCGCGCCAGATTTCTTTTGCGGTCAATTTATCCAGCGCGATGATGTACTGAACATCGTTTCCTTCAATATGCAGAATCAAAAGATTCTCAAACAAAAACGGAGATGATGCTGGACCCTGGACGTGTTCGCACTGCACAGCATCCCATCGCCATAGAATTACACCGGTTTTTGTATCGATGCAGGCAGTGCCGTGCGTGCCATAGTGGACGTAGACGCGTCCTTTCTCGATGACCGGTGAAGGCGTGGCATAGCTGTTTTGCGGATGTTTGCGCTGCGGCTCGGCGATATCAAAAACCTTGATGTCATGCACAATTTGTCCTGTTTTGAAATCCACACACACAGCGAAAAGCTGTTTACCGTCTTCGGTCGCAGTGGTCATCCAAATTTGATCGTCCCAGATCACCGGCGTGGACCAACCGATGTCATGGATAGCGGTCTTCCACACGACATTTTCCGTTTCACTCCAGGAAACCGGCAGACCTTTGGCTGTTGAGACACCATCATATGTCGGACCACGCCAATCCGGCCAATTCTCACCGGCAGCAATGAATGTCGCTAAACTGAGAATGATAGCAATAAGACGCAGAACCTTCATTTTTTCCTCTCTTTTCAGTTTTGAAATACATGGCGCGGCTTTTGGCCGCAGCCATTATTTGAGCAACGGATGAGCACGGATTTTTTATTTCAGCTTTGCTTCGAGAAAATTATCGGACTGGAGGTTAAAAAAATTAAAATGAATGATATTATCTGTGTTTCATCCGTGAAAATCCGTGGCTTTTCGATTATTTTGATAAATTCTGATGATATTCTCCGCCATTTGTCGCATGGAAAAATGTTTGAGAACATTTTCTCGGCCCACCCTGCCCAGTTTTCGCAAACGCTCCGGATCGAGGAGCAACGATTGTATAGCCTCTGCCAGATGTTCCCCATCATTCGGTTCATAAATGATACCGCCGCCGGTTTGCTCGACGAATTCAGGGTAGCCACCGATATTGGGTTGTACAATCGGAACGCCCGCGGCAAGTGCTTCCACTTGATAGGCACCAAAGGCTTCTCCAACCAATACAGGTACGGACAGGACGGATAATTTCTTTAAAAATCTAATTCTATGTTCCCGATCAAACTCTTCGATAAACTCGACATCCTTGATAACACCGGCTTTCATTTTTTTCTTCATTTTTGCGATAAATTGTTTATCGTCACCTGTATAGCCACCGGTCACGTGCAACTTGAGATCCTTTAGCCAGGGATGTTGTTTCAGTTTGATAAAGGCATCAACAACAACACCAAAGCCAAAATATTCATTTATGCGACATAGATAACCGATGGCCGGAGGATTTAAATCAAGCGGAGCTTGTTCATATCCATCCAAACAGATGCCGCCATAAACTACATGCACTTTCTCCGGCGGCAAGTTCATTTTTGTAACCGACATGGCAGCGTAATATCGGCTGGCCGCAATGAATGCATCGACGTCCCGGGCGCGTTCAGCCATCAATGCCCATACCTTGTCTTTGTACTCTTCGCGCATGGGATCAATCCATTCGTTCTCATCCTGTAGTGAACAGACAACAGTCGCACCGAGATCGTGTTTCAGTCGTTTTGCCAGGCCGAGCAGCAATGCATTGGACAAATGCACCACATCCGGTTTGATATGCATGTTGAGGAATTTTATCATATGATCAAGTTCGCTCGCCTGGCGTCCCTTTTCGCCCAAAAGAGTAGAAATGGTCATCTCTTCCAGTCCCGAGGCGCGGGTTGAACCGGCTTTTTTGGCGGCGAATTGCAGAAAAGCTTCCGAATCAAAGAGTCGTTCCATCCATTGGGGGGCGTGACGATAGTACGGGACTTTTTCTTTGAGATAGACATTTATAGCGCCGTAAAATACCGGCGTATCACCCATGACACCTTCGATATCGACATTGAGCGGCAAATACATCGGCACCATATGAACGTCGTGCCCGAGCGCCTTGAGCGCTCGAATGAGTTCATTGTCGCGCATACAATTTTGACAATAAAACGTACCGCCGGAGCCAGGGATAATATGGACTATTTTCATAAAGATTCTCCAAAAGCATAAACACAGCCATCACCCGCACCGACAAATATAAAACCCTGGGTTACTGCAGGTGAGCCGACAATATCCGCACCAATTTCATAAGACCAGATGAGCTGGCCGGTTGTGAGGTTGATGAGATAAAGTCGCCCATCGTTCGATGCGACAATTACTTTGTTATCACATATCACAGGTGAACAATCAACATCATCGCGCGTCTGAAAAGTCCAGAGTTTCTGTCCGTTTTTTCGATCAACGCAATGCACGAGTTTGTCCCGCGAGCCAATCACCACATGTTGCTCATCGACAGCGGGCGACGCAAAAAAAGATCCGGCTGTCCCATCATTATCATATTCCCAAAGAATTTTCTGAGCGATCAGGTCAATGGCGATGAGCTTGTCGCCATAATGCCCCAGATAGGCGTGATCATCAAGTAGCGCGGCTGAGCCGGCGATGTACGATCCGGCGTCAACCTGGCCTATTTGAGTGCCATCCGCGACGGAAACAATATGTAACTGCTCATCACAACCACCAAAAATAACGACATCGCCATCCGTGGCCGGTGCGCCATTGATATAATTGTTGGTTGCATACGTCCACTGTTTTTCGCCGGTTTTAGCATCAAAACAGTAAATGTTAAAATCATAACTGCCAACAAGGATACGCTTATCTACACCATTCGGCGCAAAAACCCAATTGGCAGAGCCGTAAATTTCGTCATCTGTGAGAAAAGACCATCTTTTTTGTCCCGTAAGCGCATCAATGGCGTAAAACTCGCCGCTTAATGATCCGATATAAATCGTCGAATCGAGCAACAGTGGCGGCGCCTCGATATCGTCGCCAGTATCAAATGCCCAGATGCTATCACCGGTCGTTACATTGAGGGCATAAAGCTTTCCATCTGTGCTGCCGATATAGAGAAAGCCACATCCAATGACTGGCGATGATTTGATATCATCGCCTGTTTGGAAAGTCCAGAGAAGTTTTGGATTATTCGGCAGCCTGCCGCTCGCTACACCCGACAACCGGGGATCACCCCGGTAAAGAGGCCAGGAAAGTGACTGGATATCTGTCGTGTGCTGCTCTTTTTCAGGTTTTGAACATACCAATAAAAGAATAACGACTGGTATAATTTTGGTGAAATGTTTCATACTCATCCTAATCAACAAGTTTCAAACGAGTCCAAAACACCGGATGATCGCTGTACGAATCCGGTGGTGGTAGACAAGCCGAATCACGGACTTCAAAATTATTCGATACAAAAATATAATCAATTCGATCCGCCATATCTTCTGCCTCACTGTTAATGGACGGCCGGGCGCGCCAGGAATCCACGAGCACATTCACGATCTGTTCATAATATGGTGAATCCGGGCGGAAGTTGAAATCGCCGGCCGCGACAATATGCGCGTGATCTGTAGCCAAGTCGAGGAGTGCCTCGACATGCGCGAGTTTGGCCTCAGCTCCACCGGCGGGGTGGTTATTTATCAGGGTGACGGTCTGATTGGAAAAACGAATGTCGCAGACAGTTGTGCCGATCTCATCAGTATCGCTATAGGTGAAAAACGTATAACATCGCTCCAGAGGATATTTGGAGAGAATTGCCGTGCCAAATGTGCCGGTCACGGTTTTAGGACCATAATAGGAATGGTATTTTAGTTTTTGGGCAAAATATCGGACGATATCGCTGTTGCCGCCGGAGATTCGTGCGACATCACTTTCCTGCAAACAGATCACGTCCGGCTGTACACGACGAATCACTTCAAGCTGTTTCTCATAATTTTTACAACCCTCCGAGTCCACACCTTGTTGAATATTATAGGTCAAAACCGTCAATTCGTTTTCGCCGTTTGTCGGGATGCCGGATTCAAACTTTGTCACGACAAACAATGTGATGATACTGATGATGGCCATCAGGGCAAGTGTCAGTTTTTTCGAGACAACGGGGCACGCATCGGGTCGCAAATCCTTGATAAACAAAATCGGCAGTAATAAGCCTGCTCCGGCACACAAAAATGGTAAATAAAACCTGTTGCGGAATATTCGACTTACTTCGCCAACATAACCCCAGACGTTGGTAAATATCAACATAAAAATCAAGAGTGAAAAAAAGAGTGTCGCCAAACTCAGTGGCAGCGCCAGCTCGGATGGTTTATGCACCCGCAATTTTTCCGTAAATATAAAAATATCAAGAAAAATAATCGGCGATAAAAGAAAAACAAAACTTGCAGCAATATCGATAGGCGTTTTTGCGCCCTCGACAAAGACGGGCGATGAAGTCGGAAATTGCGGAAACACAATTTTATGCCGCACAATAGCGAGAATGAGAATCAAAAGAAAAAGAAAATTCCAAACAAGTACGAGTGTTTTGTGAGAGGATAGCTTTTTGACCTGGACTTGATCACAAAGTATTGCCACAAGAATGATCGGGATGTAGAACAGATAGGCGCTGGCATAATCCGTCTCTGTCCAGCGTGTGATCACAGTTGGACTGCTCAACACAAAGTAGATTAAAACAAGTCCGCTAATCAGACCGAATGCCGCGAGATACCTTGTTGCAGCTCGACTATGGCTGACAGCAAAATTTACATCAGAGCTTGGGAGTTGATTTACAGTCTGGAGAAGTAAAAAACCTCCTGTCAAACCGAGGAAAATGCTGATAATTCTTGTCATCCCGGTTACTGTAATATCGAGTGTCGAGCCGAGGGCACGAAAAAAGATCGCTGAAAGAACTGCCACAGCAACCGCTATTATCCAGTTTACTCTTTTCGATTCGGGGCGACCGAAAAAGAGTCCGAGAAAAATCAGAAAAAAACTCACCGCGAGTCCTGCACCGTAAATTCGAGCACCATGACTCATCCACACACTCGTTAGGCTCGCAAGGAGGAAAAGAAATCCCAAAACAACAAGCATTGCCTTTTCGACGCGTCTGCGGAAGAAAAGCAGCAGGATCGGTGCGTACAGAAACAAAACCGCCGCGGCTCTGGCATCTAATTGCAACTGCAACAAATTGACGATATAGATCGACTCGACGAACAATGTGATCTGCTGGAGAAAAAAGAAAATTAAAATGGACATGAGATATGTAGCTGCGTCATTTTTCATGCTGGTCTCCATTTTGTAAATTGTCCAACAAAGTCTCTTCACGATTTCGCAAAGAAATTGCCGCGGTAGGACACACTTCGGCACATTGTTGCGCCACCTTTGCCAAACCACCTTGCAGCGCTTCGTGAAATGGAATGGCGATTTTCACGTCAAAGCCACGATTGATAAACGTGAAACCAAATCGCTCACGAGCTTGCGCGGTAATCTCGACACAAAGACCACATTTTATACACTTGCCTGGCTCAAAAATGACGAGATCGTGCTGCACATGCCGCTCGAACATCTTGCGCGAACTTGTCTTGAATCGATTTTGCGCCGCATGATAAATATCACTGTACTGCCGCAATTTACAGGACTCTTGTTTTCGACAATCGCAGTGAAAGCAACGTTGTGCCTCTCGAACAGCTTCTGACTCAGTTAATCCGGCGTACTGTCCCGCCGCGGGCTCGATTCGATCCTGCGCGCTTGCATCCTTGAGAAACTGATCAACCTCACCTTCTTTTAGCCGCCCCATCAAAGAATTAAATCGCACAGGTCGCCCGACAACCGGCTTGGCCATCACATATTGATCCACTGCATAAGCAATGGTTTTTCCATGCCCGACTGCCCGAACCGCCATCTGACTCGAAGACACAACACTGCCTCCGGCAAAAATACCGGGGAGCGTCGTTTGGTGCGTTTTTCGATCTATTTTTAATCCGCGATCTGTATATGGTACTCCCATTGATTCCCAAAACGACAATTCGCTCTCACCGGTTGCGAGGATAACCGCAGCAAAATCCTTTTGTAAATCCCTGATACTGAAATCAATACCCAAGGTTCGCTGCATAGAGAACTCAACACCGAGCTTTTTAATTTGTTCCATTTCAGCATCCAGAACCTCTTTGGGAAGACGGTCGTCAGGAAGCGCATATCGCAGGTTTCCACCCGGTTTTTCCTGCTTGTCGAATAGCGTACAGTGATGTCCGAGTTGCGCTAAATAATAAGCGGCGGATAAACCACACGGTCCGGCACCAACGATGGCCACTCTTTTCCCGCTTGGTGAGGCACATTTTGGTTCATACGGTGCCTCGGATTCGAGGTCTACATCAGAAACATATCGCTTGAGTAAACAGATGGAGAGCGGTTTGTCATATTGCTTCCTGTTGCAGCCGTTTTCACAGGGCGCCGGGCAAATACGACCCAGGACAGCCGGCAGAGCAATTTGATCTTTAACGGTTCGAATTGCTGCACGCCAGTCACGTTGCTGTATGTGCCGAATCATGAGCGGGATGTTCATATAAGCCGGACAAATACGTTGACACGGCGCTTGACAGTCACCTATGTGCTCGCTCAGGAGCAAGTCGAGGGTGTCTTGACGAAATTCCCGGATGCGCTCGTTTTCTGTCTCGATGTGCATTCCCTGCTCAACCCGCGCTGAGCATGAAGGCAAGAGTTTGCCTGATTTTTTCTCCTCGACAACACAGATCATACACGAGGTGTTGTGCGGCAGGCCGTCCAGATAACAGAGCGTTGGGATGTCGAAACCGAGTCGTCGGGCGGCGGCGAGGATGGAGGTGCCGGGGGGAACGGAGATGCTTTTGTTGTTTATGGTTAGGGTTATCATGATTTTTGTAAAAGAAAAATGTTCAAATTTGTTTTATGTGCATTTTTTGTGGTTTGAGATTTATTTGGGATTATTGTCGCCCCAACGGGGCACAAGAAGACGGGGCATCGCCCCACAGTAACAATTCCAGATGACTAAAACATCCTTCCTAATCCCAAACATAACGTTCATCATACTCAATATTATATTTCTTTAGCAATCCTCTAAACTCATCCTCAAAGGTTACTTTTTTATGATACTCCTTCTGGTCATTTATAAATCGCACAACATCCTGCAATTGTGATTCGCCGAATGAAAAGGCACCGTAACCTATTTGCCAGGTAAAATTTTTATAAGCACGCCCTTTGGTTTTTATCCATTTTGACGAGCTTCTTTTCACCTCTTCTAACAAGGTCGCTATCGTTACTGTTCGAGAGAGACAACAGGCAATATGCACATGATTTTCCGTTCCATTAATTTTTGAAACATAGCATTTTAGCTCTTTGCAAATCGATGCCATATAGTCATAAAGCGCCTTTTCTACCTCCGCGTTAATTAAATTTTGTCGATTCTTTGTACTGAATACAATATGCACATGTACTTTGGCTAATGATTGTGGCATTTTGCCCCCCTTTCATTTTTTGCTCCGTTGGAGCGCCTTCTTTTGCCCCGTTGGGGCGTCCTTCAAATTATCCCTCTTCCTCCTTACTAAACATTATCTACCACCCGCACCGCTCCCACCGGACACACCTGCAAACAGGTGTCACATTTCGTACAATCCGCTTGCACAATGTCATGCTTTTCAAAAGGCCGCATCGGAATCGCCTGCGTCGGACATTTTTGGGCGCATATCGTACACCCAATGCACTCATCCGTAATCTCGTAACGAATCAAATCCCGACATTTTTTCGCCGGACACCGTCCCGCAAGATGCGCCTCATATTCCTCACGAAAATATTTCAAAGTTGACAATACCGGATTCGGCGCCGTCTTGCCCAAACCGCATAAACTGCCCATCTTTGTTTTCTCGGCCAACTCGGATAATTTTTCCAAATCGCCGTCTTTCCCTGTTCCGGCACACAATCGCTCTAAAATATCCAGCATATGCTTGGTGCCGATCCGACAAAATGTGCACTTGCCGCACGATTGATTAAACGTAAAAGTGAGGAAATATCGAGCAATGTCCACCATACAATCGGATTCATCCATAACCAGCAGACCACCGGACCCCATCATTGCCCCCACGCTGGTCAACGCTTCATAATCAATAGGTGTATCAGCCAACGACGCCGGCACGCAACCGCCGGAAGGACCGCCTATCTGCACAGCTTTAAATTTTTTTCCGCCTTGAATACCGCCTCCGATATCCTCGACAATCTCGCGAATGGTAATCCCCATTGGCACTTCAATCAAACCGCCACGCGCGATTTTCCCGGCTAACGAAAAGACTTTAGTCCCTTTGCTGCGCACCGTTCCCATTTCACAGAACGCATCCGCGCCATTACGTAATATCCACGGGATAGTCGCAAAAGTTTCAGCATTATTGACTATCGTAGAATGCCCCCACAAGCCGCTCTCAGCAGGATAAGGTGGCCGGAATTTCGGCATGCCGCGTTTACCTTCGATGGAAGCAATAAGTGCCGTTTCCTCGCCGCAGACAAAAGCGCCAGCGCCTTCCATGATTGTCAATGATAATGAAAAATTTGTGTCCAAAATTTTATCGCCCAACAAGCCGGTTTGTTCGCACTGGTAAATAGCATTTCTGATGCGCTGTACAGCCAGGGGATACTCGGCACGGATATACAAGTAGCCCTGCGCGGCCCCGGTCGTATATGCGCCAATTATCATTCCTTCAATGACTCGGAACGGGTAGGACTCTAGAATCATTCGGTCCATAAATGCGCCGGGATCACCTTCATCACCATTGCAAATGATAAATTTGACGCCATCCTCGACAGCTCGGGCGATATCCCATTTTGTGCCGGTCGAAAATCCCGCTCCTCCACGCCCGCGCAAACCACTCTGTTTTATATTTTGGATAGTCTCCTCTGGTGGTCGGGACAGCACATTGTGCAGCGCCGCGAACCCACCTTTGGCGCGATACTCATTCAGGTCTAATGGATCAACGTATCCGGCATGCTCGGTGGCAATATGGCGCTGGCGGCCAAGAAACGCCGCAATCAGTGGATCGCGAGTATGTAGTGGATGTCGGGTAATATGATCATCTGCCTTATCAAGGAGAATATGTTCAACCCATTTGAGCGCTTTGGTTTTGAGCCGTTCTCGCAGTGACGTCTGAGGGAAATGGCGCAATACAATATCGCGCACGTGCTCCGGTTCAACTTTATCGTATAAAACCGGCGTACCATTTGGTGGTACGACCTCCAGCAGGGGTACACGATGGCACATGCCAACACATCCAACCCGCTTGACACGCGTATGTATATGGTTAGCCGCCAATGTCTGCTCGAGTGCCTGCTGCACATCACCGCTGCCACTGGCAACGCAGCAAGAACCCAAACCAATACGGATTTCACCAATATCCTCGATAGAATCCTGGTGAACAACTCGCTGGATCGGTTCGCTTTGCGTGCGTGATATGAAATCATGGATGACTTTGTGAACCGATTCCGGCGTCACATGCCCATAGGTAACTTCATCAATTTGAACCACCGGTGCAAGTGTACAACAGCCGAGACACGCAACTTTTTGCAGGGTAAACTGCCCCTCGGGATCTGTATCAGCGTCTTTGTCAATATGAAGATCACGACGGAAAGCTTCCACGACCTGTTCGGCACCCTTGACGTGACAAGCCGTCCCCGTACAGATGTGCACAACATATTTTCCCACCGGCTGGTGACGAAATTGCGAATAAAAAGTCGACACCCCCATAATGGATGCAGGTGTAATATCTGTGCTATCGCAAACGTATCGTAATACCTCTTCGGGAAGATACTTGTACTCCTCCTGTATCGCCTGCAAAATGGGAATGACGGCGCTCGGCGATGTGCCAAATTTAGTAATAATATGATCAACCTGATGAAAATTCTCAGGCTGATGTGTTTGAGCTATCTTAACTGCCATCTATTTTCCAATACAAAACAAATGATCTTCACCGCGAATATAAATTCGATTATGCATAAACGCCGGTATAGTATCTGATTTTTCACCTAATTCATTGTCAGCCACTGCTTCAAATTCTTTCGCTGCCTTGAAGATATGCACAACACCATCTCGATCCATGACAAACACCTTATCACCAACGACTATCGGCGATGAATAAAATCCCTCGTCATACTCGTGCATCCAGTATACCTCGCCGGATTTGGCGTCAAAGCATGTAACTGTGCCATAGCTGGAGGCTAAAAAAAGAAAATCCTTTGTTGCAACCGGACTCGAAGCCTCGGACAAGTCATCCTCATACTCCCAGACCGTCTGTGGTGTTCCTTCGAGTTTTATGCCGGCAAGCACGGCATACTCATTCACAGCATAAATCCAACCATCAGCATAAGCTACGGACGGGCCAACCTCGGCATCCATACACTTGACGCGCCATAATTCCTGGCCATTGTCTGGATTGTATGAAATGACAAACGGATTCGAGTTGAGAATGATCTCATCCCGCGCACCTGTATTCACCAAAACCGGCGACGCCCAGGAAATCTGTACATCATCCCGTGGCGTCGCATATATTTGTTCACCGCTTACAGTGTGAAAAGCAAACAGTTGTTTTTTTTCATTGGTGTCATACTGCACCAATAATTTTTCTTTAAAGGTGAAAAGAGATGAAGAATGGCCGTAATGATTGTCCGGAAGACCCAAATTTTTTGCCCACAAACGATTCCCCTCAAGGTCAAATGAGATCAAGTCGCCATTGGCGTAAATGGCAAAAACGCGCTCGCCGTCCGTGGCCATGGTCGGCGCCGCGTAGCCGGTATCTTCCGTCACATCGGGAACCTCGTTGGGAGAACCAGGAATATTGTTCACCTCTTTCGTCCACAAAAGATCGCCTGAATCCGCATCGTAGCAATAGACTTCGCGCGATTCCTCATCCGCGCCGGCCATGTAAATTTTTTTCTTCCAGATAATTGGCGAATTCAAACCCGACTTGGGGACAACAACTTTCCATGTGATATTCTCACCTGTCGCCCCATTCCATGTCGTCGGCACATTCGTATGATAGGCATGTCCAATGCCTTCCGGACCGCGAAAGGTCGGCCAGTTTTCTTTGAGCTCTTTTGATGTCGCAAAAGTGACCTTGTCTTTTTTGCGTGGTTCACCTAATTCATTCCTGGAAAATACACCAAGAACAAAAGCGAGCACGAACAATCCGAGGCCGGCATAGATGATGAAACGTCGTGCTAAGAGTCTGGTCTCCCATGGATTCTCTTTTTTGCTATCATCAAAATTGGGCAGCTGTGCTTGTAAAGAGCTGATATATTTAAGCGAAATGAGCAACACAAGCACCGAGATAAACAGCAACAAACCTCCCGTTCGAATCTGCCACTGGTGTGTAAAATAAGCCTTTCTCGCCAATAAATCGAGAGCCCGGATCTGTTCCTTCAGCACCTCGTCTTGCGGATTTTCCTGCAATGACTGCAAAAGTTGATTCAGCGCTTTGCTATTCAATGGATCAACTGACTGAGTTTGGATAAAATTGGCAATGAGCAAGATCGCCATAATCGATGCAAAAATCGCCGAAATGATCACAGCTCTTTTTGCCAGCACATAAAAAAGCTCGCGCGTATTCATGTCCTTTTTATCATTCATTTTTATCCTTTTTCATCACCTACCATGATAAACAACTCATGTTCTTTCACCTCAACCAAACTTCGCCTTATCCTCAGCCTTCTCCTTTAACTTTTCCAAATCCACCCCTTCCTTGCCCACCGGGCAATAAGAAAAACATCGCCCGCAGCTATAGCAATCACCACGATCCGCTTCGTAGATCTCCTGTTTGCGAAAAACCGAAAGACTGATCAGTTTGAGGCTGAATACAAGTCCCAAGAAACCACCAAAAATCCACCCTCCAACTTTGAACCGCCGTTGAATATCGCGTGCTTCCGCATAAAGCTCTGACGTCGATTTGCCGGAGGCGCGAAAGGCGTCCGTCTCATCCGTTGCAAGTCTCAACTTTCCCTCATCCTGAAGTTTTATTTCTTTTGCCAGCCTGACGCTGAAATGAGATCTCGATAAAGGAATGTGTAACAACGATCCGCCCCAGCCACTTGCCAAAATAATCACCGGCGTCAAAACAAGGTAAAAAGACAATCTCCGAATGCTTTTTTCTCTCTTTTCGTGCAACTCGGCTTCGACCGGCTTATTGATCGCGTCAAAAGGGCAAGAGGCTTCGCACAAGCGGCAATTGATACAGTCGCTTGGCGTGATGGAAAGATGTTTTCGTGACAATCGCGACATCCAGTTGAGTAACACGCCATAGGGACATAAGAATCGACAATAAGGTCGTGCGACCACAGTGCCGAGCAGCAGCATAAATGCCCCGAACAGAATCAAGTTGAAACTGGCGCCAAAACGGAAAAAGCCGACAAATGGATCATAGCGACAAATGAGAAAACCGGCACCAGTCGCCGCGAATAGCACCGACAAAGCCAAATAAAGATACGGGATGATGCCGAGCATTTGGTTCAGCCAGCCTGGCAAAGCTATTGGCTTGAGGACAACCACATCCTGCGCGGCACCGAGCGGACAGACCGCAGCGCAAAATGTGCGTCCAAAAAACAGCGTAAAGATCAGCGGAACAGCAAAAAATGCCACGACCGTAAGAGGTATGGCGTAGGCATGCGAAAACAGGGCGTAAACCACATTTTGCACCGATCCGATAGAACATATACAGCCTTTGCGCCAAAAGCCGAAATAGATGAGCGAAAAAACCATCAAGACAAATATATGCCGACGCGAACGTTTTCTAAGGGCAAAATAAGACGCCAGTGACAAAGCTGCAACCAGCACAAAAACATCCAGGTATTCCAGCGTCAATGCTCGAGGATCAGGTGTTTGCAGGATTGGCCGCTCGTAACCCGATTCAAAATCCGGTTTGGGAAAACGTTGTACAGGATCAGCAAAAACCACATGTGCAAGAATAAATAAAATAAAAACATTGTGAATGAAAAATCGGCTCATAAGCATTTATCGTAAGGGATTGTTATATAATTTTTGTTGCTCATTCTTCTGCATCAATTTGACTTTTTAGATAGACGCCGCATAGCGTCCCGCTTCTTCTCCGCGCAAGATATAGGGCGTCTCCGCCGGCACCCGCTTGTATGCTTGCGCCGGACACGCGCGCGCAATGGCGCATTCGTTACAATTCAAACAGCGGTCGTGTTGTACTTGCAAATAGAGTGAACCATTGCCGAACGCCCCACATCCCTTGACACATTTGCCGCAGCCTATGCACAGCTCTTTGTCGATTTGATACTCAAAATAGGGATCTTCGATAAACGTCCGTTGAATAGCACCGGTGGGACAGAGTTGATTTTCCGCGCCGGTGTCACGTGACTTTGCCCCCGGCTCGAGATAGCCGCTGCACAAATCACAATAGCCGCACATGGAATAAGAATGCACACATTTGACCGCCGATTCCGGCAGCACACAATTTGTTGCGCATTTCTCACACTGAATACAAAGCTCTGGATCGAGCTGCCAAACAAGCTTGCCCCGATCCGCTATTCCAATCGCCAAACCAGCGACGCCACCTACTGCGAGAGCAGCTGCGGTGTTGGCACCGGATTTCAAAAATTCTCTTCGTGTTTTTTCAGCCATAAAGCCCTCTTTGGCCACCTGTGATGTGGATCGCAAAAAGTTATTTGTCTATATTCTGCTTACTACTTTCTCCCCGCATCCTTCCAGACTCAATTTTATACCGATAAGCCCGTTCATTCTGACACGCTGCACGTTTTTCACACTCTTGACAGCCACTGTTCCCGGCACACGCCGCGGTTGCGCGTATAATAATTTTCTTTTTTCGTAGTCCAAAAACAACGCCCAAACCAATAACAGTGAGCAAAAGCAAACGCACGCCACTTTTTAGAAATCCTCTCCGATCTGTCATGTTGGCCCCTCCTTTTTTTGGAAAATACGAACTTGCTGCCGTTTTGCATCGAGCACAATGATCTGCTCCTTTGAATTGACTGCGACTTCCACGGCATCAGCGTCGTTATCAAATTGATCCGGCATAGCGACAACCGCTTGCAGCTCGCCGATGGCATTGTGAATTTTAATTCGCAAAAGTCCCTTCTCAGACGTAACAAATGCTCCATCCGGCAGCATCGCCGCATGCGCGGGATTGCAGCAGCCGCTGAATCCATCGATACTCATCGACGATTTTTGCCAGGATGAACGCAGGGAGCCATCCGGCAGGTAATTTTCAAACTGATGTCGCCCGGTGTTGACCGCCCAGAGATAACCATCCGAATCGATCAGCACATCAAAATAGGGACTCGGGATGAGGAATCCCGGAACATCTTGTGAATCATCTTTTTCGCCAATCTTATTAAGCAAATGACCGGCCTTGTCATAACGCCACACCACTTGCTGCCCGGCATCTGCAACATATACATCCGTATCACCGACCGCAATAGACGTTAAAAAAGCCAGGCTGCCCAGGTCCGGCCACATGGCTTGGCGGGTAAAAGTGGAATCCAATACGTCCACTGCGCTTTCGAGTGCCAGGTAGATGTTTTTATTGACATCCACATCCAACGCCCTGATAAAACCGGCAGCCGTCGCCGATTGCAGCAGACGCCCCTGTTCATCATACATGTCTATTTTATTTCCATCACTCACGTAAATTCTATCCCAATCGTCGACGCCTAATGCGTGCGCTTGATCAGCCTGCAGGGGGAAATCGTGTACCTGTTCATAGGACAAATAGCTCGCCCCGCTTTGCGCGAAATTGTCGATATTATATTCGAACGGATTATCCCGCTGAATTCGATGATCGCTTTGAATGGCTGAGACACCAAAATAGGTCAAACCGGCTAACGAAAGAACAATGATGGTTACGGTCAAAAATTTATCATTCTTTGTCTGCCTCATTTAGCTTCCTATTTTCTAATTTGCTCTCACATCCAGACAAACCAGTCGTCGGGAATCACGGCAAAGCAAGCGACCCTGAACCATGGCCATCGGTCCCCAGGCATCGTGGCCCTCCAATACTTTGGCCTGGTCGAGCACATTCCATTCTGTCGTGCTCACCTTGATGAGTGTCAAAACACCATCATCACTCAAAATGAAAAACTTGCCATCCGCCATCAAATAAGGTCCCAGCCCGAATCTCGCATCACGATCGCTCGCATATAAAATAGTGCCTGGATCGTGCGCCGGCGAACAGACAAACTGGTTGCGCCTCGGGCCGGCATCTTTGGGCAATATGGAAAACAGGTGACCATCATACAAGACCGGCGTTTGTTGTTCTGAACAGAGTCCTTCTTCCGGCTTGAGCGCCTGCACCAATTCCAGATTGAACAGTCCATTATTTTCCGTCACCTGAAACAGCATACTGCCGGCGCCATAGCCGGCGGTGACGAATATTTTGTTATCACCAACATGCAACGGAGAAGGTGCGATGACCGATGGTGACCACTCGCTGATTTGAAAGAGCACTGTTCCGACACTCCCGGAATCAGCAGAAACACCAACCAAACCGCCGAGAGCGCAATAAGCATAGACTCTTCTTCCATACAGTGTCATCGGCATTACCGAGGAGTGCGACATGTCCCAGCCCTGCGGATTCGGCGTTTGCCAGAGGATTTCTCCTGTTTCGAGATGTACACCAATCAACAGCGCTTTACCCCCGGTCGCTATTACAGCGACAGAATCATCGATCAAGGGACATTGTCCCGTATACCAGAGCGGAATTTCGCTTTCGAACTCTTTCTCGACATCAATGCCCCACTTGAATCGTCCCGAATCCGCGGTCACGCACATGACATGGCATTTCGGCCCAATCGTGACGACATAGCTATCCTGCACTGCCGGCACGGTTCTTGACATGCCGTGATTGCGCTTGATAAATACATCATAACCGCGCTGCCAGATTTCCTGCCCATCATCCAATGAAAAACAGCGAAGAATATCGCGTCGATTTTCTTCATCATAATCGAGGAGATATACCCGACCATCCTGCACGACCGGTCCGGAATGACCTTCTCCCAGTTCAACAGACCAGAGCTGCGGCGGGCCGGATTCGCTCCACTGCTCCGCCAACCGGATTTTTTCCTTGCTGATATTATCATAATCAGCACCCCGGAATCTCGGCCATTCGCTCTGGATCGTTGCCGACGGTTCGCCGGCGAACAGCGCAAAGAAGGCTCCAATATCGACGGTGCCGCTGCTGCTCAATCCTTCGGGTTGGTTGTCCAAACCGGGATGAAACTCGGTGAATAAACGCACCGGATCATGTATCATCCATACGACCAATGTAATGACACCGATGCATGCAAGCGCAACTGTGAAAGTGCTTTGTATTTGTTTCATGGTCATAGTTGACAGGATTCCGGCACTTATTTCGCAATATCATACACCACAAGCACATCCCCATGCCGCACATACAATCGCCCATCGTCGATCACCAGGTGAGCCCAATGCGGGCCCTCACCGCGTTGCATTTCAAATGAGCTGATCAATTCATATTTTTCCGGATTCGGCTTGATCAATGCAATTGTACCGCGCTCAGAATACGCATATATCTTTCCATCAGCATAGATCACGTTGGCTCGTTTGAGCGCTGTGGTGACATACTGCGGCGCACCGGTTTGCCAGACGAGACATTGAAAACCGTTTTTCGAATAGCCCGAGCCATAAATATATCCATTGATAAGCAGCATACCGCCAGTCAAGGTGTCTAATGAATTGTTCTCCCACACCTTGGAAACGCTCTTGCCATCGGGAGCAATTTCTAAAAGTTGTCCTGTTCCACCTTCGCCAGCTTGAAAATAGACAAAACGATCAAAATAGATCGGAATGTTCGCGTGAATATCATACGGCGCGATATGCGGATGCCTCCATAAAAGCTCACCCGAATCCGCATCAACGCCAACAACTGACTTTTGCAGCATGGTGACGATCATGTTGATCTCCCCATGCCTGACAAGGATGGGTGAACAATAAGAAGCGGATTCACCATTGTTCTGACTTTGCCAAATCTTTTTGCCGGTGTAACGATCCAGGGCAACAACACCGAACGGCCCACCCGGCGTACAAAACAGACGATCACCATCCACCAAAAGCTGCTCTGAAATCCCCCAATCCAGCGTCGGGGCATTGAACTGCTGGTGTATGTTGAGCGACCAGATCACAGCGCCATCGTTGGCACGTAGACAATAAACCTCCCCCTGACCGCTTAAAAAGTAGAGCAGGTCGTTCACCAGGATCGGCGTACTGCGCGTGCCGGCATAGTTTCGCGTCCATTCCGGTCCATAGGCTTTTTTCCACAACAAGCCGCCATTTTTATCAAAGGCAAAAAGATGCCCGAGGTTTTCGACGATGCCGGTGATAAATACTCTTTCCTTACCGACAACAGCGGAGGTGTGCCCTTGTCCCAATCCAGCAAACGACCAGGCTTCGGCGGGACCATGTGCCGGCCATTCATCTAACAATTGATCTGCCGGATAGATGCCATTGCGATGAGGACCGCGCCAGTCGGCAATGACGCCGGCCTCTAATAGCTGAAAACCAAATAGGAGTAAAAGTAAAACTCGCATCAAGGATTCCTTTTCGAACAATTTATCGAGCCGAGATGTCATACACATTCATGACATCACCATGTCGAATGTACAATCGTCCATTTTTGATCACTGGATGCGCCCAATGCTCGCCGGAGCCATCCTGCATCGTAAAAGCACTGACCGGCTCAAATTTCTCCGGATTCGGCTTGGCCAGGACAACATCACCTTTTTCGCTATACAAATAAAGCATATCGTCGGAAAAAATAATCGGTCCTTTGCCGCCGTAGTCACGACTCTGCCACTGAACATCCCCGGTCTTCCACTCCGCGCACGCCCAGCCGCGATTTTTATGACCCGAGCTATAAAGATAACCATCGATCAGGACCGCACCGGCCATCTGGCTGTCGGGAGTATCATTCGCCCAGACTTTTGTAGCGCTCCCCCCGTCCGCGGTGAGCGTAAACATCTGCCCGCCGGTGCCATAGCCGCTGAGCGTGTAAAGATAGCCATCTTGATAAAGAATCGTATTGGGATTAATATCATACTGCGTCACATGCGGCTGTTGCCACAACATCTCGCCAGATGCCGGATCGAGCGCGACAACTGCCTTTTCGGTCATAGTAACAAGAATACGTCTTCCATTATGCTTGATGATGACCGGAGAACAATAGGCCGATAACTGCCCGTTTCCCTTTGTCTGCCAGATCGTTTTGCCGGTGAATCGATTGAGCGCCGCCATCATCGCCTTGCTGCCGCCGGGCGTACAATAAATGATATCACCATCCACCAACGGCGATTCCGTCAAACCCCAATGCAGATTGCGCGCGCCAAATTCACGCTCCATATCGACGCTCCACTGGATGGCACCGGTGCTGTTGAGACAAACAACGCGTGCCATACCGCTGATCAGATAAATGTTATCATCCACGACTGTCGGTGTAGTACGAGCTCCTTTATGGCCCTGATCCCATTCCGGCCCATAGCTGGTTTTCCAGATTTCCTTGCCCTTATGGTCAAAAGCAAAAAGCCAACCCTCACTGCCCATGAGCGCTGTGACGTACACGGCTTGTCCTGTGACGGCTGGAGAAGAAAAGCCAATGCCGAGTCCATCGACTGACCAAAGCTTTGTCGGGCCATTCGCTGGCCATTCTTTTAAAAGACGTTCATTGGGATAGATACCGTCGCGGTTTGGACCGCGCCATTCTGATAATACCTCGGAAAACACCAGGGTTGTAAAGAGAAAAATCAATAAAACGGATAAAGTATTTTGAAATCGCATAATAAATCCTCTAATACATGTGAATAACCGAATGAAAAAAAATGTCGAATCAATATACAAAGAATCATTTCAAAGATGCCAATAAATTCTAGTCCGCTTTGATATCATACGCCATCAACACATCGCCATGACGAATATAGAGTCGACCATTCGCAATGGACGGATGCGCCCAATGTTCACCTTCACCGAGTGTGATATCGAACGAGCTGATCAATTCAAATTTTTCCCGGTTTGGTTGCAGCAGACCAACTTTGCCTTCCTTTTCAACATAAATATAGAGTAGACCGTCGGCGGCGATGATCGCGCCTTTGTTCAT
>JAFGKD010000019.1 GCA_016928775.1 Candidatus Zhuqueibacterota bacterium | reverse complement strand
AGACCGGCTCGAAGCGGCAGCCGGGATGTATATCTATCATCTCGAAGCCGAGACCGGTGATACGATAATGGGCAAGTTTGCGATTATAAAGTAAGTTATATACAGCCACTGATTTTGGCGTCGACATCGATCTGAAAAAATTCGAAAAACAATAGGCTCAATTCCGAGTTTTTTTTATCAGAGTATAATCGCCTGGACGATCATCGCTCAGATTCACTATGGTGTACGCAAGCTTGTCTATGCTGTGCTGCTCAAAAAGTTTGAGCACTTGGATTGATATTTTCTCGAACCTGTTCATGCTCTTTCCAGTTGATTGTTTTGGCCAAAAAAGTGCATAAAAAAACCTGATTTCGTGAGTCTGGGAAAATCAAATCCAAACATCACGTCATCAGGCGTAGCAGGAATCGTCGTAAAAATCGTAATAATGAAAAGGCAGCCCCAAAAGCCAAAAAAGCAGAGTTTATTCCTGAATGGTTTCTTTGTCACGAGTCTCTTTATGTCTGAGCGATCCTAAAATTAATGCGACGCCAAATAGAATGAGCACCAGCGGCCAATAGGTGAACACAGCATCAAATGCGATTTCGAAAAAATTATCGATCAAATCCATGGATTCAAAAATAAAAACAAGACCGAGACCGGTTAAAATAGCGCCGGGTATCAAAACGCCCCAGTCCCGCGGATTAAAAATATATAAAACGATAAAACCAACGCCAAGTGCAATGAGAAAGATCGGCCAAAATTCTTCAAACCAATAATTGGGAACAAAATCATAATTTCTCAAAAAGAAAAAAGCGCCCAGCACACCGAACACACCACCCCAAAAAGAGGAATTTTTTTGTCCGGCAAAGGCATTGATAAATGACACCACGCTGATGAGAATAAAGATGACCGGGTAAATTTCCTTCCAGCCAAAAGCAAACAAGTTCATTTTATCCATGAGCAAGCCGACACCAACGAGGATGAATATCAGCCCGATAGTGAGTGAGGAATAATTCTTATTCATTGGATTCTCCCTCTTTGTCTTGTTTCTTTTCACTTTTCTGTGCTACACTTTTTTTCGGCTTTTGTACGCGGGAAGCCTTTTTCTCTTCTGATTTAACAGCATGAGCAGTATTGTTGGTGTTTTTTTCCTTGACAACGAGGAGAATAACAATATATGCGATAACTCCCAGCCAAACGGCTGTGAGCAAGGTGGCAAGTGCGTAGCCAACCCGTACCAGGGTGACATCAATATTCCAATAGTCCGCCAGGCCTCCACACACGCCACCGATCATTTTTTGATCTGAACTGCGATAAAATTCCCGTTTTTCAGAGCCCGGAACCTGGTCTTTCTTTTGTGCGGCTCGATAAATAAACCAAGCGCCAAAAAGAATGATCAGGATCGGCCACACAACATTCCAATGGAAATTGAAAAAGAACCAGTCAAAATCCCATAGTATAAAATGAAACCAGTTGTTCAGACCAAACACGAGTCCAATCACGACAAAAGCGACACCGACGTAAAGTCCCCAGTTTTTTACTCTTTTTTGTTCAGAGAGAGGCAATTTTTCATGGTCCGGATTTTTAGGTATGAGCAGGAGACAAACCACATAGGCAACAGCGCCAACACCGTTAATGAGGGTAAGTATTATACATAAAATTCGCAATAACACAACATCAATCGACAGATACTCAGCAAATCCGGCGCATACTCCGCCTATAACGTGCTCTTTACCAGCCCGATATAATTTTTTATTCGCTTGCACGGATCACCTCCTGGATATGTTTTTTTGGTGACAGGTACGTAAAAGAGTGTCGAAAGGTTTCGGATTGAGAATCATTTGCCGCCGGTCATTGGAACAAAGCGAACAGCAATCAGTTTTTCCTCGGCGATCATACCGGTCATATCTTTGGTGAGGAGTTTGAGATGCTGTATATATTTACCAACCGGTATAATCATTCTGCCACCATGTGCCAGTTGTTCCATCAGTGCTGGGGGGATGTCGGGTGGCGCTGCTGTTACGATGATCGCATCAAACGGCGCCTCCTCCGGCCACCCTTGAAAACCATCGCCACAGCGCACATGCACGTTGTCATAGTTGAGATCGGCGAGGAGCTCGCGCGCCTGATTGCATAGCGGCTCGACAATTTCGATAGTAAACACTTGAGCCGCACATTCGCTCAACACTGCCGCCTGGTAACCGGAACCAGTGCCGATTTCAAGAACTTTTTCAGTTCCATCTAATTGCAGCACCTCAGTCATATAAGCAACGATATAGGGTTGCGAGATCGTTTGGCCGTAGCCAATGGGTAGCGGATAGTCTTCATACGCTTGATCCATGTAGGCAGGAAGCACAAATTTTTCCCGAGGGATTGAGCGCATGGCTTTGAGAACACGATTATCAGAAACGCCGCGCGAAATGATCTGCTTTGCCACCATGTTGTGTCTTTTATGCTCAAAATCAATATGTGCGGCTTGTTTCTTTGACATGTTCTCTTTACAATTTATAATACAGGCCAGAGTGAGGAGTAGAACTGAAATTCTCATAGTTCAAAATCCTCCAATTAGAGAAAAATATTCGAACTTTTTCAGAGAGCACGTTTTTGTGGTGTGAATCCATTGATCATTCACAAAGAATAACACATTATTCATGCATAATAATTTCTATTTACTCGCGATAAAGCCGGACAAATTCGACAAGCGCATCCACGATCGCTTTAGCACAGCGGTTGCGAAATTTCTCGGAACGAATTTTTAGCTCTTCCTCCGGATGCATCATAAAGGCCGGCTCAATGAGCACTGCCGGCATTTGTGTTGGACGGCACATGGCGAGGTTATCCCAATAAAAACCAAAATTCGGCAGTTCAAGTTCTTGCAAGAGATGGTTATGAATGTTTTGTGCCAATTCATAACTTTGTGGATGATAATAGTAGGTACTGGTGCCACGGTTTTTGAAGGGATTGAGACCGGCCGGTATGGCGTTGTGGTGCAAACTGAGCAAAATATCAGCATCACTTGCCATTGCCAAACTGAGCCGTTCTGCGAGTGGCAATCCTTCTGCAAGACGGGTGAATGTGACCGCGGCACCGCGCTTGTGCAGTCTCTTTGCCACAGCGTGCGCCAGCAAAAGATTTGCATCTTTTTCCATAAAGCCGGTCGGACCAATCGCTCCGGTATCGGGTTCGTGTCCGGGATCGAGCAGGATGGTCATATTTCTCAAGGCAGACCGCTTCCATCTGCCAATGGGCGGTGTCTTTTTTATATCCAGAAAAAAATTGTCATTCTCATCAAATCCGGCATCATATCCCCAGGGATGTTTTTGATTGAGATCAACCGTCAGAGCATAGACTCGGTTGCCCAATTGTTCCCAACTGATCCTGCGGATGAGCCGATCCCGGGAGTCATGGCGAATCCAATCCGTATCGGCGGTCATGCCGTAAAGCAAAACTTTTAGCTGATTGGGCATTGTTGACTGGACGATCCGAAAAGGCAGCCGATTTTCACTGTATACTGTCACCCGTTCTTTTCTTTTCAAAGATGTTGTACGAACCAGCCGAATACAGGGATGCGGTAAAGGAGTTCCGCGTGGCAGAAACCGGATTTTATAATCCTCAATCCAGGCGTCCTCAGTCTCCGACAAGCGAACGCGGTAGTCACGCCCCTGTCTTCCTGTAATCCAAAGTATTACGCCTTTGGGCAAAAAATAGTAATAACTCTTGCGCGGACCGGTGCGAAGCACTGTTAAAGCCAATTTTGTCTCGGCAACACGCGGGATACCGGACGTGTCAATTGTCACGGCTCCCGGAGCTACGGCGCGCGCCGTATCCGCATGTTGATCAAAAAGCTGAAATCTTATCGCTGCTCCGACTGCGGAGTCATCCGGCTGAATCATATAGCTACCGCGATATAATCCTGGAATGGGCTCTGGGCGTATTACAGCGCCAGAGCCAAAGACGGATTCACCCCAGTAGCCTGGCCCTCTCTGATTGGTCTCAGTCATTGGTATATCCGCAACGAGACCATGGACAGCAAAAGAAGCAGTGCAGCCCGGAGAACCCTGAAATCCGACATTGATGAGATCACCTGGCCAAAGCTCGAGGTCACCACGGGGCATGGCAGATGAAGTATCGATACAAACCGTATCGCCAGATATCGGTCCGAGAGGGGGAACGTAATAGACGACACGACGCGCGAGGATTGAATCGCTTTTATCAACGGCAAGGCAAGCATACTCAAAATTTCCGTATTCAAGGGGCAGATAGGCGAGAAAGGCACCGTTTTCATAAAGTTTGATGGATTGCTGGTTAATAAAGAGGTGCGATGTAGCCGGCGTGACCTGACCAAAGATAAAATTGCTGTCAATAGCGGCGGCGTTGATTGTATCATTTTCTGCCGGATATATGATACTGATCCGCGGGCCAGCATACAAATTGATCTGCTGGCAAAGGAAGAGATGAAAAAGAATCAGACAAATTCGAGTCATTGGATTCGGTCGTGAGGACTCGTAATCAAATTTTACAAATCCGACTTTTGCCATGTTTGTTATTATCAAGCTTGTGAGCACCTAGCGTTTGCGCTTTCTCACGACAGCTTTGGCCGCCACATGTTGTTGGAAAAAATGTGTTTCCGCGGCATAAAAAGTTAACCGCAATCCGATTTTTATCAGTACAAATAGTTGCTGAATAATTGTCAGGAGAATAAGCAGCAAAATCTGGGTTGGTTGAACCAGCGAAATGAATAATCCGCCCACTATAACAAATATAACCGCACCAAGGACAAGGACACTATTTAATCCTGTCGTTTTGAAAAAATTGCTGAAAATAAATTTAACTGACAACCAGATGCACAGCCATGAGGATTCCTTTTTATCGTTAATAACAATGACTTTGGCGTAATCAAAGATCAGCGTTATCAGAAAAACCAAAACAAAGATCACCAGATAACCAGCGAGGTTGATTATCCAGACAAACGACTGCACCGTGGACTCACCCACGATATTGTCCACAAGGGAAAAAACAAGTGGCGTAATCAACTTGTATAAAAGCGCAAATACAAGCAGAGAAGTTGTGGCCAAAGCAGCCATATGATGAAAATTGGCGCCCGCGCCCGAGAAAAATCGCGAGGTCGTGAAGGATTTACGTTCGTCAGTAAAAAGGCTTATCGCACCGCCATTAAAAAACGCGGCAATAAACAGATAAGCAAGGGCGATAAAAAATACGAACCAGCCAAAGGAGTGAAATTGCCCGGTCAGCAATAGCTCAAGATTGTCAAACAGCGGCCCATATCCTCCACTCAAACTCGGACGAATGCTGTTTTCGAGTCCCTGAGCGGAAAAATTGAATGAGCTCCACCATGAATAGTGCAGACCGGACAGCAAATCATCGCGCATCGTCAATGTACTGACGTGCCTATTGAATAGAATAAAAAGTGGAATTGAAAAAACGAGCCCAATACACAAGTTGACAAGATAGATAATCCCAACCATCTTTCGGTGCTGACCCACAAGTGATATGGCATGTCGAATCGTAGCCCAAATTTTCATTTTAGAATCTCCGTCAACTATGACAAAATTGCAATCATTTCCAAAAGGTCCTGCAACCAAAACAACCAGGACGCTCCCCACCGGAAAGCAGGCAGACTGTTGCCGGTGCGATATTTACCGTTATTGACCGGATTGACATCCAGCCAAATTTTGTGATAGGGGTCGACCTCAACCATCTCTACTTTGGTTTCATTGGCATAATAAAAAATTTTATAGGGTTCAACACCATTCCACCTTTCAGTGATAGTCTCACCATTCTCAAAAGTGACGAGTATCTCCACGGGTAATTGAATCTCGCCGAGGCGTTTGATATGCACTTGTGACTCAAATATATCTTGCTCAGCGTCCTGGTCGCGCTTTTCCATATTCTCACCGCTGCCAAAATAGCCCTGTATGTTGACGGGAGCCTTTGAAGTAATTTGTCCAACAGCATAATCGACCACACCCGGCTCATACATCAATTTATCAAAAAACCAGCTCATATCTTCAGGGGCGAAATCGTTCACAATGTTGAAAAAATCTTCCGGCTGGGGATGTTTAAAGGCCCAACGGTTTGCATAGGCTTTCATGATATCGCCAAAAACCGCCTCGCCCAAATAATTTTCCAGCGTCCATAACATGAGGGCCGGCTTTTCATACGCATTATTCCGATAAGCCAAATAATCTACAAATTCCCAGGACATTTTGTCCATATAATCCCGTCTGCCACGGTTTCTGTGGTTCTCAACGATCCAGTCGCGTTGATCTTTGATCGTGCGCGGAAAGGTGAACGGAATGCCGAAATCCCCGCGCGCGAGATATGTCTTTGAATAGGCTCCCGGACCATAGGCAACATTCAAGCATCGGCTGGTCGCATAAGTTGTGAATCCTTCATCCAGCCATGCGTGTTCGAATTCGTTCGATCCGATGATTCCGTAAAAAAACTGATGCGCGCATTCATGTATGGTTAAGCCAAGTGGCTCCTGGCTCCCGCGTGCTACAAACAAATCTACACCGGTTGTAAAAAGTGTCGGGTATTCCATGCCGGCTGTACTTGACTTGCAGGCCGCATCGACGATAGTTATCTGAGGGTAAGGGTACGGGATGTACCACAAGCCCAGGTATTTGAGTGTATTTTCCGTGGCGTCAAAAAAAGCGTCGACAAAGCGCCGATGATTTGGTTGGTACAAAAGTTTCATACGGACATTCGGGAGCTCCGGGTGCTCGAAAGTTCGAAGAGCCACTTTGAAACGGGGCGAGGCCGTCCAGGCGAAATCGTGAATGCACTCTCCCAAAAAACGATAGGTCGTTGTGCCATTACCATTGGTCGTAGAATCACTGAGCACACCGGAGGCACCCACGACATAGTCAGATGGTACAGTGAGGTGTACATCGTAATCACCGTAATCGGCGAAAAATTCGGTGTGTGCGTGAAATTGGTGACAATTCCACTCGTCATTCGACCACACGCCAATTTTGGGAAACCACTGGGCGACGAAAAAATAGTCCTGAACATAGCCTGTTCTAGGGGCTCGATAGGGCAACTGTGAGACAAACTCAATGTCAAGTGTCACGCTATCGCCCGGAGCAATTGGCCTGGGCAAGTCAACTTTAAAGACAGTCTCATCCCTGGTGTTGCCGTCGTCCGGCTGCATGAATTGCGATAGAAGAGAAGTGGACGTCCCGGTACCTGCAATGGCGATGGAGCGCACATCGCAATACCCCCAGCCGCCCTGGTTAAATCTCGAGATGTAATCGGACAAAGACGAACTGCGCGCCACCATCTCCTTGAAAAAAGTCGATTGAGTGTTCTTGAATGCGTTCAAATAGAGATGAAAGTAGAGTTCCTGGGTGGAAGCGGACCCAGCATTTGTCCAACTTAGTTGTTGCGTCCCGGTCACCGTTTTGTTATCCGGATTGAGCGTTGCATGAATTTGATAGGAAACAACCCTTTCGCAGGGCACATCTTGTGCCTCAAGTGCGACATGAAAAAAAAATAGAGAAATAAAAAAAAGCAGGTTCCTTTTCATAAGCCATGCTCCAATTTGAGGGTGACGCAGCGATGACAGAGGTACTCATTTATGGTGTTTGTTCAACAATTTTATACTCGGTCAAATGTGGTGCAATATAAAGCCTGGCATAAGCGGCGGCTTTTTCTCTGGATTCAAATTTGCCAATGAGCACAAGGTAATACAATGTATTCCCCAATGTGCGCTCCCCCACCCGAACATGCGGGAAGACATGTGAGAGCTTGCGAATAGCGTCTTGTGCATCCGACCGATTGATATATGATGCAACTTGAATGGCAAAGACAACACTCTTTTTCTTGAGTGCCGGTTGCGACAGGGATTGTTGTGGCAAGCCGCCAAGACTTTCCAAATCGAGAATAGCAGCATCAACAAAAGGGGATCGCTCTACATTTTGCACAAAAGCCTTCAGGAAGAGTTTTGCCGAGTCTGTTTTACCAGCCGCCATGATACATTGACAATAGAGATATTGGGCATCATCACGCAGCTCGGATTGACGATAATTGAGAATCAAGCGAGAGAAAAAACGGCGCGCTTCCACATAATTGGCTTTAAAATAATAATACTGACCCAAACGAAATAGCGAAAAATCCGCATATTTTGAGTTGGGAAACTCATCGGCAACGCGTAGATAATCACCCACTGCAGCCTCAGGATTTTCTTGCAAAAAACCGCGAAAAAACAAAATAGACGGATCGTCCTCGGAGGTGGCAGTGCTCGATTGCAATGCCTTTTTGAGCTGTTCATAGTTTTCCTGGTCAAACAACTTTTCCAGCTCTGCGACATCGATGCCGAGCGTCAATCCGACATAAAGAATAATACCTGAAAAAATATACGCGAGGATTCTCACATTATGCTCTATTCTTATACTCTTTCTGCTGAATTCCATGCTGAGCATGCGTCGCATCGCCAAAAGTAGTGATCAAACTCCTGATGGCATTCCCGGCACATGAATGAGTACTTTTTTTCGGAGAAAATTTCGGCTACTTGAGCTGCCAATTCAGCTGAGGATTCATATCGGCGCAGCTTGTTTTCGATCTGGACCAGAAACAGGAGAACTTTGAAATTCTTCGGTTCATATTGTAGCACTTTGCGAGCATACTCGGACGCTTTGACCAGCTCCCCCTGTTTTTTATAAATTTCCGCCAGGGCCAGGTATGCGACAGTCACTTGCGGATGCGAGTGAATAATCTGCTTGTAAAAATTTTCAATTTCACCAAACTCGCCCATGTCATAGAGCAGCTTTTCAAATTCTTTCACGGCAATATCCGCATAATCGGGCAACGTTTGCAGTAATTTTTTCAGCTCCTTCAAAGCATCTTTTTCTCGATTCTCTCGAATGTAACTTTGAATGATTTTTACATATGCGGCAAAGCAGGTGTCACTTAATTTGATGGCTTCCCGGAATCGAATTCGAGCATCATGCTCTTGTTTCAAAGCGACTAATTGCAAACCTTGTTCAACCTTGTAGGCAGCCAGTCTGGCATTTTTTGGGGCTTTGTCCATCGTATTATTTTTTTTCAAAATATCAAAAGCGCCTTGCCAGTCGCCCATATCCTCGTAGATTTCGAGCTTGATATCTTTGGTCCATTGATTTTTTTTATCAATCTCCAATATTTTGTCGCAGGTCGAAAGCGCCCATTTAGGCTGATTATTCATTTTATAATCCAGTACAAGGTTGCGCAAAATGGATCGTTGATGCTCCAGACCAAGATTGGGGCGTACAAGCAAGTCACGGTGCACCTTGATCGCATTCTCAAACATTGCTTTTTCACGAAAAATATTGCCTATAATGATATAAGCGTCAATATAGTCCGTATCTCGCCGAACAACGTTTCGCAGTCGGCTGAGCGCTGTTTCGTTATCACCCTCGATCAACGCGTGTAATCCGCTGATATATTCAGCCTGTATATTTTTTTTTCGTTTTGGTTTGCGGCGAAAAAGAATCAGTACGATGGAAACCAATAATACAACAAAAACAGCAATGTACAATATATAAACAGAATTCATATCTGCACCTCATTACGTCGGCTTGACGTCCTGCGACTCGCTCGCACTGGGTAACACCGTATCTTCGACCGACACGTTGCGAAGGCGGTTTAACTCGTTTTCCAGATTTTTTGTCTTTTTTCGCCACTTGCGATTTTCGTTTTTGAGAGAAATCACTTGATATATTGAAATGGCAAGCCAAAAGACCATACCCGCGGTGAATGAGAGATATATGACCAGCCACAAGGGCAGATCATTGACCGTTTCCCACTTGAAAAAACGGATGGGAACGCTAATATCAGCATTATGCATGGCAAAAAAAATGAGAAAAATTACCGCAAAAACGATCAAGATCCATTTGATGATCCACATAGCGCCTCCAGGATTAAGACATTCATACAAAATCAATGCATTATACTTATTACTGGGGCATCAGTAATATATAAAAATAACACTCGCAATCATAAAAAGAAAGCAAAGAATGGCCGAGGGTGAAAAAAAAAGAGTTGAGCCAATTTATTGACTCAACTCTGATGATGCGGGCGATACTTTGTTATTTATTTTCTTTGCTATCCGGCTCAGTTATTTTTGGTTTTTCAATTTCATCGGTGTCTAGGCTGCCGGCATCCTCCACTTTTGGAGGTGCTGTTGTTTCAGCGTGCGAGTCGCTAACTTCCGATGATTCCTCAGGTGTGATTTGAGCCGTTGATCCTTTATCGGAATCTTGAGTTTTTGGCTTTTTTTCATTCTGAGTTCGAGCAGCAGATTTTTTAGACGCCCGTCTCTCATCCTTTGCCGAATCGAGTGAAATTTCGTCCTCTGATTCCTCAAGCTCGGCTTTTATTTTTTCTTTAGCTTCTTCTAAATTGGAAACCTGCTTTTCCGATAGAACGATCTTTTTATTTTCCTTGTTAAATTCAATCACCGTCAATGTTAGAATATCATCTATTTGATAGTGATCAGCCGGCTTGGTAATATTGTCTTTGGCTAATTGAGACATGGGTACAAAACCATCAACGCCGTCCGGTAATTCCGCCAACAAACCCTTTTCAATCAGGCGGACGACTTTTCCTTCAACTTGCGTCCCTTGTTTATACTGATCTTCAAAGGTGTCCCATGGATTGTCCTGTGTCTGTTTATAGCCGAGTGAAATACGTCTGTTATCGCGGTCAACATTTAAAACCACGACGTCAATCTCATCACCTTTTTTAACGACTTCGCCGGGATGACGGATCTTTTTCGTCCACGACAGGTCAGAGATATGAATAAGACCATCGATCCCTTCTTCCAGTTCGACAAAAGCACCAAAGTTCGTCAAATTGCGCACAACGCCAGTGTGGCGAGAGCCGATCGGGTAGCGTTCGGCCAATGTATCCCATGGATCAGGTTCCAGTTGCTTCAGTCCAAGCGAGATTTTCCGCTCATCTTTTTGAATGTTCAAGACTTTCGCTTCGACCATTTCGCCAACGGCCAATATTTTTGATGGGTGTTTGATATGCTGTGTCCAGGACATCTCGGAAATATGAATCAATCCTTCGACGCCTTTTTCCAGCTCAACGAATGCGCCATAATCGGAGAGGCTGACAACCTTGCCGCGAACCGTGGATTCAACCGGGTACTTTTCATCAACATCTTCCCAGGGATGCGGTTGAAGCTGTTTGAGGCCGAGCGAAATGCGATCTTTTTCATCATTATAGTCCAAGACAACGACCTTGATTTTTTCGTCCAGGGCCACAACTTCGGACGGATGTGAGACGCGTCCCCAGGATAAATCGTTGATGTGCAAAAGTCCGTCGACACCGCCCAGATCGATAAAAACACCAAAATCGGTGATATTTTTCACAATACCTTCCAGCACCTGACCGCGTTCAAGCTCAGCCAATATCTTTTCGCGCTGTCCCTTCATTTCTTCTTCGACCAGGACACGGTGTGATACGACGATGTTTTTGCGCAGATGATTAACCTTGACAATTTTGAAATCCATTTCTTTGCCAATCAATGCGTCAAAATCCCGGATGGGTCGAACATCAATCTGTGAACCTGGCAAGAAAGCATCAACGCCGCCAAGATCAACAACAATACCGCCTTTGATTCGACGAACACACTGACCTGTGAGAATCTCACCGTTCTCATAGGACTCGATCACCTTGTCCCATGTGCGCATAAAGTCCGCTTTTTTCTTTGATAAAACAAGAAAGCCATCCGAATCTTCAATTTCATCAATCAGAACTTCAACATTATCACCGACTCTGACATCTTCGATATCATCAAATTCTTCGACCGGAATAGTTCCTTCAGATTTAAATCCAATGTCAATTGATGCTTCCTTGTCACCGATGGCCAAAATTTTGCCCAAAACAACCTGGCCAGCTTTAAAATCAACGAGCGTATCTTCGTAAAATTTTGACATTGCTTCGAATTCATCATCCGTATACTCCTGCTCCATGCGATCAAGGTCTTCCACGCTCGAGTAGGTTTTGCCTTGCTCAATGTCAAATGATTCCTTGGGTGTAATGTCCGGTACGACCTCGGGATCAGCGGCTGTTTCAGGAGTTTGAGTTTGTTCACTTGAAACTGCTTCAGCGTGCAACGATTCGTCGATTGCTTTGGCTTCATCCTCAGGTGCGGATTCTACTGGAGCGTCATTTTCAGCAACCGGTTCTGCTTCCACGTCCGGCTGTTCTTCGGCTGATTCAGCATTCTCAAGGGGTTTGGGGTTCAAAGTTTCATCCATGATTTAGTTAATCCTCCTTTATTTTGCTCTGTTCTCAGAGGCAAAATAAAAGTTTAGTTAAGGGTCACGCTCTCCACATATGTTTTGATATGTTCCAATTGCCACACAGGAGTGGACGCGCTGCCCGTGATGCCGATACAATGGCACCCGGCAAACCAGCCACCGTCAATATCCTCCTGGCGTTCAATCCAAAAAGTATGTGGATTGCTCTGTTTAGCGATCTCGAATAGCACTCGCGTATTCGAGCTATTTTTCCCACCAACGAGTAGCACAACATCAACGTCGGCAGCAAAATTTCGTATATTTTCATGCCGACTGTTCACCTGCCGACAAATTGTATCTTTAACGATTACATGGGGCGCAATTTGCAATATTTTTTTCTGTATCGCAAGGAATTTATTAAACGCCACGGTCGTCTGCGAGATCAGCAAAGCCTTGTCAGAAAACCGTATATGATCAATGTCATCCTCGGATTGCAAAATAGCGGCCTGATTGTCACACTGTCCGTTTAATCCTTTGACCTCGGGATGGTTCGGGTTTCCGACAATGAGAATTTGATACCCGTCGCGATAGTAACGCTCAATATCTTTTTGAATTTTCAGAACCGTTGGGCATGTACCGTCAATCAGCTCAAATCCCGCGTTAACCAATTGATTTCGCAAATTTTTGGCGATACCGTGCGCCCGAATAATCATTCGTTTGCCTCTCTCAACATTAAAATTGTTTTGGCTGACAGATTCCTGATCGAGGGTGACAACACCCAGTTCATTGAGGCGATCAATTTCTACCTGATTGTGGATGACTGGCCCCAGTGTGGCAACGTTATTATTCTGCTTCAACTCGTCCTCGATCATTCGCAGAGCGCGCTTTACACCGCTACAAGGACCGGCATGTGTATCGATGATCACCTTCATCCTGTCTCAGGCACCTCTTTTTTGGGCTTCCCTGACAATAAAAGCAACCTGTTCTTCAATTGTCATGTTCGATGTATCCAGGAGCAGAGCATCCGGCGCTTTTCTTAATGCGCCGTGTTGCCGCGTCGAATCACTCTTGTCACGCAATTTAATCTCTCTCACCAGTCTTTCAAAGTCGACCGGTATACCCTGTTCGCGTAACTCCTCGGCTCTTCTTCTTGCCCGCTCCTGCATAGAGGCGACCATAAAGATTTTGAGTTCAGCATGTGTGAAAACAACGGTGCCTATGTCGCGGCCCTCCGCTACAATACCGCCATTTTTCCCGATATCCCGTTGTTTCTCGACCAAAATCTCACGCACAGCCGGATTTGCGGCGACGGGTGCGATATTGTTCGTCACCAGCGGTTTACGAATGACCTGTGTGACATCCTGTCCATTCAGGAAAACATGCTGGCCGTGCTTATCTCTTTGGAATTGGATGTCGGCATGTTGTGCCGCCACGCTTGATGCCATCAGATCACATGGATCACCGCCATCTCTCAGTACCAGGAAGGTTACAGCCCGGTACATCGCACCGGTGTCGAGAAACAGATAATCCAGTACCTCAGCCACACGCGTGGCAGTCGAGCTTTTGCCCGAGCCGGCAGGCCCATCGATGGCAATAATAATTTTATTTGTCGTCGCCAAAATCCTATTTTTTTCCAGCATTAACCCTCGACCTGGAAACGATTTGACGCAATTGAAAAATTTCGGGTGGTGTTAACCAACGCCATTGTCCGCGTCCCAGGTTCTTTAAGCTGAGCGGTCCAAATTGCGTTCGCTTGAGCGCCTTGACGTTATATCCCAGAGCGGCAAACATGCGCCGCACGATATGATTGCGTCCTTCGTGGATCTGCAGCTCGATTTTTTGCGGGTCGTCCGTATAAAATCGCGCGCGACACCTTGCGGTTACACCGTCGTCCAGGTTCATACCGGACACAAGTTGGTCCATATCTTTTTCCCGCAAAGGATGGTCCAGCCGGACGCGATAGGTCTTGTAAACTTTTGAGCTGGGATGCAAGAGACGATTCGCCAATTCCCCATCATTGGTCAGAAGAAGGAGTCCCTCGCTATTTCGATCCAGGCGTCCGACCGGGAAAATTCGTTCTTTTACTTTGACGATATCAAGGACATTTTTACGCCCCAGCTCATCCCGAGCTGTCGTGACAACTCCTTTGGGTTTATTGAACAGAATATATATTTGTTTTTCCTGCAAATGGACATGTCTTCCATCGACGCGAACGATGTCCTTACTTTCATTGATCGACACGCCGAGCCTGGTGATGCGTTTTCCGTTCACGGTCACCCGTCCGGCGGTGATGATTTCTTCTACACCGCGACGCGATGCCAATCCGCAACTCGCCAAATACCTATTGATCCGCATCATGCTGTTGCGCCTCCTGTTGGTTTTCCACAGCAGCGTGATGCGTTCGTGTTGTACTTGAGACAATTTTATGGTCAGGATTACTCTTGTCGCTCTCGTCATCACTATCCGCATCAGCGATCGTGTCCTGTTCGGGAATTTCACGCAGTAACTCCACGCCCTCGCCCTCTGCCAACAATTCTTCAATTTCTTTCGGCCGAGGCAGTTCCGACAATTCATTGATGCCGAAATAGTTCAAAAATTCCGGTGTGGTCTTGAAGAGCAAGGCCCGACCGGGGCCATGATCACGGCCGGAAATCGTGATGAGGCGAAAATCCAACAATTTTTTCATGACACCCTCCGAATTAACACCGCGGAGAGCCGAAACTTCGACCCGGCTAATGGGTTGCTTAAAGGCCACGATAGCCAATGCTTCCAGGGCGGCCCGAGATAAACGAGACTTTTGCTTCTCCTGCAACATCTCACCAATCCATTCGGCATATTCAGGTCGTGTGCCAAATTGAAAACCGCCGCCGACTTTTTTCAGATAAATAGCGCGATCGGCTAAATCCGATGATAAATGTGTCAAGGCGGCTTCGATTTCACTATGATCTACATCTTTGAGAATCGCCGCCATCTGGGAAATCTTTAACGGTGAGTCCGAGGCAAAAACAAGTGCCTCCAGAATGCATTTGAGCTGTTCGCTATCCATCCAAATATTCAATCATGATATGTCCGTAAACCATTGTTTGTGTAGCGCACAAACGTTTCTGCCTGACAAGCTCCAAAAGCGCGATAAAGGTGACGATGAGTACGAGCTTGTCATCGTCTTTGGTAAACAAGGTAGAAAATTCAACCTGGCGCTTTTCACGTACAGTGTCCAAAATGAGTTGAATTTGCTCTTCAAGAGAAACATTGATGTCCTGAATCCGATGCACAGGTGCATTGGCTTTTGCGCTGACGATTGTGCGAAAAGCGGCAACCAGATCAAACAATGTCACATCCGATAGTTCGGCAAAATCCGGATCGATGACCTTGTGCTCATGTTTATATCGACCGCGGGGAAAGGAGAGTTTTGCCTCGCTCTCCTTTTGGGCAAGGTCCAGCGCCACATCTTTGAATCGTTTGTATTCCAATAGCCGATAGACCAATTCCTGGCGAGGATCTTCGATCTCATCAATTTCTTCTATATCCGGCTTGGGTAGCAACATTTGCGCTTTGATACGCATGAGCGTCGCAGCCATTAAAATAAAGTCACTGGCAGCTTCAATATCAAGGAGCTGAATGATCTCAATATATTCCAGGTACTGCTGGGTTATATGCGAGACGGGTATATCGTAAATATCGACTTCATTTTTTTTGATGAGAAAAAGAAGCAGGTCTAAAGGACCCTCAAACGCCTCAAGTTTAACTTTATATGACATTTTTGACTATCTTTAAATGCGGTTCAACATCCGCTTTACAAAATAAAGGCCGCATAAAAGCGGCCATTAAAATCAATATTTTAGTGAAAGACCCAAGCTTAGTTCATATATAAATAAGGTCTCCACGACTCTTCGCTAATGCCAATAAAATATTGCATGAAAAACAAAAAATTGGGTCGTTTGGGGCGCTTCAAAAGGGGCATACCCGCTTCATCCGGTGTTCGGTTGCCCTTTTTGTTGTTACATTTCACACATGCGCACACCAGGTTTTCCCACATATCGTCTCCGCCTCGCGTTCTGGGGATGACGTGATCCACCGTCAGAGGCCCTTTGTGCGTGCCGCAGTATTGGCATTGATGATTGTCACGTCGGAGCAAATTTCCCCTGTTTAGCTCTACACGCTTTCGAGGGACCCGAACGTAACAGGTTAATCGAATGACACTCGGCAGCGGCAAAGCCACGTATTGTGACCGAACAAGCTGGTCACGCTTTTCGATGATTTCCACCTTTTGCAAAATAAATAAAATGATGGCCTTTTTTGCACTCACAACTGTCAAAGGCTCATAATTTTGATTCAGCAAAAGGACTTTAGCGCTCATCATTGTGGCTAAATTCCGATTGTCTGCAAACTTAACTTGAACAGAAATTTATAGCAAAATTTTCAAGAAATCAAGTTATTTATTCTTAAATTCAGGAGGTTAGCGGTATTTTTTCAGCTTCATAAATGAGCATAATCGGGATATCATCCTCCACTCGATAGCAGAGGCCGACAAATGAATTCGATTGGGCACCGCATTCGCTATCCTGGCACGTGCCCGATTCATCCACCGGCATCCCACATTTCGGGCAATGCCGGTTATAGCAGGTCAATGTATCCTTTGTTGCATCGTATTCAAGATCGCCCTTGCAGGATGGACAGGCTAAAAGATCAAGCAACTCCTGACTGACCATGACACCTCCTATCGTAACCAGTTTCGCCATATCTGGCCAAACCGGAATCAATCAAAAAAGTCTATCGATTATAAATCTCTCAGTTTTCTTTCCAGACTCCCATGGCGCCAAATTTTTCTATGCGCTGGCCGATGAGTTTTTGGCGCGGGATTTCAAGCAGCCGTACCAATTCGGTGCTTATGGCTTTTTTGAGGATAGCCGCCGCCCTGTCATAATCGGCGTGCGCACCGCCAATTGGCTCTTCCACAATACGATCTACAAGTCCCATCTCCAGCAGATCCGTCGGCGTCACTTTCATGGCTTCTGCAGCAATCTCTGCTTTCGTTGCATCATGAAACAGGATTGACGCACAGCCTTCGGGTGAGATGACCGAGTACCAGGTGTTTTCCATCATCATGATGGTATCACCCACACCGATGCCGAGGGCACCACCGCTGCCGCCTTCGCCAATGATCACCACGATAATCGGTACCTGAATATGCGACATTTCAAACAAGTTTTTCGCAATCGCTTCCGCCTGTCCCCGTTCTTCAGAGCCGATTCCTGGATAGGCACCCGGCGTATCAACAAGACTGATGATCGGACGATTGAACTTTTCAGCTAACTTCATAACGCGCAATGCTTTGCGATAGCCTTCCGGATGGGGATAGCCAAAGTTCCGCCGAATTTTTTCTTTCATATCGCGTCCCTTTTGGTGGCCGATCAAAGCGATCGGGCGACCATCCAGTTTTCCGAGTCCGGTCACAACCGCCGGATCATCGCGAAAGTTGCGATCACCATGCAGCTCGATAAAATCCGTGAGCATCCGTTCGACAAAATCAAGCGTATAAGGGCGCTGCGGATGCCGCGAAAGTAGTACGCGCTGCCATCGGCTTAATTTGGTATAGATATCTTTGCGAAGCTTTTGCGCTTTTGCTTCAAGCCGCTCAATCTCCCGGTGAATTTCAAGGTCTTCGTTAATGGATAATTGACGCAGCTCGGCTATCCGTTTTTCAATTTCAATAATCGGCTTTTCAAAATCAAGAACGTGTTTTTGTGGATTTGCCATATTAAAATCTCTTCTTGAGAATAGTCTTGAAAATAATTTCGATATCCAGCAATGGAGAATAATTTTTCAAATAATAGAGATGATATCTTTTACGTTCGTCCGGTGATAATCCATCACGCCTGTTGACATGTTCAAGTCCGGTGAGCGCCGGCCGCAGCGAAAAACCGATGTCATTGTCCTCCAGCGTATGAAGGAAATCTCTGCCAACAAAGCTCATGTCTCCCTTAACTATTCTTGGTAGCGCGGGCAGGAACCACCAGAATTTTATCGCGCCGCGAGAAAAAATTTCTACAGTCATATCCTTCTTTTCAGACAACTGGATGGGCAATACCTGTATCTCCGCTCGATTAAAATAACGCATTTTGAGATAAACAGGAGCAGCGAGAAGCATCATCCAAAGTGCCAGCATCACATCGAAACCGCGTTTCAGAAATTGATAAAAAGGTATATGCAAACGATAATCCAGATCGACAAACGGGATATCATCTATATAATCTATGGTCGCTTTGCCGATGATGACATCCAGATCACTCGGAACCATTTTAAAGCTGGTTTGCGATCCGAGAGAATTGGCCACTGTACTCAACATTTTATCATATGGCAACTTGTCGGTTGAAAAAATAACTTCATGCACGCGTTCCCGCTTTATGATGTCAGACAAAAAATCGACCACACCAACGACCGGTATACGGAGGACATCTTCATCGGACTCTTCGGCACTGAGCAGGACAACGCCCTCAATAAGATAGGTCCCATCGATTGATGACCGCATTTTCTGGATGATTTTTTCACTCGCCAAACGGTCTCCCACGATCAACGATCGTCGCCGCAATAGCAGGCTTTTTAAGTGCACCGATACCAGTCCAAAACCTTTTCGCGCCAACCACTTGAGCCCAAAGCGCCAAAATGGGATGAGCACAAGGTTAATGAGACCCACAAGGAGTACGACCTTGCGAGAAAACGCGAATTGATTAAAAAAGAAAGTAAAAGCACTGTTGATCAACAGTCCAACGACAATTGCCGATGCGGCTTTGCTTCCTGAAAGCCGGTTTTGCGCATAAAGACCGTGGGCTGCCAGGCTCGTCAACCATATCGTTGTGTAGACCAGGTGCACGAACAAAAACGGCTGCCAGGGAAATTCCGGCCTAAACCGCAAATAAATTGCTGCTGCCAAAGAACAAGACAGTATGAAAAAATCCACGAGCGGCCAAACCAAGCGCTTTAGCACTTCAGTGAGATAGGACAAGCCGGCGCTCACATGAATCGCCAAAACCAAAAACCAGGACGGTATGAATGCCGAGCCCTTTTTTAAATGCTTGCGCACAAACAGCCGCATTGCTTCATAAAACAGTCGCCTCTGCTGAAAAGGACTTTTTTTTGAGCTTTCGCCTTTAAAGTGAATGATCTGGGTGTCCGGCACATAATAGACATTAAAGCCGGCTTTATGAATTCGGTAGCACCAATCCAGATCTTCGCCGTACATAAAAAAATCCTCATCCAGGCCTCCCACAGCTTGAATGGCCGCCCTTTTCACAAGCATAAAAGAACCCGAGATCGCTTCAACCTGCGCGACCTGTTCAGGATCGAGAAACGTCAGATTGTAGCGTCCCAAAAGCCTGCTTTTGGGGAAAAGAGCTGCAAGGCCAACAACTTTGGTGAATGCAACCCATGGGGTGGGATAGCTCCGTCGACACGCTAATTGCAGCGAACCGTCGGCGTTCAATATCTTGCAGCCAACCATCCCGGCATCCGGATGGGCCTGGTAAAAATCCAAAAGAATGGAAAATGTATTCTCTTGAACAATCGTATCCGGATTGATCAGGCAGATATATTCGCCAGATGTCCGGGCGATAGCCTGATTATTTGCGCGCGCAAAACCGACGTTTTCACGATTTTCAATGAGCTTTACCTCATGAAAGCGTCGTTTGAGCATGTTTACCGTGCTATCGGACGATGCATTGTCAACCACAAAAATCTCGTGCGAAATGTTCTTGAGCGATTGTTGCAAGGAAAGCAGCGCTTGTTGTAAGAACTCCCGAACATTGTAGCTGACAATAATAACGCTGATTTTCACCACTGCCTCGTGTTTCCTTGCGAGGGTCAATCTACAAAATTCCTTATTGAGAATCAAACAGATTCTGAACACCTTTCACAGACCTTGAGGTGTGGAGTATTGCGGTATACAGTTTTTTATTTCAATGACCACCTGTGTAATCAATAGTCACAGATTTGCTCTGTAGCGTATGCACGAGTTGTCCGGCTGTTAGCCGCTCACAGCATGGCACATTGTTTGTAGCTAATAACCAGGCATCCAGGTATTCTGCAAGAAAATGTCAACAACTGTTCTGATATGACAAAGGAAGACGGGAGTATGGCAAGATTATTTCGCGAAAATAATAAGCTATTTTTGGTTGTGTTCATGAGTTGCTGGTCTATGCTTTCAGCGCACGTGATACAGATTTCATGGAGCCCCAATCCGGAGCCGGATGTGAAATATTATCACATCTACAGAGCCTCATCGATAAGTTCGGAGACAAATATTGCCCAGGTCTCTTCGGCCAATTCAGTGTACATGGACTATGATATTGCGCTTGGACATATCTACTATTACAGGATTGTTGCTGTGGATTCGGCGGGAAATAGCAGCACCTTTTCGGATCCAGTTACGATTATCGCTGATATCGCCTCCAACAGTCTGGCTCAAAAGGATGTGCAACCCGCTGCATTTGAATTAACCCGGATCTATCCGAATCCATTTAATCCAGCTACAACCTTGGCCTACACTGTTGCGCAGCAGGCCAATGTCTCATTGGCAATTTATGATGGTCGTGGAAGGAAAATCAAAACCCTTGTGGAAGAGACAAAGTCCCCGGGCTTTTATGATGTCATCTGGGATGCCAGAGACGAATTGAATAATATGGTAGCGACCGGCGTTTATTTCGCCCGATTAATATGTGGTGAATCGCAAGATGTCCGCAGACTGGTTTTCAAAAAATAAGGAAAAATCATGGCGCGGCCTTTGGCAACAGCCAATATCCAATAAAGGGTGCCCGCTTGTTGTATAGCGTTTGAGGAGTTGTTATGAAAAGGATTTTATTGCTCTTTGTTTTTTTGCTGGTCTTGCCTTGTCAACAATATGCCAAAGCTACATTTAGCAGACCAAGTACATGGACACAAAAAATTCCGGCACATCCGGAGATAATGGCCAATTCCGATCAGGTGATTCAATCGATCATACGAAGCGGCAAATTTTTATCAGGCTATAATCCGAATCTGCCAAAACCCGGAATTTGGAGCGTACCCGTTTGGTATGCAACAGAAAACGATGCAAAACAGGACATTCAGTTCAAAATAAGCGGCAACACATTTCGTCAGGTGATTGCTGACAGCAACTGGAATCGTAATGTCCCCATCCCTCCCGAAGCCAAACCAGCGGCATATGGTGAAGATGACTATTACGACAGACACATGGTGGTGGTCAGCCATGATAAAAGATATGCCTGGGATTTTTACCAGGCCATTCTGCATGCCGATGGCAGAATCTCGTGCAATATTATGAATCGATGGGATTTGTTACGGGATGGAATCAATCAGCCGGAGCAGTTTATGTGCTGCCGAGTCGCACCTGTTCCGTTGATCGCCGGGCTGGTATTTTATGAGGAAGTCGTGCAAGATCGCGCTATCCATCACGCCCTGGCATTTGCAACCTCGTGGCTGGATGGCGAACAGGTTTACCCCTGTATCAGCGCTCAAGGTTATGATGGTTTGTACGGCTATCGCTTGCAGCTTGATCCGGATGTGGACATTTCATCGCTTGGTTTAAACTGGGCCGGTGAGATCATCGCAAAAGCCCTGCAGGATTATGGAATGATTTATGTGGAAAATAACGGTGGCGGCAATAAAATCTATATAGAATCTCTCGATGACAAGTCCGAATCATGGTCCGGCATATTGGATTCGTTTAACGGCAAAATTCCATTGAGTGCGTTCAGAGTGGTAAAACCCGTATATGTCGACGAGTCGAAGGATACAACTCCACCCTCCCCACCCAAGAATGTCAGGGCATTTTTTTATCGCTGAGTTAGAGATCAGAAAACCGGCACAATTCAAAAGAGGCATTCTCCCGGATGTGCTTAAACTGTGTGCTCATCAATGCATGGTATTCCGCCAGACGTTCATGAACATACGAGCCCAGTGAAGGATCGTGATTTTTGACCAAACCCGGATGAACAACAATCTCCACACATCCCCCTGACAGATTCTGAAAAAGTGCAGCCAGTCTTTTTATCGCGTCAGATTCATCGAGTCCGGCAGCGAAAAGGCTGGCATATTTATGAACAACTCTAAAGCCATTGTTTTTCCACAGCCGGCGTTGCAGCATGTAAAACGAGGTGTAAAGCACTCTCCTGGGATGCTGTAAATTCCATGCCGGGTGCAACGGACAATAGGTTCGGACAGCATGAATATCGTATTTTCGCATCACTTTATAGATTATTTTTGCCAAAATCGGATGTTTTAAAAGAGATTCATGTGCATCAGCGTGATCCGGTGTTATCCCCAATCCAATCAGCTTTTCAACCTGGGCGCCCAGCTCTTTTTCAATGTGAGCCGGGGACAGCCTGGCAATAGCAAGCCTTCTAAACAAGCTTTGAACATCAAAAAAATGGCCATCTTGTGCGATCAGCGTTGACACAGCAGAGCCACTTTCGAGAGGTTTGCCGGTGGTCAAATTAAAGTGAATGCCAACACCGACCTGATGAGCCAGTTGCAAAATCTCGTCACACGCCGGCATATTGGCCATCACTGAAGTGCTCGACACGATTCCCGCGGCAACAAGCGCCGAGATGGCTCTGTTGATATCACGATTTAAACCAAAATCATCAGCGTTGATAATAACTCTGGGAATTTTAGCCGAGGGAGCGTACATTTTATCCGGCCCAGCTTTTATAGAGCCGCAACAATTTTGCCTCTTCAGTGCTCCAGTTGTACTTTTCAAAAACAGATTTTTTACCATTTTCTCCCATCTGCGCGGCAACTGCAGGATGATTCAATAAAAATGTTATGGCGTCGACATAGGCATCAATATCATCAGGCTGCACGGCAAAGCAGCAATTTAAACCGGCTACAAATTGTCGTGAAGGCGGCAAATCAGCCAACACCATCGGCACACCGCACCCCATAAATTCAAACATTTTCAGTGGAATATTTTTATAAAATTTTGCCAGAGGAGGCAAGGGAATGATGCCTATTTTCGTTTGCTGGATTTTACCCGCGACTGACAGGTAACTCGTAAAAGGAAGAAACTCGAAATTTTTTCCAACTCTTTGTCTCAACGCCTCGCGTTTCATTTCAGCACCGGCCCGGGTATGGAGCGGCATAATGCCCCAGCGGGTGTGAATCTGCTTTTGATTCAAGCTGGCCGCTATTTTGAACATGGTGTTATAGTGATATTTGGGCAGAGAGCCGTGATAGAACAGATCATAGTGCCTGTCCTGGAATGGTGTAACTGCAAAGCCTGCAAAAAAATCCAGGCACGGAAAATTGTACACAATAATTTTGCGCCGATGAGCAAAAGCGTCCGCAACAAAGTTATCGTTTGGCATCAAGGCATCACAGAACTTTGCCCCCATATGCTCGAGGAAATAAACCAGAAATGATAGTGGTTTTCGCAAGACTTTGGGGATATAAGGTTTGAGCAGAATGTAATCGGGGTAGGCTTCATGAATATCGTAGATAATCCTGGCGTGCGTCAGGCACCTGAGCACGAGTGCCCAGGGGAGAAAATCAATATCATGAAAATGGATGATTGCTGCACGCAGCTTTATTGCCCGCAACAGGATACGGAAATTGGTCATTGTGAATTTCACAAATCGACTTTTGGGCGGAGGCACGCCGAGGATCTTGATGCCATTGCCGGAAAAATCGTAATGAAATAATCCCAGCACATAAACGTTATAACCGGCATTCGCTAACGAACGAGCCTGTTTGTAATAGGATCGGACGTCCGGCCGGGTGACTTTGTGAATAATACAGACTTTATGATATCTGGGGTGAAAAAGCATTTTCAACCGCATCAGGTTGTCCCTTTAGTGATCAGTGCGGCTAACATTCTGTGGAGCTCGAGCGTATTTTTTTGCACGTCAAAATGTTGCTCGACAAGCTTTTGCGCGTTACGAATGCAGGTATCGCGCAAAGACTTGTTGTCAAGCATGCTGCGAACCGCGTGACAAAGCGCGTCCGTATCTTTTGCCGGCACAGACAATCCGGTGAGATTATTTTTCAGCACTTCGGGGATGCCACCAACATCTGTCGCCACAACCGGCAAACCGACTGCCATGGCTTCAAGGATCACATTGGGGAGTCCCTCAGCCCAGGAAGGTAACACCAGCAGGCTGGATATTTTCATATAACAGGCAACGTGCTGATAGGGCTGAATGCCCGTAAAATGAACTTTGTGTTGCACAGAACTCCGGGCAAATCGACCAATTAATGTTTCTTTCTCAATCTCTTCCCCAACAAAGACCAAAGATAAATCAGGGTAGATCGGACAAAGTTTTATAAAGCAGTCAGCCAATTCATATATGCCCTTTTCTTTGAAAACGCGCCCGACAAAGAGCAAAAATTGCTCCTCTGCCGGCAGGCGTAATTTTTTAACCAGCGAAACACGAGAAGGAAGGTTGTGAAAATTGGCGAGATGAATCCCTTTGTAAAAGGTGTAAACATCGCGATCTTTTTTACCCAATTGTGCAAGACTGTTTTTCAGATCAGTGCTCTCTGTAAAGATGATATGACTTTTGTTCAGACATCGCGTTGTCAGCAATGCGTTCACCATGTTGGCGCGCGCGACAGTATTGACATCTGATCCAATCGCCCAAAAGCCGGAGAAACGTTGAAAATGTTGTGCCAGTTTGACCGCAGCAATACCCTCGGGGAGCATATTGTAGCCAAGAATGATATCAATTTTTTTTTCATAGACAATTTTTGTCAATCGCTTTTTTAAACATGTGTACATGAGCAATCCATTTAATCCGGCGAAAGCATCGAATGGTATTTTGAAAATAAACGGCCGATAAATCTCAATCCCGTTGGCAACCGAAAACATGTCATCAATGAACCATTTTTTCAGCGCCGGTTTTATACTTTGGAAAAGGCGGGGTATATAAGGACGAGGACAAATGACACAGAGCGCTCCGACATGTTTTTTCAGCTCTTTTAACAGATTGGCGAAAAAAATGGCTGAAGTGGGGTGCCTTTTCGAGGGATACATTTCAGAGATAATGAGTAGATTCAAAATGACACCTTGAAGTTAGAACAGCGGGAAATGACGATAAATTACTCCAACAGCGTGTTCTTTATGAGTGAATCTTTTTGAACGGAGAAAACAGAAGAAAACGTGATAATGACCCAAAAAAGTTTTTGCATCAGCAGACTGAGGAAGAATGCGCTGGCAAGATAACCCCAAAAAGAAATCTCGATAAATCGAGCTAAAAGAATATAATCTTCGGCCATATTACTCCTCGCCACTATTTGATAATCATGCAGATCACGAAAAATTGTGAATAATAACAGGCAAAATAGCAGCATACCCGGTACACCCAGTGTCGCAACTATTTCCAGATAGCCATTATGTGCCTCGCGACGATAGTGTGTCATAGTGCCGTAAAGATGAGAATTATAGCTGAAATTTTGCAGTCCGACACCCCACAATGGATTGTGCGCGCCCATCTCCAAAGCGACAACCATTAAATCAAGTCGGGTTCGATAGGTGGTTGAATCCTGTATGGATTCTACTCTGGTTTTTATTTTGTCGCCTTTGTTCAGCACCAAAGCAACGGCAAAAAAAGCGGACAGGAGAACAAAACATCTAAAGAGACTCCGAAAGCCGAGTTTCGCGCCGTGCAGGATCGAGAGTGAAACAACGATGAGCAAACCGATGATGCCACCGCGCGAAAAGGTACTCAATATCAACAGTGCAAAGAGCGCCACGGGCAACAAGAATATCTTATGCTTGATCAAAAAAAAGTACATGCTGATGCCAACCATAAACACAAGGCCCAGGGCAAAGTAGTTTGGATCAAAGGAAGAGCCGCCAATTCTCCCGCTTTGCGTAAAGGAATCGGAATAGATGAGTGCATCCGGCTGCCGGAGCATTGTGATCACCGTAAACGCTCCTATACATAATGCAGCTCCTATCGTAATCAACAGAACTTTGACCAATTTCGTTTCTGTATCGATAATCGTTTTTATGGTAAAATAGGTAAAAGCGAGCTGAATGTAGGTAAACAGGCCGGTCGTCACGCGTGTGACATCAACGGCATGAAAATAGGACAGGATCATCCAGACGAGCAGCAAAAGAATGACAGTGTCTTTGAATTTGTCATATTTTATTTTTTTTTGATCTACAAATATTTTGAGCCAGCATATTAGGAACACTGGCAAACTCAAAACTCTTGTCAGTGAAAGATCAACTTGTGGCAAAATGGGCAGCTCATACAGCATGGAAGCAATCAATACACCAATCCCCCACTCTATGCGAAAATAAAGCAACAGCAAAAATAATATCCCGCCAAGGATAATCAAAAGCTGCGGCAGAGATCCTCGTATGATCAGGTAACCCAATACAAACGCTGCCGTCGCGCTCATTAAAACGGGTGCCAGACTTTTTCGCACAGTCGGCTGCTTCGCTTTTGACAAACCAGACAACGTCGCAGTTTTCAATTGTAAATTCCTCTAAACCATCGAAACAATGCCGCAAGTCCACCCACACCATAGGAGACATGCAAAGTGGCGAAAACAGCCGGCAAAATAGGGATAAAGCGTAGACCATAATTCAATCCTGCTGCAACAGAGAAAACGATACAACACAGCAGGTAAACGGCGATTGTCAGCAATAACAGCGGTACGATTTTGCTGCTAAATAGACTAAGTATGGCGAATCCCAATAAAAAAGACACAAAGAGGAACGGAACAAAGTGACGAAGCGAGAGCGCATTTTTATTAACGCGGCTGGTATAGAGATTCCACTCGCCGGTCCTGAAATATTGCGTCCACAATTTTTTCAGAGAATCCCGATTCGTATAATAGCTCACAATGTTCGCGCTGCAATAAAGTGTGCCGCCCTGCCTGATAATCCGGCTGTTTAGTTCGATATCCTGATTTCTCACCAGATTTTCGTTATACAATCCTATATCGAGCAATAGCTGCTTTTTATAAGCACCCAAATAAACCGTATCCGTATATCCCTCAAACTTTTCGTTATGAAACTTGCCGCCGCCGAGTCCAAATATGGACTGAAAGGCGATTGCAATAGCCCTGCTCGTGTAGGTAAATCCTCGCGCTCGCATGGCGCCACCAACGCCGTCGGCTTGGTCGTGTTGCAGCAAGTCAACACAGCGCGAGACATAGGATCGTTCATAGGTGCTATGTGCGTCCATGCGCACAACATAGGTGCCGCGCGCAGCCTTGATGCCGATATTCATCGCTGTCGGCACAATACGAGCTGGATTGTCCAATAAAAGAATAAAGGGATACTTTTGGGCAAACGATTGAATAATCTGTCGCGTATTATCGCGTGAACGTCCGTCCACAAAAAGCACTTCGAGTTGATCTTTTGGAATATCTTGATCCACTATTGATGAGATACATTGGGCAATGTATTTTTCTTCATTGTAGACCGGAACAATGACGGAGGCGAGAACACTCATACCTGGCAGACCTTCGGCGGATTCGGTCGATGGTTATCAGCGTGATTCAAAATAAACGGATACTTGCCCTCGCCTCGCATGATCGGGCGTTCGGCAACGCAGGTCCGAATCGTGAGAGCGCCTTGCAAAAGATGGTCAAGATCGTGGAGTAGCATTTGGGTCTCCCCTTGTACATCACCGATGCCGGGCACAATTCGTACAATCAATGAATCAGCACGATCCTGGATAAATTGACAATAATTAAACGATTGTTTGTTCTTTAGAAACTGGTTGATTACACGAGGAGAATAGATTCGGCCATCCGGCGTTTTGATATTGTCGCTGTCCCGCGTGATGGTCGTATGGACCAGCGGATAATTGCGTCCACACTCACAGTGATCCTTGGCGCACCACATCCCTTTGTCGCCAATTCGATAGCGAATCAATGGCATGTCAAGATGCTGCAAACCAGTCCACACTAAATAACCCTCCTGACCCCTGGCGCATGGCTTGTTCTCATCGTCGATTATTTCCAGGATGCCATAATCAACCATCACATGCTTTTCTCCTCTTTCACATTCCTGAATGAGCCCCACCCATTCGGTCATACCATAACAATCATACAACGTGCAACCAAAGGCCTCCTGCACTTTTTTTCGATTCGTTTTCGTCATGGGTTCACCCGTCGAATAAACCATTTTCATAGGTATGGTCAGGCCTTGTTCCAGAATGTACTCGGCCATTATCGCCAATATGGAGGCAAACCCTTCAAGGATGGCGCCGCGATGCAACAGGAGAAATCTTATATAATGGTTTTTTGTTTTTTCAGACAGGTGAAAGATGCTCAGCAAAATTTGTCTCTCGCATAAATTATACCGCCAGAATGGAGGTTCCTGTTGGGATTCCGGCACAATTTTGCTACCATACAACGTTAAACGCCACTCTCGAGGTTGAACACCCGCCCAGGACAATTGTCGATAAAGAAAAGCCCAATTCTTGACAAGATCAGCGCTATTGTATGAAACAGCCAGGCCAGATCCACATGAACCGCTCGTATGCACAGTAATTCTTCTTTTATCGTTTTGCGTTTGCAATTTTTGTGTATTTCTTTTAACCTGATCGCGCGTGAGTATGGGTAGCTTGTTCAAATCGTCGAGGTCTCGAATATCGTGGGGGCCAAGATTCAGATTTTCCAAAACTTCTCTATAATAGACCGTCTGCGCATAGGCAAAGCGGATCAAATCTTGTAACATTGTGTTTTGGTATTGTCTCAGTTCCTTGGCGGAATAAAAATCGTGCGTTTTGATTTCGGCTAACGTTTTCCAGAACAACTTTTGGTATCGCAGCCTGGACAACACCCACCCTCGGGCTGTGATAATGGCATTTTGCAGAAAAATCGGCGCTTTGTGATAGAGCTTTGCATAAAAAGAGAGATTCGCCCGCAGATTTTTTTCAATTGCTGCACAATTCATTGGATTCTCACGACCGTAACGTAATCACCAAGCAGTTGAAACTAATGTTCAGATAAATCTGTCCGCATCTTTAATAGTTTCGCCGGAACGCCGCCAACAATGGCGTAGGCCGGGACATCCTTTGTCACCACAGCGCCGGCGCCCACGATGGCATTGTGACCGATATGCACGCCGGGAAGGATGATGGCCCGGTAGCCAATCCAGACATTATCGTCGATGACAACTCTCTTTTTGATAAAGCCATCGAAAGACTCGATGGTATAACGATGATTCTCCGTACAAATGATAACATCGGGCGCCATTAAAACATTGTTGCCAATGATGGTATTGGCACCAATGCGACAATTCTCCCCCACACCCGAATTATCACCTATGCTCAGACTAAAGCCAAATCTGGCACGATTCTGAAAATTGACATTTCTACCGCACTTTTGCACGATCCCACGGGCAAACAGATAGCGAATCCATTTCGTCCAGCGAAAATAGACGGGATCAGAATTGGGCAGCCACCTCGGCCCAAGATTGTAAAAGAAATAGCATATGCAGGCAACCAACTTTCTCATACCAGATCCACTGTGGCCAGCATATCGGCCAATTTTTTTGTAGTCGAAACCGAGCTATACGAATTTATCTTGTCGAACTGCCGCGGCGTTATGGCGTCCGCGCGATGATTGATGAAAAGCTGTATTTTATGTTTGATGTCATTGATGTCATTGATATTCGCGATAGCACCGCTGCCGATTTCAGCCACAATCTTCTCCGCCGCTGCGCCGGGTGGACAGAGGAGCAAGACAGGCCGACCAATCGCCAAATATTCAAACAACTTGGCTGGAATGTTGGCGCGATGCTCATTCGCCACTATGAGCAAAAGGGCATCACTTTGTACCAGGTGCTTTAGCGTATCGGCGTGCGGCAAAATACCCTTTAAATCGATGAGTTTATCCAGCCCATCCATACTGAGCAGTCGCTCGTCATAAAAACCCATGACAAGCAACTTGAAATTGGCCGCATGGATTTTTGCCTCCCGCTGCAATTCGACGAGGGCGTTCAACAAATAATCAGCGGATCGTGGCGCGTAAAAACTTCCGGCGTACGCGAAAACAAATTTTTTATTTTTATGCTCAACGGTTATCCCGCTAAAGTCATCGGGATCGTAACTGTTTGGGATGACAACCGTTTTTGACAAGTTGACAGAAAATTTCTCCGTGTATTCACGCTGCATATCGGGCGAAGTAAAGACAATACAATTCGCTGCTTTCAAAAGTCTTGCATCGACACATCTGTGCAGAAAAAGCAGCTTCTTTGAGCGATAGGCATAATTGAGACTCCACTGATCCCGGTATTCAATCACGAGCGGAACACCATAGAGCCGCTTGATGAAATATCCGACCAGAAAAGCAGTGAACCACGGTCCCGTCGCGTAAATGATGTCTATTGATTGATTTTGCTGTATCTTCTTGTACTGCGATAAAGCATACGGGAGCCACAAAATATAGGGATCGGGGAAGGCGAATTTTTCAAAGCCTTTGAATAAAACGGCTAAAAGTTTCTTTGCCACATGCTTCGAGTGCGAAAACCGGATCGAGCGGAGCGTGTTGGTTCTATAGACAGTGAAACCATTGCTCGTGAGCGAAGAATCGACGTGATCGTAGAGATGAGAGTGCACAGTTAAGACCAATGGTTCATAGCCAGAGTTCCTGATGTATTTGCAAAACTTTGCGATCCGTTTTGCACTCACTGCAGCGGAGGGATAATAGTCGAGGGCGATGAAAAGAATTGTTTTCATGATTCAGCGGACGTGCTAACAATGGCTGTTGACAATTTATAGAATGGAGCGGATAAAATCTTTGCGCAGCTTGAATCGATTTCCGAGCATCGTGGTGAACCTTTCAATTTCCTGTTTTTTGAAAAAGCCTAACACAAAAAGACAAAGGATAAAGATAGCACACAAGCTCACAATAAGGACAAGATTCATCAGGATCGAATCGGGAGAAGTGGCAAAATAGAGAAGAAGCGAGATGCATAACGCAAACACTATTTTCAAAATACGCTTGATTTCATATTTCACGGGATATAATGAATAGCTAAAAACAAAAATCACAAGCTGCAGACATACAAAGGATAACAATGTCGCGACAGCGGCGCCGGTCATGCCAAAGCGCGGAATGAACAGCACGTTTAATCCAATATTCAGCACTGCCGCGACTCCTACGGCAATGGCATAATACTCTGATCTGCCTGAAATGCCAATGCCCACACCCAGGTTACTGCTCATGCCGCGAATAAAAATGGCAAAAACGAGTATCGGAACTACAGCATAAGAGCGATAATACTCCGGCGTAGTGACCGTATGGATCAGCACTTTGGTAAAAAGAATTAAACCCAGGCAAAGGAACGAGCCAACAAGCAGGTAACAGGTAAATATTTTGGCAAAAGTAGGAGCTGCATCTTTTTCTTTTGCCAGAGAAAAGTGAACCGCTGGCCAATTTTGATCAAATGGATTGACCAACACGAGCTCGAGAATCATTGCGAAACGAAATCCCATCGCGTAAAGACCCAATTCATGATGATCACAAAAATGCGCTAATAAAATTCTGTCCGTGGATGTTATGATCATCAAAGCTAACGCACCGGGGATGAGCGGCAATCCATAGCGCAACATTTTTTTGAGCACTGTGAATGAAAATGCCGGCACCAGATAGGGCCGAAAGTAAATATAGTTCACCAAATAAATGACAAAAACGCCGGCACAGTGGGCATATAGAACGCCCACAATGCCCATTTTTCGCGTCACAACAAAGTATATCGTGCAACAAAGAATGAGAGCAAATTTTACGGAATTTAAAATCACAAATCGTATCGATTGTTTTTCAGCGCGATAGAGCTGGAAAGGAATGAGGCTGCCGGCCTGAAAAAAGACCATCGCAAAAATGATAACAAACCAAACGCTGTAATCTGGGCTATCGAAAAAAACAAACGACATCTTTTTTGACAACAAAATCAGGGCGAGTACAAAAGCCAAGGATAAAACCGTGATAAAGATAAAACAAGTGGCGCCAGCCACATTGCGCTCCTGTTGGGTTTTTGCCTCGAATAAAAAGGTTCTGATAAAGCCGCTGCCAATCCCGAGTGTGCACAGGATGAACAGGATGTTGCCGGTGATGAGGAATATTTCCAGCATACCATAGTCCGAGGGAGATAAAAAGCGAGCATAAAGTGGAATGAGCAGAAATGCAATACTTTTGTTTAAAATATTCCCGGCTGAATAGATGATGGTATTGACAAAAGAGTTTTGTAAATGACGATTCATACTCTGTTTTTCATAACAACTGTAAAATTAGTCCGAACAAGACATCAGCGCACCACGACAATCCGTCCCCGGTAAACGAACATACCGATGTTTATTTGAGAAAGATACAGCCCGCTCGGGACCGGTGTACCGGTCACGTCTGTGCCGTTCCAGGTAATCGTATGGTCACCGGCGGCCAAAATTTTATCAACCGGTGTAGCGGCAACCCTGCCTAATACATCATAAATTGACATGAGCACGGCTTGCTGCTCATAGAGCCTGATTCTCATTGTTGTGCACCTGTTGAATGGATTTGGGGAAAAAGGCGAGAGAACATCAGCACTCTTTTCGTGCACAATGCCATGCTCCGTTGCAACACCAGATGTCTCTATGCCGCTGATCTCAATATCACCGAAACTGACATCAACTTTATGAGCCACCAAAAGAAGTGAGCCGGTGGATGGCCCGGCCACCGTAGCGGTCAGGCTCCATTCCAGCGGTTCGCTTTCCTGCTGCGGCCAGACTTTGTAGCTGTATGCCGTGAGCCCGTTCACCGCGTTCATCACTTTGAGTTTGAACATATATACCGTATTCAAATCGAGTTTGCACCCGGACAAATCTTCTGCGACCATCTGATCACCATCTTTGAACAAGCACAACCGATAAAAATCAGTGGGTGGTGATCCCATTTTGTACCATGCCAATATGCCATAGGGATGATCAAGGCGTGGCCTATCGTCACCGCTATGCCCTTTCCATCGCGCCACCAGGCCAACGCCTGGTCCACCGCCCTCGGCTGAGCGGGTATAATAATTGTGAATTTTGACCGGAACTGTCATTTCATAATTCGCCCAGGAGGTGTCGCCCAAGGCAACCAATCGATCATAACCAACCTCGGCTGTTCGCAGCATACCATCCGAAATCATCCATTTGCCATCAATGACTTGAGCGACATGCTGAATGTTACGAACTGTATCCCACTTTACGGCATGACTTGATGGATTCGAACGATAAGGCTGCCAAAGCAGGTCGATAGTTTTATTTGTGGTCGTCTGATCGTTCTGAACAACTGTGACCGTGACACTATTGTATCCCGTTTGCAGAGAATGTGTATGGAGTTCAATATTAAAATCGCCTGCATAACCCAGACGCTTGCGATCGGAGCCGAGCTTGAGTGTTTCGCTAGCTGCTGCATTCAGTGAAAAGAATGACGCTTTTAGCATCTCCGTATCCGAGATAGTCCCGAGAACATTTACATAACGCTGCGGTATACCGTGATGGCCGAATGGCTGCGAATCGCCGTAAAAAAAGGAAATGACCGGATGTACCGGCAATGTGACACGCTGCTTGTTGCTGTACTCCGAGCATCCCGCTGCATTCACCGCACAAATCCGGTAGGCAAATGTTCTATTCATGGGCGATTGGATAGCCTCTTGAAATCGGCTCACATTCGTACCGACACGGGCAATTTCGGTGTATTCGCTCACGCCGGGTTCGCTTCGTTCAATGATATAACAATCCTCGTTATCACAATTGTCTGACCAGGTGAGCTCTATCGTTGACATTGAAGTGGCGTGTGCTGTCAGGTCTGATACGACTGCCGGTTCTGTCTCAACCTGATCTTCGGGGTGAATAGGAGCGGCGCAATTGTAAAAATAATCGATGGAAGCGGTGTGCGTCGGTTTGTCGCCGGCATTGCCGGCATATGGCCCGATCGCGGTTACGTGCAGTGAATGGTTGTAAAGTGCCCCATCCTGCCAGAGGAGACCATCATCAGAGTATCGTTGAATCCATGTATCAGCCGATCGAACAACTCGCATATACATGACACCGTTTCGCTTGATTTTCTTTTGGAGCATGATCGATGGTGTACCGTTTGTAAAAACAACGGCAAAGAGATACATCTCATTTGAGGTGCTATAAAATTCAAAACGCAGGAAATTATCACCATTCTCTTCCACCACAATGCCTTGCATGGCATACTCGCCCTGTAGTTGAGAATCAAATTTTACCTCCACGCCAAAATCTGAATTACGGGCAGTTTGCATGACACGAGCGGCTTTGTTCCCGCCATGCCAGATATCATGATCAGAACCTTCGGGAAGCGAGATGAGCAGATTTGTCCCATTCAATAAAAAATCGGCATCCCCGACTGGATCAACACAGTGCCAGACATCCGTATTGAGCTGTTCTCCGCTAAAGTCATCGGAAACGATACCGGAGCTATCGTTATGGATCTCCGAATATCGCAGAACAGCAGCGACACCCTGCCGGGGCGACAGAATAAAAATGGCCATCAGCACCAGTATGATAACTTTTTCTGACATCATATATTTGACCCTTGGAATTACTTGACAGCTGACATACGCTCAGATCAAAGCGATATCAGTTCTGGATTTAAAGCCAAGCTCTGTAATTTATTTTTGATCTCGGTCATGTAAACCGGATTGGCAACAATGACAATATCCGGCTTTTCAGGTACAAGGTCATCAGGCGATATGATGGCCTGTCCCGTCCCGGGGATATAATGCCCCTGTTTTTTCGGATTGACATCAACCACACATGACACGGCGCGCTCCGGATCAACCTGATTAAGAAATGTGACTCCTTTTGAGCCGGCGCCCCACAAAACAACGTTCAAGCCTATTTCCACACTTGCACTCAAAAAAGCTCTCCATTGCCGTCGAATGCGATCGGCGCGCGACTGAAATTTGTCCAGTCTTGTTTTTAATGGTTGATAATGCATGTTATTGCTTCCTTGTTTTAGTTTTGTCTTGCCGTTTGTGAACACAGCATGGGCGGAAAGGTATTGATCCGCATATTCTTCGACCAACTCGGTGACGCGAAATCCGGCGCACCTTATCATATAGTACAATGAACGCGGCGTAAAATAGGAACAATGTTCGTAAATGATGTCCCATAAAGCGACCTCTGTTAAAATAAAGCTGCTGTTTGGCACCTGCACATAGAGAGCAGTCTCTGACCGGCCATCGCAGGACGCCCTGATCGTTGCTAAAAGATGCGACGGATTATTAAGGTGTTCCAGTACAAATCGGCAGCAAAACAGATCTGCTGGGATATGCGAGTAACGCGTTGAATAAAAATCACGAATAAAGCGCACATGCCCGTTTGGATTATCAGATCCGTTCCTTGCAACAAATGCCGGATCAAAGCCAATGCCGCGATTATCACCCTGCCGGCACAGCAGCCGGATAAAATCACCCTGGCCCGAACCAATTTCGATGATATTTTTATCGTGCAAATTGTATCGCTTTATCAAATCACTTGCTGCGTTCTCGATGTACTCTTGAAATACAGATGAATGGTGCAACGAATTGTCATAGTGCTCATTATAGTCCATTAAATGCTCATCAAAGCAAAGATTGGTGATGAAACCGCACTGATCACAAAAAGCCAGTTCGATATCGCCGCGGACGCACTCCCGTGCTGATGCGGCTTCTGGCCACAGCTTGTTACAAAAAACCGGCACATCCGGCATGGTGAAAAAAGTCGTTAGCCCGGAACAAGAGCACATCGGGCATACCGGTTTATTCTCAAGTGTCATGTTACAAACAAAAGAGGTGCGGTTCGAGTCCCATGGCGAAAAGCTCTTGTTCAATTTCATCTCTGTAGATTGGATTCACAATGATGACAACGTCCGGCTGGTATGCTGCGAGAGCGGCTGGAGACACTATTTTTTTTCCAACACCAGGGATATATTGATTGTGGCGATAGGGATTTATATCCACTATACAATCAATGCCTCGACAATTTTTAAGCGTCGTTAAAAAAGCGAGACACTTTGAACCCGATCCCCAGATCGCGACTTTGAGCCTCTCTTGCTGGAATCTTTGCAGCATCTCATGCCAATACAAAAGCTTCAGCTTGACATCCGCGGCAAAATTTTCGACATCACACTCCAATTGATCAAGAGATTCTTCCAGCGGATGCGCACCGGTAAATTGTGCATTTGTTGGCCGGGCCTCGATGAGCAGATATTGATTGTCGTATCCTCGCCACAAATCCGTGATCTGAAAGTGACATAGCCGAAAGAGTCGCGCCAGCGATCCCGGGCTAAAATAGGAACAATGCTCATAATAAATATCCCAAAACGCCATCTCGCGCAGCACGCGAATCATATCCGGGACTTCAAAAAACACCAGGGCGTCCTGATGACCAATAGCCCGACGAACGGACTGAAGAAAAGCCTGCACATCGTAAATATGCTCGAGTGTGTGGCGGCAGATAAAAGCATCGGCTTTTAGATGGCTGTACTGTGTCGAAAAATAATCCTTGATAAATCGAACGTTTTTATCTGTTGAAACTCGATCATAAACGATAGCGGGATCGATGCCGATACCTCGATTGTTCCCGCGCTCGCACAGCCGCACCAGAAAGTCGCCTTTGCCACAGCCTATTTCGATCACATCCTTGTTTTCAAGCTGATGCTTATGGATCAAAAAATCGATGAGATTTTCGGAGAAGGAATTAAAAGTTTGGGAAAAGCATTGCTGATCTTCATATATGGGAGAATAGTCGCGAAAGTCAGCATTATACGCCGTATTGCTGATCAATCCACAATCGCGACAAAATCCCAGGGCAATGGAGCCAAGCGGGAAATCGCGCGCCGCTTGTTCGGAGGTCTGCAGCAAATTGCTGTGCACTGGCACATCATCAATAAAATAAAAGGTATTGACATGGTTACCGCCGCATCCCGGACAGGTGGATCGGATTTTTGGCCGCGCCGCGCAATGTACAACTGACTGGAGTGTTGAATCATTCATACGTTTACCTTTGGTTTACACAACATGTATTTGCGGTATAGGAATAATAAATTTCCCGCCCGCCTGCCTGTAAGCCTGCTGCTGCTGCAAAATTTCTTTGGCAAAGTTCCACACGAGCAGCAAGACATAATCGGGTTTATCCTGCAGCAGTTTGTCCGGCGGAAAAATCGGCAGATGGTTACTTCCCATGTAGCGACCCTGTTTGAAAGCGTTGAGATCGACAACATAGTCGAGGTATCGTTTATCGATCCCGCAATAATTGAGCAGCGTTGTTGCTTTGGCAGCGGCGCCGTACGCCGCGATCCGATAACCTTTCCCTTTCAATTTTTCCAGCCGGTCGCGCAAAGCATGCCGTATATGGCGAACCTGCGCTGTAAAATCCTTGTAATAGGAAAGCTGCTCTATATGCTGGTCTTGTTCTTGCCTGAGATATGCTTTGACCGATTGTTCGACGTTTTCGACATGCGAAACATACAATCGCAGCGATCCGCCGTGGATATCAAGGTGTTTGATATCGTTCAGATAGAGCCAATGATTTCTGAACAGCCGATCAAGGGCCGTGACCGAAAAATAGCATAAATGCTGGTGATAAATCGTATCAAACTCACAGTTTTCGATGAGATCAATCACATATGGCACCTCAACGACGAGCAGGCCGTTTGGCTTTAATATCGCTGCGATGCCGGCGACGAATCCGTTGAGCTCAGCGACGTGCGCCAATACATTGTTGGCAATGACGAGATCAGCCAATCGCCCCTCGCGCACCAAATCCCTGGCAACGGCCTGGCTGAAAAACGTACAGCGCGTCGGGATACCCGCTTGTTCGGCAACTTGAGCCGGCGCTCGAGAGGGATCAATGCCGAGAACCGGAATCCCTTTTTCGACAAAATTCCGCAACATATAGCCGTCATTGCTGGCCAATTCAATCACCAAACTCCCGGAATTGAGCTGCTGGCGCCTGATGAGATCGAGCGCATTGTCCCGCGAATGTGCCAGCAACGTCTTGGAGACAGAAGAAAAGTAGGGATAGTTTTCATCAAATAAAACCTCGGGCGGGACGGTTTCGCTGATCTGCACGAGGGTGCACTGCGGGCACAGCACGAGGTCGAGATAGGCACTTTGTTCCGGCTTTTCAAGTTGCTCCTTTGTGAGAAGTCTGTCTGCCAAAGACGTTCGCCCAAATGCAAGTATCTCTTCCAGCTTGTCATATCCACAAGAACGACAAGGGGCATGTGATCCGTTAATCATAACATCCTCCGTACTACAAGACAAAAAATCTGTACTTTTTTGTATACTCTATGAGCCACGGATTTCACGGATGAAACACAGATCATATCATTCATTTTAATCTTTTTAACCTCCAGTCCCAAAACTTTCTCGAAGCAAAGCCGAAAAATCCGTGTTCATCCGTGTGTATCAGTGGCTTAAAATTTGGGTGCGGCCAAAGGCCGCGCTGGATTCATCCGTGGCTCAATATTTGGCTGCGGCCTGCGGCTGCTCGTTATACTACTGCCGGCTCGGCGACTTTTGTCCAGCGTAGTTCGTAATCCAACAAACCCGTCTCTAACAAATACTTTATATGGGCAACACGCTTGTACCGAGGGCCTTCAAAATCATCGAGCGCTAGTCCGTATTTTTGAATAGCTTTATAAACAGAGGCTGCACCTTTGGCGGCATTCCAGTGCGGGTTAAATTGCGCAAGCCTGTTTTTCACCTTGCTGCAATCAACTCGATAGTTGCGTTTATCCGGACTAGCACTCGACGCAAATTCAATTTCACAATTCGGGACAGTCTCTTTGACGATTCTGGCGATATCGCGAACCCGATAATTTTCGGTATTTATCCCCACGTTAAATGCCTGATTAAAAACCAGGTCAACCGGTGCATCAAGCACAGCAATAAAGGCGCGCGAAATATCCTCTATATGCACAATAGGCCGCCAGGCCGTGCCGTCACTTTTCAAAAAGACCCGTCCCGTGGTACAGGCCCATGACACCAAATTATTAAGCACCAGATCAAAACGCAGTCGCGGCGAGACGCCATAGGCGGTTGCATTTCGCAAAAATGTCGGACAAAAATTTTCATCCGCTAATTTTGCCACATGATGCTCGACCAAAACTTTGGAGCGGGCATAGTGGGTAACTGGACAAAATGTGGCATTCTCGGTCAGCATCTCATTTCCAGCCGCCCCATAATTGCTGCAGGATGATGAGAACAAAAAACGCCGCACCCCCGCTTGTTTGGCGAGTGTCGCCAAACGAACGGACGCTTTGAAATTGATGTCATAGGTCAAGTGCGGATGCAAGTCACCCAGCGGATCATTCGACAATCCAGCGAGATGAATGATGGCATCAAATCCATAAAGATCAGTCAGCTGGACATCCCGGATATCCATGCTCAACTCTGGAATATCAACAATCCCGTCCTCGCCAAATGTACACCAGCGATAGAGATCACTGTCCAGCCCGACAACATCGTACCCCGCTTGTAGCAGCATCGGCACCATCACTGTACCGATATAACCTTTGTGACCGGTTACAAGTAGACGCATGTTAATTCTCCCATATTTTCCAGGGCGCTCGGTTCGATTGCCACAGAGATTCAAGAATATATTTCTCACGCAACGTATCCATGCATTGCCAAAAGGATGTGTGCTTGTAGGCCACCAACTCGCCGTTCCGGGCTAAATTTTCCAGCGGTTCGCGTTCCCAGACAGTGTCGTCGCTTTTGATATAATCAAAAATACCCGGTTCCAGCACAAAAAAGGCGCCATTAATCCATCCTTCCCCGAGTTGCGGTTTTTCGGTAAATTCCGTCACCTGTTCATCTTTAAACTTCATATAGCCGTAACGTGCCGGAGGCCGCACCGCGGTCACCGTCGCTAACTTGCCATGCGACTTGTGGAATTCGAGCAATCGGGTAATATTCACATCGGATACACCATCGCCCCAGGTGAGCATAAAAGTGCCATTCTTCAGATAGGGCGCCAGTCTTTTTATTCTGCCGCCCGTCTGGGTGTGTTTGCCGGTGTCCACCAAATCAACTTTCCAGTCCTGCTTGAATGATCGATGCGAAACCACGTCGCCACTTTTAAAATCGATGGTCAAGTCGCTATTGAGGGCACAATAATCCATCATATATTTTTTTATGACTTCGCCCTTGTAGCCCAGCGCGATGACAAAATTATTAAATCCGTAACAGGAATAGCCCATCATGATATGCCAGAGAATGGGAAAACCGCCGATTTCAACCATGGGTTTTGGCCTGATATCCGTTTCCTCGGCCAAACGGGTACCATAACCACCCGCAAGAATTGCTACTTTCATAAAACCCCTCGTTGAATATGATATATTTTTTTATGAGATGTACCTGATCTCAAAACACGTTTTAATGCGCCGGCAAGCTCTCGTCTGTAGGTCTTGTTGTCGACGATCAAACTGCCAAAAATATAGAGCGCCGGCAAAATCTTTTGTGTTGCCGGAATATCAACGCGTTTGATACTTTTATAATGCTCAAAAAAATGCCGCCATTTTGGTAAAACGAAACGCTTGTTTTTGGCTGGATCATAAAATAACAATTGACTCTGCACATCCTTTTTGGCGCTTGAGGCTTCGGAATGGTGGCGTCGAAAAAACAGATAATCAGGGATTTCGTAAAATCGCCCCAACAAGCTTAATTCAGCCAACAGACACACATCCGCGCCAATATAATTGCCGATCAACCGAGTCTTTTTGAGACCATCCGAGCGCAACAGTCCGAAAACCGCATTACACTCGCCCACACAATACATAAATTGCAAAAACCGTCCGGCTGCTGATAAAGATTTCAAATGTATACCGTCATCGTATTCTGCTATTTCCTCATCGTTTTCATCGATAATTTTTGTCTTTGGGTATGCCAAAATGACGTTCGTCTCTTTTTCGAGGACCGCCACACAGCGAGCCAGAAAATTGGGAGCACAGCAATCGTCTGCTGCTGCCCATTTGAAATACATACCGGATGACAATTCAAAAACACGGTTGTAATTTTTGGCTGCCCCAAGATTTGTGGTATTTCGAATGAACCTTATCCTGCGGTCGTGCCTGGCGTAATCCTGGCATATCTCGGGCGTTGCGTCTGTTGATGCATTATCAGAAATGATGAGCTCAAAATTTTCAAATGTCTGATGCAACAATGACTCTATTGCTTTCCGTAGAAAACGTTGGCCGTTATACACCGGCATACCGATGCTCACCAAAGAATCATTAGTTTGATTTGTATTTTTAGCCATGCTACAAGGCAACAAAATTGTGTTTTTTAGAAAAGTTTATGAGCCACGGATTTTCACGGATGAAACACAGATAATACCATTCTTTTTAGTCCTTTTTAACCTTCAATCCAAAAACTGTCTTGAAGCAAGGCCAAAATAAAAATCCGTGCTCATCCGTGTGCATCAGTGGCTTGTAATTTGGCTGCGGCCAAAAGCCGCGCCAGGTGCATCAGTGGCATATAAATGATAAAAGTATAATTTTATCTATCGCGTTGCCAATCGTATTCTATACAGCTCGGACGGCAAAGTTTTTGGCCATTGCGACGATCTTTTGAGGGTACACTTTTTTCACTTTTCAGCTTTTGCACGATTCGACACAGTCTTTTACAGACATAATCGACTTGTTCCTCGCTCATGTTAGTGAAAAACGGCAAGGCGATCGTGCGCTCCGCGACATGTTCGGCAACCGGAAAGTCTCCTTTTTTATAGCCGAACATCCTGGCATAAAAAGGTTGCAGATGGATTGGCGGAAAATAGTCGCGACATTCAATGCCGCTCGCTCGCAACTGATCCAGGATGCTGTTGCGATCATTTTTGCTGAAATCGTCCGACAATCGACAAACATAGACGAACCAGCTGCGTCGACAGGTGATGGATTGAAACGGCGTAACAATTTCTTCCAAACGGTGCAATCGCTCGTTATACCAATGCGCTACTCTTTCTCTCAACCTGAGGATCGTGTGTAATTTCTGCAGTTGAGCGATGCCGATCGCACAGTTGATGTCACTCAAACGGTAATTATATCCCAATTGAGTATGCTCAAGCCATGCCGGATTTTCACTTCTACCCTGATTGCGCAATGACCTGCAGCTCGTAGCAATATGTACATTATTCGTGACCACAAGACCGCCCTCACCGGTCGTCATCTGCTTATTTGGGTAAAAACCAAAGGCACCACAATCGCCAATGGCACCGACTTTATGATAGTGTAACGGGGGCATTTTAGCCGGATCACGCAGCAGGCACTTGGCCCCCAGTGCTTCGCAGGCATCTTCAATGATATACAAATTGTGCTGTTGTGCAATCGCTTTCATTCTGGTCATATCGCAGGGCAAACCAAACACATGCACCGGCAAAATGGCCCGGGTTTTTGAATTGATATTTTCCTCAATCTTGCCGGGATCAATATTAAAGGTCAAGGGATCAATATCGACGAACACTGGCCTGGCCTTCTCATACAGAATGCAATTTGCCGAGGCAATAAAACTAAAAGGTGTCGTGATGACCTCGTCACCTTCCCGGATATTCAAAGATTTGATGCAAAGATGCAAAGCGCTGGTACCGCTGTTCACCGCGACGGCATATGTGGCCCCAACATAGTCCGCAAGTCGATGTTCAAACTCGTCAAGGCGTGGCCCCAAACTCAGTTGTGCGCCATTCAACACCTGCAAAACAAGTCTTTTTTCTGAGGAGGTTAAATACGGATGTGATAAAGGAATTTTCGTCATGACCAGATGCCTATTTGAGCGTTATTGCATGAACATAATAAAAATGACAAGACCCAGCACTGCAAACAGAATCGCTGCAAAATAAAAAGTGACAAGGGTTTGACTCATGCTGAAACCTTTACGCAGCAGCATATCATAAAGATGGTTCCTGTCACCGGCCAGGATGGGTTTTTTGTGAATGATTCGCTTCAGTAAAACAGCGGTTGTATCACATAAAGGAACAGATGTGATCAGCAGCAACGGGATGAATAAAAGGGTGTTGTTTGACTTGAGCCATAACATCCCTGATAAAACTGCCAGGGTAAAACCCAAAAATGTGCTCCCGCAATCACCCAGAAATATTTTTGCCGGATGACTATTAAAGACAAGAAATCCGGCCGCACAACCGGCGAGGAGCAGCGAAAAAAACAGGACAACCTGGTGACGCATGAAAAATGCCACTATCGCAAGCGCCATGGCAGCGATAAAAGCCAGACCGCCGGCAAGACCATCCATGCCATCTATCAGGTTAAATGAATTTGTAAAAAAAAGAATGTAAACAAACAGTGGCAGCACAACGATTAATTCTGTGCGATAGAGTGTGGCCAGGCCAAGTACGACCACGAATGTGCACAACATTTGCCATAAAAGCTTTTTACCAGCCGGCAAATTTTTGATATCATCAACCACCCCTAATACAAAGATACCCGACATACTGGCGCTGAAAAAAATCACACTGACAACCGGCAAAAGAGCCAAAATCGATGGAAATAGTATTAGCGAGAAAATGATGCTTGTAAAAATGGCCATGCCCCCGCATCTTGGGGTTGCTGTGCTGTGAATTTTTAAAGCACCGGGTTTATCGATGGCATGCATCAGGCTGGCAATTCGAATACAGTACGGAATCAACACAATGGTGAATACACAACATAAAAGCGGTAAACGCCATAATTGATTGTACAGAAATAAAGTGTGCATTTAGCGACTCAACACTGCAAATAAATAAAACTTTTTTCAATTTATTAGCCACGGATTTTCACGGATGAAACACAGATCATATCATTCATTTTAAGCCTATTTAGCCTCCAGTCCCAACGCTTTGTCGAGGCAAAACCGAAAAATCCGTGTTCATCCGTGCGCATCCGTGGCTTGTAATTTGGCTGCGGCCAAAGGCCGAGCTGTGAGCATCAGTGACTCAAAATGTGGCCGCGTCAAGATCGTCGTCAATTTAATGCGCTGGCTCGACCTCGTAAATGAGGGAGCGCAATTTTGCCTTGTACCCGTTTGATGCGGAGGTATCTTTTACGGCCAGGGCTAACAATTCATGAATATAATTATCATTGAGTATTGTCTTTACATCGCAGCCGTTTTTGATGACGAATAGATTTTCATTCACCTCTTCCGTACATTTTTCAGAATCTTCCCACAACTGTTCGATAATTTTTTCGCCCGGACGCAGTCCAGTGAAATCAATTTTGATGTCTTGATTCGGCACCAGGCCGGCCAACAAAATAAGCTCCTTGGCCAGATCATAAATTTTGACCAGTTCACCCATTTTCAAGATAAAAACATCCCCGCCCTGCCCCATAGACGCGGCTTGCAACACCAGGATCACCGCTTCGGGAATGGACATAAAGTATCGGGCAACATCTGGATGGGTCACTGTGACGGGTCCGCCTTTGCTGATCTGTTCCTGGAAAATTCGTAAAACGCTGCCGCTGCTGCCGATCACATTGCCAAATCGGACAGAAATACATTTTGTCTCGCCTTGTTGATTGGCCATCTTGACAAAATCTTCAGCGATCCGTTTCGTTAATCCCATATAGCTTGTTGGATTCACCGCTTTATCCGTGGAAATCATGATGAATTTTTCAACATTGTTTGCCAGCGCAATATCCAGGACATTTTTTGTCCCCAGGATGTTCGTTTTGATCGCTTGATACGGATGCTGCTCCATCATCGGAACATGCTTGTAGGCGGCAGCATGAAAAACAATATGGGGTTTAAATCGGGAAAAGAAACTCTGCGTTTCGTTGTAATCCGTAATATCCGCCAAAGCGAGAGAATAATCGAGATCAGGATAGGCATCACTTAGCTCCCTGTCCAGGTAGAACAGGCCGTTCTCCGACCGGTCGAGGGTGATGAGTTTGGAGAGATGAAAATTGGCTATTTGGCGACAGAGCTCTGAACCAATGGAACCGGCGGCACCGGTCACTACAATGCGCTTGTCTTTAAAAAATTGCCCCATCTCATCATAATTAATATGAATCTGTTTTCTCCCGATTAAATCCTGGATATCAATCTTGCGAATTCGATCAATGAGCGTCCGCTGATCAATGCGACCATTGTTAGTGGAGAGTATCTTGAACGGCGTGTGCGAGAGTCGGCACAAGCTGGTGGTTTCCCGGATGATTTTGCCGGATGTGCAGGGTATGGTGATAATGATCTCGTCAATTTTTTTGGTGCTGGCAATATGCGGGATGCTCATCCGCGTGCCCAGCACCTTCACGCCGTAATAGACCTGATTGAGATTTTTCGGATCATCATCAACCAAAGCGACAGGATTGTAGCCGCTCTCCCAATTTGATTTCATCTCATTGATCAGATTTTTACCCAATTCACCTGCGCCAACGATGAGCACTTTTTTAACGTGCGGCGATGTATTGATCAAAATCTCTTTCAACAGCCGTCGTGAAAAACGGATGCCGCTGACCACTAATGTGAGAAGCATCCAGTCGATAATAAAAACGCTGCGCGGAACGCCCTGAAAAGTGAAAAGGAAGTAGAAAAATCCCACGATCAAAATGGAGCTTAGACTGATCGCCTTAAAAATAGCGATGACATCCAAAATGCTGCAATAGCGCCATTGACCATGAAAGACCCGGAACAGCAAAAAGGCCGCGGTTCTAAACAGGATAACGAAAGTGAATGACTTTTTGATGATCACCCAGAGTTCAGGCGGGACATCACCTTCCAGCCTGATGATAAAGGCAAAAATATATGACAGACCGAAAGATAAAAGGTAGAGAAAAATTTCGAGGAGGAAATTGCTTTTGACCGGAAAGTGTTTATTCAAAGCGTGGTACCGGGTTGGGTTTATCTTTCCTTTCCACCCTTACACCACACCGCAACCCCAAAAGAACTATAAACGATGAACGAGCCAATTAGGGACATAAGACTTTTTTGCATTGAGAACTGTCCCTAAAATATTTATATGTGCTTTTTCCAGCAGATTTTTTGCTTCGCGCACGGCTTCCCAGCGGGTATGCGTGCTTTTAATGATCAATATAATACCGTCACACAGTTTGCTCAGGGTTATCCCTTCTGCATATTCCAGTAACGGTGGAATATCGACAAAGATAAAATGCAAATAGGGTCGCATTCTTTTCAGCAACCTCTCCAAATCATCAAAATAGAGATGAAACAGGGGCGCATCGGTTGGATTGCCCGTGGGAATAAATTTCAACTGCGAGTTGGCAATGCTTCTCACGCTGTCTTTCAGAATCACTTTTGATTCCAGAACATCATTGAGGCCTGGGTGCAGATCAACGCCAAGCAGTTTGTGCAGAGTCGGATTTTTAAGCTGTGCGTCGATCAGCAATATGTTTTGGATATGAATTTTGACTTTTAGCTTTGAAAATGCCCGGTTTTCATCTCTATTTTTCATCACCCGAAAATAGCTGTGTTGTCGTGCGGCGGCCAACAGGGAGAGTATAGCAGCAACGGTTGATGTCCCTTCATGCGAGTTTGCCGAGGTTATACCAATGATCTGACTCTTTTTCGTCTGCCGCAGCGACAAAATGTTCTCCAAAATTCGTTGAAAATCATAAATGACGCCATCAGGCAATTCCTTCAGCAACTGTGGAACTTTCGCCGTTTTGCCTAAAATTTGGGGGGCTTCTTCATAGTAGTCATGTTGCCGAGCGATCGGAAAAGCTAGTGGCTGTGGCACCACATGTATAGCGCGCCGATTTTTAATAGACGAATTCATGTAATTATCTCATCCTGTAATTTTTCCAACTCATATTTTTTATGATGTATCATCTCTGGCGTCGTATCGTCATTTTGTGGTATTTTCAAGTCACGCACCGAACCAAGCAAGGCGAGTCCGGTATACAGCTCAACGTCGTCCGGGAACGTAAAAGTATGATCAAAGTATTCCCACAGAAAGGCAAAACCCAATCCACATACAAGTCCGAGAACAATAGCAACAGCAATTTTGAGTCGCGTGCGTGGATTTATTGGATGAATCGGGACAACAGCAGGACTGATGATTTTTACCCGCACGCCTTTTTGCAACTTTGCCAGCGAGATTCTCGCTTCTTCTCGTTGCTTGAGCAGCATTGAGTATATTTCGCGATTATCCTCAATTCCCCGGCTAATTTGAGAATATTCATATTCTTTTTGCGCCAAATCCCTGATTTCATTGCTGGTATTAACGACCGATTGTTTGAGGACATTTTCTTCTGCAATTAAAGAGAGAATATTTATCTCTTCCATCTCGATTATTTGTTTCATCTCACTGTCGATCTTTTCGCGCGTGGCGTTTATTTGTTGCTCCAGATTGATTGCCTCCTGATACTCCGGGGTAAATTTTTGCAAGACAATTTCGCGCTGCAATTCAAGGTCAAGGAGCTCATCGCGCAATTTGATGATGTGTGCCCAGTGCGCCGAATTATCGCTCGATTCAATCACCGGCATTTTTACAATATCTGCATGCGCAAGTTGATCTTTCATGACATTGAGCGTCGCCGCTTTTTGTCGGCGTTTTGTCCGTATGTCTGTCAACCTTTTTTCAAAATCCGTCAATCGCTCAAGCAATATATTTTTCTGCGTTTCCAGAGATATCATTTCCGAATTTTTCTTGAATTCAGATTGATCATGTTCGAGCTCACGCAGCTTTTTATCGGTAATTTGCATCTGTTCTTCAAAGAAATTATAGGTCTCGGATTCATCATATAGCTCCGAACGATACGACATATAATGCTCTATGATCGCATTCACCACCCGTGTCGCTAAAACAGGATCCGTGTCTTTGTAGCCAATTTCGATCACATTGCTATTCTTGGCAACGTCAATTTGCACATTGTTCCGAAAAGTTTTTATGGACTTTTCAATTTCGAGGTCAGGATCGGGGGCATCGTCTGGATGGTTCGCAGAGCGCCGCTTGTTCAACTGCAAAGCTTTGACCACACGCAAGGCGACCGGATAGCTTTTGATAATTTCAATTTCGGATGTGATCCAGTCATATTTTTCATAGGTCGAAGGTACACTGACCTGAAACAGCAATGCTTTTTCACGATCAACTTCCTTTTCAACCATAAATTTGGCACTGGCGCGAAATATGTCGGTTTGTCGCACACTTCCAAGCGTCACAACACACACGATGACGCAAAAAAAGGATATGATGATCCATTTGTGCTTGAAAATAATCGTGACAATATGAAGCAACGACATTGATGCGCGCGCCTCGGCACTGTTCATAATCAAGTTCTTTGCCACCACAGACAGGTTATTTGGATACTGCTTCGCCATCTCACTTACATGAATGACTGTGATTAAAGTGAATGGCTCTAACTGTAATGAAAAAATTATTAAAACTTTAACGAAAACATATAGCCTAATCGAAAACCGATCACCGCGTCAGCTCACTGTACCACAACGCTCTCAAGTAGACATCAAATGGAGGTAATAATATATCATAGATTTGTCGCAAGAAAGTACTGGCGCTGGCAATATATGTCTTAGGGACATAAATAATATCCATCGAATAAACAAACGGATCAGCGTTCATTGCATCATATTGTGTTTGTTTAAAAGTTTGTGTCACATCTATTTTATAGGCGGCGAGTACACTGCGACTTTTTCGTCGTAATATCATAATACTCCTGGGCTCTGCTGTGTCTTTGAGACCGCCGGCTGCAGCAAGAATGTGCAGCAGGGTCATATTTCTATCAACGGGATAGCCACCCGGTGCATTGACCTGGCCCAGGACAAATATCTGACGAGTTCCAAACTCACGAACAATGACGGTCACGTCAGGCGTTTGAATAATTTTTGCATAACAGGACGTAATGATGCTATCCAACTGGACGGGTGTTAAACCATGCACAAATATGTCGCCCACTTTAGCCAGACTGATCCGTCCATCGGGACGGACGCGCAGCACTTCGTTGAACTGTTCATTATCGAAAAACTTTATTTCAACAACATCATCGATACCAAGAGTATACACTCCATTCGATGATCCCTTTTTCGTTTCAGCAGTTGACACCTCGACCTGGCTGTACGACTCTTGTTGATACTTTAGTCGCGTATGGGTAGAACATCCCGTGTGGTTGAGCAGCCAAACTGCTGCAAAAAGTATGTAAGCGCGGCTCTTCATTGTTTGGTCTTTGTGCGTCAGCGTACTATCGACATCATATGTCTCAATAGCATGACACATTTTGAGGTAACAATGGGAATTGATCCAGTTGTGCAGGGAATGATCATGAGCGTGGAGAGCGAGTGTCTTTTTACAATCAGATTCGGTACCCCAACTACCGTACTCCAATTCGATTTGCCGTTATCTATAATCTGCAATTCCTAATGCTGCATCATATAATGGTGGTGCCGGATGCTTCATGAGCATGATGTATGAGTTTGACTGCACCTCCTTTATTTTTCGTTATACAATTATACCTTCGAATCCGTCACTATAAAGGAAACGTTTACGACTAATCAAACTATGTCTCAATGAGATGCGTAAAAAGGGATGCAAAAACTGAGGTTGCCCACCTGAATTTTGAAACAATGTTATGGTAAAATTTGTTCCCGTTATTTTATTTTGTTCATCATAAGCGGATATTTCGAACCGCGAGCCTCTATCTCCCGGCTTAAAATTTAAACTTGACATTGTACATTGAATATCTTATAATGTGTAGATTATATTTTTGAAATTTGCTAGCACTAAACCTTCGATCATCTTCAAGCAGTTCCTCTGTTTTTAATGAGCGAAAAACAAATTCATAACCTGATGTCATGTGGGAAAAAATTGGATGATAATAAGAAAGGAGGTAGCATAACCTGAAAGTATATTTCGTTTTTCCATGTTTTTATTAAAAAGAAAAAAAGAAAAATGTACAAACAGTAAGGAAAAAATCATGAAAAATGCATTACTATTATTATTAAGTATTATCGTTTTATCTACAGGTCCTATTTTCGCTCTCGACATCACCATGGATGCTGAACGAGATGATTTTTACAACGCACTGACTGGCCCCGCTGATGGCTATATCTATCTCTCACCAGCTTCACTAGGGGTGGGTAGTGGATCAGGTTCCCCGGATGACGAGTTTGACTGTTCTGGGCTCGTCTGGTTTTCCTGGGATTCGTCTTATTTTTATTGTTATGCTGAAGTAACGGACGAGCTCATTAATGTTAATAGCAGCACAACTTATGAGAATGACTGTATAGAATTAAAAATTGATCCGGATCCCTTGATGGAATCAACATCGGGTGTTGCCGCTGTTCGCCTCACCGCCTGGGGTGAAGCCGACGCAGAAGTGCCGGATGGCGTTGACAATCTGATTAAAGGCGCCGAGCTCGATGAAGCATGGGAGCCAGTTGAGGGCGAAGATTACGCTCGCAAGGAAGTATTGACCGACACGCGCTACGGCTATAATCTTGAATTCCGCCTGCCTTTTGACGTGATTGTGCGCGCGGAAAAATATGTCGATGTTCGCATTGGCGGTATCATGGGATTAGCAGTCAATCTGCATGACAATGATGCAGGAGTGCGTGATTTTGCGTTACGCTGGGGGTCCGACATGGACGATACGGTTTGGAGTGATCCGCAAAAACACGGCACTGTCACATTTCTCGAAGGTAACAAAGTCAATTTGTCGACTGCGAATGCGATCACCGGCGTTGACACGAATTCGGTTGATTATACGCCACCAGCGACAGGAGTTGCAACCCAACCCGTGCAAACGCCAGTGCAATTTGAACTGGCTCAAAACTATCCCAATCCTTTTAACCCGACGACAATGATAAACTATTCACTCGCAAAGGCTGGTCATATCAATGTAACGATCTATAGCCTCAGCGGACAAAAAGTGAACACGCTCGTGAATGAGGTTCAAAATAGTGGCGTCTATTCCATTCCGTTCGACGGCTCACAACTCAGCAGTGGCGTTTATCTCTATCAATTACAGGCAGGATCTCAGGTGTTCACCCGAAAAATGACTCTTTTACGATAGTACACTGGTGGACTATTTTGGGTGAAGCCAAAGCTGAATAATGGCAACTCAAATACTTTAGCCGCTATTCCCACCGTAAAAAATTCGCCACAAGAGCGTTATTGCTTGCTCTTGTGGCGATAGCTTTTTCAACTAGAGTTTGATACTGCACAGCAAAACAAAAAGTAGCTATGAAAATAAAATAAACAGAATTACTTACAAGTAATATCAATAATTTAGGTGGGATAAAACAGAAAAAGACCGCCAAAATTGACGGTCTTTCACTTAGGGCATCCCGTAGGGGAGTCGAACCCCTGTTGCAGGAATGAAAATCCTGAGTCCTAACCACTAGACGAACGGGACTCTTTTGGTGTTTTCTTGTGGGTGAGCGACGGGACTTGAACCCGCGACCACCAGGGCCACAACCTGGGGCTCTACCAACTGAGCTACGCCCACCATCTTGGCTTTCGGTCTCAGCTCAACCACAAAGCCGAAAAATATAGAAAATTATTTGCTTTGAGTCAAGTTATTTTTGCCAAAAAGGACATCGCTTTTTCGCACACTCGAGTAGATATCCGGATAATCGGTGATGATCCGACCAACGCCAAGATCAAACAGCCTCTGCATGTCCTCTTTGGCATTCACCGTCCAGGCGATGATCTTTTTCTCATGCTCGACAGCTCGCTCGATCGTCTCAACATTCACTATATCATTTCTCAATAAAACAAAAGACCACGGTCCTGACCACAAAAGATGCGTGAGTTTTTTCGCCAAAAGACCGGTTCGACACGCTGGCAGCATGTCCTTCACAACGTAAAGGGCTTTTTCATCAAAGGATGTTATCAGACAGGCCTGAACTATATTAAATTGTTCGACAAGATGGAGCACTCTCTGGATCAATTGCATCGGATCAGGCGTCCGTTTGAGCTCGATATTCACTAACAGCTTACCCTGCATAAAACTCAGCAGCTCGGCTAATGTCGGGATTGTCGCGCCCTTGAATGCCGAGCTGTACCAAACGCCAGCATCAACTTTTTTTATCTTTCTGAGCGATTTCTCGAGGACAAAACCGGCGCCGTTCGTTGTTCGCTCCAGGGTGTAATCGTGCAGAATGACCGGAATCCCATCTCTGGTCAATTGCACGTCACACTCCACCGCGTCCGCGCCCAATTCAATTGCTTTTTGAAAGGCCACCATGGTATTCTCCGGCGCGTGGCCGGAAGCCCCTCGATGTGCGATGTTCAAAAACTCATCATCAAAAAAAGACATTTCAACCACTCCACTGCCGAACAAACGCCTTGTCCAGCAAAACAGCAATAGTCAATCCCATCCCATAAAAGACGAAATCAAGTGGATCAAAACTCGTTCCCAGAATAAAGACAAAAGGCTCAGGCAGATTCAACTGCGCCGGGAGCTTTGTCCATTGAAACAGCTCGACAAAACATGCAATCGCCATAATGACGATAAATTTTTGCATAATACCCAGGTTGATGTAACTGCCCGCAAGGATAAAATAAAGACATATAACAATGAATAAATCTCCGAGATAGGCATCGGCAAAACGAAAATGCGGTCCGCTATAATATTTCGACAAAAAGGCCAAAGCCAAAGCAACAGAGGAGGTGACAAAACAAACACGTCGATATATGGCGAGCGGCTCGCCTTTTGTTTTAAATCCGATCACCTGGCTAATCCCTGCAGTGCGACCAATTGTTCGCTGCTCCCAATCGCCAGGAGGATATTTCCTTCCTCCAACACTGTATCTCCCGGCGGATTGATGTCCATTTTGTCTTTCTCTTTGCACATGCCGACGACGAGCGCCCCCCGGGTCAATTCGCGAATATTGGATTCCTTGAGTTTTTTGCCGACAAGACCGCTTGATTTGCCAAGTACAATATGTTCCAGATGCAAATCATATTTTGTATCCGGCGAAAAAGCATCCAGAAAATCCACGATCGCCGGCCTGACAATATAAGCCGCCATACGGCGCGCGCCGATCTCATATGGCGACACTACCCGGTTAGCGCCGACGCGCTCGAGTTTCTTGCGCGATTTTTCGTCGGTGCCGCGCGCAACAATATAGAGCTTCTCGTTGAGTGTCCGGGCAGTGAGCACAAGATAAACGTTGGCCGAATCATCTGTGATGGCGCTGACAAGCGCCTTGGCTTTTTTAACTCCCACTTTGGTGAGCACTTCATCGTCGGAAGCATCACCAACCACCGCAAGATAGCCCAGGCCAACAGCTTCATCGATCTTTTCAATCTTTTGATCAATAACAATAAATGGCTCCTGCAAATCAAAAAGCCTGGCGCACACCTCTGTGCCGATTTTACCGTAGCCACAGACAATAGTATGATTTTGCAGGTTGGTAATTTCACGCACCATACGACTTTCCTTCAAAACTTTTAAAAGCTGCCCTTCGGTGAGAAATGCAGCTATGGTACCGATTGCATAACCGCCGATCGCAAGTCCGGAAAAAATCAAAAAAATGGTGAACACCTTGCCCGTCACGGACGTGGCCAATCCGGCTCCTTCACGAAATCCGACAGTCGAAATTGTAATCACTGTCATATAAAGCGATTCGAGGAAATCTGTTTTGAGTATGATACTATAGCCAGTTGTCCCAATAATCACCAAAATCAAAAGCAACAGAAACGCAAAGAGTAGTCCTCGCAAGACTTGCAAAGAAAATTGAGGCGAATAATCGTCCTCCGGTCGCAGCACGCTGGGTATATATTGCCGAACGTTTTTCATCGCCTCATGTGCTCAAACATGCTCTTTCCAGCTTTTAATCTGCAAATCCTTGATCGATTTATGTGAAATCGCCTCAACAAACCGCCGCGCAAGCTGCAGATTGGTGAACAGCGGAATGGCAAAATCGACGGCTTTGCGCCGAATGATATAATCGTTCGTCAGCTCCTCTTCCTGGTAATTTTTGGGGATATTGATGACAAGATCAATTTTGCCATTTTCAAGATAGTCATTCACATTGGGCTCTTTGTTGGAAAGCGGCCAGTTGAGTTTGGTGACCGGCAGGTCATTGGCTTGCATAAACTTGGCGGTGCCACCAGTGGCATAAAAATTCATTCCCATCTTTTCCAGCAGCCGCGTGCTGTGCAGAAATTCGGCTTTTGATTCAATCGGTCCAGTGGAGAGGAGTATGTTTTTCACCGGCAGTTTGTACCCCACGGATAACAGGGCTTTTAAAAAAGCTTCTTCAAAATCATCACCCAGGCAGCCGACCTCTCCGGTGGATGCCATTTCGACGCCGAGGGTTGGATCAGCGCCGATGAGGCGTGTGAATGAGAACTGCGGCGCTTTGACGCCGACATACTCCAGATCAAATACTGAACGGTCGATTTTGGGCACGTGATGACCCATGATCACCCTGGTCGCAATATCAATAAAATTGACCTTGAAGATTTTCGAAACAAAAGGAAAACTGCGCGAAGCGCGCAAATTGAGCTCGATCACTTTGACAGCATTGCCCTTGGCGACAAATTGCATGTTAAATGGCCCGTTAATTTTTAATGCCCGCGCCAATTGTCGCGCGATTTTTTTGATCCGGCGCGTGGTCTCCAAATACGTTCGCTGCGGCGGCAGCACCATCGTCGCATCGCCGGAATGCACACCGGCATTCTCGACGTGCTCGGAAATGGCGTAAACGAGCAGCTCTCCTTCCTGCGCCACAGCGTCAATCTCAATTTCTTTGGCGTTTTCGATAAATTTGGAAATGACCACCGGATAATCTGAAGAAATATCCGACGCTTTAGTAAGAAATTTTTCCAGCTCGGCATTGGTCGACGCGACGCTCATGGCAGCGCCGCTGAGCACATACGACGGTCGCACCAACACTGGATAGCCGACATCTCTGGCAAACTGAATGGCATCCTGCACGGATGACAATTCTTTCCATTCGGGTTGATCAATGCCGAGTTCATCGAGCAACTTTGAAAACTTGTGCCGATCTTCCGCGTTATCAATACTTCTGGCAGACGTACCCAGGAGCTTGACACCAGCTTTATCCAATTTGAGCGCCAGATTATTGGGAATCTGCCCGCCCATGGAGACAATGACGCCAATCGGTTTTTCTTTCTCATAAATGTCGAGAACAGTCTCGTAACTCAACTCATCAAAGTAGAGTTTGTCGCACTCGTCATAATCAGTGCTCACGGTCTCGGGATTGTAATTGACCATAATGGTCTGATAATTCAACTCTTTCAGGGCCATGACCGAGTTCACGCAGCACCAGTCGAATTCCACCGAGCTGCCGATACGATAGGCGCCACCACCGAGCACCATCACCGAATTGCGTTCAAGAAAGCCAAGGTCATCTTCCGTGCCGTTGTAGGTCAAATAGAGATAATTTGTCTGCGCCGGATACTCGGCCGCCAGGGTATCGATCTGTTTGACTTTGGGCGTTAAACCATAGGCCTGGCGCAGTTCGCGCACCTGCGCTTCAGTCGTCTCCAGCACGCGACTGATCTGCTCGTCCGAAAAGCCGTGCTGCTTGGCGTCCTCTAACAGATCTTTGGGGCATCGCTGCTCTCCTACGCGCGACAGCCATTTTTCAATGTCAACAATGTTTTTGATTTTAAAGAGAAACCACTTGTCAATATGGGTGAGGTCATGAATTTCATCCACGGTCAAACCGGCTTTGATCGCGGCCGGGATAGCAAAAATGCGCTGGTCTGTCGGTTCGGCCAATTCTTTTTTGATATCAGCGACGCCGAATTGTTTGTTGAGAACCAGACCGCTGGCGCCGATCTCCAGCATCCGCAACCCCTTTTGCAGCGCCTCTTCAAACTTGCGTCCAATAGCCATAATCTCGCCAACGGACTTCATGCCGGAGCCAATTCTCTTGGAGACCTGCTTGAACTTTTTCAAATCCCAACGCGGAATTTTCACCACCAGATAATCCAGTGCCGGTTCAAAACTGGCCTTGGTCACTTTGGTGATGGAATTGGCGACCTCGGTCAAACTGTAGCCAAGCGCCAGTTTGGCGGCAACGTGCGCCAAAGGATAGCCGGTGGCTTTTGATGCCAGAGCTGAACTGCGCGATAGCCGGGCATTGATTTCGATGACGCGATAGTCTTCGGAATAGGGATCGAGCGCATACTGGATATTGCACTCTCCGATAATCCCCATATGACGAACAGTTCGGATAGCGATTTCGCGGAGCTTGTGATATTCACTGTTGCTCAAGGTCTGGCTCGGCGCCACCACAATACTTTCGCCCGTATGGATGCCCATGGGATCAAAATTTTCCATGTTGCAGACCGAGAGGCAATTGTCATATTGGTCGCGCACGATTTCATATTCAACTTCTTTCCACCCTAACAGATATTCTTCAATGAGAATTTGATTTGTATAGCTGAGTGCCTTTTGGGCGAGCTCACGAACTTCTTGTTCATTTCGGCACAAGCCGGAACCCAATCCGCCAAGCGCAAACGCAATGCGAATCATGACCGGAAATCCAATCTCACCCGCCTTTTGAATCGCCTCAGTTACACCCGTCACCGCAAAGCTGCGAGCAGTTTTTACGTTGATCTGGTTCAGTTTGGCGATAAACAGATTGCGGTCTTCGGTATTCAGAATGGCGTCCACCGGCGTGCCAAGGACGCGAACACCATAGCGCGCCAAAACACCGGACTTTTCCAGCTCCAGGCCACAATTCAGCGCCGTTTGTCCGCCAAATCCCAGCAGAATGCCGTCCGGCTTTTCTTTTTGAATGACCTGTTCCACAAAATAGGGTGTGACTGGCAAGAAATAGACCTGATCCGCCAAATGGTCAGAGGTTTGGATGGTGGCGATATTCGGATTCATCAGGATCGTATTTACGCCCTCTTCCTTGAGCGCTTTGATGGCCTGACTGCCCGAATAATCAAATTCGCCGGCTTCACCAATTTTCAGGGCCGAGCTTCCTAAAATGATCACTTTATCCGGCAGATTGTTCATAACATCATCCTCTTGAAATCGTCAAACAAAATAGCGGTGTCCACCGGTCCAGGTGCGGCTTCCGGATGGAATTGGACGCTGCGGAATGGTTGGGAGGTGTGCCGAATCCCTTCGTTTGTGCCGTCATTGGCATTGACAAACCACGGTTCCCAGCCTTCCGGCAGCGTGCGACCATCGACGGCATAGCCGTGATTTTGCGATGTGATATAACAGCGTTTTGTCCCTACCTCCACACACGGCTGATTTTGACTGCGATGACCGAATTTTAATTTAAAAGTATCCGCACCGGCTGCCAAAGCTAAAATTTGATTGCCCATACAAATGCCAAATATCGGCTTTTCCCTGTCCATCACTTTTTGCACAAGTGCAACTGTATCACGGCACATCTTTGGATCGCCAGGACCGTTTGAAATCATCACGCCATCAAATTCTTCATGGGTAAAATCATAATTCCACGGCACCCGTCGCACCCGCACATCCCGCTGCAACAAACAGCGAATGATGTTATCTTTGGCGCCACAATCGACCAGAATGACCTTTTTATCTCCCGTTCCATAGTCTATAGGTTGACGAATACTCACTCTTTCGACAAGATTTATTTTGTTTGGATCATAAAAATTCTTTTTTTCTGTAAAGAACAACAAGCGGCCCAGCATGCTCCCTTCTTCGCGCAGCCGCTTGGTCAACATACGCGTATCGATGCCATACAAACCCGGAACTTTATGCTCGATAAGCCATTGTGCCAGGCTCTTGCCCGCGCTCCAGTGCTGATAGTCAAAAGAGTATTCCGAGACAATCAAGCCGGTAATCTGCACACGCGATGACTCAAAACAATCATCGAGACCGTCGACAATGTGCGATTCGGGAACACCATAATTGCCGATGAGTGGGTAAGTTAAAACCAGAATTTGACCGTAATAGGATGGATCGGTGAGGCTTTCAGGATAGCCGACCATACTCGTGTTGAACACGACCTCGCCGGCGACCGATGTTTGGGCACCGAAGGAATAGCCTTGAAAGACCGAACCATCTTCCAATTCGAGACGAGCTTTTATTTTTTTTGCTTCCATGACACCTTGTGGGCTAATCTGTTGCTAAAAGCCCCAAAACATTCCGGCGATGCCTTGGGGCTGTTGATTTCGAAAATTGGTGGACATTCAAAATAATAGTGTTCGACAAACCTGAAAATCTGTGGCATTATTTTCGCTAATGAATATAAGAATTATAAATTTTTTTAACAATGAATAAAAAGCTGTGGCCACAATACTGGTTATTGACGACGAAAAAGGTATACGCGACGTTCTCAAAACATCGTTAGAGTTGGCCGGTCACGATGTTCTTGTTGCTGCCAACGGCAAAGACGCCCTGACAAGGGGTGAACAAGGGCCTATTCATGTCGTTATCACGGATATTTTTATGCCGGAGCAGGATGGCTTTGAAACGATCATGCATCTAAAAAAAACCGCACCCCAGATCAAAATCATTGCCATTTCCGGTGGCGGCTATTTTAATCCGGAGAATGCGCTCAAAACAGCCGAACATCTCGGCGCGCATTATGGCTTTAACAAGCCTTTTAATCTGCAGGATTTAATTGAAAAAATTGACAGCATGCTGAAAGAACGACCAGCGTAATAAAAAGGCGCCTTTGCGCACATTGATGTTTTTGCCGTATTCAATAAGAGCGCACAAAATCTTGCGATTATGCATTAGCTGATAGCTGGAGCGGCGGAACCGAGAGAGAGGTTTTTTGAGAGTGGAGGGATTATTGCACTTCCTCGTGGAGGAGGAAGGATATATTGTCTTTTTTGCCGATGAGACGATGACTATTCGACGCATCGAACAGGGTGAAAAAAAAAGACGTGATCACCTGAATGGATTTCTCAGCCGTCCACTGTTTGAGCTCTTTCCGGAATTGACCTCCCACAAAAAATCTTTGGCCAGCCTGTTTTCTGTCAATAACCACCTTGTCTTTCATACACGACTGTCCATTCTTGAGCATCAGGAAAAAATAAAGATCACGGTTTTGCCATATCAGGACGCTTCGGGTGCCCAAAAAGGCATTCTCCTTCTTGTCCCACCTGAAGAGACACCACAAAAAAAACTGCTGCAGCAGCTCCAACAAGAAAGATTGGCAAAACAAAAGGCGCGAAAAGCAACGATTCAAGCCCGTCGCGCCAGCACAAGATTTTTAGCCAATATCAGTCACGAAATCCGCACGCCAATGAACGGTGTTATCGGCATGACCAGCCTCCTGTTAGCCACCCAACAGACACCGGAGCAACGGGAATACGCCGAGATCATTCGTACGAGCGGTGAGGCGCTCCTCCATGTCATAAACGACATTCTTGACTATGCGAAAATTGAATCCGATCATTTAAAAGTGTATCAAGAACCTTTCGTTTTACGAACCTGCGTTGAAGAATGCCTTGATATGTTTGCTGCCCGCGCTGCGCAAAAAAATATCGAATTGGCCTATTCATTGGTGTTTCCCTGTCCGGAGACCATAATCACCGACAGAGCCAAACTGGTACAAATCCTCAACAATCTCCTCAGCAATGCAATCAAGTTTACCGAAACCGGCGAGATCGTCATCACCGTCAGATGTCAACCACATCATGCGGGCCATTCGAGGCTTTTTATTGAAGTTCAAGACTCGGGTATTGGTATTCCCCGATACGCGCAAAATCGTATCTTTGAGGCATTTGAACAAGTGCAATCATCACAAAGAGGACATCAGGGCGGGACTGGTCTGGGTTTGGCAATTACACAACGGCTTGTGCTTTTATTAGGTGGATCGATCAGCGTGCAGAGTCAGTTGGGAAAAGGATCGACTTTTAGTTTTAATATTCTCATTGACTGCCCGGAAACAGCTGACAAAAAAATCGATATTTTACCCAGCAGCCTTTTCTTGAACAAACGGATCCTTGTGGTCGATGATAATGCAACAAACCGGCGCATTTTGCAGGCGCAGCTCGAGGCTTGGGGGATAACCTCTGTTGCAGCCCAAGATGGCGCGCAAGCCCTGAAAATTTTGCACAATGAATCGAACTTTGATCTGACTCTCCTGGATATGAAAATGCCCGGACTTGATGGCCTCGAATTAGCGGAGAAGATTCGCACATTACAACACTATCAAAAAATGCCGCTCGTCCTGCTTACATCAGTGGATGGTGTTGTTGACAAAAGACTCTTGCGACAATACGATATAAGCCACTATCTCATAAAACCCGTCAAAAAATCTCAGATGCTTGATCTTTTGACCGCCCTGTTTGCGCCTGTAACAAGGGACGTCAAACAACACGTTGACGAGATGACTCTGGATGCCACCATGAGTGAGCGACACCCCCTGCGCATTCTGGTTGCCGAAGACAATCAAGTGAACCAGCAGTTCATGCAAAATGTTCTGCACAAACTGGGATACACTCCCGAATGTGTCAAAAATGGTGAATTGGTGCTGCATGCGCTCGAGCAAGAGCACTATGATCTCATTTTCATGGACATCCAGATGCCCGGGCTCGATGGCGTTGAAACAGCTCGAAAAATCAATCAGCAATACCCGCGAGACAACCGTCCCTATATCATCGCCTTGACCGCACATGCCATGCCCGGTGATCGAGAAAAATTTACAAAGTCCGACATGCAGGGATATCTCAGCAAACCTGTGACTATAGACGAGCTCGTGCAAGCACTAAAAAATTGCTGCTCAGCGAAAAATAATCGATTTGCAAAAAAATCAACTGCGGTAACGGCAGAGCAAAACGATACAATTGATCTAAAGCACATAAAGCAGAACACTGGATTCGAAAAAGACGAGGATGATAAATTCATCAAAGAGCTTCTGGAGACATTTTTGGACGAAACCGGTGAATTATGGGAGCACATAGTGTCCGCCCTGGCGAAACGGAATTTTGCACAAATCTACGGTGCGGCGCACACGATCAAATCGAGCAGTCAAATGATCGGCGCCAATCGATTTGCCAAATTTGCGACCGATTTGGCAAAACCGGCACACGAAGGTGATTATGCGACAGTGAAAAAAATTGTCCAGGAGATGCGTGAGGAGAAAAAATCCCTGTTTGCAGCAGTTCAGACGCTCATTGCTTCGTTTAGAAAATATGATGCAGTATTTACGACGAAAAGATAACACGATGCAGGATAAAAAAGTAGATGCTGTCAGAGGAATATTAGCATGAATAATTCACAAACTATGCCACAAAGTTCATGGCGCGGACTTTGGACGCAGCCAAATTTTGAGCCTCGGATGCACTTGGCGAAGCCTTTGGCCGCAACTAAATTTTAAGCCACGGATGAACACGGATTTTTCGACTTTGTTTCGAGAAAGCTTTGGGACTGGAGGCTATAAAGGCTTAAAATGAATGATATGATCTGTGTTTCATCCGTGAAAATCCGTGGCTTATAAGCTTTGCTAAAAAATAAAAAAACCCAATGTTGCATATTTCTAGTATGGAGCCTCTGTGGCTATGAATTATTCAGGTTTAGATGAAATAAAAACGGCTACAGTGAAAAACAAAATCCTGATAAAACCGCTAAATATTCTCATCATCGATGATTCGAAATTGATGCTCAAAGTGTTGGATCAAAAACTAAAGCCACCACACTATCTTGTCCACCCTACGCCCAGTGTAGCTGAAGCATTAAAATTGCTGGCATCACAACCAATCGATATCGTCATCACAGACAAAATGATGCCTGAAGCTGACGGTCTCGATATTATCAGGGTGGTGCATGAGAATCACGAGGAAACCGGCATCATCATGATCACCGGTTACGCCACATTACAAGGTGCCGTTGAAGCGGTGAAGCAGGGTGCCGATGAGTATCTGGAAAAACCTGTCCAGGATGATGCACTCTATTCAGCCATAGAGCGCGTCGCGGACAAAATCAATCGAAAAAAGTTAGCTGCGTCAGCAAGACTGCGGAAGAAGGTGAATACCTACGGCATTATCGGTGAATCACCGGCCATGCAAAAAGTTTTTGATGCGATGAATAAAGTCGCAGCCATCCCGGCCACAGTGTTATTGACCGGCGACAGCGGCACTGGAAAAGAGCTGGTCGCGCGCGCCATTCATTATAACAGTCCGCGGGCACATGGCCCGTTTGTCGCTGTAAATTGTAGTGCTATCCCCGAAACTTTGCTTGAGAGCGAACTTTTTGGCAGTCTCAAAGGTGCGTACACTGGATCAACCTCGCCACGACATGGCTATTTTGCCACCGCCGAGGGTGGCACCATTCTTTTAGATGAAATCAGCAGCACCAGCCTGGCGCTGCAAACCAAACTGCTGCGCGTCGTGCAGGAAAAAGAGGTCATTCAGGTTGGTGCCGATCTGCCCAAAAAAGTGGATGTCAAAATCATTACGGCTACGAACAAGAATTTAGATGAGCTGATGCAAAAAGGTCTGTTTCGAGATGACCTGTATTATCGCCTCAACGTTTTGAGTATCAACCTCCCTCCTCTTGTCGAGCGTGGCGATGATGTATTTATATTACTGAACCATTTCGTTTCCAAATATGCCGATGAGTACCGCCGCCCGATACCCACTTTTACAGATGGAGCATTACAAGCCATAGCCCAATATGTCTGGCCAGGCAATGTGCGCGAACTGGAAAATCTCGTTCAGCGCCTCATTGTTATGACAGATTCGACGCACATTGACGTGTCAGACTTGCCGAAGCATATGCGATTCAGTCTGTCCGCCACATCCGACATATTGAAATCCCTGGGCGTTGTGGAGCGAGAACACATCAGCCGCGTGCTGGAAAGCGTCAACGGCAATAAAACTCGGGCAGCAGAAATTTTAGGCATTGATCGGAAAACCCTGCGAGCAAAGCTTTCTAAAACAAATTCGCTATAATCTTGCCCATATAGTCCATATCATCTTTTTATCTTACGGGACGATACGAGCTTTCACTCAAAATGGGGAACCTCTCCCCGGTGGGTAATTTCTCCCCGATATTGATCATTATTAATATTCACCTCCCCTCTTAGCCGTGTTTTTTTATTACCTGTTTTTTATAGCCTTAATGGGCTATCTTAAATTTATGCAAAATTGGTATGCTTGTTGAGTACAGGGAGCTGAAATCTTTTATGGGGGAAGGTTTCGAACGCATCTGAGGAGTGCGCCTGTGCGGGCGTAATTAATTGAACTCAGAAAACAAGCGAGAGAAGAGGAGGTAATAAAATGGGGACTTTAAAATGTTCGGTAGTTTTTTCAGCTGCTTTATTGACATTGTCATTTGTGATCCTTAATCCCAATCCTGCCCTTGCTGTTGAACCATCCTACAATCTGGCGACCGTGGATGGTGATACCAGTGAATGGAACCACAGCACTGATTTTATTTCAGATATGTACAAAACGGGCAGTCCGAATGGAGAGGTATTGGCGCAGCTTTACATGCGCTACGACTGCAATACCGAGACCATGTTTGTATTTGTCTCCAGTAATGGAACGTCTATGCCAATTCTTGCCGAAAATGGTGAAGAGGTCTGGATCAAAATCGGCGGCAAAGTTGTCAGCAGCGATGACGAAGGTAATGGCAGCACTCCGGATTTTGACTGGGTGACAAAACCCTTTTTGGGAAATCCAAACTATGCGAAAGCATGGGAGGCTTCGTTTTTTCTTACTGCCAATCGCACCTATAGCATCAGTGTACACTGCAACGTTTGGGAGGATAACGAATCGCAAACGGCTGCTGTGTACAATTTGCTGGTTACGGTGAACTGCGGTGAACTCGATTATGGCGATGCGCCGAATTCCAGTTGCTACGGCGAGGCGGGGCACAACATTGTCTACGGGGGTCAAGGCGCCAAAGTCAAACTCGGCAGCACCATTGATGCGGAGCCAAGTTATGACGGCAATATTAACGCCGACGAAGATGACATTGACGGCTATGCCGATGATGAAGAAGCCGTCACCTTTTACAAAAAAAATCCTGATGGTAGCTACACCCAAATCTCGGGTGACAAATTTAAAAAAGGTGATGATTATCGGGTTGTTGTTCATGCACAGTTGTATCCCGGCGAAACCGCAAAACTGGCGGCATGGTTCGATTTTTTTGCCGACTGCATCTTTGGTAACGAACCAGAGGAGCTGATTATAAATAACGTCACCTTGTCAAACGGCACATCGGACATCACAACGCTGTCCTATATACAGGACTTTACCGTTCCAGCCGGGGCGACCGAAGCTTTGACGTATATGCGGTTCAGACTCGACACGCAAACGGCTGATCTCGGCCCTACTGGCATTGGCAACGGTTACGGCGAGGTCGAGGATTATGTCACTTCCATCGGCTCCGAAGAACCGGTCAGTGTTGCGCTTGTTTCTTTCACCGCCAGCCAGATGGAATACGGCGTTAAAATCCAGTGGATCGCCGCTAGTGAAATCAATCACGCTGGCTATAACATTTTTCGCACGACGTCACGTGACGGCGAGTATCATAAAATCAATACCGAATTGATCAAGTATGATGTCTCATCATCAGTCGGCGAGAAACAATACCAGTATCTGGATACAGATATTCTTTCCGGTGATGTTTTCTACAAACTGGAAGAGATGAATCTGGACGGCCACAGCACCTGGCATGGACCAATTCAACTACGAATTACCGCAGATATTAGCACATCCATAGAACTGCCAACCGAGTACGAACTGGCGCAGAATTATCCCAATCCGTTCAATCCGGTCACTGCTATTAGCTACTCGCTGCCGGAACCCGTGGATATGACCCTCAACATTTACGACGTACAGGGCAAGCTGGTTCGAAAATTGGTGAGCGGTCTACAACCGGCGGGTGTACATACCATCATCTGGGATGCTACGACCGCCTCCGGTGAGCCGGTGCCAAGCGGACTTTATCTCTATCGGATGACAGCGGGCGAGTTTAGCAAAGTCGGCCGAATGACAATGTTAAAATAAGGGAGAAAGGAACAGGGAAAAAGGAGAATGGAGAAATACATCTGAAATCTGAGATCGCCGATCCCGGATTGCTTGTATTTCATCATTCATCATTCTGCATTCATCATTCATAATTCATCTTTAAAATGAACCTCCTCTCGGTTCAGCACAAAGGCGTTGATCCCCTCTCACATCAACGCCTTTTTTGTATGCCGGATTCCTCACACACGCCGAAAGATTATTTTTATTGAACTTGTAACAAAAATAGCCCCCCTGCATATGCCAAACCACATATTCTTTTTCATATGTGTCGGATTCTGGACACAATTTGATCGATGTTTTTAAACGTTGCAGTCGAGTGAAAAACTATTACCCGCCATTTCTCACATAGAAACAATATGTTACAACATCAGATGCGCCTAACTTGCAAAATCTGGCACACTTGTTGACTCCTATTCATTGTTTCCTATTCAATACCACATTAGGGCTGTAAAAGATGACGCGTAACGGGATGGGAGCGAACGGGATTGCGGGGATATTACGAGTTGCACTTTTAGCCATCATATTTATTTTCATCCTCATGCCGTCGAGCACCTCCAACGATATACGATGCCCGGCTCATTTATCGCACAAGCTTGGCAGCGGCTACCTGGAGCGTGACATCAATTCAAAAATGCGCTCAATCGAGCAACGCAGCGGGCAGAGGGCGGCGTGCGCCGAGATGCAGCGCGTCCTCATTTACACGGATCAGCCCTTGTCGACGGCGCAGACGAATACCTTGGCAAAGATGGGCGTTCGTCTGCACCGCGAACAATGGACGCCGCCAGTCGCGCAGCATCCGCTGGGCTATCACATGGCCGAGATTCATCCCGAGCAGTGGATCGCACTGCTGTCTCTGGATTTTGTCAAAAAAGTTGACACCGCCGAATTAATCTACGCGCCGCAAGGGAACTCGGCTGTGCACGTCATTGAAGCAAATGTCCTGTGGGCGCGTGGTTACAATGGCGCTGCCGACGGTTCGAGCGTCAAGGTGGCGATCCTCGATGCCGGTCTGGATGTGGATCATCCCGACCTGCCGCCGATTTTAGCGCAAAAAGATTATTCGAGCTACCCGACACTGGATGACGATATCCGGACTTTTGCCACCGGGCACGGATCACACGTCACCGGGCTGGCGTTGGGTCGTGGACTGATGTCACAAGGGAATACGGGCAATAGCGGTGGCGCTTATTCCGGCGTGGCGCCGGGTGCTGATCTCATCTTTCTCAAAATAGGTGATGATGAGGACGGTACAGCGCGCAGCAATGTCATTTATACAGCGCTTGAAGACGCGGTGACGCTGTATGACGCAGATGTCATCAACCTCAGTTATGGTTCCTGGGATGCCTACCACGACGGCAGCGGCTTTTTGGATCAGCACATCGATTATATTGTGCAGAACTATGACGTGCCCGTTATCGTTGCAGCCGGCAATTACGGCGGAAGCAAGCGGCACTATAGCGAAACCGTGCCGGCTTTTTCTGAATCCGATTATATTCAAGTGAATGTGGCGAATGCGCAGAGCAATACGCATCTGCTCAAATTTAACCTCGTCTGGTTTGACGGCACAGATGTACACAACAATATCACGCTCAATTATTATGATGCGAACCGGAATATACTCACGGATGTGCGCTATTTTTCACAAGCCGAGAGTCCGCACGGCACCGAGCACCGGGTGTCGTATTATAATCCCTACCTGCCGGCGGGCAACAGCACATACTTTGTAAAAATAGTCAACAACTCGGACCAAGATCAGCTCGTGCACATCTATGAAGATGATAACGAGGGACGCGTGACTTTTGAGCAGCCGGATTCGCGCTATACGATCACCAGTCCGAGCACGGCGTCGCACGCCTTTACCGTCGGTGCGTGTGGCAATCGCTCCGAATGGACGGATTATTTGGGTCAAATTCACTCGTCCTACACATCGGACACCCACTGCTCCTTTTCCGGCAATGGACCGCGGGTCGATGAGCTGGAAAAGCCGCACATCAACGCCCCGGGGCGCGACCTCATCTCCATTCGAGATCGCAACGTTTATTCGACGCCCTCAAGTGCATGGATTGATAATGACGGGCTAAACTATGGCGATGCCGGTGACGCGGATTATGTCATCATGTCCGGAACCAGCATGGCCACGCCTGTGGTCACTGGCGCGGCAGCCCTCATTCTGGATGAGCATCCCGACTATTCCGCCGACCAGGTCTATAATGCACTGGTGCAGTTTGCTGATATCCTCGATGGCATCGACATACCGGACGTCAGCTGGGGTTACGGCGTCCTCGATTTGGACGAGGATGACAGTGAAGGGGATCCAATTGCGGTCGACGTGACCGCTTTTATGGCGTATGCTGCCGGAGATTCCGTGATTATCGAATGGCACACCACCAATGAAACACATCACGCCGGCTACAACGTGTGGCGTCGAGATGTGAGTGCGGACAGTTTTGTCAAAATCAATTTATCGCTCATTAGTACAGCACACGAATTGAAAGCGTCTGGAAGCATTTATAAATTTATCGACAAGGTTACGCGTCCTGTTGAGTACAAGCTACAAGCCGTCTCGCTCGATGGATCAAGCTTTTTCTATGGCCCCATCATGGTGACATTCGAATCACAAATCAAAGCAACCCCAATGCCATCCAGCATCAGCTTGCAGCAAAACTATCCAAATCCTTTCAATCCGAGCACCACAATCAGTTTCACACTGCCATCGCCCTCGGAAATGACCCTCATCGTATTCGACATGCATGGCACACGGATCAAAACATTGATGCATGGCAGGCAATCAGCAGGCAGCCATGCCATCACCTGGGACGGCTCAGATCAAAATGGTGCGTCGGTGGCAAGCGGCATTTATGTCGTCCGTCTCAAGGCTGGCGATTTTGTCAGGACCAGGCGGATGACGCTGGTAAGATGAATTATGAATGATAAATGCTGAATTATGAATGAGGGGGCGAGGAGAAAGGAAAAAAGAGGCAAAGACAAGCAAAAACGGCTATCAAACAGCGCCGATTGTACTTTTGAGATTCCCATTCATTCAGCATTCATAATTCATCATTCTTCTTTATCGAATTTCAATCAAACTCTGATCTCCCACGACAAATCGATTTGACCGCGGCCTGCCGATTGAGCTCACAATTCGAGCCGAGGTGCCGAGCAGACTACCTTCAATGCGCACCCCGACATCGAGAATTTCGCCTCGATCCAAAACAATGGAAAACTCGACTTCGCTGTTTCGAATTGTACAGTTGTGTCCGATGGACGTAAAGGGACCGATGAATGAATTCTCGATAATGGTATTTTTGCCAATCACCACTGGACCGCGCACCACGCTGTTGATGATATTGGCGCCCTCCTCCACCACCACATTGCCCGTGACATTAGATGCCGCATCGATCATTCCCTTTTGATACGCTTCCATATGTTCGAGGATGAGGCGATTTGCCTCCAACACATCTTCCGGTTTGCCGGTATCCTTCCACCAGCCGGTGATCTCGGAATAGCTTATTTTATAACCGTTGTCCAATAAATACTGGTGCGCGTCGGATATTTCCAGCTCACCACGCGCGCTGGGTTTGATGCTATTGACCGCTTTGAAAATGGTCGAATCGTATAAATAAATGCCGGTGACGGCGAATTCACTTTTGGGATTTTGTGGCTTTTCTTCGATAGAGATAATCCGATTATTGCGCAATTCCGGAACACCAAAGCGCTCAGGATCTTTGACTTTAGAAAGGGTGAGATGACAGTTGGAGCCATCTTTTTCAAAAACATCAATAAATTTTTTCAAATCCCCGACAACCATATTGTCACCGAGGTAAAAAATGAAAGGGTCATCGCCGATAAAATCCTGTGAAATTTTTACCACATGTGCCAATCCCAATGGCGCTTCCTGCGGAATATAAACGATATGTAATCCCCATTGTTCGCCGGTGCCAATAGCGGATTTGACCTCTTCCCCCTCCTGGTTGGTGATAATGCCAACCTCGGTGATGCCGGCGTGCGCCATTTTCTCCAAAGCATAGTGTAAAATAGGTTTGTTGGCAATGGGCAAGAGATGCTTGTTCTGCGTGTGGGTCAACGGACGAAGTCGAGTGCCTTTACCGCCTGCTGTGATGAGAGCTTTCATGGGTGTATCCTTCTTATATTAAGGCTGCAATTTAAAGTAAACCTAGTGATGATTCCATCAGATGCGTAAAAATAAACTGTATTCAGATTTATGTCAAGAAGATTGTAAATTTTTTTCTTGACTTTTGAAACCTAACTGTATATATTGCGTAGGTACAGTAGACACAATAAGAGCAATCCAGGATAGTCGCTATGCTGTTACAGATAACCGATTTTTCAACCGAGCCCTTGTACAGGCAAATTTCCCAACAAATGGGCGAGCGAATACGCCGAGGCGACATACCAGGCGGCAGCGCACTTGAGCCGGTGCGGTCCCTGGCGCGTGCTCAACATGTCAGCATTTATACCGCAGAACGCGCTTATGAAGAATTAGTGCAGCAAGGATTCGTTGAATCGCGCCAGAATGACTATGTGGTAAAGTCGTGCGTGCCCGAAAAAGATAAAGCCAAACATACAAAGTCGCCAGCAACGGATGTACTCCTGGCGGCACGGATGCAGTCAAATCTCTGCCCTCCACTCCCCTTACGTGATACGTTTGTTTGTATACAAGCGACTTCTCAAGCCTGCGAGATGGTGAACGGCGATATGTATGACTATTTTCAGATCGAAAAAAATCGCTATGGTTTGGTCATCGGCGACGCCTGCGGTCATGGCGTTGCGGCAGCATTGCTTGTTTCGCAAATTCAAGCCATTTTCAAAAGTGAAGTAAAAAACAGCGCATCGCTGCACGATACGGTCTCCTTTATCAATGCGCATATTCGTGCCTCATTGATTCGTCCGATGTTCATCACATTGTTTTACGGGATTTATAACGCACACTCTGACAAGCTGACCTATATCAATGCCGGGCACAATTTTCCGTTCGTCGTGCGAGCAAACGGGAATTACACTTTCCTCACTGCAAGTTCGCCCGCCCTTGGCCTCGCAGATGATAGCCATTTTAACATAGGTGAGATGTGCCTGCAAGCAGGAGATATCCTTATTCTTTATTCAGATGGCATCACAGAAGCGATGAACAACCACAGGGAGGAATTTGGTGAAGAACGTCTGCTGGAAATCGTTCGTAAAAACAGGAAATTATCGCCTGCTGAAATCATGCAGCAGATATTGTCAAGACTCTCAACTCATTTAGCGACAGATTTCGACACGGATGATCGAACATTGCTAATATGTCGTTTCAAAAAGCACGCCAATAAACAAGCGAGGTGCCTATGATTCTGCATCTCACAGACCTTTCTGATGAACCTCTACAGAGCCAGATTGTTCGGCAAGTGCGAGCCAAAATCCTGGCCGGCGAATTACCACCGGAATACAATCTGCCGTCCATTCGGGCTTTGGCCAAAGATCAAAAAGTCAGTGTTATTACCGTGCAGCGCGCTTACGAGACGCTGTTACGCGAAGAACTAATCCATTCACGGAGAGGAAAGGGATTTTTTGTGTCACTTATCGACGTAAATACCAAAAAAGAGATGGCACGACAACGGTTGTTTGAGAATCTGCAGAAACCACTGTTGGCGGCCCTGGCAGAGGGATTGACGGAAGAGGAGGTGTTGGGGGTGATTAAAGAGATATTGAAGAATGGGAAGAATGCTTAGCCTTAGCCACAGCCTTAGCCTTTGCTTTAGGCTGAGGCTAAGGCTAAGCAGAAATGGAGAGGAGATTAAATGAGTTATCATGATTTTACCGAGATGCCGGTATGGCAGCAAGGATTTTTATTGCTGGTCGAGATTTACAAAATTACAACAAATTTTCCAAAAGAGGAAAAATTTGGCCTTGTTTAAAACCATAGAAACGCGCTGAGCCTGGTCGCTTAGCCTCCGCCTAAGCCTCAGCCTTCAAAAAAAGGAGTTCAACAATGTCACATGCATTCCAAATCACCCAACTTGTAAAAAAATACCCCGAATTTATGCTCGGACCGCTCGATCTTACCCTGGAGCCCGGCATGGTACTCGGTTATATCGGACCAAACGGCTCGGGCAAAACCACCACCATGCACTGCCTGACCGGGCTTGTCAAAGCGGACAAGGGGAGCATGCACATATTTGGACGTGAAAATCACCCCAATAAGCCGGCGTGGAAACTCGATATCGGCTATGTTGGCGATGTACACGTGTTTTACGAGCGCTGGACGGGCGAGAAAAATCTGAAATTTTTGTCCCAGTTTTACCCCGACTGGTCCGACACGTTAGCCAAAGAGTTGGCGGATCGATTTCGCTGCCCCCTGCACAAAAAGGCCAAAGAGCTCTCCACCGGTAACCGGGTCAAATTATCGTTGATCGCTGCCCTGGCGCACTCGCCCAGACTATTACTTCTCGACGAACCTACCGCCGGACTCGATCCGGTCGTGCGAACCGAGGTTCTCGATACATTGTTCGAGATTCTTGAAGATGGTCAACGCGCCATCTTTTATTCAACACATATCCTGTCGGATATCAGTCGTTTGGCTGATGAATTGGCATTTTTATCCAACGGCCAACTGGTACAACGCACAGCCAAAGATGACCTGACCGATAGCTGGCGGCGTATTTCGTTCAGACTCAAAGATAAAGTAACCATCAACAAAGTGGTCGAGCACAAGACAGAAGGCCAGGATCATCAAGTGGTGAGCAGCGATGTTGTCGAAACCCTCAGCCATCTCAAAGCGCTCAACGCCGGGAACATTCAGGAGAGCCGCATGACCATTGACGATATTGCGGTTCATATCTTAAAAGGTGTGCAATAAATGAAGACGTTAGTCAATGCAAATATCTGGCGGCTGGTCAAAGCGGAAATCTTTTATAATCTCTTTGTGCATGCGCTGCTTTTTCTCACGCTCACATTTATGTTTTATTTGTTCGGCGGTCTGGTGCGCGACGGCATTTATCAAGACCCATCCCTGCCACATCTTCTTGCCGTGGCGATCATGTACCTGCTATTCACAACCCGATTTTTGGAAAAACGCACCCGCTACATCCAAACGTTGCCAGTCACTCAACGGGAACTCGGACTCGCTCGCATCTACGCACAGGGATTTTATTGCGTTGGCGCACTGCTCATCTATGGCATCAGCCTAATGGCCAGCTTTCCAGCAGACCTGCTCACAGAAGGTTTGTGGCGATTTTTGGCGCTTGCTGCTTTATTGCTTTTGGGCAATGCCGCTTTTTGTCTGAGTTTCGACATGTGGGCCGCATCTTCCCTGCCGACATTCATTAAAGCACTGCTCCTCGCACTCATCTGGATATTGATCTTGAGACTAGGCACGCTCTATCTTGAGATACCGTTCGCCGAGGGTATGTCCAGAGGTGACGTTACAACTGCAATCTTTATCTATAAAACACCATGGGGAGTGATGTTACAGTATCTTTTTGCTATAGTTTTGTCCGTCATGAGCTATAAACTCTATATCCATCGACAATCATTTTTAACTTAGGATCGATCATGTGGTCGCTGCTAAAAACAGAACTGACGTATCAAAAAAACACGCTCTTTTTTATATTGGCATTTCATGTCGCCCTGATTATTTACAGCTTTTTCACCACAGTGGCGTGGGTGTTTTATTTTTGGCCATTTTACATCGCTTGTTTCCTCCCCTACGGGCTGTTCATCAATGCTGCAAAAGAGAAAAGAACAATCGTCTTCGCCAAATTGCCCCTGCAAAGCCGTGCTCTTGCCTTGTATCGAATCGTCATTGTGCTGATATTCACGCTTTTTTTACTGGGCACCTATTACACATTGTTAGCTGTTGCGCATCGGGAATTTAATCCTGATCTTAAAAAAGTCCTGGTGATGACAGGTCTTATTTTTTCCATTTACGGTTTTGCCTATATCTATCGAGATTTATTCCGCGAATTCATCCTGCGCCATGATTTGACTCGGGAGAGAGTAGCGCCTTATCTTGTTCTGGCAGGGATCATCTTGCAAATCGGATTGATCTTTGCACTTTTTGCCAAGCCGTCCAATTCCAGCGGTCTCGATGCAGTGATGGAGGTGTTGATCCACAAAAATCCGCTGCTCGGTGAATCCGGGCATCTTTGGGCGATGATACCAGGAATTATTTTGATCCTGATTTCACTGTTCACTTTTGAACACAGCAAGGTGCGATATTAGGGAGGCCAAAGATGCGAACACTCTTGAAAACTGAAATAACATATTTCAAAGCGGTCTTGTCAGGTTTTACAATTTTTGCGTTGCCATTCTTCATGTGGAATTTCTTCAGCGCACATGCATTCAAGCCAAATCTGCAGGTACTGGTGTTTTGTTTATCAATGTACGGCGCGACTATGGGACAACATGAAAAGAAAAATAAAACGACACGCCTGCGAGCGATACTGCCAATTCCAATGTTCACAACCGCGCTTTTTCGCCAGATGTTTTGGCTGCTCATTCTGTTCATCTACGCAAGCATCATCCTGGCGGGTACGCTCTGGCGCGGACATGTGGCCAACAGTGAGCTACGCTCTCTCCTGGAAGTGACAGCTGCCCTCGTCATTTTTATAACGTTGTCGTCCATACTTTTTGACCTCCGTTTCGTACGTAGCGATTTATTGTTTGTCAAATTGCACGTTATTTTGGTGCCGCTTTTGGTATTGCTGGCACTGATCGCCTACGTGCTCAGCACCAGTCCAATGCGTATCTCCATACAATTCCAGCAGGCCATGGCGACACCCACCGCGGCGATTCTGTTAGCCGGGATCGCGGTTTTCACCTGGACGGCAAGCGTCGCTATATTTTTGGTAAGACGCTCATATCTTGAATAAGAGGTAACCATGCAGCTTAAAAAAACTATTATAATCGTTGTGAGTCTCATTTTTATGTCCTGCTCGACGCTGCACCATAGGCTGATGACACCTGAAGAAAAGCACAATGGTTTCGAATCATTTGAATTCGTCTGGTCGACGATTCGGGATAAACATTGGGAGACGCCTGTGCACAGCGCCGACTGGGATTCAATTAAAACCATCTACGCATCTCGAGTTATGAACGCAGAAACACGGGAAGCCGTTCGCGCTGCGTTGGTGGATTTGATATCCGAGCTTGGGAAATCACATTACAGCATCATCCCGAAAGAGGTGTATGCAAACATGGAGCTACAAACAGGCCACCTGGCCAATGGCGAATTAGGCATTATGCCGGTGATCCTCGACGGCCGCGCGTATGTGCGCAAAGTCAACCACGGCTCACCGGCGGAAAAATGCGGCATCAAAGCGGGCTGGGAAATTCTGTCCATTTATAGTGAGCATATTCCAACAACGCTGGCCCAGGTATCGAGAGAATTCGCCAACAAATCATGGCACGATGGCGTAATGATGGCCCTAGTTGAGTCCAGGTTATATGGGAAAGTTGGGGCATCCATAAAAATCAAATTTCGCCGGAAAAACCAAGTCATCAAGAAAAAGTTGATCTGTGCGGAGAAAAGGGGCTATCCCTATCAGTGGGGATATATTCCGGAAATGTATGTATGGACTGAAATTGACACGATTGGCGACAATATCGGCTACATCGCCTTTAACATGTTCCTCGATCCCATCCACCTGGTCCCAACATTGAACAAAGCGATGCTGAATTTTCAGGACATGCATGGTCTCATTTTCGACCTTCGCGGCAATGAAGGCGGTATGGCAGAAATCTGTATGGGCTTGGCCGGGTGGCTCGTTGACGACAAAAACTATTACTTTGGACAAATGATCACCCAGAGCGACACGCTCAAACTGGTCGTGAATCCCCGCCCCGTGAACTTTAAGGGAAAGGTTGCTGTGCTGGTCGACCAGGGCTCGGCGTCGGCATCTGAATTCTTCGCCGGCGGTTTGCAGGACATCGGTCGTGCAAAAATTTTTGGCTCCAAGACGGCCGGTGCCGCACTCCCATCGCAAATAGAATTGCTCAAAAATGGCAACGCTTTTCAATATGCCATCGCCAATTACATCACGACCAAAGGTGAGGCTCTTGAAGGTTGCGGCGTTATCCCGAACGTCGAGATCAAACATACTCGCGAAACATTGCTCGCCGGTCGCGATGTGGTGCTGGAAGCGGCTCTGGAATGGATGCAAACACAAATAACAAAACGTTAAAAAATCTATCCGAGGAGAAATGTAATGAAAACAACAAAAATAAATATCCTACTTTTCGTCGCGATGCTCACAGCAGCGTCGTTGTTCTCCGGCGAGCTGCCTTCGGCCGAGGATATTATAGCCAAATTTGTGCGTATCGCAGGTGATGAAGCGGCATTGCAGAACATAAAGAACCGACTCACAAAATCGACATTTGAAATCATGAATCAGGGTATCTCATTCGACATGACCATTCGCTCAGAAATGCCAAGTTCGTTCCACATGATCATGTCTTCAGAGCAATTTGGCACGATCGAGAAATACCTGAATGGCGACCTTGCCTGGGAATATTCGGCCATAAAAGGGCCACGACTCATTGAAGGAACGGAGAAGAATGATCTCTTGCGTGAAGCACGGTTCGATAAATGGGTGAATTGGCAAGAGTTTTACGACGCGGCGGAAACGCTCGGCGAGGAGATGGTGGGAAGCGACGCCTGTTATAAAGTAAAATTAGTACAAAAAGACGGCCAGTTCCAAACTCTCTATTTTGCGCAAGAATCAGGCTTGCTCCTCAAACTGGAAGCGAAAATGAATACAGACATGGGCGCTGTATCATTTGAAACCATGTTGTCGGATTATCGCCAGGTCGACGGCTTGATGTTGCCCTTTAAAACAACAGTCAGGGTATTGAACCAAACGCGCATCGTCACGGTGAACGAGTTGAAACATAATCAAGACTTTTCTTTAAAAGATATCGAAACACCGGAAGAAGTGAAATTGTTATTAGCACAATCCGCGAAAAAATAAAGGAAAAAGTATGTGGCGAATCATCAAAGCCGAAATCAGCTATCATGTCGGCATATTTATCATTTACCTGTGCTTGACGGTAGGTGTCACTTTTGTTGAGCAGCAGTTCGAAGACGGCGGCCGCTTTTACGTCGCCATACTGCTGTTTCTCATTGTACAAAACTGGTTGTCGTTCAAAGCGAAAAGCAAGCGCGATGTTCTTTTTGCCAGATTGCCGTTAGCAGGACTGACATTGGGAGGAATTCGAATTGTGATGATCGTGGTGAGTGCTCTTCTCATCACGGTTGTTTATAAAGGCATGCACGCGCTGCTTGGCATTCAGGGGCATGCCAATTATCCGGTGACCGGATGGAAACTGGTCAATTATTATTCGATCGTTTTGTTCTTGTTTTCGATATATTTTATATTTTCCGATCTCGTCGCGCCGAGATTACGCGAATTTTCAAACTTTGAAATCATTAAAGAACGATCGATCCAAATTCTGTTGCTCCTGCTCATTTTGCTACAAATTCTCGGCATGGTCGCGTTTTTGACGCAAGCGCCCAATTTTGTCATCGCACTATTTGATCTATTCTATTCTCATAATCCTTTTGACAAAGTGAAGACTATTCAAATACTTTTATTCATCAGCGTGCTTATAGCGGCCTGCAGCTGTTTCACTTTTTCAAAAAGACGGAACTATATATAAATCACTTTCAAGACGGAGAAAAAAATGTTCAAAGTCTTACGGGCAGAATTGCTTTATTATCGAACCGCACTGCTCTTTTATGCGCTTTTTTGTACAGTGGCGTTCTGTGCGATTTGGTTCGGCATCAGGATTGAGGCAAATAAAATTCCATCCATAATGCTCATTCTACTTGTGACTGTGTTGTCCGTCGGCAATATTCAAAGCGGTTTTTTTATCAAAAGTAAACGCCTGCGATGGCTTTTCCTCCTCCCTATCGCGCGCAGTTCGTTTGGAGATATACGCTTTCTCTTTCCGCTTGCCGTGTGGCTCGGAACGCTTATTTTATACACTATGCTGTATGTCGTTGTGGCGTTCGTCGTTACATCGCCTGTACGACCACATCTCACACATATTTTGCTCGTCAACGGGCTAATACTCCTCACCCAGTCAATGTATCTTTATAATATTGATATTCGCCACATCATCCGTGTCCGATCTGTACACATGATCGTTGGGATATTATGGTTTATCACTTTTGTATTAATCCTGGTGCCTTTTTATGTTCTGGTCAATTTTGCCGGACTCTTTGGGCAGAGCTCCTCGCTACAAAACTGGCTGTTCGCGTTTATGAATTCACCAACTGCAGTACTGCCGCTCAATGTCGCGGGCTATTTCACCTATCGGGCGAGCTATTACGTGTTTCAATTGCGGGGGCAATTTTTAGAGTAATTAACATCACGAGGCTATATATGTGGAAGCTGTTTAAATCTGAAATCCTTTATTACGGCAAGGTATTTATTGTCGAATATTTTATTTTGTCACCCGTGCTTGTTGCGCATATTTATCTCAGCAAGAGTCAGGTTCAAGGGGATTCTCAACAATGGCCGGCCATTGGTTTTGTCCTCCTGACGATCGGTGTGCTTTTTATTTTGGCGTATACAAGAACAGATCGGACAAAAACCAAACGACAGCGACTGTTAATAAGCCTGCCCATCCCAAGAACATCACTTTTTTGGCTGCGATTGCTTGTCCCTTTCCTGTTCTGGCTCTGTTTGTGGACCGCGAGCCTGATTCCGTTTACACCGGATATTGTCCAAAAAACCGGTAATCCATATCCCGTTGAATTCCTGGCCATTTCTCTCATGCTCTTCCTGTTAATTCTTTTCGGATATAGTATCGACGACCTGCGCTATTATCGTATTGCATCCAACAAGTGGACCATCATGGTCAGTAATGGTATTATCGTATTCGCCTACATCAGTTATCTCGTGGTCAATTTATCACGCTATGATCTACGACCGTATCGGATTTTCAGACAATATATTCCGACAGCTCTTGACATGCAAGGCAGAATCCTGTTTTTTCTTGTCGGAATCGGTTTTTTGCTGTTGGTGAATCGCCTTATTTTTGATGGGCGAAAGTTTTTTCTCGAATAGCCTCCCTCGTGAATTGTAAAAAACTCCCAATTCTTGTTCCCCTTACTGCATGAAACCACGGCACGGCCTTTAGCCGCAGCCAAATTACAAGCCACGGATGAACACGGATGAACACGGATTTTTCGGTTTTGCTTCGAGAAAGTTTTGGGACTGGAGGTT
>JAFGKD010000018.1 GCA_016928775.1 Candidatus Zhuqueibacterota bacterium | reverse complement strand
TCGGTTTTGAAAATCCCTCCTATTTTTCTGCCTGTTTTCGGCGACAGTTTGGTGTATCGCCTTCGGAATATTTGGCTTCCTGACCTGAAATGTGCGATGCACCTTGAAGGTGCGTCGCATGTGGCTGTCCTACCCTAAATTCAATCGAAATGTTACATATTCAACAGCATTTGTTACATATGTGGTAGAATTCTTTGATTGCTTTTCCTAATATATATATGACACTAATCAAAATTCAGGAGGTATCACCATGTTTCGAAAAAGCATCGTCGTAAAGGAAATAATCATTGTCGGATGCATTATCGCGACAATCTCTGTTCTCTTTCAGCAACCATTTGCTGCCCCCTCGTCAAAGCCACTTGAAATCAATCCTAAAGTTTATTATTTGCAAACTCAAACAGATGAAAAAGGACATTTTAAAATTGATCACAATCTGCCAGTTGAAACGGGTACGACTGGAAGCAACACAATAATTTGTGGAATCATTGTTTCCATGAAAAATGGCTCGAACGACGGATGGTATACGATCAACTCGAACAAGAAATATGACAGCCGAATTGTTTGGAGCAATAAAGATGTTGGCGGCTTTATTGATAATCCAATGTATGCAAATCAACCGGTGCGGATAATGATTTTTACAACTCAATTATTCGACTGATATGTGCGGTTATGATAAGGTGATCATATTTTTTCGAGAAAAGCTGTATCAAGGGCTTCTTTATGATCAAGTACAAATTTAATATCATCAAATCTATAGCCGATTCGTTTTTTGTAGACTATAATAAGTTGGAGAGAACATGATGAAATCAGAGCATCATATTAGGTTGAGCAGAAATTTTTATTTTTTAACACTGGGGTATTTTTTTCTACTTTCTTGTCTAACTTGTCACAATGAGACAAAAACATACTACAAATGGAGCGCGACAATTACCGAAGATGGGATAGTATTATACAATGGTGGCTTAGCGCTAGCCCAAAAATGTGATGGTCGTCCAATGAAAGAAGAACAAACAGGATATTGGAAAATGGATTGTCTCGATTCCGATGGCGAGTATTACCAAGCCTATGGTACAATTTATTCGACCTTCAAGTGCGATGAGGATGGTAATTATTATAGCGTCGGGCCGTCATCAGGTTTAACACCGCTCGAGATTGGAGATTGTTTTAAAGTACCCCCGGCCGTCAAAGAAAAACTGCGGCTTATGATTGACAAAATGAATGAAGGTGAAACGATACGTACGACTTTACCAAGAGAGTAAATACCCATACAAAAACGAAACAGCGGAGAGGAAACGTTGAATGAAACATCATGAATTAGTTGCTTTCAAACTTATTTTACTATTTATAACATTCTTTTTCTCTTCATGCATGCATCGAGCGACACAACCATTTCAGCTCTACCCGGAAGAACTGCCCGAAAATATTTTCTCAATATTTAATGATGCTGTCGCATATAGAGCGACCGGGAAAACAGGTGTAAATTTTAAAACTGAATTCGATCTGAGTCCTTTGCGAGACAGCCATGACAATCTGGATCAGATTCTCTTGTTCCACTATTCAGCGGATTCACTGACGTCCATGACTTATGAATGGTCCGATGACAATATTGCATCAATAGTGACAGCGGGAGAGCAATACCTCGTATTCGTCAGACCGTCAGGTCGATATCTCGACACCTATTACATTCTCTGTCAACTGGCGAAATGGCAGTCATTTTTCCATAGAGAATATGGCAGCCGTTTCACTGATGACCTGTGTCATGAAATTCTGTGTTCGCCGGAAATTTTTCATGCAAAGGAGCTCCTTGAGCGTTTTCCAGCATTAAAAAACCACGCCACCACCTTCAAACTGGATGGCAGGTATGTCGGTGGATGGAAAGAATTGGGTGACAAATGTTTGGAATGTACGAAATTCAAAGAACCGAAGCTGTTGTATCCTATCGAAATGTGTCGTAAACCGGCTTCATCACCGATCCGCCTAAATCCCTGCGTCGGCAACACGTATTATGTTGATGAACACGCAATACAGCACGGCAAAGGAACTGCTGATTTTCCTTTTAAAAAAATTCAACACGCTGCGGATATAGCAGGACCTTGCGACACGGTCGTTGTAAAATCCGGTACATATAGGGAATTCATCGTCACAAATAATAGTGGAAACGTGAATGCCCCAATCATCTATAAAGCGGATCCCCAAAATGAAAAGCCGGTCATTATTAAAGGTTCTGACATGGTGAAAGGCTGGGAAAAGACAACAATTCCCTCTTGTGCACCGAACAAGGTCTATGTAAAAAAAATCCTGAAGCAAGGATATTTATTTTCGTGCGGCGACAAAGTCATACAAGAGGAGCTCGCTCGACATCAAATGTCAAAGCTAATAGATGAATTTAAAAAGCAAGACATTCAATTATCCTCCCAATGCACGCTTGAACCAAGAAAAGGAGACAAGATAATCCTGGAGTGGTCGATACACGACATAAAAAATCACCGAACTTTTTATTTAGATACAAGGGATGATTGCATAAAGGTCTATCATTTCACATTTGAACCATCCCAACAAAGCAACCTGACTCTGGATCAATGGAAAGTCGCAGTGACAAACGATATCCAGCAAATATTTCAAAGAGACGCACCGCTTGGCGACGCACTCTATTTAGAGCGCGTAGAGAATATTGCCGACATGTCTTTACCAGGGACATTCACACAAGAGACATCCGGTCACCATATCGAACTATATGTTTGCCTGCACAACAATGAAGAACCGAATTCGATGAATAACGGAAACGGGATAGAAATCGCGACACGGCGCTACATCTTTTTCACCAATTTTTCAGATACAAGGAAATACCAACAACACATCAAAGTAAAGGGATTTCAATTCCGACATACCAGCAATCCAAAATCCCAGTGGTCGTCCGTGAGCATTGCGGGGGCGCATAATCTTTTGGAAAATTGCATTATCAGCTGGATGGACTTTAGCGGCGTTTCTATCATCGGTGTATCGGACACCCTGCGTAACAACATCATCGCATACAATGGAAACCATGGTATATCCGGTGCAGGTGAAAACCATTTTTTTAGCAAAAACAGAACGCTGCACAATAACTGGCGGCGGTGGGATACTAACTGGGTTGCCGGCGGCGCAAAATTCATCGGGCCATATTTTAGACCGGACGGCACAAAAAACAGTCATCTCTGGAATTCAATAATTGAGGAGCATGAATCGGCTTTTAACTTTGGTCCGGGACTCTGGATAGATGGCGGCGGCAATAATTATATCGAAAGGTGTTTATTGCATGAAAACGAAGGCGCCGGTCTGATGCTCGAAGCCTCAAAAGATAATATCGCAATCAATATTATTGCCTATCGAAACAAGGTGAGGTCAGCTGGAAAACTTGTTGTGGTTGACAGTGACCTGATCAAAAAACGCCAGTTAGAAATCACTCAGATTCCCTACAAAAGTCCCAATATATGGCAGGGCAATGGCATCTTTTTGCGGGCAGCAGAGGGGAGTAAAATATACCACTGTTTGTTTTATATGAATGAAAGTGCCGGAATTTCAGCTCACGATTATCACTATGCAAAAATAAATGGCACAGCGCCAATTTGTGAGACTATCACCATTGAACCATCGTTAGATCAAGTCGCTAGAATTATACAAAAAACATTCAGCATACAGCATTTAAAAATCGATGTGTGCAAAATTGCACAAAGTTCTCCTCTTACCTGGTTGGCACAAGACGCCATGACAAGAGAGTCTTACTGCGCCGAATGGAAGAACGGAAAGCTGTGTTGCTATAGAATTAATCTGTATGCCACCCGCGGCATTGATATCAAAAACAATATTTTTGCTTACAATCAACAAACGCAACTGGTTTTGGAATATCCGCCTCTGGAAAATTTTCCAGAGGCCTCTCCAAAATACAAAGAACTTGAGAGTAAGCTCTGGCTCTTCGATCAGAACCAATCCGATTATAATATTTTTTGTACACGTCGTGGACAGCCCATTATCAAACGATTTATGCTTCCAGGCAATCCTGTTTATCACTATTTGCAGAGCTACAAGATTACTGAACGGACGTTGGATGTGTTGCGAAACAAGAACTATAGCACCTCCCAGATTAGGCTACTGGAAAGTATCAAGAATATTGAAATTCACGATAAAATCATATTTAAAGAATGGGTCGAACAAAAAACAAAGGGCCATTCAATGCATATAAAGGATATACTTCAGTACGCACAAAATGGCTGGCAACATGTCGATAGTCAAAACGACCAACATTCCATTCAAGCCAATCCACACTTTGTTTCTGATATCCTGTTCAACTTTCATTTGACAGCACAGTCACCGGCGCGAGGGGCCGGCATTTGTATCGCAGACAGCATAGCACCTCACGCTTATATCGATTTTGACGCCCTCGTTCGTCAACAACCTAATGTGGACATTGGTCCCTATGAGGATTAGAATCAAAACAATATTGTATCGACTGATTCGCCGGCACAAGTGATATGCAAACTGAAGGAATGTCATACCAGTTGGAGAAAAATACCGTTAATTTATTTCTATTTCGAACAATCATGTAACAATATCATAAAAACGCGGGGTATATGATGAAGTCCAGTTCGCTAAATCCAAATGCAGGAATTATCCAAGCATTATTAAGTGCTTTAATTATTTTCAGCTGCAATTGCCAAGATAAGGATGGTGACGGCTTTAGTATATCACAGGGAGATTGCGCTGATAATAACCGTGCTGTTAATCCGGCTACAATAGAAATTTATGACGGCGTTGATAACAATTGTAACGGACAAATTGATGAAAATGCCCAGGAAGGTTATGATTTGGGGCACTGGATTCCTGCATTTATCGATCCATTCGATGCAAGCACAAAATCGTTCTGGTCGACAAATACAAAAAAAGGTGTCAAATTCTCAAACGGAGTCATGGATACGGAACTATCAAATTCTGCGGTTCTTGTACTGGATGATTCCAAATCCTGCTCATGGTGGGGAACATCGGCTCCCATCGGCCACGAAATCGCAGTTTACACAAAAATACGTCTGAACAAAAACGGATCAAAATCGGGCACCTTTGGCTATGTACATTTGAAACTTTTGTCAAATAAATATGTAGAGTGCAGACTGCGAAAAGATGGAATTTGGCTTTTATCACCGACTGATCCACAAGGTGGATTTTATAATGCAAGAATTGCAACCGATGTATGGCATGCTTTGTTCATTGCCATGCGAAAGGGGGCGCTTGATATCTATTTTGATGGCAAACTCATTTTTAGAAGAAAACTTTTAGAATGTTATCAATATGTAGAAAGCATTGGTCTTGGGAATTGGCAATATCCAACATCATTTTCAGATTTTCAGATTTTTCAAACCGCTAAAACAATCAAAAAATCAGCTCTCCCTCCAATTGTAAATCTCGTTCGAAACGCTTCATTTGAAGAACATTATGAGGATATCCCATCGTTCTGGTACACGTTGGAAAATGTTCCAGCAAATAAATGTGATATGAAAATTTACCGCCGACGTTTGCATGTTGATGGAACAACTGCATTTCACGGAAATTTTTCGATGATGTTGGAAAAAACAGCGACAAATGCACCAGACCTGAATCAAAGATTATATTTGGAAAAAGGGAAAAATTATAAAGTATCCATGTATCTCAAAACAGAAAGCCCTAACATGACCGCAAAAGTGCATATGTCGGGAGCACCCACAACACATTTTCAAAAAATCGATCAAGAGTGGGGCCGGCGCTACGAAGTAGATCATATAAGTCAGAACTACTCGGGATTATTTATCTTATCGATCACACCTGAAAGTTCCGGGAAACTGTGGATTGATGCTATCCAACTCGAAGAAGGAAAATTATCAACACCCTTCGTACAGCACCCGGAAGACGAGCCGATATCGCCCACACTTCGATCACCTGCGCCGGTTTTTGCAGAAATTGAAATTAGTAAACTTGCAAAGGCTCCGGTTATTGATGGTAAAATTGTAACAAAAGAGTGGGCGGGGGCGACACCTCTATTTCAAAACGATAAAAAGACTAAAGGATGGCTCGGATTGCATAATGGTACATTGTTTGGTAGATTTGAGTTAAAAGGATCCGATCCCAATTTAATGGACAATCTGCAGGTTGTTTTATCTCCCTACTTTCACTTTGGAGACTTTTTTATCTTTAAAATCAATAAAGATGGTCAAAAGCAGTCTCAAAAGAATTTTGATTTTGACTGGAACCATGAGTGGAAAACAGCGATTCAATCGAATTCAAACATCTGGACTATTGAACTACAAATTCCTCTTGATTTTGTGAAGGTGAACTTGACGTCACCAGCATGGGGGATTAACGTGCTGAGAACTAATCATGCTGAAAAACAAATAAACAGTTTATCTTCTTCTCGACTCCCGTATCCTTCATCTCCATTTTATTTTGTGGGATTGAATTTTAAGAAACAGTTAAAATTAACGCCGAGAACACCCGCGCCCGCACTCACGCTCCCGGAAGCACCTACTCTAACGTTAAATGGAAAAGCGACAATCCCATTTTCAGTATCCTGCATGATAATGGACGTGCAACCACAGTTATTCGAGTATTTTAGCAATAGCGGATTCCAAACCATATTTATATCATTATTTCAAAGTGCCCAGGCAAAACCGTGCTGGTGTTCTCTAAAAGGTGTATCGAATAAAACATGTGTCGTTCAAAACATCTTGGACTTTGCCGATAAAAACTCACTAAAAGTCATTTTGGCGGTCAACTTGTCATGGAAAGACGTGGAAATAGCTGGGGATTGCACTAAAAAGTTGCGCGTAGAATCGTTTTATGAGCCTTTTATCAACACATATAAAAATCATAATGCCTTGCTCGCCTGGTGGATAATTGATGAACCCGCTGGCCAAATATATCAAACCTGTAAGGCTGATCCTGTATGCCGAGCATATGCTGAAAAAAGAATTCATGAAATAAGCAACTATGTCAAGTCTTTGGATAGCACTCATCCCAGATTAATTAATTTTCATGTTTCCGAAATTCCCACTCAATATTATGAAAATTATTGGGATTGCGCAGATATATTTTCATTTGATAAAAATGCAATAGGTATTGGCTACACAGCATTTGATGATATCAAAGCTGTAGTTGAAATGATGCGGCTTGATTCGAAAAAACTCACAAGCGCTATACCAATCATGACATGGATGCAGCATAGTGGTCCCGATTTTGACCACGCGCGTCAACCCACCAGCCGGGAATTATCCGCGATGACCTATCTCGCCCTCACAGGCGGTTCACGGGGATTTTATTATATAAGTGGTATACCAGTTGGGGAGAAACACTGGCAACGTTTTGTGGAATTAAAAAACGAGATTCAAACACTTTCTCCGATTCTCCAAGCTAAACCTTTAAAGCACAACATTTCATTTTCACCGAGTTCGCTCTGTACGTACACGAAACTTGCACAGACTGCTATGGGCAACGAACTGTATATCATATGTGTCAATCCAAATCCGTATACAATATTTGCAAAATTTGACCTTTCTTCAGTTTCTTTAAAAAAAGCAGGACAGGTTCAGGTTAAATTTGAAAATCGTATAATAAAGATTTCAAAAGAAAAAACGTTGACCGATGTGTTTACAGCGTTTGAGCGGCATGTTTATCATTTGATATCACCCTAAAACAAATAGAGGCAAGCTATGCTGCTGATTTTAACAATATTCATTCCAATGTGATTGGTAGAATCCTTGGTCATTGTCACGTATGCATGAGTCAATGGACGATAATAAATGTTTTGTATAGAAAAACATGCAAAAATTAGCACCACCGATTCCCTTTAATCAATGCAAAATGACTAAAACTTTTCATCAAAACAAGCGGGGTGTTTCATGAAAAAAGTGACAGCAGTTTTTATAATAGGCTTTATGTGCATGGCATCAGCAAAGTCTATTCACGTCCCAACCGATCAATCCACCATTCAAGCCGGCATCGATGCCGCTGTTGAGGGCGACACCGTGCTGGTGGCCGACGGCACGTATTACGAGAACATCAATTACAACGGCAAAGCCATCACCGTGGCCAGTCATTACATCGTGGATGCGGACACGACACACATCGCCAACACCATCATCGACGGCAGCACAGCGACCGATCCGGACAGCGCGTCGACCGTGCTGTTTGTTTCCGGGGAGGATACGACATCCGTGTTGACCGGATTGACAATCATCGGTGGCGGAGGTACAGAGTGGTATAGTGATGTCGGAAAAAGTCTGTGCGGCGGCGGTATTTTTTGTGATGAAAGCGGGGCTCGAATAATCAAAAACATTATTCGTGATAATGAGATTGTAGCAGAAAACATTGGTGTTGTCGGTGGCGGTATTGCGGTTGACTCGGATGGTGTCAACAAGCTGGTTGTCATCGAAGATAATGTTGTTAAAAATAATAGAATAGAATCAAAAAAGTGGGCGGAATCGGGTGGGCTAGGCATATATATGAGTTGTCGAGTTCGCGGTAATGTGATAAAAGACAATATAGCGCTTGGACACGAGTATTCTGCCTGTGGCGCGCTGGCCGCCGGCTCATGGGATTTTGCTATTGAACTCTTTATAAACGACAATGAATTTATCGGTAATGTCACTGCAATAACAGACAGCACTAAATTTATTGAAGCCAATGTCATATTATTTGGCGGAGATGTCGATTTTTTCAATAATCGACTCGAAAGCAACATGAATCTTGGGGGCAAAGGTTTCGGCGTTATGAGGGTTCGGTATGCGAATCGTGCCCACATTATAGGCAATACATTTGTAAACAACGCTTGTGAAATAAACCATTATACTTCCAGAGCCTGCTATTGTAGTGCCACTTCCAGTGTACTTTTTGAAGGCAATGTGATACGCGACAATATCAACATGAACGGATTTCTCAATTATTATGGAACGTCGCAACCTGGAGAGTCGGAAGCGATTGTGCGAGGTAACGAGATCGTCAATAACAAGGGGTGGTCTGGTGTCGGTATCGGGAGCACGGAAACGACCATGCTGATTGAAAATAATGTCATCGCCAATAACGAGGCTGAAAGAGGCGCCACCGGCATTTTCTTGACACGTATGAAGTCAGCACTCATACAAAATAATCTGATTTACGGTAATATTGCAAGAATGGGCAAATGCGCAGGTATTACAACATGGGATGGTGAGGACGAGCATCACATGAGCTTTGCACGACCCGTTCCGGATGATTCCGATTTACACTTTTATCATCGTGACCCTTCACCTTCAGTTCCCACATCAAAGACGAGTTCTATACCGGATTACAAGTCCGTTGTGCTCATCAACAATACTATTGTGAACAACTCGTGCGTCACACATGGTTTCGGTGTTTATGTCATTAACTTTGAAACACATTTGATCAACAATATTGTCTGGGGAAACAGCAACGGAGAAACCGGTTACGAGCAGATCGGTTATACAGGCGGACTATCGACAGTTCAAAATTGCAATATACAGGACGGCTGGGAAAGCGGGGAAAATATTATGAATGCCGATCCGCAGTTTGTGGAAGGATCGTATCAACTCTCGGATAAAAGCCCATGCATCGGCGCCGGTCTCGCCTCGGTGACCATCAATGGCGTCGAGCTGGCCTGCCCGCAAACGGACTGTATGGACAATATGCGCCCCAATCCCGTCGGTTCCAATCCGGATATCGGCGCGATTGAATCCGAGCTCGCCGTACCCGAACCGGAGACGGGTGTGCATTCCATGCTCACAGAAACTCCGCGCGACTTTGTGTTGCAGCAAAATTATCCCAATCCATTTAATCCTGTGACGACCATCGAATACCGATTGCCGCACCAGGGACATGTTATGCTCGCCATCTACAATCTCGCGGGTCAACATATCCGGACGCTTGTGGATGAGGAGCAAAATGCCGGCGTCCATTCGCAGATGTGGAATGCGATGGATGAAAATGGCAACACGGTGAGCTCGGGGATTTATCTGTATCGAATTTATGTGCAAAATAAAGCAGCGGGGAGGGAAGCCTGGCAAAGCGAGCGCAAAATGATTGTGCTCAGGTAATCGTGGGGAGATCCAAAAAATCTGAGATCTGAGATCGCCGATCTGCAATCGCTAATCTCTTTGATTTCAGATTGCAGATGAGCGATGTCAGATCTCAGATATTATTCGTTGCTATCACTTGACATTACCCAGCGAATTTGAAAAAATCTTTAAACAGTCGTTTGTGCAACTGTGTTTAGATGAGAATGCATACTTTTTTATTGATTTTTTGCCGTGCAAGACTTATAGTTCATTTATGTGTATAGAATAATGATATTATTAATCTTATAAAATAACTGATCCTTGAAAATTGAGTGCACATGACTCAATTTTCAAGTTGTAAAATATGATTATACGGCATGCTGAAATAGCCCATCTGGTTCACCTCTTTGAGATTTTTAAGGTAGTTGGGATTATAGGTGCGAGACAGGTCGGCAAAACGACGTTAGCTCGACAGTTTGCAAAATATTCCCCGTATCCGGTCTCCTATTTTGATCTCGAAAATCCTGAAGACTTGACGCGATTAGCCGATCCTGTGCTGGCATTGAAGGACCTGAAAGGCATTGTCGTTTTGGATGCGTCGATTTTGGTCAATGCTCGGTCATTATCACGGACAAATCTGGAATGCATCTGATATCGGCCGTTCATTTGGATTGGCACACACGACAGTCCGACGTTATTTGGATGCCTTGACCTCTGCTCTTGTCGTTCGACAACTCGAACCATGGTTTGAAAATATTTCCAAACGTCAAATCAAGGCACCTAAAATTTTCATCGCGGATAGCGGATTAATCCATACGCTGCTCAATATTCGCACAATGTCAGATTTAGAAGGCCATCCTAAAATTGGAGCATCCTGGGAAGGATTTGTCATTGAGCAACTTGTGCGACATTTGGGAGTGGACTATAGTGATTGTTATTATTGGGCAACCCATGCCGGCGCAGAGCTCGATTTATTCATCCCACGAGGGCAAAAGCGCTATGGTTTTGAGATCAAACGAACGACTGCACCCAGATTTACCCCCTCGATGCGGAGCGCAATGGACACATTAAGATTAAACCAGTTGGATGTCATTCATATGGGAGAGCATATATTTCCATTAGCGGAGAATGTGCGGGCAGTACCTTTTTCCAGGATGATGGATAGTATCCTCCCCTTCGCGTAATCATTATCCTCTGTATCCGCTCCATATTATGAAGAAAAAATCATGAGCCAAGAAAAAAGGCGATTGTGGTTCCCGGATATGCCATGCGAATCTGACAAATCGTTTGCGCAAAAAAGGCACCACCATCGAATATCACTTGCCGCATCAGGGATTCGCTGCTATAACGTCTTCATTCGTTATTCGATGTTCAATATTCGATATTCTCTGTGAATGCAGAATGTCGAACATCGAATGCTGAAAAAAACAAATCTGAGATCTGATTTCGCCGATCTGCAGTCGCCGATCATTTGATTTCAGATTGAAGATGAGCGATCGGCGATCTCAGATCTTTATAGCTTCTGTATCATCTTAGCTGGGATTAAAATATCTTGTCGAGCGCCAAATTTATATCCGGAAATGTCGGGGAATTGAGCCGTTCATCCTTTGAGAAAAGGCAAATCAGTTTTTGTTGCACCAGGTCGTGTATTTCGATGGTCTGTTTGTCCGGATCGACAATCCAGTATTCTCTGACGCCGTACACGGCATATCTTTTGTGCTTTATGTCACGATCACGCTTTGCCGTTGACGGGGAAAGGATTTCGACAACGAGGGCCGGCGCCTCTGCCAAATAATTTCCACGTACCTGCTCCGCGCGTTCCTGCTCGACGAAAAAAATGTCCGGCACCAGGACGTCAATATCCGATAATTTTATATCCGCAGGCGCAGCCAATACGATTCCAAGATTTCTTTCATCAACATATTTTTTGAGATGCCAGGCAAGGTTGATGCTAATTTGTTGGTGATACAAATTCGGCGACGGCGTCATAAAGTGATCCCCCTCGATCAGTTCATGTCGATGATGATCATCTTCCCACTCTAAAAGATCATCGTAAGTAAAGACAATTTTTTTGTCGGCAACTTTCATTCTATGGCTCTTTTATGGCGTGTTTATTTCAATACAATATGGAAAAATAAGCTGATTGATGCAACAAGTTTTATATCTCGCAGCACCCCACTCTGAGATCCGAGATTGCCGATCGTTAATCGTTAATCAATTGATATCAGATTGAAGATCAACGATCGGCGATCTCTGATTTTAAATCACTTTATCAGGTAAATATGATCTGCGCCCCGGCGGACAATTCGTAAAACGTTCCGACATTGATGATCGCATCCACCTGCGGCACAAAATCGTCCATGCTAAGCTTGAACATGTCGACCGTTGCCTTGCAGGCGTACAGACTCGCACCGGCGTCCTTGATCATTTCCAGAAATTCATCCACCGGCGGAATATCGATCTTGTCCATCTCCTTCTTCATCATCGAGGTGGCAAAGGCGGACATACCCGGCAGCATGCCGAGCATCGTGGGCATGTGCATGGCCGGATTACCGACGGTGGCGACTTTGAGTTTTTTGAGACGTTTTTTCATAATCGCGTCCAGGCCAAAAAAGGTGAAGAATAACGTCGCTTCGATACCTTCCATACGCGCACCATTGGCCATGATGAGTCCCGGGTAGACGCCTTCCAGGGAACCTTTTGAAATAATGATGGATACTTTATTAATGTGCTCAGACATTCAGTCCTCCGTTATCTTTATACACAGCCTTGCGGTTTGCCGAGGCCGGCAATTTTGGCTGCTTTTTTCGCCGGTCCTTGCGGGAACCAGTCGTACAAATCTTTTGTGGCAATACCACCCACTTTGTTCATACGACGGATCGTTGGTGGCTGGCCTTTTTCTTTGTAATCATTTCGTATAAAATTGATGACCTTCCAATGTCCCTCAGTCAATTCGGAAATACCTTCCTCCTCAGCCAGGGCTTTGGCAATCTCTTCTGTCCACTGATCCGGATTGGTCATAAAACCTTCATCATCAAAATCAACGTGTACTCCTGCGATTTCGCGTACGGGCATGATAATCTCCTTTTTATATTATCGTTATGGTGTTCCTTCCCACGCAAAGCGAAACATTCCAACCACCGAGCTCACCGAGAAGCACTGAGAAAAAAAAAGCATACGGCTCTTCTCGGTGATCCTCAGTGTACTCGCCGGTCAAATTCTTTGTCTTTTGTGCAAAAACTTTGCAAAAAAACACAATATTGCTGTTCTGCAGTACAGAGATTTAGCTTTGCGATACCTCTGCGCCTCCGCGTTTTTGCGTGAGTTTTTAATTACTCTGTGTTATTTGAATACTTTTCCAAATTCTCCGACACTTTTTTCAAAATCGACAAACCGGTTCCAAGACTGCGCCGGACTTCGGGATCCAACATTTGTTTGATCAAGGCAAATGTCGACATTTTGTCCGGAATCTCGACTTCAATATCACGATAGATCGCCACGGCATTCCGGATTGATCTCATAACCTCCGGCTGGGTGGCTTCTTTGACCGTGTCCAGAATGCTCGTAATATTTTCACCTAACAATCGGACATCTTCTTCCGAATAATTGGTAACGATATTATCAAAAACGCCAAAAGCTGCTTTCATAAAAGTGAAATAGCCTTTTTCCTCCAGCGCATCGAGGCGTTGCAGCACGTCATCAAAGATTTCTTTGGAGAGCGGCGTCATATCCCGAACGAAATCCTGCGCGCTCTCAATGTGCTCGAACAAGGCGGTCAAGCTGCGAATGTTGCGCAATACCTTTTTGAGGAGGTGGATCAAATCTTCATAGCCAAAATAGGGAGAAATCTCATCCAGCTCCTGCACAGCCGTGTTAAAAAGATCGGTCATCACCGGCGTCAAGTCTTTCCACAGCTCTTCGAGCGCCTGTTGGCGTCGCTGGGTTTCCAAAACCTGTTCGGTCAGGAAATCAATTTTTTGGTGGAGCAGCTCCAGGTCTTTATCCAAAATGTACCCCTTTCCCTATTTCGTCTTTCCGGCCATGTTCATCTGCGCTTGAATGGGCAGCTCGGATCCGCGCAGCAACAGATTCCAGTAAATCCAGCGGAACATCATTTTGCCCCAGTGGTTTGCCTTGGTTTCCTGCAACAATGAAAACGGCCCGATTCCCGGAAGAGGAAATTTGCCGGGTAGCGGCTCGACATCATAGTTAAAATCGATGAGCAGCCCTTTGCCAAAGCCTGATTCAATAAAACAGTTGGCGTGGCCGTCAAATTCCTCCACCAGCGGCAGACCATCTATGGCACGCTGGATATTTTCGATCAACACATCCGCTTGAAAATGCGCCACAGACCCTGCTTTTGAGCTCGGCAGATCAGTGGCATCTCCAATGACGTAAACATTTTCGTAGGCTTTGGACTGCAAAGTGTGTTTGTGCGTCGGCACAAAATTTAGTTCATCGCCCAAACCCGAGCGCTCGATAACCGCATCGCCCATATTGGTGGGAATGGTGATGAGCAGGTCGTACTCGACCTCTTTGCCATCAAAGGAAACGATTTTGTTCGCACTTGAATCTACAGAGCCGGTGTTAAATTCGGTTACGAGATGAATATTCTTTTTATCAAGAAAATCGCCTAATATGGAGGCAGCTTTTGGTTTGGTGAATGCTCCAGGCAAAGGCGTGACAAATGTCAAATCCACCTTGTCGCGTATGCCCTGTTCGGTAAACCACCAGTCCGCTAAAAAGAGAAACTCTAACGGTGCCACGGGGCATTTTATAGGCATTTCGACGATATTTAAAACCATTTTGCCGCCGCTCCAGTGTTTCAGGAATTTTTGCAAGTTGCAGGCGCCTTCCAGGGTGTAGAATTCAAATATGTTTTTGTTCCATCCGTCACCCAGCAAACCCTCTGTTTCATCGGGTGCGAGGTGAGAACCAGTGGCAATGATGAGATAGTCATAGCTCAATACCTGGTTGTTGGCTAATTTAACGCGATTTTTTTCCGGTTCGATCACGTCTATACCGGACATGATCAGTTCGACTTCCTGCGGGATAAAATCGCGTTTGGGTTTGATTACATCGTTGCAGGTATAGATATTAAAAGGGATAAAAAGCAAACCGGGCTGATAAATGTGTGTTTCATTTTGATCAACAATGGTCACCTGCCATTCGTCGTGTGGCAGCACCTGGTGTAGCTTGTTCGCCATGATAGTTCCCGCCGTTCCCGCACCTAGAATGAGTATTTTTTTCATAACGTCCTTTCTATGTAAATATTTTTTTGGGCAGGCTTATTATAAGATGAAAATATCCGCGAAATGATTCAGATCACACGAACTTGAGTTTTTATGTTAATTGAATTAAATTTGTATTTTTGGCATACATTGTCTAAATTTGCAGGCTCATAAACTTACAGTACTTTAAGTTTTTCTTTAGGTATCAAAATGAATTTCAGAAATACGTGGATTACGCTCTTTATTCTCATCGTGCTCGTCCTTCTTGTTCCAATCATTTACTTTTTACCAAAGGAAAATAATAACAATGATCCCTGGGCATATGTTCCCAAAAGATTACCCCACACCGATCACTCGTCGCTGATGACCGAAACATATGAGTCGGGCCAGGCCGTCACGAAAAAATGCCGAGAGTGTCACGAAGAGTCCGCACACCAGATTATGCAGTCATCGCATTGGACGTGGGAAAGCCCGCCCGTGCAATTGGTCGGACGTCCCGAACCGGTGGTGCTTGGCAAAAAAAATGCGCTGAACAATTTCTGCATTGGCATTCAATCCAACTGGCCCGCTTGCACAGCGTGCCACGCCGGCTATGGCTGGACTGATGCGTCTTATGACTTTTCCATTGAGGAGAATGTTGACTGCCTTGTTTGCCATGATCGTTCCGGGCAGTACGTCAAAATCCAGGGCGGCTTGCCGGCGCCGGATGTTGATCTCCTCACTGCTGCAAAAAGCGTGGGTGAGCCAACACGCGAAAACTGCGGCGGCTGTCATTTCAAAGGTGGCGGCGGCAATGCGGTCAAACACGGCGATCTGGACGGCAGCCTCTATTATCCGAGCGAACGCATTGATGTGCACATGGGCAAGCACAATTTCTCCTGCACCGATTGTCATCAGTCCGAACAGCATCAAATGAAAGGCCGAGCGATTTCGGTGAGTATGGATGATGAGAATCAGGTATATTGCACGGATTGCCATGATGCACAACTGCACGATGATGAACGACTGAATAATCATGTGGCCTCTGTGGCGTGCCAGACGTGCCATATTCCGGTGGCTGCGGTCAAAGAAGCGACTAAAATGCATTGGGATTGGTCAGCGGCGGGTCAGGATTTGCCGGAAGATCCGCATGAATACCTGAAAATAAAGGGCCGCTTTATTTACGAAAAAGATATCACGCCGGACTATTTTTGGTATGACGGCACAGCGCAGCATTACATCATGGGAGACAAAATTGATGCGGACAAGGTGACGATGATTAACGAACCCAACGGCGACATAAAAAATGTTAGCGCTACAATTTGGCCGTTTAAAATCCACACCGCAAAACAAATTTACGACACACGATACAAATACCTTCTGCAGCCCAAAACCTACGGTGAAGGCGGCTATTGGACGGAATTTGATTGGGATCAGGCCATTCGTCTCGGCTCCGAAGCGACCGGCCTCGCATACAGCGGCAACTATAATTTCACCAGTACCGCCATGTTCTGGCCACTCACGCACATGGTCTCACCCACGGAAAATGCCCTGCAATGTATCGACTGCCACACAAAGGAAGGCAAGGCGAGGATGAATTGGGAAGCACTGGGATATGAGGGAGATCCGATGGTGGTCGGGGGAAGAAAGCGGATAGAATTGTGAAAGGGGATGCGAGATTCGAGATTCGAGATACGGGATACAAGGAAAGCCAAATACAATGAGAAATATCTTTATCATATTCATCATGACGACGCTCTCGGCACTGGCGCAGACCATGCACCCGACATTCCCTTTGCTTGATGCCAACGGGGATAATGTGCTGCACACAGGACAGCCTGTTTCCACCATGAATACCTGCGGCGATTGCCACGACACGGAATACATAAGCAATCACAGCTACCACAGCGACGTTGGTTTCAGCCAATTGACCGAGCCGGGTGAAACAACAAGTGGACGCGCCTGGGATATGAGTCCGGGACTATATGGGCGATGGAATCCCATGGTTTATCGTGTCCTCTCACCCCCTGGTGATGAACATGTTGATCTGACAACGGAGGGCTGGATTCAGATCTTTGGTGCGCGGCACGTTGGCGGCGGACCGGCATCCAAAGATCGGATCACCGAAACGGTCGAAATGAACTGCTTTTTATGTCATATAAAAGAGCCCAACAATGACGCCCGCATTGCTGCGCTACGCAGCAGCCAATTTGCCTGGGCCAATACAGCCACTTTGGCGGGAATTGGTGTGGTTGAGCGCGCCGGACCTGTTTTTCGCTACAATCCCGCTGCCTTTGATCCGGACGGCCACATAAAAAGCGTGTATTTAAAACCGCACGATCCCTCGAACGATAATTGCGGGCAATGCCATGGTTTGGTGCATGCGGATCGTAATACGCCGCTGATTACCTCAACGTGCGAACCGGAATACTGGATGACCGAAACCACCGGCCAAATCATCTCGCCGCAGCGTATGTCAGACAGCGGCCTCAATCTGGCCAATAAAAATGACTTGTCGCGGTCCTGGGACATCCACGCCGAGCGCGTTCTCAAATGTACGGATTGCCATTTTTCCATCAATAATCCTATTTTTTATCAGGAATCGGAAAAAACGCGTCCGTCACATCTCACTTTTTCGCCGCGACGTCAAACGATCAGCGACTATCTGTATAGACCAAGTCATCAATTTGCCCGCGGGACCAGTTCGTATAAAAATCTAATCCCCGAGCTGCAAGGTTCGATGCGTCGATGCGAGTCGTGTCATGATAGCAAAAAAACGCATGACTGGCTCCCGTACCGTGCGCGTCACATGCAGGCTATGACCTGCGAATCCTGCCACATACCGCACATGTATGCGCCGGCGCGTCGGGTTATGGACTGGACCATGATCACCCCGGATGGCGAGCCGCGTATGGAATGTCGTGGCTTTGACGGTGAGCCCAAAGACATTCGAACGCTCATCACCGGTTATGAACCTGTTTTGTTACCACGACAGGAACTGGACGGCTCAACGCGATTGTCGCCGTTCAATATGGTTACATTCTGGTATTGGACTTGTGGTGAACCGAAACGACCGGTTCGGTTTGCGGATCTGCAGCGCGCCATTGTCCCAACGGGCGACTATCATCCTGATATTCTCGCCGCCTTTGATGCCGACAAAGACGGTGCTCTCTCGCGATTTGAAATGTCTCTCGATTCGGACGCCAAGATCGAAATCATCACATCTCGATTGCGTGCCCTTGGTTTGGATTTTCTGAAAATAAAAGGAGAAATTCAGCCGTATGGCATACACCACAATGTCACGCACGGCGACTGGGTGACGCGGGATTGTGAATCCTGTCACCATCGACATTCAAAATTGACGCGAACGTTCACGCTGGCTGAGCATCCGCCCAAAGCCGAACTTCCAAAAATAGTTGGTGATGCTGCGATTCAACGATCCGGCAGTATATTCATCGAAGGCGGTGTCTTGTTATTCAAAGAAAATGTTCGCCAGGCGGGATTATATATTCTCGGGCATGACAGCGTGTTGGCCGTACAAATTATTGGCGCCGCTTCGGTTCTGGTGGTCATGTTGGGCATCATTCTTCACGCTGGAATGCGATTTCTGTCTGCCGGGAAGTCTCGCGCCGAGCGCGGAGCGAAAAAGACGGTCTACATGTATGCGTTTTACGAACGATTTTGGCATTGGCTGCAAGCCATTGCCATCATCGGTCTGATTTTCACCGGACTCATCATCCATGCCCCGTCCGTATTCGGTTTTATCAGTTTTCCGGCCGCTGTGATCATTCATAACGTGTTGGCGTTCATCCTGTTGGTGAACGCCTTTCTCGCCGTCTTTTACCATTTTACCAGCGGCGAGATTCGGCAATTTCTGCCGGAACCGCGAGGCTTTTTTAGTCAAGCGGTGCAGCAGGCAACCTATTACCTTCGAGGCATTTTCAAAGGTGAAAAACATCCTTTTGAAAAAAATCCGGAGGTAAAGTTGAATCCGTTACAAAAGCTCACCTATCTTGTCATATTGAATATCTTGTTGCCGCTGCAAATAATCACCGGTGTTTTAATCTGGGGTGCGCAGCATGTCCCCGATTTTTTGGATGAAATTGGTGGGCTCGGTGTGCTCGTCCCCATTCATTCTCTGGTGGCGTGGTTTTTTGCGGCATTTCTAATGATGCATATTTATCTCACAACGACCGGCTATACGCCACTCGCTTCGATCAAAGCCATGATCGTCGGCTGGGAGGATATTGAATCACACGGCGCGGCCGAGGGTCACAACTAAAATATAAAACTTTCTTAACTATAGAGGCTGGCAAGATCACCGAGAAAAAATTCAATCATATCATTACTCTGTGGCCTCGACGCTCTCGGTGGTTTTGAAATAGATGCTATAAAAACTTTAAAAAAAAACGATGTTACAGATGTGTTGTACGAGGAGAAGAAGTGATATGATCTCAAAAATAACAAAACCCTATATGAATCCTTATCTGGCCGGCGTGCTGCTGGGCCTGGTGCTATTCGGCGCCTTTTTTATCACGGGAAATGGCCTGGGTGCCTCCGGCGGCTTGAATCGTATCATTGTTGCGGTGGAAGATTTGATCGTACCGGATCATGTCAACCGCACACCCTACCTGCTCAGGTTGGCGGGCGGGGAGCAAAATCCATTGGACAACTGGATCGTATTTCTGACAATCGGTGCACTCATTGGCGGCTTTTTATCCGGCTTGTTTCATGGCCGGCTCAAGCTGGAAACCAACAAGGGGCCGAACATCTCGGTGCGATCGCGCTGGCTATTGGCTTTTGTCGGCGGCGCCATCATGGGTTACGGCGCCCGCCTGGCGCGTGGTTGTACCTCAGGACAAGCGCTGTCCGGCGGCGCGGTACTCTCCGCCGGTAGCTGGGCCTTTATGTTTGCTGTATTTGGCGGCGGCTATGCCCTCGCCTGGTTTGTCCGCAAAGCCTGGAACTAGTTTTTTTCATCATTCATCATTCATCATTCATAATTCATCATTCATGATTAAGGATTAACCATGGCTCCTTTCCCCATAGAAGAACTTTTCGGTAAATTTAGCGCCTATACAATTTATCTCATCATCGGCGTTGCTTTTGGCGCTGTGCTCGAGATGGCCGGTTTTGCCAACTCGCCCAAATTAGCAGCGCAATTTTATTTCAAGGATATGACAGTTCTCAAAGTCATGTTCACTGGCATCATCACCGCGATGGTACTGATTTTTTTGGCATCAGGACTGGGATGGCTCGATTATGATGCCCTCTGGGTCAATCCAACTTATCTATGGCCCGGCATTGTCGGCGGACTCGTTATGGGCGTCGGTTTTATTATCGGCGGCTTTTGTCCGGGTACCTCCATCGTTGCCCTCGCGGTGCTTAAAATTGATGGTCTGTTTTTTACGCTTGGCGCTACGTTTGGCATTTTTCTTTTCGGCGAGACAGTCGATTTTTTTAGTGGTTTTTGGAACAGTTCGTTTTACGGACGATTGACCCTGCAGGACTGGCTGAATGTACCGGCCGGTTTTGTCGTGCTTGCCGTGGTACTGATGGCATTGTTCATGTTCTGGGGTGGCGAGCAATTGGAGCGGATCTTTGGCAAACGCGATGTGGCTCGGGATCCGAAAGGACGATACATTGGTGCCGTTACTTTTGTTGCGGTTGCTCTGATCATCCTGGCCGTCGGCCAGCCGAGCATTCAGGACAAGTGGGAGCGTATCGCGGCAGAAAAGCAGCCACTTCTTGACAATCGGCAGGTGCAGATTCATCCCGGTGAGCTGCTCAATCTTATTCATGACGAGGTTCACAATCTGGTCATGGTCGATGTCCGGGATGAAGCAGACTATAATCTATTTCACATTCAGGATGCTCGACGCGTCGAGATGGACGATCTTCACATGACCGCCCTCGAACTGCAAAATTTACCACTCAATACTGTGATTGTGACCATGTGCAACAACGAAATTCGCTCAACCCAGGCCTGGAAATATCTTGTGGCGGAAAAAACGCCAAACGTATATATTCTCGAAGGTGGCATCAACTATTGGCTCGATATATTTGAACACGGCGATTATAGCGCCTCACCCGAGCGCCAGGGCGATGATTTGCAGCACGATTTTGATGTGGCGCTCGGCGCCAGGCAAGCCGCATCAGAACCGGATGCCGGGGAACTTGATCATATTGAATATACTCCAAAAGTGAAATTGGCAAAAAAGGTCAAACGGCAAGGCGGATGTGGATAAAAGCAAGCGAATAAAAAAATGAAACCTCGACGTCGCCGAGCTGAAATGTATTCACCTTTTATTTTGTTATCCTTTTGTATCAAATACCTGAATTCAACCGATGTCATTTGTGTTCGATGACCGGAGGCAATTGTGGCCAACAACGATCTTCAAGAACGTGTGCAAGCCATAAAAGAAATTTCATCCTTTTACAGACTCGAAAGAATCATCTATATTTGCGTTATCGTATTCTGCTTTATTGTTTTTGCAGCGAGTGTGTTGCTATCTCTATTTCGCGGTGAGCTCGGCTCGGTGGAAATCTCTTCCATGTTCAGTTCCGGCGGTGTGATTACTGTCATGACCGGACGATTGATGCACATGTGGAATCGATCCATGCAGATGTTGGACGGCGCATCCGGTGGAGGAGAGTAAATGACAACGGCGAAAAAGAACACGAGACAACACACTACTTTGGCCAATTTAGTGACGGTTATGGGTATCCTTTTGATCCTGGCGGCGTTCGTCTACAGCTATGCACAATATAATTTGCTGCACAAACAGGTCGAGCAAAAAGCCGCACTTTCTGACAGCCTTGATACAATGGTCAAGAGCCTGGAAGATTCCGTAGATTCGATCAAACATGGGCCGATCGCTGACCTGGTCAAACCAAAAGCGTTGGCTATTACACTGCCGGGACAACGAGATCCGGAGAATCGACAGTTGTATAATTTTATCGTCTGGATTGAGGTCCCACACGTCCGAAAAAGCGAAATTAGCAGTGTAGCTTATCTTTTTGATTATTTTACGATGCTGAAAAAGGAGCGGATCGGTAGAGAGCCCGGGAACGGTTTTGCGGTCAATTATACCGGCTGGGGTTGTCTGGAGACGATCACGCTGACTATAAAGCTCAAAAATGGCACGCAGACAACTGTTGATTTTGCCATGTGCGACAACCTTGTCATCAGGTGAACGGGACCCAAGATGGACGAACAAGAGATTAAAAAGAGCCTTCGGGCTTCAAAGATTGTCCTGGTGATCACAATGACAGGATTCCTTGTTTTTGTTATTTTTTTCACCATGAGCATCCTGAAATTGCACGCGCTGGAGAAACGAATCGCCGAAAAAGAAAAGCAAGCCGATCATTTGAGCGAAACGGTAACCACATTAGCCGCGACTATAGATACGCTGTGGTACGCTTCCTCCGAGAATTTTCGTGCCTCGGTTGTGACCGTTTACCAAACGAATGATCCTGCCGGGCCCCTGTACGATTTTTCACTTTGGCTCGACAAACCGAGTCGACACGGCAAATTGATAAAGAGCATCAGCTATACCTCGGATCACCCCTTTCTTCGAGACGTTGTTGCGACCGAACCGACAAATGGTTTTAATGTGAACTTTCGTGCGGCAAAATGTATTTCCGACATAAAAATCACGATTGAATATCAGGACGCCACAACCGAGAGAACAAGCTTTGATCTCTGCGAAGCACTTGCAATGAATCATTCTCGCCCAGAGATTTAATCCAATTCATCTTTATTTTGACTTGCTTTTTCTGTCCCGACTTTACGCCTCTTTCTGCTCTCTATTTTGTTTTTGATTCTTTTGCGCTATCTTGTATATTAAATCATGTCCACATCGGAATTGACAACTCGAATCAAAAAGACTGCCGGTTCTCTTGGTTTTTTTCGTGTTGGTATCGCACCAGGCGAATCCCTCGATGGCTCCCGGCTCGATGTTTGGCTCAAGCGCGGCTATCATGGCGATATGTCGTATATGCAAAAACATCGTGATACGCGGATCGATCCCGCACTGCTGATGCCAAACGCCAAATCCATCATCGTGTGCGCCATAAACTATTACACACCCGTTAAAGCCACCCCAAAGCCGCAAGAAGGTCGTTTTTCGCGTTACGCCTGGGGTGATGATTATCACGATTTGGTTCGATCCCGCTTGCAAAAGTTGCTGACTTTTATTCGGGAAGAGTGCCCTGGAGTGAACGGCCGCGTTTTTGTCGATTCTGCGCCCGTGATGGAAAAAGAGTGGGCCCTGCGCGCCGGCATTGGCTGGTATGGCAAGCACTCGAATATTATCACCCGCGACTATGGCTCGTGGTTTTTTCTTGGCGAAGTGATTGTCGATTGCGAGCTGGATTACGATGAACCTTTTCAAACCGATTACTGCGGCAGCTGCACCCGCTGTATCGATGCCTGTCCGACGAACGCTATCATCCAGCCTCGCCTTGTTGATGCGCGTAAATGTATCTCTTATCTCACCATTGAGCTAAAACACGATAGACCCTATCCGGAAGAGCTGAAAGCCAAAGTGGGCAACCTCATCTTCGGCTGCGATATCTGCCAGGATGTCTGTCCCTGGAATAAACGTTTTGCACGACCAACTGATGAGCCGGCCTTTCAACCGCGACCATACAATGTGAATCCCAAGCTTGAAGACTTGATAAAAATCGACATAAATGAATTTCGCACAAGATATCACAAAAGCCCGGTGAAACGAGCCAAATTCGACGGCTTTAAGCGGAATGTATCTGTTGCGTTGGAGAATTATTTCAACAAAAAGTTCTAAAAATAAAATTAAAAAATTTAAAATAACAAATGCCTTGTTGGTGATTTGCGAAAATTCGATTTAGAATCAAGTTAACTATTAAATGCATAAGGAAAATGAATGCCCGATCCTCAAAAAGACAAATCTTGCTGGACATGTGCTTTTCACGATCTTGACAATGACACCTTTCTTGGCCGCTGCACCTATTTCAAAACCAAGGGTCTGCCGCCCAAAGAAATCCCGCCACAGATCGTCGACGTTGGATGTAAATTGTATCAGCCAAAGCAATCATAAAAACAAAAGTAAAATCCATGAAAATTTTAGTCCAGGGGATAGTGCTCCTCGCACTTTTGCACAATGTATTGTCAAATGATATGCCTGGCGCCAGGCCGGCTATTTCATTTGATAAAGTGGGACGACATTTTGCCGAACCAGATATGTTGTATGCGCCATTTGTATTTTGGTTCTGGGACAGGCCCATCGATAATCCAGAAACAAAAAACCGCATTAAAGAGATGGCGCGCACCATGATTCAGCACGGTTTGAATCCCGGTTATGTACACGCTCGTTTTAACATGGTCGGGGAACCGGATTTGCCGTTCGACCAGTGGCTCTCGGGTGACTGGTTTCGCGCGTTCGAAATGGCGCTCTCGGAGACAAAAGAGCGCAACGCTTACCTCGGTTATGTAGATGAATTCTGGTGGCCAAGCGGGCGTGCTGCCGGACGGGTGCTGGAAAAGTGTCCCGACATGTGGGCAGAATCCCTTCACTGGGAGACAATCGATGTGGCGGGAGGTGAATCGGTTTTAGTACCGGAGGCATTTTTTGTCATAGCCGCACAACTGGCGGAAAATGGAAATGGGGGAAAGGAACAGGGAACAAGGGGACTGAATAGTGGAAATCATATAGTCAAGCCGGGTGTGGCAAGCAGAGAAATACAAAGTCGGCAAGCAGGAACGGATGCTTTTTTATTAGAAGCATTGGCGCTTCGTCGTATGGAACAAAGCCAGCTCGCTGCGCGGGATAGTCTCGAGATGATTCCTCATACACCTGCCCGCATTTACAGTGAGTCGCTGCGACTCATCGGGTCCGGTGAACGCTTGACCTGGTGTGCCCCGGATTCCGGCGCCTGGCGTATTTATCTTTTTCACAAATATTATCATCCCGGCTGTGATGGTGGCCGGTTGAATTATCTGGATCAACGGCTGTCGGATGCTTTTATTCAGGAAGCGCATGCGCCGTATGCCGATCATCTGCAGAATCAACTCGGCTCTCGCATTCCGGGCGTTTTTGTCGATCACGAAGGCGACTATGGTTACAAATTAGCCTGGTCAAACGATGTGGCCGTACACTATCAGCAAAAATTTCATCGCGATATCCGTTTGTGGCTGCCGCTGCTGGTGGATGAGGATGTGGAAGGTCGTTTTGTCGTCGCGCGCTGGCAATGGTTTGACGCGGTGTCGGATGTGTATGTCCAGTTTTTCCAGGGCACCGCTGAGTGGTGTGCGCAGCATGGACTGTACAGCATTTCCAATTTGTGGGAAGAGTCGCTTATGTGGCAAGCGAGCGCTGTTGGCGATTTTTTCAAGGCACAACGTGCTTTTAGCATGCCCGGCACTGATGCGCTCGGATTGCGTGTTCTCGAGCCGCACGATTTTATGGAAACAAAATCTGTATGCGAATTCGAAAACCGTCGCATGCAGAGTGAAATTATGGGTGCAGCAGGATTTTGGGGCTTTGACAACATCACCATAAAAAAAGCGGCAAACGCAGCGATCACCTGGGGCGTGAGTCATGTTGTGCCGCACGCTATCTGGCTGACGCGAAAACTGGATGGCAATCCGTGGCTGCCGGACTGGTACGAGGAGAATCCCTGGTGGCCGCAGATGTCTTTGTGGAGCGATTTTATCCGACGCGCCAGTTACGTGAATTCACATGGCCACGCAGCGGCGGATGTTTTGCTGCTGAATCCAATGGATAGCGTCTGGGGATTGTGCGGCCCGGGCGTCTTTGATCCTGCCTACAAAGGGCGCGTCCCGGGTCCTGCGAAATATCCACTGCAAACAGACGCCGATATTTTTCGAACCCCGGATAAAGTCAAGGAACAATCGGCGTGGTGGTGTCCGCCCAAAATGGACGACTGGTATTCTCCGGAGGTTCAGCGCATCAATAAAATATATTCGCAAGCGATTGAAAATCTGATAAAATATCGCATCGAGTTTCTCATTGCCGACCGCCACTATATGCGACAAATGCAGATTTGTGACGGAGAACTGACGCGAGAACCGTTTCGATTCAAATCGGTTATACTGCCGGCTATGAAAATTATACCACATGATGTGGCGCAAAAGGTGCTCGACTTTGCGCAGCAGGGAGGACATGTTTATGTGCTCGAGTCCTGGCCCGTTGGCTCAACGGATGATGGATTATTTGATCCTCAATTGGAGTCCACAATCGAGCAGCTCAAATGTTATCCAAACGTCACGCTGTGCGATTCTTCTCTGAGAACCGAGCTGAAAAAAAGACCTCCCCATCTTTGTACGCATCTTGATTTTATTTTTGGTGAGTTCGACATGTTGCAGCACCATCGCATCATCGACGGACATCACTTTTTCTGGCTCGCCAACAACACAGGCCACCCTCAAACCTGCGCCCTTCGTTCGGGCGAGTTTATTTATTTGCAAAAATGGAATTGTGAACAGGGTTTGATTGAACCATTGGACATACGTCACTCTCCTGCTGGAACAGCGGTCGAGCTCAATTTTGATCCCTATGAAGCGTTTTGGCTGGTCGCATCAGACAGCATCGCCTCGCCGCAAAGAGATACTCCAATCGACACGATCACTATTTCAACGCCATGGAGAGTCAAAATTGAAACGACGAACCAACCGCCCGTTGAACATCGCGGAGGAATTCCAGAGGACTGGGTGAATAACGGCGTGCAAGAGTTGACCGATTGGCATGAATGGGGTTTGGAGCATTTCAGCGGTGTTGTCACCTATGCAACGGAAATCGAGTTGCCGGTGGCAAAGGCATCAACCTGTTTGGACTTGGGGGAGGTACACGTTGCCGCCTCTTTGAAGATCAACGGTCAGCCAGCGGGACAGCGATTGTGGCCACCATATACTTTTGATATAACTTCTTTTTGCAAACCGGGATTAAATAGCATACAGATTGACATCGCGAATTTACTCAATAATAGCTACGGTGATAGCCGTTCTGCCGGACTGCTGGGTCCCGTTCGGATGATTCGATCCGGTGATGAGTAAGTATTGATCATATGATCAATGAACAAAATAGTGCTTGCATTCCATATCTATTCTTTTAATTTATTTTATCATTGAATAAATGAAAGCATGAGAATTTTGTGATGATTGTGCAACGACGATCTGCATATATTTGGCTTGATGCCTGCGCCGCTTTTCTTTGGCTTTTCCTGTCATCCATTTACCCCAGTCTGATGGGATCGTCGGCTGAAGCTTCTGCAAACCGGCGGACTGATTTGACCTCATCCAACCTGCCCATCATTGTCATTGACACCAACGGTCAGGACATTCCCAATGAACCCAAACTGGATGCTCACATGGGCATCATATACAATGGGCCGGGCCAACACAATCATATCAATGATCCGTTTAATGAATATGACGGTTTTATCGGCATCGAGCTACGCGGCAATGCGTCGCAAATGTTTCCGAAAAAGCCCTATCTCTTAGAGACGCGCGATGACCTGGGCAATAATTTGAATGTCTCGCTTTTCGGCATGCCCAGGGAGAATGACTGGATCCTGCGCGCGGCGTATATCGATAAAACTTTGCTGCGCGATGTGCTGGCGTATGAAATGGCGCGTCGCATGGGACGCTGGGCCAGTCGCACGCGACACGTCGAATTGATTCTCAACGGTGATTATCGCGGCGTTTATATATTGACTGAAAGCATCAAGCCGGATGTAAATCGCGTCAATATCGACAGAATGGATTCTTCCGATATCACCGGCGACGAGGTGACCGGCGGCTATATTTACGATATCGGGCAGGATGAAAACAGTTTTGGTGAGCGGCGCCAGCTAAAATATCCAAAGGCGGATGAAGTACAACCAGAGCAAATGGCCTACATTCGAAAATATGACGACGACTTTCGCCACGTGATGGAACAACCCTATTACGCCGATCCGCAGCGCGGCTATCCCGCCTGGATTGATGTTGGCTATTTTATTGACGAGATTCTTATACAAGAGGCAACCAAAAATTCGGATGCCTACGGCTGGAGCGCCCATTTTCATAAAGACCGATTGGACAAACTGCGCGCCGGGCCGGCCTGGGATTTTGATCAGGCCTTGTCAAATTCCACCTTTAATGATGGACCAAACTATTCCGAGTGGATTATTGCCAAGTCTGAAGTCGATGATCACCTCAGACGAAATCATCCGCCATTCTGGAGAAAGCTGTTCCGGGAGACCAATTTCAAACAGCACCTTGCGGAGCGCTGGTTTGAGCTGCGCGAGGGTGTCTGGCAACTTGACGCTGTTATGGGCATCATTGACAGTACAACCAGCATTCTCAAAGAGGCACAAGAGCGCAATTTTGCCAGATGGCCCATACTCGGCCAGGAACTGTGGCGCAGTACGCCCGGATGGCGGGAGCGCGATACCTATGACAAAGAGGTGGAATATCTCGAAACTTTTTTGACGAATCGACTCATGTGGATGGATGCACAGCTCTATCAATATACAGATTCTACGTATGATCATTCGATATCTATTTCTGACATCTTTTTAGCGCAAAATTTCCCCAATCCCTTTAATAGAAATACTGTCATTCATTTTACGCTGCCTGTGCCGCAGGATGTCAATCTGACAGTCTATGATCTGCACGGAAGGCAAATCGAGCTTCTCGCGAGTGGATACCAGGAGGCCGGCGGTCATACGGCCTTGTTTTGCGCAGATCAACTGCCGAGCGGAGTATACATCTACCGATTGACAACAAGTTCCGGCTTTCGTCAAACACGAAAGATGTTACTCATCAACTAATCATCAGGAGGTGAATCCATGTATGATCATTGTCGAGGACCGTAGAGAATTACCAAATTTTTATAAAACGACCATTCAATATTGGCTCTTAACATGAATCAAGGGAGTGTGCTATGAAAATCTTGACAATTCTCACTTTTTTGTTATTGACGGCTGCTCTTCTGTATAGCCAGGATATACCGCGCGAAGGCCTCGTCGGCTATTGGCAACTCGACGAAGGCGAAGGATCCGTTACAGCTGATTCATCCGGCT
>JAFGKD010000017.1 GCA_016928775.1 Candidatus Zhuqueibacterota bacterium | reverse complement strand
TACACACGCTTTCCAAGCGTGCTCCTTCGGCCTCTCGGACATCTCTCCTAAAATAATGATGAATGATGAATTATGAATGAGTATCAAACACATAATTTATCATTCATAATTCAGCATTCATCATTACTTTTAGCGGAGAGGAAGGGATTCGAACCCTTGGTACCCAATGGGTACAACGGTTTTCGAGACCGCCCGATTCAACCGCTCTCGCACCTCTCCGAAAAAAAGAACGTCAACGCTCAATCAGAACGTTGACGAAGTCGTTTAAAAAAATCCTGTAATAAACCGCTACAGTCAGCTTTTAAAATGCCACGAACAACCTGGACTCGAACATCAAGGCTGTTGTTATCCACAATATTTAGCTTGGAGCCGCAGGCTCCGTACCGTGGGTCCGAGGCGCCAAAGACAATAGTGGATATCCTTGCCAAAAGTATCGCACCCGCACACATCATGCATGGCTCCAATGTGACATATATAATAGAATCATCGAGACGCCACGTTGCGAGTGTGTTTGCTGCAGCGGTGATCGCCAACATCTCGGCGTGCGCTGTCGGATCTTGTAACGATTCAATCAGATTATGACCTCTGCCGATGACACGACCTTCATGAACAACAACTGCGCCAACCGGGACTTCCTCTCTGCGCAAGGCTTTGCGCGCTTCCTCGAGCGCAAGCTGCATCCATGAAACGTGATCTTCAAGCATGAACGTGGTCATAATGGCACGCCCGAAGGGACTTGAACCCCTAACCTTCTGGTCCGTAGCCAGACGCTCTATCCAATTGAGCTACGGGCGCATTAAGACGCAGCGCGTACGGGATTCGAACCCGTGCTACCGGCGTGAGAGGCCAGCGTCCTAAACCACTAGACGAACGCGCCAATAAAGCCAACAAATATAGGGAAATATTGCTTGATTGTCAACTTTTTTGTGTGAGAGGCACAACGCCGATTTATATGATGCCACGTTGCTGCATCCATTGTTGGCACAGATCCATCCAGTCATGTAATATGGCATCCAGTTGCCCCAAACCAAATCCATGCCGGCCTTTTTCGAAAATATGCATCTCGGCCGGGACGCCGGCTCGTCGGAGCGCAAGATAAAAAGTGACGCTGTTCTCTGCGGGCACCGCTGTATCAGCATCCGAAAGAATCAGAAACGTCGGCGGTGTCTCGGCAGTCACTTGACTTTCCGAAGACATCTTTTTCGCCAACTCGGGATCAGGAAACTCGCCAATGAGATTGTTTCGAGAACCTTTGTGCATGTAATCCTGTGTCATTGTAATCACCGGGTAAACCAGCACCATAAAATCTGGCCGACAACTCTGCCTTTTTATGGGGTCATCCGAATCAATCTCACCAGCATCAAAGTGTACACCTGTCGAGGATGCCAAATGGCCGCCGGCAGAAAATCCCAGCACGCCAATGCGAGAAGGATTTATCTTCCACTCCTCGGCATAATGCCGTACCGTGCGAATACTATGCTGCGCGTCCAGCAATGGCACCGGATGGCTGGCACCGGGCCCGCGACGATAACTGACAATGATCCCGGCGACGCCAAATGAATTTAACCACTGTGCCACCTGGTGCCCCTCGTGATCCATCGCCAATCCCCAGTAACCGCCGCCCGGGAAAATGACGACCGCCGCCCCGTTGGGATGCTCGGGCACGTAAACGGTCAATTCCGGATCATCCGCTGTCGCTTCTTCGCCAAGCGGTGCGCCTGCGGGCCATAGCGGCTGAGTGAACGGTTCGGCAGGATAAACGAAATCGCACAAAAACACTATCAATAATCCGATTGATATTCTCACAACTAAAGGCATCAAAATGAATCGAGACTTCATTGCTCCATTCCTTTATTTTTTAAAGATAATCAGACGGTCTCTGCTTCTATTTTAGCCAAGATACAAAAGTGACTTGAAAAAGACAATGAAATACAGAAAGTGTCCTGAATCCCGAAAACGATATTGAGACAGAGCAAGAATTAAGATATTATAAAGGTGTTGAAAGAGCATGATAACATTCGTATTTTACAGCAAAAATAACTCATAAAAAACCATCAGGAAACGCATGCATATTCAGCACATTACTTTTTTGCACGAGAAATATCCCACGCACGACTATTACCCTTTCAATTTGGCAATTTTCCGGCAAACAAAATCTATAAAGCTGTCTTCGCCAATCACTTTTTTTATCGGTGAGAACGGCTCCGGCAAGTCGACGCTCCTCAAGGCGATCGCCAATAAAACCTATATTCACATCTGGGATGCGCCACCGCTGCGACGCTTGAAACCGAATCCCTATGAACAACTTTTGCACCATGCGATCGCTGTCGATTGGAAAAATGATCGGGTGACCGGTTCTTACTTTGGCTCGCAAATTTTTAATCGTTTTACCTATTTGTTAGAAGAGTGGGCATCGGCTGATCCGAATCTCATCGACTATTTTGGCGGGCATTCGTTAATGACTTTGTCGCACGGACAATCTCTTGTCGCGTTTTTTAAAACGCGATACAAGGTCAAGGGACTCTATCTCCTGGACGAACCGGAAACCGCCTTGTCACCGCAAAGTCAGCTTGATTTGGTCAAGGTGCTGCGCACGGCATCGCAAGCCGGGCAGGCACAATTTATCATTGCGACGCATTCTCCTATTTTGATGGCTACGCCGGACGCTCGCATCCTTTGCTTTGACAGCGCGCCAATTCGAGACATTGAGTATCATGAGACGGAATATTATCGCTTTTATAAAGATTTTATGAACAATATGGATCGCTACTTGTCTTAGCAAAATATAATTTTTCGTCTCGAGTTCTTCCATCTTTTAATTTGCAAATATTTAACGTCCAGGTCCGTTAACACTTGACAGTTTTCAATTTTTTCAATAGTTTTAACTGCTTGATGGTTGTCCACAACCTTTGTGCAACTCTTGAAATAAAATCAAAAATCAAAAAAATTGTGGAGGCGTTATGATTGAAGGAAGTAAAACCGACGCTGCAACTCGAAAGTTACGTATGGGGATGGTCGGTGGTGGCCCGGGCGCTTTTATTGGCGACGTGCATCGCAAAGCCGCTCGTCTCGACGGGCAAGTTGAAATCATCGGCGGCGCCTTTCATATTGAGCCCGCAAAGTCCCATGAAATGGGACGTATATTGAACCTCGATCCCAAACGAGTGCATGACAACTATGAAAAAATGATAAAAGCCGAATTGGCGCTTCCGGAAGAAGAGCGCATCGATTTTGTCTCGATCACGACACCAAATAACTGGCACTTTCCCATTGCCAAAGCATTCCTCGATGCCGGCTTTAATGTCATCTGCGAAAAGCCAATGACCATGGATGTACAGGAAGCGGTTGAACTGAAGAAAGCGGTCGAGGCATCCGGCAAAGTATTTGCGCTGCTGCATAATTACACCGGCTACCCCATGGTGAAGCATGCCCGCTGGATGGTGCAACAGGGCAAGCTTGGCAAAGTGCAAAAAATCGTTGTTGAATATCCACAGGACTGGTTGCTCAAGCGTATTGAGCTGGAAGGTCAACAGCAAGCGTCCTGGCGAACCGATCCAAAGCAAGCCGGTGCCGGCGGATGCCTGGGAGACATCGGCACGCATGCTGAAAACCTGGCACATTATATTACCAGACTCTATATTGATGAGCTCTGTGCCGATCTCACCAGCTTTGCCACAGGCCGTCTGCTGGATGATGATGTGAATGTCTTGCTGCGTTACGAGAACGGCGCCAGAGGTGTGCTGCATTCCTCACAAATTTCAACTGGCGAAGAGAATAATCTCAACATTCGCGTCTGGGGTACTGACGGTGCACTGCAATGGTTCCAGGAAAATCCCAACTACCTCTATTACTTTCAGCAAGGTGAGCCGGTGCAGATTCTGCGGCGCGGTAATGGCTATATCTGCGAAGCTGGGCAGCGCGCGACGCGTATTCCACCGGGCCACCCGGAAGCGTTCATTGAAGCGTTTGCCAATATTTACATGAATGCAATAGACACCATGCGCGCGCGAATGATGGGAAAACAACCGACCGAGCTGGAGCTCGATTTCCCGAATGTAAAGGACGGTCTTGTTGGAATGCAATTCATCGAAACCGTTGTTGCCAGCTCCAGGAGCGACGCCAAATGGGAGAAATTTCACCGATAATCAAGTTGTATTCTTGAGTTAAATGAACAAGGAGAGAAATATGCCAAGACCTCTAACTCTTTTTACTGGCCAATGGGCCGATTTGCCTCTGGAAGTCATGTGTCAAAAAGCTGTCGACTTTGGCTATGACGGTCTGGAATTAGCCTGCTGGGGTGATCACTTTGATGTTTTCAAAGGCGCAGAAAGCAAAGCTTATTGCGATGATAAACATGCACTGTTGGCAAAATATGGCTTAAAGACCTGGGCATTCAGCAATCACCTCGCCGGACAACTCGTTTGCGATCCCAATAACGATAGCCGTTCCGACGGTTTTGCGCCCGCCGAAGCGGCCGGTGATCCGGAGAAAAAACGCCAATTCGGCATCGATTCAATGATGGCTGCGGCCAAGGCAGCGAAAAATATGGGTAACTCCGTTGTCCCCGGATTTACCGGTTCGCCCATCTGGCACATGCTCTATTCCTTCCCGCCAAACGATTGGGATGAAATTGCGGCCGGTTACAAGCGCTTCGCCGAGTTGTTCACACCCATCCTGGATGAATTCGCCAATAATGGCGTTAAATTCGCCCTCGAAGTACATCCAACGGAAATCGCCTATGATATACCGACCACGCGAAAAGCGCTTGAAGCCGTCAATTATCACGAAGCCTTTGGCTTTAACTTTGATCCGAGCCACTTGCAATGGCAGGGCATTGACCCGGTTCGTTTCTTAGACGAGTTTGGTGATCGGGTTTTCCATGCACACATGAAAGATTGTGTCGTTTTGCTCAACGGCAGCAATGGCATTCTCGGCTCTCACCTCAATTTTGGTGAAGAGGGGAGAGGTTGGGAATTTTGCTCGGTTGGTCGCGGTGACGTCGATTTTGACGCGATCGTACGAAAACTCAACAAGCTGGGCTACCAGGGTCCTCTGAGCGTAGAGTGGGAAGATCCAAACATGGATCGTGAATTTGGTGCCAAAGACGCGTGTGATTTTCTCCAGACACTGAACTATCCGGTTCCGGCCGGCGTCTTTGATGAGGCATTTACAAAGAAAGATTGATTTTGTTACACCCCCGGGGATTCGCACGTCCCCGGGGATTCATGTTTATATTTTTTTGGGATAATCAAAATCGAAACGTTTCGGTTTTTTATGGCCGATTTGATCCCACCTCTCTATCTCATAATCCAGTTGAACAATGCCGCACGTGGGCATATTCTCCACTCGCCGCCCGGAAATCTGGTTGACCAAATCTGTAACGCCGGGATTGTGCGCTACAAGCATGACCCTTTCATAGCTGTTTGCAAGTGAATGGATAACCTCCAGCATTTCCCACTCTGTGGCATCATACAGCCTTTCATCCTTGATAATTGGTGCCTCGTAAAAAATTTCTTTGGCGAATTTTTTTGCCGTCGATATGGCACGTTTTGCCGGACTGGAGATTAAAAGGTCGATTCGAACACCTCGCTGGAACAGCCGTTCGCCCATATGCGGCGCGTCTCGTTTGCCACGTTTGTTGAGGGGTCTGTCGCGATCGTCCAATGTCGTATCTTTCCAACTCGATTTGGCGTGTCGAGCGATGAATAATGTTTTCATAGGTGGATGCTTTTTTATTCCGTAATGTTTTCTGATAGTAACAACGTTGTGCCGGCTAAAAATCCTGAATGGTACAACAGTACGATGAAAGTCAAAATAAGCTTCATCCGAGTAGAGGGTAATGTTTCTTCATTTCTTGGTGACTTTGAGTGAGATGTTTGTGAATAATGCAAGTCATAAGAATAGGTGATTTTTTGAGCCAGATCGGAAATTTATTGGCACACATGTTGTTTATTAATAAAATCACATAAAAAAAATTAAATATTGAACTATTTAGGCGGCTGGTTGCTTGGTGGAGTCATTGGTGGCGGCCTGATTGGTTCGCTCATTGTTGCGGTGATTGGTTCGCTCATTTTACTTTTTCTGATTGGGCTCATCAAAAAAAAGTAAAAATCTGAAAAAGAAAAGCCCGGTGGCAGATGTCATCGGGCTTTTTTGTTGTATGTGCCTCTATGTTTCCTGCAAGTAATTTTCCAACCGTCTTCGATAATTACAATTTATTTTGTCGCAGAATCGGCATGTGGAATCCACTTTGCGCATATCCGTGCCCAAACCGATGATGCCGGAAATGGATTTGATCGGCAGCATCAGAGAAGATTCGGTCAAGCTGACGCCACAAAAGTGCATTGGGAGCAAAGCAAACAACTGCTGTTGTTGTGAGACGTGCCAGTCACAATAGCCGGGAGAAAAGAGGTTGCTGATTTTATTGCCTTTTGACAGTTGTTCCTGTTCGACATGCGCTTGCATTTTTTCCATAGCCAGATCAACAGTCAGAGACGCCACGGCATCGGCGATGTAGCCTTTAAAATAGTCGCCCGCAGACATCAGCGTCTGCACCCACGCTTCCAGTCCGGCGCCAATCGTGCAAATCACCACAGCAATCGCCTCTGCGTGAGCGAGCTGCCGCGAAACGATGTGTCCGAGGGCAAGCTCAACATGATGCAAACGAACAGATTTCGCATTGTGCCATTCCACATTTGTATACAAAGAATAGCCACCTCTGATTCGGCACAGAGAGGGTACCTCTGCGAGGACTTGCTCGATTGTTTCGTTGAGATGGGCCGGGGAAGCGCCGTCAGAATAACCCAGTATGGTGAAGAGATCCCACACATTAAAAACCAGCTCCTTGTAGTCGAGAGCAATTTCAAAAGTATTTGGACTGATTTTTTTGATATTCATACGAAGCTGCGGGATATATTCAGGGATGCTTGACGACCCTGGCAATTTCGGCAATATGGTCCGGTGTTGTACCGCAACAGCCACCAACGATAGAGGCGCCGGCTGATAAAAGTTCAGGCGTAAGGCTGGACATGTCTGCCGGTGTTTCGGGAAACACTGTCTTGCCGTTCCGAACCGCGGGAGCGCCAGCATTGGCATGGACGAGCAGCGGTATTCCAGGCGCCACGTGCCGTAAAATTTTGATAATATCGATCATCTTTTTCATACCATTGCCACAATTGGTGCCGATAACGTCCGCACCGGCTTGTAAAACCGCCTCCGCCATCTGTTCCGGCGTCACGCCCATCATGGTTTTATAATCCCCGTTCATGGTCTGCTCAAAAGTAAATGTACAGATGACCGGGACGTCAGTGTTCTCCCTGGTCGCTGTGATGGCAAAGACCGCCTCATCAATGGCTGACATGGTTTCAACGACGATAGCGTCAGCGCCACCCTTGACCAGCGCGACAGCTTGTTCTTGAAAAGCCGCATAAAGCTCTTCTTCGGTCACGTCGCCCATGATCAAAATTTTCCCGGTCGGACCAATGGAGCCGAGCACAAAATGGTCGGAGCCGGCAGCTTTGCGCGACAACAGCGCCGCGGCTTTATTCAATTCGGCGGTGCGGTCTGCCAGTCCATAGTGCGCCAGCTTGATCCGGCTGCCACCAAAGCTGTTGGTTTCGATCATGTCTGCGCCCGCATCGATGTAACTTTTGGCGATATCGTAGACATCATCCGGATGAGTGACGTTCCACAATTCGGGACATTCGCCGGGCGCCAATCCTTTCTCGTGCAAAAAGGTGCCCCAGGCACCATCCGAGACCAGAACTGTGCCGGACTTTAATTTCTCAAGTAAATTCATGATAATTATTCCCTCAACTTTTCTGCAACGATCACGCTACTTTTTTGTTCAAAAGTGCCACCGCACCCTGCGGATCGGGCGAATAGCCGTCCGCACCAATTTTATCAGCAAAGCTCTGGGTCACCGGCGCACCGCCAATGATCACCATGGTATCCGGATATTGTTCTTTGATCGCTTTGATTGTCCCTTCCATGTTGACCATCGTTGTGGTGAGCAGTGCGCTCATGCCGACAATACAGCCCGGATGTTCTTTTATGGCGGCCAGGAATTTATCGGTCGAGACGTCGTTGCCGAGATCAATGACTTCAAAGCCGCCACCTTCGGCCACCATGGCCACCAGGTTTTTGCCGATGTCGTGCAAATCACCCGCCACGGTACCAATGACAAAGGTGCCTTTACGTTTCACCTCACCGGATTGAAAATAGGGCTTGAGATGCTGCATCGCCGCGGTCATTGCTTTGGCAGCCATGAGCAATTCCGGGACAAAAGCTTTATTTTCGCTAAACTTGGTGCCTATGCGATCCATGCCGAGGATGCAGCCGTCGAGGATCGTATCAGGTTTGAGACCCTGGTCGAGTGCTTTTTTTGCCAACTCATCTGCGCCATCCTGACCTTTCAGATCCGGTGGATATGGGGCGTCTTTATTGACTTTGCCGCGTTCCACGCATATCGCCAACTGTTCGACAAATTCGTTCATCGTGCTCTCCTCTTACTCTACCAGGAAATATCGAATCCAGGTGTGAACTCTAGTATTGGTCAAATTTTTTTCTCGGTCGCTTTTGAAGCTCTATTTTGCAGACTTGTACTCACGCAATACATCGCGTTGTGCCTGTAAATTTGCATGCGGGGTGCCATCGGGAATTTCACAACCGGCACAACTGAAATTTTTGGCGCCACCCACGTCCAGACAATAGGTAACGGCTTCTTTCACTTCATCCGGTGTGCCTTGCAGCATGATTTTGACCGGATCAAAATTGCCGCACAACGCCGGGCCGTTGTCGCCGTACAGTTTCGCGGCTTGCGCATAGTCGACCATCCAGTCGAGATCGATGATGTCGGCGCCGCTGTTTGCCATATCATCTAAAATGAGGGTCGTATCACCACAAATATGTAATCGCGCTACGCCCCCCGCTGATTTTACCTCATCAAAAATCCGTTTTTCATAGGGTAATGCGTATGTTCGATACCACTCCGGCGAAACCTGCGATGCCACCGCATCTCCCAGTCCGATGATGTCCGCCCCGGCTTTTACCTGCGCTTCTGCAAACGCCAGCGCCTGCTGGCAGCAGAATTCCAGCAGCTCGACCACCCATTCAGGCCGTTCAAACAAATCCATCATCAATGTACTGACACCGCGAAGGTCGGCTGCTTCGGCCAGCGCTCCTTCCACCCAGCCCATGATCGGTACTTTCCCGCCGACTCGTTCTCGAAACAATCGAATGGCCTGCAAGCGGTCGTGCATACGTTTGCCATGCTCGGGTGGCACCGGTTTTAACGCGGCCAAATCGCCGGGCTGCTGAATGAGTGGTGTGTTGCTCAACGGCAAGGCATCGTCTGGAAAAACAACTTGCAAGCCAAGATCCGCGGCTTCACGATAGGGGTCTGATATCGCTTGCACAATATCCAGTTCAAAATCCTCCACCATAGCCACATTGGCCTCAACAAGCACACGATAATCCTGGTAATACGCCCGCAATGGTTTTTTAATATAATGTGCGGCAAACTGCATCATGATATCAAAATTGGGTGGCCGATCCACGGGCGCGCCCGTCAAACGATTTTGAAAACGGTCGTATTGTCTCATGTTCTGGCAATTCTGATTGCGGGAAAGTCGTGTTATTTTAGTGGGTAAAAATTAACAATTAATATGATAAAAAAAAGCGAAAAATGATCCGACTTGCAAAACCACCCCCAGCACCTTTTTGCTCTAAAAGCGTCTTTCATTCTGCAATTCTTCGATATCCTGATGGTCCTTCAGCAACACACCAATATACGGTAATTGTGACAGATCGTCTTCCAGACGCTCCGGATAGGTGCCGATTGCCAGGGAGAGGACGCGCAGCCAGACCAACAGCTCGCCGGTGGCCGGGCGTTTGCGCAGACTGCGATCGCGCAGGGCTAAAAAACGCTGCATCGCCATCTTTATAAAATCCGGGCTCAAATTGCTGAATTCATCCTTGCGAACGTTCACCGCCTGTTCGACGATCCGGTCATCAAAACGGATGTGAACATAGACGCAGCGACGCAAAAACGGCTCGGGCAAACGACGCTCACTGTTCGATGTGATGAACACAATAGGCTGCAAATTTTTCGGTGCGGAAATGGTCTGGCCGGTTTCATTGACAAAAAATTCCATTTTATCCAGCTCGTGCAGCAAGTCATTGGGAAAATCCCGCGGCGCCTTGTCAATTTCATTGATGAGCAGCACGCGCGGTGTGCCGGTCTCCTTTGCCGCATCAAAAGCCTGCCACAAGGCCTGGGGCTCGACATAATGGGTTTTGTCTAACAGCGCATGACTTTTGCCTTCTTCATGCTGCAAATGGGCGTCGTGGAAATAGCGCACCGTGTCGAAATGGTAGAGCAAATCTTTGGCGGTGGTATCGGATTTGACCTGAAAATGCAAAACCGGCTCCACTCCCAGCTTGAAAGCGGCATAATAGGCGGTTTGCGTTTTGCCGGTGCCGGGTTCGCCGGTGATCAGCAGCGGCTCGCCCACAGCAATGGCGGTATTGATGGCGGTCGCCAACTGCTCTCCCGGGACAAATCGCCGCGCATCCGCCTGAAAAGACCAGTCGGTTCTGGAAAACGGACGATCTGCCAGCAGGGAGGCGTCAGCCAATGCCTCGGTGCGATCGTGTTTTAAAATGTCAAAGGGATAATCAGACATGTTGGACTCCTTTGGTATTTCACATGTATATGATGTTTCTGCCCTCTCATTCATTGTTTCTTTGCGATTTTGCGTCTTTGCGTGAAATGGGTTTAGATTTTATTATAAAAGCAAAATAATCTTCAGCCGTCATAAAGGCGATATCTCTAATAATCATAGTCACCATTATCCTCCTCATCCCGCCGGGGTGTCACGTCGGTTTTGTCCCAGTTTCGCTCCACTAAATCTCTGAGCTTTTCGATGGTCATTTCATAGTGCCCGCCGGTTTCTTCCATGATGCGCTGCAGAATGAGCTCCCGGCGCTCGCCGGGCAGCCGGATATTGTGCGATTGCAGGAAATCACGCAGGTCCTTGATGGCTATGCGCTCCATCTCGTCCAATAACCGAAAAACTGTACGCGACAACCTCATGTCATATATGCGTTCCTGTTCCTGCAGGATGCGGCAAAATTTCGCCGGATTTTTCACGATAAAAGAGACCGTCAATAACGCATACACATGCTGCGTCAATAACGGTGCAAAGACCTCGTCCCACCATTTCAGATAGGCTTTGAGGGATTTGGGATTAAATATTTTTGTCGAGCGCACCGGCTGATGTCGGATATAAACCAGGATTTGCCGTCCCGTTTCCCCGCGGGTGTGCGCGCGAATAGCCGCCGGGATATCCGTCAGTCTCTTGACATCAAAAGCATTGCTGAGCATGTCGGAAAAGGAGCGCTCCGGCTTGTACAGCTCAAAAGCACGCTGCGGATCGAACAGATCCATGGGCCACTCGGGTCGAATCTCCCCAAAAAGTGTATTGCCGGAGACATGCCCGCGCAGCTGCACCCGCAACCGTTGATGGAAAAGCTCCACCCCTTGACCCTCCTGTCCGTACCATACGAAAGCCAGAGAGCGCGGACGGCGGTCCCGCAACATGTCTAACGTTTGCAGGGAGACTGAACCGAACTGGGCGACCCGATCCAGTTTGAGTCGCCAGTGCGGATCGTGCTCCAGCGGGTCGACCCGGCGCGGTTTTGTGGCGCTCCAGCTGCTATAATGACAATAGAGCACCGGCGTCATCCATCTGGCGTCCTGAAAGCTGAGGTCGAGATCGATCAATTTGCCGCGCATGCTGCTCACGGCGCGGTGCGGCGACAGGCCGTCCAGGAGAATGCTCTTCCAGAACACCAGGGCCTGGGCGCGCGCCGCCCGGGCATAAGCCACTGTGCGATTGGTGAGCACGGCCGGCACAATATCGCCAAACTGCCGGCCGGCACCGGTGAAACCGCCGGCATCGCCGCTGCAGCAGTTGATATAGACGATCAGCGGCCGTTCGGGTAGTTCGCGCACGGCCTGCGCGACATCGGCCATCGGCCGATCTAATGGCTGCAATTTTGCGCCAGTGGCAAACACCAGGTGCGAGTTATAGGCATCACCGCGGCCGTGCCCGTAATAATAGACAAGATGCGGCTCGAACTCTTTCAGCAGGCGATGAAAATCCTCCCAGGTGGTCGCGACTTGAATATCCGAGCCAATGGACAAACGCGGATCAAAGAGCGACAGCCGCTCCTCCAAATTCTCCAGATGCTCGCGGGCGTTGGTCGGCGGGAGGCCCACCGGCTCTGGGGCGACAATGAGCATTTTGGGTTCGGGCGGCAATTCGACCGTCTTGCGCTCGGCGCGACGCGCCAACGAGACCGACCAGCCCATCGCGGAGAGAAACACGCCGTCATGCGCCAACAGCACCCACGGCAGCCGGGCGATGTGTTCATCCGTGGTGACGATGCGCAGGTCGATCGGTTCGTTTTCCGCATGGCCCAACTGTTCGGGCGGCACATCGCCAAAGACCTGGGCGTAGAGATAGTGGCCGATGTCTAACTGACCGCGGTGATGAAAGGCGCGATTGAGATCATCGTCGTGAAACTCGATCAACGCCTGCACCAGATCACCGAGGCTGTAGGATTGCCCGGCGATGGGCACCCGGGCGACCGGCGACAACTGCACGTTCTGTACCGTGCGACCCAGAGCCGGTGTCCCCTGATGCAGGGTGACGCTGTACGACGCGTCGGTTTTTTGAATGTTAATGTAGCAGAGCATGGTTTTTACTCACTTTTTTCATTAGTATAGTGCACCTGTGACGCAAAGCGTCACTTTGCAGATTTATTCGTTGCATATAGACCGTCATTCGCATCCCAGGTGGAACCTGGAAGCGAGGGAATTCACATAGTGAATTCACTCCAAAAAAGCAGTTTTGCGGATAATACAATCGCGAACATATTCTTGTTCCAGGCGGAACCTGGACGACGAGCGCAAAAATGCGTTCGAGCACGACGTTCGGTTTTGCCTACTTGCCATGCTCGAACTTTTTTACCTGTTCGGTTGGCCTGCATGAAATACAAGCACAACGCAGGAATAAACTCTGGACTTTACGCTTGCGCACCCCGTTTGACTGTGGTCAAGCAGGCTCCGGCAAAAATATTATTGCAAAGTATTGGGCACAACGAAAACCTATGTTGTTGTTCCTGTTCTGCGGATTGTTCCTGTTACGATTCGTGACGCGCAGGTTGTTCTCGTTGTTGTTCCACGAACCGCCGCGAAGAACTCGGCGGTGCAACGAGTTTATCCCTTTTTAGCACAAACTCGGAAAAAATTTTACAGCGCAATCGATAGGTATCCGAAAACGACGCATGACCGATCCAGCCCTGGACAGATGACTGGACATTCTCCGGCCCAATCACACCGCATGCGTATTCCTCCTGCAGCCTTTTGAGTTTTCGACGAAAACGAATGACATTGTCTTTTTTCAGCAATCTGAAATCCGGGAAAACCCGGTGTCCCAAAAAACAGAGTCCTTCATCGCAGCGATAGATACGCGTTTTGTTCACATGCAGCTTTACGCGATACGTCTCCAAAAAGTCAATGCTGTCTCGTTTTATTCGATGTAGTGCTGTTTTGTCGTTGTGGAATAGTGCAAAATCATCCACATAACGCAGGTAATATTTGCAGTGCAGCGTCTCTTTGATAAAATGGTCAAAACTGTTCAAATAGATATTGGCAAAAAACTGGCTAGTCAAATTGCCGATCGGCAAACCGCGGCGCCGTTCCCAGGGAGTAAAGAGATCATCACCCGGGAAATACACAAACATATCGTCTTGCGCGTTGCTATGATCGATGATGGTGTCGATGAGCCACAGTGTTTTTTGACAGCTTATTTTACGGCGAATTTCTGTTTTTAAAATGTCAAAATCAATACTGGGAAAATACTTTTGGATATCACATTTCAACACATATCGGTTTTTTCGGCAAAACTCCTGGTAGCGCAAAATGGCTTTGTGGGTGCCTTTGCCTTTGCGATTGGCATAGCTGTCGTAAATGAAAATATTTTCGAAAATAGGCTCGATGACATTATAAAGCGCATGGTGTACCACCCGGTCACGGTAAGGTGCGGCGCTGATTTTGCGTTTTTTCGGTTCATAGATATAAAACTCGGTGTACGGGCCGGGAGTGTATGTTTGCTGAACTAATGCCTCCCGGAGGTCGGACAGTTCTTTCTCCAGATTGATGTTAAACATAGCCGTGGATGTTTTATAGCGTTTGCCTTTTTGCGCCTTGTGCGCTGCCGACAGCATATTTTCAAACGAACAGATTTGCGGATAGAGATTGTTGAATGTTTTCATAAAGTCTCATAGCCTGATCATTGTTCTATTTTACACTTTCTTTAGCCAGCCACCGACCATGCGGCCAATCTCATTGATTTTATCCGCGAGATAGCCATACTGCCGGTGACTGAAAAACTGCAGGTCATGGCTCAGACGAATTAAAAAGCGCAATTTCTCCAGCTTTAAATTGACCCGAATCAATATGGGGCGTTTCACACTCCTCTCACTGTAATAAGCTTCAACCAGGTCTTCGAGGATCTGCAGAATATGTGTTTCGATCCTATCGGCCAAGATGAACTTTTGCTCGCGCGGAAATTTCGCCAACTGCGGGATAATATACCGCAACAAATCGTATGTTTTGGTCAGAATATCTTCTTTTTCAGCCATGTCATGCTTTATCACTGCAATTTTTACGGCGGTTTTTACAAAAAAAATTTTTGCCTCGCCAGGGGCGAGGCACAGGGTAAAAAACTAAAAGGGTCAGGGCGTAAAGTCCTGGGCACAACGAAAACCTAAGTCGTTGTACCAGTACTGCGGAATGTACCTGTCACGATTCGCGACGCGCAGGAAGTCCTCGCTGACGAGCCACGAACCGCCGCGAAGAACTCGGTACTGACCTTTTTCCGGACCGCGCGGATTGCGCGCGCGTTTGGGGCGGTTTTTATAATAATTTTCGTCATACCAGTCGGCGCACCATTCCCAGACATTGCCGGCCATGTCGTACAGGCCGTAGCCGTTGGGGGCGAAACTCGCCACCGGCGAGGTTCTCTCCCACTGGTCGCGGCCGCCGGTGCCATCATAGTTGGCATCGTCATGCGACATGTCGTCGCCCCACGGGTAACTTTTGCCCGACAAGCCGCCGCGGGCGGCGAATTCCCATTCGGCCTCCGTGGGCAGGCGTTTGCCGGCCCAGCGCGCATAGGCGTCCGCGTCGTGCCAGGAAACGTACACCACCGGATGATTCTCCTTGTTCCACTCTGGTTGTTCCGGCATCTCTCTGTTGGTGGCGCGACAAAAAGTCCGGTACTGCGCCACCGTCACTTCGGTGCTGTCCATGTAAAAAGCGTCCACGTAAACCGAGTCCGCCGGTTTTTCATCACTCGATCCTTCCTCGCTGCCCATAATAAACCAGCCACCCGGAATTTTGACCATACCGGAATCGGGTGGTGGCGGTTTTGTTGTGTCTGGCGCGACCGGTATTTCCTCCTGGCCAAGCGGTGCCAATTCAACAAAGAGTCTTGTCGTCTCGTCTTTTTGAATCTCGACAGGTCGCACCTGTTCCTGATAGGAATTCGCCTGCACCTGCACATGCCAGCGTCCGGTCAGCAGTGTGACCGACTGACCGCTGCGCAGGGTGAGGGAATAAGCGGTGCTCAGGTTGGTGGCGCTGATCAAGGCGCTATTCGGAATGGCAGTGACGATCAGGCTGCCACTGTCCGGAAGAGCAGCCAGCTCAATGTGCAATGTCGGATTTTCACCTTGTACGATCTGGAATAGTCGAAGAGCCTGCTCGTAGCCGGGCGCGCGCGCGGTCACCTGGTACGGCCCCGGCATCAGGACCAGCGGTACACCGCTTTTGGTCTTGTGCACGGCTTTGCTCTGTTCATGCTGCAGCGTGATGTCAGCGTCACGCGGTTGTGTGCTGAACAGAACGGTGCCGGCTTCCAGGGGTGGACGTAACAGGCGAATGTCGCCGCTGCCGGTTTTTTTGACGTCGCTCAATGTCGCCATAATGTCCTGCTCGGTTATGACTGTCTCTTCTGCCGGCTCAAGCAGGTTGGCCATAAGGTCAATCCGGGAATTTTCCATCGATGTCAAAACGTTCATGGTCACCGCAAATCCGGACAAAAAGTTTTGCATGTCCTCGTTCAGCGTATCGACATTTGTCCACCAGATCAACTGGCTTGCTTCGATCTGCGGTCCCAGATCGGCCGTGATAAAGTCAAAAGCATCATTCAGATGCGACCACGAACCATTGCTGTCCGGTTTAACACGATAGATCACATCGAGAGAGCTGCTCTGCAGCAGGGCGTTGCGCAGCTGCTTTATGGATTCATATCCCTCCGTGTCGCGCAGGATTTCCAGTCCCACACTCATCAGCCGATTGTCCGGCGCCCGGTCGCCAAGCAGATCTTTCCAGCTTGACATCCTTACCGTGTCAAAGTTCGCTTGTGATATTTCCGGGCATCGGTCGACGGTCAACCCGATCTCGGGATACTCATCTCGACACTGTTTCAGCGTATCCTGAATCGCGAGGGAGAGCTGCGTGAGGCTGTCTCTGTACGCATAAAATGATTTTGTCGTTTTGCCACCATTACCGAACAGGTGCAGCCGATACAAACGTTCGGTTGTTAATACGTGCGCTGAAATGTCCGGTATGGTCCCGACTGCTTGGGTGCGCCAGGTTTCTGCTACAAAGATGTCCAAGCGCGCCGGAGTGTTCTCGTAACCGGATATCTGCAATATCGGGAACGTCTCTTCATATTGTGCAAAACTCAAAATTGTGCAGGAAATAAAGCCGCAGATGAGCACGCATAAAATCGTCCAATGCCACCAGCTCACCGGATAGGCTTTAAGCAGCGGGATGTTGAAACTCTTTTCGATGCGGACAAGCCGTTGCAGGGCATCCTTGTCGCTCGGTTTGTAACGCAACGGGATTTTGTCTTTTTCGTCGGCGAATCCATGCTCCTCCAGGCCGGCGCGGATGGCGCCGCCGACCGGCGTGCCGGCCAGCTCGGCCAGGCGCTGCAAATCATTATTCGGATCGAGCTCCAGCTTGAGTCGTTCCCGCACCGCTTCCCAGGAGAGATGCGCCAGGTTATCCTTTGTATCCTCTACCTCCGTTGGTTCAGCCTGGTTAATTCTTTCCAACAGGAATTCCAGCACGGTTTTTTGCTCATCTTCACTCCGGCGAGTTAAAAAGCCGTGTTTCAGGACACGTTGTACCTCGATCGAAAAGCTAAAGCTGACAGCATCTTTTTCAGTATTGGGCAAAGCCAGGAGTCGCTCGAAACGCTCCGGCGGCAGCGCCGGGTGAAACCGTTGTCGCAGCTCTTCTGCCAGCGTGTAGCTGATGCGCAATGGCATCGCGGCACAGGCCTGCGCCCAGAGCAGGGCGTCGCCCAGGACATCTTCAACATAAGCGTCAAGACTCATCTCGGCGCGATTCGGCAGTTCCTCCTGTTTCTCTGTCAGCGCGGAAAAATCCCGCCGGCTGCTCCCTTCGGTGAGAAAGCGGCGAAAAACCTGCTGCAGACCGACGGGCGACGCCGGATAGAGCGGAATGTTGTAGAGCGTCGGTAATGTCGAGGAGTCGTCCCAGGCGCGCGGCTCGCGCAGCTCCATCCAGGCGACCATAGGCCAGCGCGACAGGGCTTCCAGGATAAACGTGCGATCGTGCCGGTCGATCCCTTTGCCGTCGGTGAAGACCAGCAACAGATAACCGCGGCGCTCGTCTTCCAGGTCGTCCAGCCGATGCGTAGCGCCGTCTTTGGTTTTGAACTGCTCGGGCGAGCCGTTGAACGTCCCGTAAATCACCGGCAGACCGCGTTTCAGCATGCCCGTCGCCAACTCGCGCGCCACAGGATTCCAGTCGCGCGCCTCGGCCCAGGCGTCTTCCAGGATCAGGAGCGAGCGTACCTGCTTGCGTCTAAAAAAGGTCAATTGAGGGATACCGCCGCCTTGTCCGGTCTCTTTGATGGAGGTCGGCACATCGAGGATTTTGCCGGCCTGCTCGCTGGTAAAATAACCGATGGAATCGGCCACATGATCCAGCATCTCGTCACTCAGGCGCGGCGCCGGTGTGCCGCCGATGTTAGCGGGACTGAAAAAACGCGGGCCGTTTTCATCAAATTCCGCCGGTTTGTCCTGCGGAACCGTGCGCGAGCGCAAGAGGAAAAAGCTGTACGATACAGCACCGAGTAGAAAGAGAAGCGCTAGCGCTGCCAGGATTTTCCAGCTCTGCGATTTTTCGAGGGGTAAATAGGAAACGTCCGCAATATAAGGAACATCACCGTAGCGCCGATATCGTTGTGCCTGTTCAAGAGTGTCCGGTGCAACGGATGCCCGCAGCGGAACAAGCCTGGGTGTACGATTTGTATTATTATCAATTCGAAGGCGCCCAAAAAATTCGTTGCCGGAAATTCCGGCGGGATTGCATGTCACCGGAACAACAAGGGTATCGCCGCCGGGAATGCTGTCGTTGCGGATTGATTTATGGAGGACAAAGGCGTCTTTTGATAAACCTTCACCTTCAATCGACAAAGTATCATATAAAGTCGCAGTGCCGCTATTTATCAAGGAAATGGTTTTCGTCTGACTTTCTGCGGCGGATTGCAGCTTGAATTGTAAAGAACCAGGAACAATAGTGAGTTCAGGTTTTGGCTCCAGCTCAGGTTGGCGGGATGGCAGCAGCAAAAGAATACCGGCGACGAGGGCGCAGACGGCAACAAGTGCCCATAATAATGGTTTGATCATTCGTTTGTCGCGGGCCCGCGATGGTTGCTTGATCGGTGGTTGCTCTGGTTCTTCGGGTGATTGCCGTGATGGCTTTTGCTGCGCCAGCGATCTCAAATCCTCCAGCGCTTTTTGCACATCGATGTCGCGGTATACTTTATCGACGTCCAGTTCGGTGTGGAAAAAGCTGTTGAAACGCCGTCGCAGCAGCTCTTCCTGCTCCTCATCGCGCGCCAGTAACGCGGCCAGGACGTCGCGCAGGCGTTCCACTGTCCACGGCCCGCCGCTGCTCAGCACTGTGCTGATGCGGGCATAGTCATGCAGGCTTGGCCGCAGACCGTCCGAATGCAGTGAAATCAAAAAGGGTGTCAGGGGAAAAGTGTTCATTTTGGGATTTGTGCTATTTTGCTTTGTTAAAAACTGGACAGGATTACAGGATGAACAGGATAAAAATGTTGCACCTTTCTTGTCCAATCAACATTTACAACCATGCCGATCGATTGATATATTTTATCCATATTTATCCCGTTGATCCGGTGAATCTGGTCGAATTTGTTTGTTGTCACCGCACGATTCGTTTTTGAACCGCATAATCGACCAGCCTCACCCAACTAGCGTGAAAATTTCAAACAAATCGCGCCCTTGATCCCCGCTTTGGCGGTACCGACTAATGCGATACCACCCTCGGCAGTGATTTCCACATGAACCTCCAATTCCGAGAGGTGCAAGCTGCCCATTTTTATGTTATCATCCTTTATAATGTCAGAGAGCTGTCCAACCAGCCCGCGCAGGGATTTGCGCAGTTTTTCCGCATCTACTTCCTTGACCGCAGTACGAACGGCTTGCGCTTCCAGCACACCGAGCGTTTCTGCGCGCATCACTGGGGTATCTTCAACGAGGACGGGAATAGTTGTCATGATGTCTCCTGTATTGGTACAGAATGAGCCTCGGATTCTTGTGGTGCGGCCTGTGCAGCAGCCAAAAAAAATGAGCCACGGATGCACACTGATGAGCACGGATATTTATATTTATACTGTCATTTCATGCTGGGAACCCGATTGTTCGGCATATCCATGCCGGACGGGAAATGTATTCGGACATTTGTCCGACTGGGATAAGTATCCCACAATATTATCCGCCCATGATGGATATCCTGAGCGATCGTGCTTATCCGTGTTTCATCCGTGAATATTGTATATTGATTTCATCTTTTTAGTTATCCACATAGTAGTCGTGGCAAAAAATGTGGATAACTTTGTTCTTTTAACAGGTTATAT
>JAFGKD010000016.1 GCA_016928775.1 Candidatus Zhuqueibacterota bacterium | reverse complement strand
TTTCAAGCATTTTGTAAACATTCAACAAGTCCAATAAAAACAGTCTTTGTGGCTTCGTGTCTTTGTGTGAACGAATTTTTCAGGCTAGATCAATTTTGCCTCTATTTGCTTCAGAACGTCCATTGATTCTTCCGCGATGGTGGCACCACCCGGCTCAAAATCAAACACTTCCAGGGATACCCATTTATTGTAATTTAGATCCTTTAGTTGCTGAAACGCCTTGACATAGTGAGTGACAGCGTCTCCCTGTCCCAGATGTTTTCCATCCATCTCTTGAACGTGCACATGGTAGATATACGGGTAATATTTTTTGATCAGCACATCAAACGGCTCGGTTTCATCCGGTGTATTATGAAAGTCAAACATGGTCTGTATTGCCGGATGATTGATCTTTTCAATGATCTCCTTTGCTTCGGCCAGGGTGTTGACAACATCTGTTTGACTTTTATCTAACGGTTCTAAAAGAATTTGCACACCACGCTGCTGCGCCAGATCCGCAACTTGCGCCAGACCATCAGCAAAATATTTTTTCGCTTCCACGATAGAGATATCCACTGTGTTTCGTTGTTTAGGAGAGCCAAATATCATCACGGTGCCGCCAAGATCACTGCAAAAATTGATCAAATCCTTGAGATAATTCACCGTCTTTTCACGAACTTCGGTATCCGGCGTGGTAAAATGCAGTCCCTTTGGTGGTGGAGCGAGCAGCCAATGTAAACCAACACATTCAATGCCCGCGACTTTCATATCATTCACCAGCGACGTGCGGTGGTTCGCCTCAAGCTCATTGACGTTGTCGCGAACAAGGGTAAAGGCAGCGATTTCAACGCCGGTATAGCCGGCTTCGCCAATAATCTGACATTGTTTGGCCCAGGAAAGTTCTCGCATACTCTCGTTACACATGGCGTACTTGAATCCCGCCCATGGTTCGGCTGGTTCTTTTTTCGCGCATGCTCCCAGTCCTCCCAGGGCTAAGCCGCCGGCAAAGCCCAGCGAAGATTTTATAAAATTTCTGCGATCCAGATGCATGATCTTTCTCCTTAGTTGATTTTTCTTTCAAAAACAGTATATTCCTTCGACTCTTCGGCTCCCATCAACTCGACCAGGCGGCGAGTGAGGGTATTATCCTCCAAAACCCAGCCAATGTCACAATATTCCAGTTTTATGGATTGGGTAAATTGTTTTTGCTTCCACAGCATTACGCCGTCAAGACCAAGTCGACGGAACTTTTTTTTAACGCCCAGGTAACCGAGTCGGAATCCTTTACAATTATTTTTGGTCAGCAACATTTTTATAGCCCGCAACATTTCACATCGGCGACACCATGGGATGGGTTTCAGCTTTTCAGTGATATTCATAACACCGCCGAAAAATGCGGCGGCTTCGCCGTTGACATAAACAAACAAGAAGAGTTTCTCTTCCATGACCAACATCATTTCGTCGACAATGTGATAGAACTCCTCTTGCGTAAAGGGTACGAATCCCCAGTTGTCACTCCAGGCATCATTATAGATTTCAAACATCTCCTGCTTGCGAATATTGAGCGGACGATCCCCCCAATCTTCGATCGATAAATTGTATCGGTCAATCACTCTTTGTGCAACACGCGCCAGTTTTTCTTCCATCGGATTTTGCACGCGAACTTCCCAGGAATATATTTTTTTCACCGCGTCAAAACCGGCGCGTTTAAAAAGACTGGCATAATAGGGTTTGTTATAATGATAGTACATCACCGGACGCGATTGAAATCCATTGGTCAAACAGCCTGGTGTCGCTTCATTGATCGGCAAATTTTGCGGCCCACGCATTGACTCCATGCCCTTTGATTTGAGCCATTCCTCTGCAGCAGCAAGCAAAGTGGTTGCACCAGTCAAATCATCGAGGCACTCGAATTGGCCGAAAAATCCAACTTTGTCGTGCCAGTACTCATTATGTGCATGGTTGACAAAGGCATTACATCGCCCGATAGTCCGCCCATTGTTTTTGGCTAAAAAAAAACGCATCTCTGCATGTTTGAAAAACAAATTTCGCGGTTCAAAAAAACCGACAAGCCCGAGTAGCTTAAATCCGAGATACTCGTAATCTAATAGCGGTACATATTGTGGATCATCCTTGTAGTGCGTCCAGTGAAAATCAACAAACTGCTTGAGTAAAATCTTGTCCTGCTTTGTTTCATTCGAGAAAGAAATAAGATCCATATCCTGCGCCATATCTAGCCCGCTCCCGCATTGCCATTTGTTTTCTAAAAGATAGCAAGTTTGTCGAATTCCGCAACCAGAATCTTTGCGGTTGCGGAAAACCTTAGTTTAGCCAAAATCGTAACAATGCCCTCTGATCCTTTACCAGAGCATAATGAATTCCAATCCTGGAGCCCATGTGAATCGATGTTTGATCGATGAGCACACCCTCTTCCAGCCATATTTTTTCCTGTTTTGTTAAATCGATATGATTGAGTCTCGCATCAATGCGCAATGCCTGACAAAGTTTTGCCGGACCATCGGCCAGGTGTTTTTTGTTGCCGTTTCTGAACTGTCGCATCGTCGCCAATCCATGCGTCGGAAACACAGAACGAATCAACACTGCACCCGCACATCCCTCCTCTTCTGTCACAATGTTAAACATAAAATGCATGCCGTAAATAAAGTAGACATAAGAATAACCCGCCGGTCCAAACATGATCGCATTTCTCGATGTTTTTCCTTTAGCGGCATGACTGGCACTGTCATTTTCGCCGAAATAGGCTTCAACTTCCCGGATAAAACCGGCTAACAGGACACCGTCAACAAGCCGAACCAGCCTTTTGCCTAACAAATGACGAGCAACGGTCGCGGAGTCCTGGCAGTAGAAATTTCGAGGCAATACCATCGTCATTTTGCGGTTGTGGGCAAGGCTCTGCCAAATTGAATGGCTTTCTCGCCGTACTTGTTGCGGATAGTGTCCATGGCCATGGTTATTTTCTTAATTTTTGGATCCTGTTCCTGAAAAAGCGATAATTGTTTCGGATCAACGGTGAGATCACAGAGGCGCAATGTCATTTTACGCACCCGTACGCGGCGGGATAACGCTCGCTTCAGGGTGTGTCGTGCGGTGTGCACCAGCTCCATGTCCGTATCCGCAGGCGTAAATCGTTGCTGAGCCATGTTTTCTTTGTAATCTGAATATTGAATCTGCACCACCAGTCGCCCGGTTCGTAACCGTTTATCACGCAACCTTCGAGTGGATTGTGAAAGCAGACCGAACAGCATGGCCTGCAGCACATCATAGTCATTGCACGGCTCGTCAAATTGTTCAATCTCGACAATCTCCGGCGCCCGTTTTGCTGGCTGTACCGGCCGCGGATCGATCCCTTTGGCCCGCTGATGCAGCAACACCCCCAATCGACCAAAGACCATTTGCAGATGTTCTACCGGAATGGCGGCTAATTCGCGATTAATCTGTACGTTCAGATCGTATAATTCGCTGCGAACCTTTGCGCTTATGCCGGGCAAAAAACTGATGCGCAATGGCGCCAAAAAATTTTCCTCGTCACCCCATTTGACATCATACAATCCAAAACGCTCGCCGTTATAGGTGACAAAATCGGAGGCCACTTTGCTGACGAGTTTGTTGCCGGCAATTCCCGCCGCAGCACCAAGAGACAGTCTTGTTTGAATTTCGCGCTGCAGCTTTGCCGCCGTGTCCCGCACCTCGCCAAATAATGTGCGCGTGCCCGTCATATCAAGATAGGCATGGCCGAAACGCAAGGGTTCCAGAACCGGAGTAAATTCACTCAACAATTGCATCAATGCATAGGATGCCCGCCAATAGAGGTTCTCGTGTGGCGGCAGCACGAAAAGATCACGGCAATATTTCAGGGCTTTATATAATGATTGGCCACGATACACACCGTGCTGCTGCGCTTCTTCTGACGCGGCAAGCACAAGTGGCTGCGTTGCTGTTTCGACGGCAACAGCGACGGGCCGAGAGCGCAGCCTGGGCTCCACAACACGCTCAACCGCGATCGGAAAATTGGTGATATCGATGTGAATGATGTTACTCGGCATATTATCGTGTTGATTGTATTGGCATTTTTGGTGAACATAACAACACACTAATATACAATACTTTTTCCACGATCGCCACCTTTTTTTCGATTTTTTGGTGATGCGAAGATAAATTTGTAACTTGACAGTACAAACAAGAGCGACAAAATAATCAGCGCAATGGAAAAAACGGCGAGGATATAACTACCTTCCAAAAAGCTTGTATAGGTCAAGCGCACCAGAGCAGCGGATGTTACGATGAACATAAAGATCATGGGAAATATGATGATTTTAAAAGTTCTATTTGACCTTTTTAACCAGATGAACACGATAATCAGCGCCAGGGCGGCAATGAGCTGATTGGCGCACCCGAAAATGGGCCAGATAATTTGCCATTTTGTAAAAGCAGCGACGCAACCCAAAAAGACGGTAATCAGGGTAGCCCCAATCTTTGATCTCAAGAGAGGAGAGATTTTTACGTTTTCAAAAAAGGAATTATTTTCCGCAGTGTGCTGCAAAATGGAGCGCGCCACACGCGCAACGGAATCAAGGCTGGTGAGTGCAAATGAGGAAATCGCCAGCACAACAAAGGAGGCACTTGCTTCATTTGGCAATCCGATACGTTCCAACAAACCGGCCAAACCCGTTGAAAAGATGGCGATAGGGCCGCCATTTTGATAAAGCTGTTGAAAAGATCCGGTACTCAATTGCGCCGCCACGAGCAGTGCAATGACAGCAAGAAAACTTTCAACCAACATCCCTCCGATTGCGATGGGGCGAATATCACGCTCATTATTTACCTGCTTGGACGTCGTTGTTGATGCAAACATGGAATGATAGCCGGAAATGGCACCGCACGCCACCATAACAAATAACAAGGGAAAGATTTCCATATTATTGACTTTGAAACCGGCAAAAGCAGGTGCATGAATCACAGGATTGACAAACAAGACGCCAATGGTCGCTCCGATAATCAGTGAGAAAAGTAAAAATGAATTCAAATAGTCGCGCGGCTGCAGCAGTAGCCACACCGGAGCAATGGATGCAATCGCGATATATCCGGAAATAATCATCATCCAGACTGGCTTTGACAGACTCATCGGAAACATGATGCCGATATAAATCGCACCTGCCATAAGAAGAATGCCAACAAGCGTCAGCGGGATGAGCGGGAGTTGAAATCGACGCATCACAAAACCAAAAGCAACGGCGAGAAACAAAAACAGTGTTGATGCGGTTGCCGCTGAAGGCATGGCGACAAATGAATCGGCGACAATACTGGTGAAAGCGGCGATAACCAATAATGACGTCAGCCATACAAACCAGGCGAATAGCGAACGATTTCGTCTGTTCGTTTTCTCCCCAATAACCTCGCTCAGGTTTTTTCCTTTATGCCGAATCGAGGTGAATAATGCGCCAAAATCATGCACAGAACCAAAAAAGATACCGGCAAGAACAATCCACAACAGCACCGGCACCCAGCCAAAGACAGAAGCAGCGATCGGACCGATAATCGGCGCCGCCCCGGCAATGGAGGCAAAGTGATGCCCGAAAAGAACCGGGCGTTTTGTCGGGACATAATCCATGTCATCGCGTTCAGTGTGCGCCGGCGTTGGGCGGTCAGGATTTATACGCCATTTTTTTTCCAGCCAGCGCCCGTAGAAACGATATGCCAACACAAATAGTATGACAACAGTCAAGACAAGAAATGATGTCAAAGTGCTCTCCTCTTCATCGTTGGCTTTTTTTTCGACCAACACAAAGATACACAAATCTCTCTTGAATAAAAAGAAATCAATAAGGATAGCTGTGATTTCTATAATTATTTTGTTAAATTTATATATAACCAAGCTAATGAGGGCAAGTCATGAAATCTTGTATTCTGTTTTTTTCACTAAGCTTTGCGTCGATTTTTGCCTATGAAAATATCACTCCTGCGCAGGTGTACGAACGTCTTGTTGCCGGCGATACTCTGCAATTGTTGGATGTTCGCGAAGTCTCGGAATACCAGGCCGGTCATATCGCCGAGCCCCCCGGAATGCCGGTTCTTTTCCCCGCCAATATGCCGTGGACAAGCGGCGTATTATCGCAACACTATCAGCTGCTACCAACTGACAGGGATATCATCGTGAACTGTCGCTCTGGCGGTCGTAGCGCCTCGGCATCTGCATTTTTGGAATCCAGGGGATTCACAAGAGTTTTCAACATGATCAACGGATTTAATGGCTGGATTTATGAGTCAAGACAGGGCGGCTATGGTAATGGATCAGGGGCCTGGGTGACATCAGCGGCCGTCACGATTGCCTGCTCACCCTCTCCGGCAACAGCCTCTCTTGCGTTTTCAGAGGGCGCTTTTCAAAATGGTTCCATGTACGTTGAATTGCACGCCATCGATCAGGCCATCGCCCCTTTTGCGAATCTGCCCGATTCCGCCGCACTCTTTTCAACCATTGCAGTCGATCAGTTTGGACTGTCGCTGTTTGCAAACGACACCTTGCGTCTGAACAATCAGGCGGAATATACCTTTGCCATTCAAGCGCCGACCGCATCGTGTCACTTTTTTTCTCCTGCTCAAGGCTGGCACAATGTGGATGTCACCCTGTCAAATGGCGAGTTAGTGCTAGCATCAGCTAAACTTTACAAATGGCTCCTGATCAATCCGGAACGTCAGAATGGCATTGAAAAAAGGCAGCGGGCATTTGCTTATGACATCAAAGTCTACCCAAATCCATTTAATGATCGGGTGATCATCGACGCCCCGGTTGATGCCTCGGTGTCAATTTATGATCTAAACGGCCGTTTTATCGCAACGCTGGAAAACAATCGATGGCATCCCCCCTCCTCCATTGGATCAGGGTTTTATTTAGTGCGTGTTCAGTGGAGGGATCAAATTGCCTGGCGTAGAATTATCTTTAATAAATGACCAATGTTATTTCAATCATCAAAATGTAATGAAAGAATGTGCCGGGTCACCGGGAGAATACCAACGAGATCAGAAGCAAAAGTCGCAAGCGTAAAGAAAAAGAAGAAAATAGATATCCTGATATAACGATACAAAGTGCTCCTATTGCACGTCAAAATACGCTGCTGGTGTTGGTTTGGTGTATTTGAAGCCATTTTGCCCAAGCGGCCTGTTGTCAAGTGAGGCAAACGTTGAAGAGCTCACAACATACAAATCAACAGTCGCTCCACGTTCCTTGACTGTTATTCGCTGCCATGGTGGTCGGCCGTCCGGTGAAATATATGGCATGCCGGTCTCCGTCGCTTGTTCGCTGGCGTTCAGTTGTATATAAGTGATGCCGAGATCGATGAGACCCTGGCCGGGCTGCACGTCAATTTGATCTTGCTGCAAATCGACAGCATTGTCCATCATCATGCCGGTCATCATACCCCAGTAGCGCGCATCGTCGCTGTTATCCGCTCGGCCAAATTTTGACGCTAACGTGAAACGCCCGGTTCTCTCAAAGGTGAATTCCACAGCTTTGAGGACATATTCGCCGGCCGGTACCCGCTCAAGTTTAAAGTAGCCGCTTTCATCAACTTTGGTCATATAGCTGTATCGTTTAGTCTTGCCCTTTTTGTTGAGATATTCACAGTCAATACGAATGTCGTGTTCGTTGTAAACCGGCCCCTCCTGCTGCGGATAGGAGCCAATCACCTCGACAATGAGACAACCGACTACCGTGCTCTCCCCTTTTGGTTTGGCGACCAGAGCGACGGTTGCCATAAGCAAAAAGAAAAGTGCAAGGGCACATTTTATTTTTACCTCCTCAAAAAAGATGATTAATGACTTTTTCGGCATGACAGCCTCCTTGTAAAGCGATATAGTACAGGAAATAAACGGACAGCAAAAGATACGCGGAGAATTGCTAAAAGGAAAGTAAAATTTGCAAAAAGGTGAAACCGGGGTCAAAGGGGATGAGATTATTTGACAAGTGTCATCCGTCGCATGGATTTAAAATCACCGGCGGTCATGCTGTAAAAGTATACGCCAGCCGGCAAATCTTTGGCGTCAACATTCACTGAATAGATGCCTGGTTCATAGCGTTGTTGGACCAGCTGTTGGACGCGATTGCCTAACAAATCGAAAATTTCTATAGTGACATCCGCTGATCGGGGGATAGAAAACTGAATGGTGGTTGACGGATTAAATGGATTTGGATAGTTCTGCGCCAGCTCGAATGATTGAACGGTCGCAGTTTTATTCGCCGTCGAATCATTTTTTGCCGCTTGCTCCTCTTCGGCAAACGCAGCGACAAAAATCATCAATAATATAGGTCCTGTTCGTAGCAACTTCATGACGATTTCCTTTGAATGTGTTCTTCTCAGCTTTGACGTCGGCATCCGGTTGCTTTTCCAAGGTTGCATAAATCATTCAGATGCCGCGTCAAGTCTAACTGATTTTCACACCTACACTTTTTAAATGCACGGTATACGCAAAAGTTCCCAAAGACGTCAGAGCTGTTACGACCAACGAGAAATGCGATTTACAATTTTTGCACGCTTAGCCAATGCAGGCGATTTTGAGCTGCTGAAGATGATCACCAACGCGCAGGTGACAGATATAGAGACCGGAAGCACAACCCGCCGCATCCCACTTGACCGAGTGTACTCCGGCTTGATAAACATCGTGGACCAGCGTCGCTATTTTTTTGCCATTAAGATTATATATTTCCACGTCAACGGCTGCCGATTCGGCAAGGATAAACGTGATTGTTGTTTTATCATTAAAAGGATTCGGATAGCTTGCCAAACCATATGTGTCTGGTACGTTGTCCTCAGCATCATCGACATTGGTAGGTCCGCCAAAAACAAGGTCACCAAAATAGTCCGGCAGATGAAAATTTGGACGATCATACTCCACAGGTGACCACGTCAGCCAGTGTGGATGCGAACTGTTATCTGCGCACTTGAAAAAGTTGGCGCGCCACTTTGTCCCCTCCTCGGGAATAGTAGTAGCGGAGTATTTTCGCAAGATTGAAAACGGAATCCGATATTCGAGCATCCAGGTCAGGCTGTCCTGAATCTCTGGATTGACGATTTTCGGCATCGTGTGCGCGACCGTGATCTGATCAAAGTCGTTTCGTCCCACCTTGATGACATCAGTGCGGGGTTGCTTTTGAAAGTTAAACAGCGCTGTACCACCACAGTTCATCTCCAGGTTAAAATAGCCCAGGGATACATCCTCATGTGGCGTAAAAAAGAACTCGACGCAACTGTCTTTGTAGACACTGCCCTGATAGTCCTGAGTAAGAGCCAGGACATATTGATCCCGAACCCGAAAAAAAACATACAGCGCGTCCATATCATAGGCGATTTTAACGCGTACGTGCGGAAAATGCTCGGGATAATCCCCCATGTGATGTGACAATTCAATGGCCTGAATGGCTGACCACGGCTGCTTGTCCCATACCGCATTAATCTCGACGGGTGCCCGCAGTCGTGGTATGATAACAGATTCTCTTTCCATATGTGCTGCCACTGTCGATAGATTGACGCTCAATACAAGCGCACTAAACAGGATTTTTTGCATGCGCCATACTCCTGATTCGTCATGCGATTTTCTCGATAACCTCACCGGTCTCTTTATCTTTTAAAATCAATTTTCTACGGCCATCCGGCATTTTTTCTTCCTTGATCAAATCATATTTATCATCGACAAATTTGTCGCCAACTCTGCCGGTTTCTTTTATTTCTTTGCCGCGCCAGTCCTGCAACTGAATCGGCTCCCATTGTCTGGTTTTCGCCGAGGCGTAGCACGCATCCAGAATAGCATTGACCACATAACCGTCATACAACGTTTCCATCGGCTCGCGACCCTCATCCATCGCTGCAAAAGCATCGATGAACATGTGGGTGTAGCCCAGCTCGTTCACTTCATCGCCGACCGGGAACAGCCAGCCCGTATCGCCTTCAGCTTTTTCGGCGACGTACCCGCCTTGTCCGACAGTGGTAAACATCTGAAATCCGGTGCGCAAAAAATGGTCGAGCCAGATGGTGCCTTCCGTTCCAGCGACCTCATCGCGCAGGTCCATACCGCCGCGAAATGCCCAACTCACCTCAATTTGACCGATCGATCCATTTTGAAAACGGATCAAGGCAATGGCATGGTCCTCAGCCGGGATGTTGTGCACAAGGGTGTCGGCCCAGCACATTGCTTCAACCGGTTTGATGTCTTTGCCGATGAAATTGCGAATGATCTCGGCACAATGGCAGCCCATATCCACCAGCGCGCCACCGCCGGCCTGTTTTTTGTCCCAAAACCAGGCGCTATGTGGTCCGGGATGCGTCTCGCGCGATCGCACCCACAACACCTTGCCAAGCGCGCCTTTTTTCACAGCGTCAAGCGATTTGAGTGTCTTTGGCGTATAAACCAGATCTTCCAGATAAGCCGCGTAAACGCCTTTTTTTTCCACATAATCCAGCATTTCTTTGGCCTCATCGGCAGTACGTCCCAAGGGTTTTGTGCAGAGGATGGCTTTGCCGGCATCTGCAGCCATCTTGACAGCCTCGAGATGCAGGTGGTTTGGGATGCCGATAATGACCGTATCCGTGTCCGGGTCTTCAATGACAGTTCGTTTGTCCGTTGAATATTTGGGGATATGCCAGTCCGCGGCAAACTGCTTTGCCCGCTCCGCGGAACGCGAAAAAACATGCTGTACCGTATGCCGACTCTGAAATTTGTGCAACGTCATGGTATAAAACAGTCCAATCAATCCGGAGCCAAGCATGGAAATCGTGTGACCGCTGTTCATCGTGTCCTCCATGATAAATAAATGGTTATGATATTGGTATTTGTTATTTGTGACATGCAAAAATTCGATCAAATTAGACTTTAAACAGGCTTGTGAGTTGATCATCCTCCATACCAATAGCATTGGCATAAACGATATAGATGCCATTATCATATGAGCGCGCCGGCAGCCAGCGTAAAATCCATTCGCGATTTTTGCGGCCATCAAATTCAAGGCGCAGCGAGGATGACAGAAATATAAGGAATTTTCTACAAGGTGCAAGTGAAAACAACGTCGGACAAAAACGCCGTGCTTTTTTGGAGATAACGCCGCTTGAAATGATGTTGGATTAGTGCATTGGCCGCAGCCAAATTTTAAGCCATTGATGCACATGCAGGCATCATGCAAGACAAAGTTTTACCCCCTGTAAAATTCCCGTTGCAAAATCTGCTATTTTCTCTATATTGTCCCTGGGAGATGATCATATGATAAAAAGAGAGGGAACCATGTCGGCGCCGGATACCATTCGACAGCTTGTTGAAAAATTTCATCGAAATTTACAGGAATACAAAAATCCCAAATACAACGAAACGCTCATCCGCGTCGAGTTTATCAATCCGTTTTGGGAGGCGCTCGGCTGGGATGTCAACAATCGTGCTGGCTATGCGTTGTCATTTCGCGACGTCATTCACGAGGATGATATCAAGGTGGGTGGCAGCACCAAAGCGCCGGATTATTCCTTTCGCATCGGCGGCCGCCGCATCTTTTTCCTGGAGGCCAAAAAGCCATCGCGCGATCTCAAACACGATCCGGAACCAGCCTTTCAACTGCGACGCTACGCCTACTCCGCCAAACTGCCCGTCTCCATGCTCTCCGATTTTGAAGAGCTGAGTCTCTACGACACCCGCCTCAAACCGGCCATCACCGAAAAGGCGCACGTGGGCCGTTTGCTCTATTACACCTATACCGAATATGTGACCAAATGGGACGAGATCGAAGCAGCTTTCTCCAAAGAGGCGGTGCTGCGCGGCGATTTCAACCGCTTTATCGAAGACAAGCAAAGCAAGCGGCCGGGCGCCGAGCTGGATCGCGATTTCCTCAACAGTCTTGACGAATGGCGCGTGGAATTGGCGCGCAATATTGCCCTGCGCAATCCGGACCTCTCCGAACGCGAGCTCAACTTTGCCGTGCAGATGACCCTGGACCGCCTCATTTTTTTGCGCATGGCCGAAGACCGCGGCATCGAAATCTATGGTACACTGCAGGCGCTGTGCAACGGTGTGAACTGCTACCGCCGCCTGGTCGAGATTTATTACTGCGCCGACGAGCGTTACAATTCCGGCCTGTTTCATTTTTCCGAAAAGGACGGCGAATACCCGGATACTATCACGCCCATCCTGGACCTGGACGACAAGGTGCTGAAAGAGATCATTAAAAACCTCTACTATCCCTGTCCTTATGAGTTCAGCGAATTTCCGGTCGAGGTGCTGGGCAATGCGTACGAGCAGTTTTTGGGCAAGCGCATCAGTCTGACAGGCGGCCATCGCGCGCGCATTGATGAAAAGCCCGATGTACGCAAGGCCGGCGGGGTTTATTACACGCCGCAGTACATTGTTGACTATATCGTCGAGCACACTGTCGGCGAGCTGCTCAAGGAAAAGTCACCCAAACAGGTCAGTGAGCTGCGTTTTCTGGATCCGGCTTGCGGTTCCGGCTCGTTTCTGTTGGGCGCTTTTCAGTACCTCATGGAGTGGCACCTGCAGCAGTACATAGCCGAATACAAGACGACGGGCAGCGTGCCGACCAGTTCCCCGGCCACAGGCCGGCACTCGCGCAAGAGTGATCCCCAGGCGATTTTTCAGGGTGCGCAGGGCCAGTGGTATTTAACAACTGCCGAGAAAAAACGCATTTTGCTGAACAACATATACGGCGTGGACATTGACGCCAATGCCGTTGAAGTGACCAAGCTGAGTCTGCTGCTCAAGGTGTTGGAGCATGAGAACAGTGAAACCCTGAACCGCCAGCTCGGTCTCTGGCACGAACGGGCCCTGCCCAACCTCAGCCACAATATCAAATGCGGCAACTCGCTCATCGGCCCGGACTATTACGAGGACCAGCAAAGCACCCTGTTTGATGAAGAAGAGCTGCTGCGGGTGAATGCTTTTGACTGGCAGGAGGAATTTGTCGAGGTTTTTGCAGGCGGTGGTTTTGATGCGGTGATTGGGAATCCGCCGTATATTCGGATTCAAGCAATGAAGGAATGGGCACCAAGGGAGGTGGAATTTTATAAAAAAAATTATAAATCGGCTTCAAAAGGGAATTATGATATTTATGTGGTATTTGTAGAAAAAGGATTGAATCTTCTAAATCAGAATGGCTTGTTGGGTTTTATTTTGCCGCATAAGTTTTTTAATGCACAATACGGAGAGATGCTCAGAAATTTGTTATCTTCGAATAGATGCCTTAAGAAAATTATTCACTTTGGTGACCAACAAATATTTGCTAATGCGACCACTTATACTTGCATTCTATTTTTACAATCTGGGAAAATTGATATTTTCTCTTTTACTAAAGTTCGAAATATTGAATCTTGGAAGAAAAAAAAAGAGCAGCCTTATTGCATTATTCACACTGATGAAATTTCAAGTAATGAATGGAATTTTGTAGTTGGCCCTGGTAGCTCGCTTTTTAAAAAGTTGATGAAAATATCTTTAAAACTAATTGATGTATCCGATAAAATATTTCAAGGTTTAATAACTGGCGCTGACTCGGTATTTATTTTAGAGGGAATAGAACAACATAAATACTTATCAGCTATAGGGGAAGCTTTTTCCCTTGAATCCAGCTTGATGCATCCCCTATGTAAGGGATCAGTCAATCTCAAAAGATACTATATCACTGAAATATCAAAATATATACTTTTCCCTTATAAAATTTTTAATGGGAATGCAATCTTACTTACACCATCAGAGTTAAAGGATGAATTTCCCAATACATGGAATTATCTGAACATTAATAAAAAAATTCTTGAGAATCGAGAAAACGGAAAATGGAGACATAATAAATGGTATGCTTTTGGAAGATCGCAAAATTTAAATGAAATGAATCAGGTAAAATTGCTTACCCCAAGTATTGCGAATCGTAGCTCATTTTCGCTTGATTTAGATGAGGAATACTTTTTCGTTGGCAGCGGCGGCGGCGGTGGTGGTGGTTATGGCGTTCTATTGAAGGAGGAATATATATACCTTAGTTATTTTTATTTGCTTGGATTGCTGAACTCAAAGCTCATTGATTGGCTTATCAAACAATCTAGTACTCAATTCAGTGGTGGCTATTATGCTTATAATCGCCAATATATTGCAAATGTGCCGATATTTGATTCTACGAAAAATGATTATGCCGCGCACGACCGCCTCGTCGACCTGGTACAGCAGATGCTCGACCTGCACCAGCGTCTGGCCGCGGCGCGCGATCCCCGTAGCCGCGATATGCTGCAGCGCCACATCGCCACCACTGACGATCGGATCGACCGGTTGGTGTACGAGCTGTATGGCTTGACCGAGGAGGAGATCAAGATTGTCGAAGGAACCGTATAGTAAACACTTCTCGTTCCGCCGGTCTCCGGCGGAAAACAGGTCGGGAGACTCGGCGTCCCAAAACCTGACGCTTTAACCGGACGCGGAGCGTCTGTACTGCCTTCCACCGCAGAGCGCATAGGCGTCAACTTTAGGCTTTGCGTGAGGCATTTTTCATGTTAGGTTGACGCCTGTGCGCAGAGCGGTGGAACGAGGTGGTGCGGGTGAATGAGCTGGCGGGATAAATGGAGAAAAAGCAGCACACCCTGGATCAACAAAGCGTGCAAAAGAAAAAGGCGCCGTGAGGCGCCTTTATTATTTCGTACGATAAAATTCGATTCTTCGGTTTTGTGCTCGGCCTTCCGGCGTTGCGTTTGAAGCGACGGGATTCTCTTCACCGAGACCGACGGCAGTCAAACGATTCGCCGCAATTCCTTTGTCAATCAAATACTGACGCACAGAATTCGCCCGCTGTTCGGACAGTTTTTGGTTGGCAGCCGCTCTTCCAACATCATCCGTATAACCGCGGATTTCAATTTCAACCTCCGGATGTGCATTCAGACCTTCGACCACTTCATCGAGGATGGCAGAAGATTCTGGCGTGAGCTCGGCACTGCCGGTCTTAAAGTTGACGCCTTGCAGTACCAGCGCCGCGCCGGCTTGTTCCAACGCCGGCATGGGTTTTTGATCCGGACAGCCATCGTCGTCCTGGTAGCCATTGACGGTCTCTGGTTCATTGGGGCACTTGTCGCTGCTATCAGGAATGTTGTCATTGTCATTATCGGGATCGGGAACGCCGTCCTGATCCTGAAAGCCGTCCTTATCTTCCGGATCATTCGGCGCGCCATCATCGACATCCAGGATACCATCTTTATCATTGTCGGGATCAGGAACGCCATCCTGATCCTGAAAGCCATCAATATCTTCCGGATCGAGAGGCGCCTGATCATCAACATCGAGCACGCCGTCATTATCATTGTCCGGATCAGGTGCGCCGTCCTGGTCCTGAAATCCATCAAAATCTTCAGGATCGAGTGGCGCGGCGTCTACCTTGTCGAGAATACCATCTTTGTCGCGATCGCGGTTTTGACCCCAATAGTAATTGAGCGTAATCCGGCCTTCGATCATCTCACGGTTAGAGTCGCCCAGACCCACATTGTCCATATCAAGCCCCGGATAGGTTGAACTGCGCAGTAACAAATCGAGTCCGAGGCACTGCGTGATAAACCATTCCACACCCAATCCGAGGGCGATGCCAAAATCCGTTTGTTGACCGTGCACCGACGTATCGTTGTCTTTTAGATCCCACAAGAGCAGTCCAACGCCAAACAGAAAATAGGGTTTGAGACTCGACTCGGCATAAGGTGTCACCCTGGCTGACAAGTTGATGGGTATCACAGTCGTTTCAAATAGCGAATTCTCATCCGGCTCGTAAGACGATCCATCTTTGAGTGGTTTGAAACTTCCATAACTGCCATCGAGACTGAGCATAATATTGGGTGTTGGGCCATATTTGACATTGCCGCCATACATCATGCCTATTGCTGCCTGGTCGACATTGCCACCTTTGGGTTTTATGCCGCTAAAGGAGACGCCGATGCCCTTGGCGTTATCCCATGTAGCAGAGTACCCTTCGCTCAATAAAAAAGTGAGCATCACAAGCGAAATTACCACGATTTTTTTCATTTCTCCTCCACAATAGATTAATTTTAATCCGTTGAATGACTTTTGCTGATTTTTTAATGTGCCAGGCTTGTGGTCTCCTTTTGTTTTTTGTTGAATAAATTGCCCCGCTAAAATGTGCTATTTACAACATGATGAAATTGCCACTCATTCCCAGCTTGCGAAAAAAGCTGCCAGTGGGCAACCACTGCACCACCATAAAACAATCGCAACCTTCGCCATCCAGTCTCCGGTCTCCAGTCTCCCTGCTCCCTTTGCCTTTCTCCCATTCTACCTTCCGACCGTCGACTTTCCTTGGCATAATAACAAAATTTTCCGTACTTTATAATGTGCTCCTCGAATGCCTCCAATATAGCCGGAAGCGTAAACAGATGCGGTGGCTAAACAAATGTGAACAACCGATACACAAAATGCGACCATGCAAAATTCCTGTGCACAATTCAACCAAATTCCGGTCGCTGCAAAGCAAATCTGCTAAAATATGGCAGCAGTGGTTGCTGCAACTCTCTATAAAACAGATGCTAACAAATCACCTTTCATAATGGCATATTTATTGAACAAGTATATAATTCTTGGAGGTCAAGGCCTAATTTATCGATGAAAAAAAACAATAATAACCGGAAAAAATAAACTGCACATGAGATGGTCAACGACATGTCAAAAATAATTATTGTATCAAATCGGCTGCCGATAAGCATAAGCAAAAGAGAGGGAAAGCTTTTGTTTCGAAGGAGTTCGGGCGGGCTTGCCACCGGAGTCAGCTCCATCCACAAAAGCAAGGAGACCTTGTGGATTGGGTGGCCCGGTCTCATCTCTTCTTCTCAAGAAAAAGCGAACATCACCAAAGAGCTGAGACCGCGAAAGCTTGTTCCTGTCTTTTTGACGCAAAAGAAAATTGAAAAATATTACGAGGGATTCAGCAACAGAACAATCTGGCCGCTCTTCCACTACTTTTCCGAACATGTCTATTACGATGAATCCCTGTGGCGCGCCTACGAAAATGTGAATCATATTTTTGCTGAACAAGTCCTGAACTTTTACGACAAAGGCGATATGATCTGGGTGCATGACTATCAACTGATGTTGGTGCCAAGCATATTGCGGGATCGCTATCCGGAAGCATCTGTTGGATTTTTTCTGCACATTCCCTTCCCCTCTTTTGAAATTTTTCGAACTTTGCCCTGGCGCCAGCAAATTCTCGATGGTTTACTTGGCGCCGATCTCATTGGCTTTCATACGTTTGATTATGCCCGTCACTTTTTAAGCTCTATCCTTCGACTGAAAGGGCTGGAGCAAGAAATGCAAACCGTCTATTATAACAATCGTTATATCCGCATCGACAGCTTTCCTATGGGCATAGATTATAAAAAGTATGCCGCGGCATCTCAATCTCATGCTGTGCAAAAATACCTCGATCGTTTTATTGATCCTAAAAGAAATCGAAAAATCATCGTCTCCATCGACCGTTTGGACTATTCCAAGGGATTAGTGCAACGACTGGAAGCTTTTCAGCTGTTCCTCGAAAATAATCCAGAGTATCATGGAAAAGTTGAGTTTATTCTCCTTGTTGTACCGTCTCGCGTAAAAGTAGAATATTATAGACAGTTGAAAAAGAAAATTGACGAATACGTTGGCCGAATTAATGGCATATTTGGCAATATGGAATGGACGCCAGTGCACTATTTTTATCGCTCATTGCCCTACTATGCTTTAATTTCACTTTTTTATTACGCGGATATTGGCCTGGTCACACCTCTTCGAGATGGTATGAACCTGGTTGCCAAAGAATTTATTGCCTGCCACCAGGATAAACCGGGCGTGCTCATTCTCTCCGAGATGGCGGGAGCCGCCAATGAATTAGGTGCCGCGATTTTGATCAATCCAAATGACATGAACGATATCGTCAGCGCGATTAAAAAAGCGATAACGATGGACATCGCGGAACAAAAAGAGCGACTCAAACACATGCAAAATCAAATCTCACGCTATGATGTCGAAAAATGGGCCGGCGATTTTATGACTCAATTGGAGGAGGTCATACGCATTCGAGATGAGAGCGGAATAAATGTGCTTACACCCGAAATTATGACTGAAATTGAGAATAAAGTGACACTTGCTAAAAATGCGCTTTGTATTTTGGACTATGATGGCACCCTGGTTCCTTTCACCAATCAACCGGAACAGGCAAAGCCTTCTCGGGAACTTGTAGCGTTACTCCGGACTTTGAACAATTGTAAATCAGTCCATGTTGTCATTGTCAGTGGGCGTGACCGGGAATCGCTGGACGCATTCTTTGCCGACCTCGATGTGGATATTGTCGCTGAACATGGTGCCTGGATTGGCAACAGTGAAGGCGCTGGACGGCAGTGGCATACTATTGCGCCGCTGTCAGACGAGTGGAAAGAAGAAATTCGCCATATTCTCGATCGTTATGTTATTCGAACACCCGGATCTTTTATCGAGGAGAAAGAGTTTTCACTTGTCTGGCATTATCGCCAAAGTGATGTTGGATTGGGTCAGCAGCGTGCTCACGAATTGAGAGAGACGCTGAGCTATATAACTGCAAACTTGAATCTGCAAGTTCTTGAAGGCGCAAAAATTGTTGAGGTCAAAAATTCCGGTATTAATAAAGGCCGGGCTGTGGAGCAATTGCAGCAAAGATTTAAACCGGATTTTATTCTGGTTGCCGGTGATGATTGGACTGACGAAGATATGTTCAAAGCACTGCCCCAGGAAAGCTGGTCCATCAAAGTCGGAATGCAGCGGAGCGCTGCCCGTTATAACCTCAAATCATATGAATCGATGATAGAACTTTTACAACGAATATCAAAAAGGATGATGAATGAAAAAGATTATTGATTACAGGACGATTGTCGGCGATAAGGTCATCTCAGACATTTATCAAAAGGCTGGAGCTTTACGAAAAAAACGTATTATCAATATCAATTCTACATATGCCGGAGGTGGCGTAGCGGAGATTCTTGGTAGTCTTGTGCCGCTGATGAATGATGTTGGTGTACAAGCAGATTGGCGGATCATCCGCGGCACTCCGGACTTGTTCAATATCACAAAAAAATTTCACAACGCCTTGCAAGGCGACAATATAAACTTGTCGCGCATTAAAAAGGAATTATACCTGCAGGCAAATGAATCGTTTTCGCAATATGCCTACATTGACCAGGATTGCGTTATTGTACATGATCCACAACCGTTGCCGCTGATCCAATACTATTGTAAACAACAGCCCTGGGTATGGCGCTGCCACATTGATTTGTCACGTCCAAATAATGAATTGTGGGATTTCCTGAAAAATTATATCCTCCAGTATGATAAGATTATTCTATCCAGCAAAGACTATGTGAGAGCGGATATACCGATTGATCAAGTCCTTTTTCAACCGGTCATTGATCCTTTGACAGCTAAAAATAAGCATCTCAAAGACGTTGATGTGCATAAATACCTCAAGAAATTCAAAATTCCAACGGACAAACCACTTATCGTGCAAATCTCGCGATTTGACAAATGGAAAGATCCAATTGGCGTCATAGAAGTATTCAAAAAAGTGAAAAAGAAAATTGATTGTCGGCTGGTCTACTGCGGCGGTATGGCGGGCGACGATCCAGAGGGGATCATCATTTACGAACAGGTGAAAAAAAGAGCGAATAATGCAATTAGCAGCGGAGATGTTCTGCTTATCACGCACGAAAATAATATTTTAGTGAACATCTTGCAACGAGTCGCAGCGGTCATTTTACAAAAATCATTGCGCGAGGGATTTGGCTTGACGATCACTGAAGCACTGTGGAAAGGTAAACCTGTCATTGCCTCAAATGTCGGTGGTATTCCTCTGCAGATCAAGGATAATGAAACCGGCCTGTTGGCCGATCCCAAAGACTATGATTATATAGCGGACCGCATAATCGAAATAATTAAAAATCCCGAGCCTTACGAAAAAATGGGAAAGGTTGGACGGGAGTATGTGCGGGAACATTTTCTTGTGACCCGGTTAATAGAGGACTATTTTGATTTAGCAGCGAAAATGGTTCATTGACAGGATTATTCAATCGAATGTTTTTTTAATTTATTATAAATTGCCCGTCGACTTATGCCCAACAACTCTGCGGCAGCTTTTCTATTATTTCCCGCTACTTCCAGCGCTCGCAGGATCATACGCCGCTCGACCTCTTCAAGCGTTGTGCCAATTTCAAATTCTATCGCCGGCTTTTTGTGGATTGTCTTGGCGAATCGCGGCGGCAAATGATCATGTGTTATAATCCCGGCATCACACAAGAGCACAGCACGGTGAATGACGTTTTTTAGTTCCCGAATATTGCCTGGCCAGTCATAAGCTTCAAAGCTCTGGAAAACCTCGGGTGAGATACTGTTGATTTTCACGCCAAGTTCGTTGGAAAATTTCGCGACAAACTCCGAGACCAAAAGCGGGATATCACCATATCGCTTGCGCAAAGGCGGCAATGAGATACGAAAGACATCCAGCCGGTAATACAAATCTTTGCGAAAAACACCACGATGAACCAGTGCTTCCAAATCATCATTTGTTGCGACGATGAGGCGCGCATTCGAACGGATGGCCTGGTCGCCACCGATTCGGGTAAATCTCTTTTCTTCCAAAATTCGTAGCAGGCTCACCTGTGTTTTATTATCAATCGATTCAATCTCATCCAGAAATAACGTTCCTCTCCTGGCCTGCTCAAATTTTCCGCGATGTTGTCTCGAAGCCCCGGTGAACGCACCTTTTTCGTGGCCAAACAATTCACTTGCGATCAGTTCGCCTGGCAGAGCTCCCAGGTTGACCGGTATATATGGGCCCTTGTTGCGGGCACTCAAACGATGAATTGCCTGGGCCAGGAGGTCTTTGCCTGTCCCGGTCTCCCCCATGAGCATCACGGATATATCGGTGCTGGCTGCACGCCGAATTTGCTGATAAACCGTGTGCATGGGATACGAAGCCCCAACAATTTGTCCCATCCGATCATCGCCGGAACGAGCTATCTCCGGCGCTATTTCTTCAATTCGATTATAAGCATTCTCCAGCAAAATGCGCATTTCCTCATCGGACACGGGCAACTTGACAAAATGCACGGATTCCAAATGAAAAGTCAAGCCGACAAGTTCAATATCCTCCGGTTCGGTCAGGCATATAAATTGACTGCGCGGTGCTTTGACTGCCAGGCGATTGAATAACTTTTCCATCTCCCTGGAATCATGCTCGCGAGCAATGGTGCTGGTCATAATGATGATATCAAACATCTCGATATCGAGACGTTCAAGTAATGCATTCAACGAAGAATCATGAAAAAGCTCACAGTCTATTCGTTTCGTGATTCGATGAATTTGACGTCTGAGTTTTTCCGAATCAACGATGGCAATGACCGACGGTGATGTGTTCATAGGTCCTCAATTTTGCGACATAAATTTTATCGTGCTGAGCATTATTGGATTGAATAAAATTATCAAATTAAATATTTTATATGCAACAAAAATTTTTAGCTAATTTCTCACGGCAAACAAACTATTTAACATACAAATACATCATTTTACGCAAAATATTAACTCTTATTGCGGTGCAAGAAAAAATGGCAAAATGCACACATGATATAGATTTTTCTTCAAGGTGCAAGAATCATCTTGAAGTTTCACAATTTGTTATTATATTTGTTAAAGAAATAGATTCTCGGGGACATGTCACAGAGCCGTTCAATGGTCCCATGTTGTTCGCCATCTTGCGGTTGATTACATATTTCTCTGCGCCAACCACAAACAAAAGGTGACAAAAAATGGCTAAAACATTGCTACAACGCGGCGGCTTTTTAAAATTTCTCCTTTATTCCTCTCTCTGAGAACATTTGGAGAGAGGAAAATCCAGCGCTGTTTATTTTCTATGATAAGACTCTTATTTGGGAGGTGAATAATGCAACGATTTTACTTGATTCTATTCGTGAGCTGTATGCTCTTCATATCAGCCAATGTTCTGATGAGTAATGATATTGATGAAGATGGCTTGCTCGTGATACCCAGAGTGGAAAATGGCATCATCACACTTGACGCTTCATGGTCAGAGGAGGCTTGGTCACATGTACTCACCTCTGAACTCAGCGATTCTTCAACCATAGACGACTATTACGCTTTATTCGGTGTGTTACATGATGATCAATATCTGTACATGTATTTTAAAATTACTGATGACTGGCTCGATTTCCAAATGAACACCTGGAATACGGATGCGGTTGAGATGTATGTGGATGGCGACGATTCCAAATACGATACATGGGATAATATCGATGACTATCAAATCACCTGTCCTCTCGGTGCGGAAGCCGTTGAAGAATGGGCCGGCATTGGCCCGACAAATCCTTACCCGAGAGAGAATATCGTTTATGGTGTAACCGATACGCCGGACGGTTGGGATATGGAGGTAGCGCTACCAAAGGATGATTTTATGTTTACGACAGTGATTGGTTTTGATATCGCCCTGAACGACGCGGACGAGACCGCTGTACGCGAAAATCAAATCTGGTTTCAGGATGATGGCGCATGGAATGTACCTTCCTCATGGGGCAGTGCAATTATGGTCGATGACATGGTGAGTGTGAAAGGAAAAATCGCCAAACCAGCAGCCTTTACGCTGGGGGCAAATTATCCAAATCCGTTTAATCCGGTCACCCACATTCCGTACAGCATTGAACATAGAGCAAAAGTGGAACTCACCGTGTACGATATTTTGGGTCACAATGTGGCAACCCTTGTCAATGAGGTCAAGGATGCGGGCACATATCTCGCATCATTTGATGCGACGAATTTGCCGAGTGGTATTTACTATTATCAGCTCGCATCAGAGGCACAAAGAAAAATGCAAAAAATGGTGCTGCTGCAATAAGGCTACATGACCCCTGGGAAGCATAACGCTAACGCCTTGGAGATACAAGGTATTAGAGGTAAAACAAAAAGTTGACAAGATGGGAGGACCACTAAATAGTCCTCCCTTCGATTTTCTCGAATCTTGTTTTCGGCGCAAGACTGCTCCGTTTGTAAAATTCTGCAAACTCCTCTGTCAATACTCAACAGTGACATAACAACTTGGACTTGCATTCAAGACTCATATCACGTAACTTGTTAAAGCGACATTAACATTTCACACTTAAAACTTTCACTGCAGGAAAGGCACTGAATGTCAATTGTTTTAAAAAAGGCTGGTTTTGTTGCCGTACTATTTTCACTTTTCGTTATGCTATCAACAACATCGTCACGTGCATTGGACAATACCCTCCAGTGGACCGCAAACTGGATCTGGCAGGCAGCAGACGGGCCTGAAAATACCTGGATGTGCTTCCGAAAAAACTTTAACCTGGAATCTATCCCAACAAACGCTATCGCCACTATCGCAGTTGACTCCAAGTACTGGATGACTATCAATAACGAACTTGTTGTTTTCGAAGGCGGCTTGAATCGTGGTCCCACGCCGACGACCGGTTATTTTGACAGGGTTGATATTCAACCTTATCTTGTGGACGGAGAGAACACTATCGCTATATTGCTTTGGTATTGGGGAAATGAAGGCCGAAACAACGTCGACAGTGGACAGGGCGGTTTGCTGTTTCAGGCTGAACTGGGCTCTTCCATGCTGATCAGTGACAGCAGTTGGAAAATCAAAGTGCATCCCGCTTACGGATTCGTGCCGTTTCAGCTGAATGACGGAAACAGATATTATCTCTACGGCGGCTGGAATATCGGATTTGACGCTCGCAACGACATGCCGGGGTGGAATCTGAATGATTATAACGATTCATTATGGTTTAATGCCGTAGAAAAGGGCGTGCCCCCCTGCGCCCCGTGGAATGAGCTGTGGGAACGACCAATTCCACAATGGAAGAATTCTGGCCTGCAGGACTATGTCAACGCTGCTGCATTGCCCGATTTCAGTGATGGCCGGCGCATTTACGCGAAATTGCCCTATAATGCCCAGGTGACACCCTATTTCAAGATCGATGCTCCTGCGGGACTCTTGATCAAAATTGAGACCGATCATTATGATACCGGCGGCTATTATGGCCAGCGCACTGAATATATCACCAGAGAGGGCGTGCAAGAGTACGAGTCGTTAGCCTGGCAGAATGGCGAAAAAGTGCTGTACGACATCCCGGCAGGCGTTCGGATACTGGAGCTCAAATACCGGGAGACGGGATATGATACCGAGTTTGCCGGCTCGTTTGCCTGTGATGATGATTTTTATAATACCCTGGCGCAAAAAGCGGTCAGAACCTTGACCGTGTGCATGCGGGATAATTATATGGATTGTCCGGATCGTGAAAGAGGCCAGTGGATCGGCGACGTGGCCACTCAGATCCCGCAAACTTTTTATGCCCTGGATAGAAAAACCGACAAGCTCACACTCAAGGCGGTGAGCGAATTCATCAACTGGCGCGACGGGCATTTGCTGAAAGGGCTGGCGCCTGGCGCTGATTTGACCGAGTTTGCGTCACAATCCCTGAATGCCATCAGCGACATTGGCATCATGATGACCTATTATATGCACACCGGCGATCTCACGCCGATAGTGCAATCCTACAACGCCATAAAAGATTATCTGTATGTGTGGAGTATAAACGAAGACGGCTTGATCACTCCGCGAGCGACCTGGAATGGCCAGGGAGTAAATGTTGATCACATATTGATAGAAAACACCTGGTATTATATGGCGCTAAAATCCGCAAAAAGAATGGCAGAACTGACCGGCAATCCCGGCGATATCGCCGGCTTTCAAACACGACTGGATACTATTGCCAATAATTTTGATCAAAATTTCTGGCGCGGCGATGCCTACCGCTCGAGCTATTTTATTGACGATCGCGCCAACGGGCTTGTTGTTCTGTCAGGATTGGCGGGAACAGACAAATATCCGGCTCTCATTTCCGTGCTCAAAAGGATAAAAAATGCGCGTCCCTATATGGAAGGTTATGTGCTCGAAGCCCTGTTTCAGATGGGAAAGACCTACGAGGCTTTAGCCAGAATGAGAGAAAAGTACGCCATGATGGTGAATGATACAACCTGTACGACATTGTGGGAAGCTTTTTGGCCGCACGGCACTACCAATCACGCCTGGTCCGGTGCACCGCTTGCCTCATTATGCCGATACGTTGCCGGTGTTTACCCGGTAATCCCTGGCTATAGCGTATACCAGGTATTACCACAACTGGGTCCGCTCACACAGGTCAAAGTTGTTGTCCCGAGTATAAAAGGAGAAATTCATGTCTCGATTGATCGGGATGACTCGCACTTTAATATTCACCTGACGTCCCCGCACGCGACAACGGCCATCGTCGGTATTCCAAAAAATGCATTTGCGGACGATGGGGTGAATGCCATAGAAGCAAATAATACAATTATTTGGCGAAGAGGATTCTACATCGGAGGCGAGGCCAGCACGGACTGGTTTGGTGAGGACGACCGCTATTACAAATTTAAAGTGTCACCCGGTAGACACCGGATGACTGCTTTACGAGCGCCCCTGGTTGTAGATTCTGATGTGAATCCTGCCGGCTTTATTTTTGCAGAAAATTACCCGAATCCATTTAACAGCCAAACCAGTATAAAAATACGTATTCCGGCAGCACAGCATATGTCCGTCAAAGTGTACGACACATTTGGAAATCACGTGTGCACCCTGTTTGATGGCCAGACAGACAAAACAGAGTATCAATTGAACTGGAACGGGACAAATGAGCGTGGCGTGCCGGTGGCATCAGGCCTTTATTATTGTGAAGTTATATGCGGACAGCATAAAATCAGTAAAAAGATGCTAATGATCCGCTAATCTCATATGACCCTATTGAATGAGAAAAAAGTGCAATTCATTTTTATGACAGAGTTTTGGCAGGTTATTCGATGAAAATCGCTGTACTCGCATCCGGCGGTGTGGACAGCACCGTCGCCCAGTTTTTACTAAAAGAGCAAGGGCATGATCTGACCGCCTTTTATCTCAAAGTCTGGATGGAAGACGACACCACCTGGGGTGAATGCCCGTGGCAAGAAGATCTCGACTATGTCTTTCAAATCGGTCAACAGCTCAACATCCCGGTTGAGGTGGTGTCCATGCAAAAAGAGTACTGGAATCGCGTTGTCGATTATACGATAGAAACCGTTAAAAGCGGTGCAACGCCCAATCCCGATATGATGTGCAACCGCTTGGTCAAGTTTGGCGCGTTTCAGGAAAAATTCGGCCACGAGTTTGATAAAATTGCCACCGGCCATTGGGCCAAGCTCAAAAACGATGTCCGGGAACGCACGCATCTTTATCTCGGCAAGGATCGTTTCAAAGATCAAACCTATTTTCTAAGTCAAATGACCTGCGAGCAGATCTCGCACGCCCTTTTTCCTCTCGGTGACTATACAAAACCGGAAATCCGTGAAATGGCTCGACGGCAAAACTTTCCCAATGCCAAACGCAAGGATTCTCAGGGCATCTGCTTTCTCGGCCGGATCAATTATCGTGATTTCATTCGCAAATATCTCGGCGAAAAGCCGGGGTTGATCATCGACAAGGAAAGCGGTGCTATTATTGGCGAACACAAGGGTATTTGGTTTCACACTATTGGTCAACGGCAGGGACTTGGCCTGGGCAATGGTCCGTGGTTTGTGATTGAAAAAGATCAGAAAACAAATACAGTCTATGTTGCCAAAGGATACGACCCGGAAGCTGTTTATCAGCAAAGAATTCCGCTGGCGCAGTTCAACTGGATCAATCGTCCAGAAGATTTTATATCCGGCTCTTTTGACATACACTTTAAAATTCGCCATACCCCGGAGCTTTTGTCGGGACAGCTCCTCATCCAAAACGGCACTATCACGATTCTCGCCCGGGAGCCGGTGCACGGCGTGGCTGCCGGACAATTTGGCGTCATTTATCGGGAAACCGAATGTCTCGGAGGCGGGACAATCGTAACATAAGAATCATCCATTCACACGCTCCAAAATCATGAGCGATGTGCCGACACTTTTTCTATCAATCGATCCAGCCGCTGAATTGATTGCACCATCGCCCGCACCGTGTGATAGTTGACTTTCCAGGAATGACTCATGTGCGTCCAGATTGGCTCACCCCGCCGTGTCGTCAATGGCCACCACTCACCGACTTTGTGGTGAATCATTTTGTCATGCACAAAACGGTGCACATTTTCATAGGCGGGCCAATATTTTTCCAGGTCAAAGTGCAGACACGCATCGAGCATACCAATGAGGACTTCGGCTTGCTGCCAGAATTCTTTTTCGCGATCATAAACACCGCCGGAATGCGAACCTTCGACATATACACCGCCGTATTCCCAATCAATGCCATCCCGCAAGCAGTGTTCAAATTGCGCTAAAATGACCTCCTCATACGCCCGCCAGTCTTTACCGAGCACTTTAAGAGCGTGCAAAAAAAGCCAGGCGAATTCGACGTTATGGCCGTATGATGTATTGTCTTCTGCATTTGATTTGACGCCATCATCTGTAAAACGATCCCATCCCCAAACGATATCAAACTTGATTTGCGGCGCAACGCTCCAGTCGCGCCAAAACTGCGGGATGCCGGTCCTGTAAACCGGGTGTTGAATGCGGTACAACAGTAATTCTATGCTTTCTTCCAGCTTGCGTCGGTGCACCTCCTTGCCGCTTGCCTCGTAAAGAGTCGTGAGGGCTTCCATCAGATGCATATGAAAGTCGAGTGTTTTGCGATCGCCACCACCTGACGACGGGCCGCAGAGCGTCCAGTCGCGCTCAAACATTTCAAAATAGCCGCCATACATGGTATCGACGGCATATTTTTGCAGTGCATCAAAAACTTTCTCGGCATAGTCGAGTCCAGTCGGATCTCCAGTAGCTAATGTATATTCGCTCAAGGAATAGATACAAAAACTGAGACCATAGCCAATTTTTTTATCGATCTGAACATCCCCTTTTCGATTCACTGTCCAGAAAAAGCCGCCGTATTGCGAGTCCCACATTTTCTGCAACAGAAAATCAACGCCAAATTTGGCATAGTCCGCGCACCGCTCATCACCATAGCCAGCACGATATGCAGACGCCATGGTGTAAATTGTTCGGGTCTGCGCGATCAAAGACTTTTGATCTTCGCCGGTGTCACGCCCATCTTTGTCAAATTGGGTGATGAATCCACCATTTTTCTCATCTTTGCAGCGATCCAGCCAGAATGGCAGCAACTCCTGTTGCAGGTGATTCATAGACTCTTTTTTCATGTCAAGCAATTTTTTTAGTGTCATCTTTTCTCCGATTCAATCATTTGTCATCCAGTATCAATATAAAAACTTGTGCGAAAGATAGAAATAAATTATTTATACTTTCTCGCTGAAATTTATCCTTGATCCGCTTGATGAATTTTCCTTATATTACTTGGAATTCATAATGTCGCTTCCCACATATCTTCATCAATTGATTACCTCTCCTCGATGGTGACGGCGGTGGGTTTACACACGAGAAATAAAGGAGGTGGTGCTGTTATCATTCGCTTTTTATGTTCAGAATCTAAATTATAACATTCGGAGGAACGTATGAAAAAAAGTTGTATTTTATTTCTCATTCTTGCGTTAGCAGGACTTTCTGTTGCTGATCTCAAACGCGCCCGGGTCGAACAAAAATTTGAAAATTACAGTGCTTTTGTTGAGAATGCCATTGTCATCAAATTTGACAAAGCAGTCCAGGCAGGATTTCGAGCGCCTAGCCTACGCAGTGGTCGTTTTGGCATGCCGGGATTCGACGCTATTGCGATCAGGTATGGAGCAGAACAAATTATCCAACGTTTTCCAAACGCCGCTGTTCGGTACTATCAGGGACGTGAGATTGATTTGACCTCCTGGTATAAAGTGCAGTTTCGCGATAAAGTTGATTTGGATGCAGTGATTGCAGATTTTGTAAAACAGGGCGGCGTCATTGATATGCAAAAAATAGGCATACATGCTGTCACAGCGACACCGAATGACGGCAATTATGCGGAACAATGGCATCTGAATCAGGGCAATGATCACGATATAGATGCGCCGGAAGCCTGGAACATTGAGAACGGGAATGAAGATATTATCGTGGCGATTCTCGATACCGGCGTCAGGTACTTTCACAAAGACCTTGGTGGTGGCAATGCTTCGTACAGCAATCCTACCAATGTGGATGGCAATATCTGGATCAACACCGCAGAGAAAAACGGCGCACCCGGTGTGGATGATGATGGCAACGGTTATGTTGATGACTGGGTCGGCTGGGATTTTGTCACCGGCGTTTCGAGGGTGTGGTCCGGTGAGGACGGCAGTACCCCGGACAACGATCCTCGTGATTTTAACGGCCACGGCACCCACTGTTCCGGTATTGTCGCTGCGTTGAATAACAATGGTTACGCGACCGCCGCAACCGCCGGCGGCTGGGGCAACGGTTCCCTCACCGCAGACGGCAATGGCGTCAAAATTATGCCATTGCGTATTGGCTACTCGGGCCGTTACTTTTTTTATGAAGTCGGCTATGTACAAATGGACTTTGCCGCTGATGCCTTTTATTATGCCGCTGACAAGGGCGTGAACATTGCCTCCTGTAGCTGGGGCTCCTCGAACTCGGGTGGATTAGCCGATGCCATTGACTACTTTTTAGCCAGTGGCGGCTTGATTTTCAAAGCCGCTGGCAACGACGGCAATGAAGCGACGGATTATATGACGGCGCGTTCGGACATCATTGCCGTCGCCTCGACCGATCAAAATGATGTCAAATCCGATTTTTCTTCTTACGGAACCTGGGTTGACATCTCGGCGCCGGGAACAGACATTTTGTCAAGCTATCACAATCATGATGATCCACAAAACGATTATATTGCAACCATAAGCGGCACCTCTATGGCGACACCCCTGGCAGCCAGTGTCGCTGCGCTCATCTGGTCGCAAAATCCTGGCTGGAGCGCTGCGCAGGTGAAACAGCACTTGTATGATACAGCGGATGATATTTACGGCATTCCGGGAAACTCGTCCTATCAAGGAAAACTGGGCGATGGCCGCGTCAATGCATACAATGCGGTTCAGGGTGGTGGCGGCCCAACAGCACCCAGCGCGGCATTTTCTGGCTCCCCAACATCAGGGTGTGCACCGCTGACGGTTAATTTTACCGATCAATCCACCGCTGACATCACCTCATGGTCGTGGACTTTTGGTGACGGAGCAACCTCCACGGCGCAGAATCCGAGTCACAGCTATGCGAATGCCGGTTCTTATACAGTTTCCTTGACCGTGACGGGACCGGGAGGATCGGACACGGAAACCAAGACCAACTATGTGACCGTGTCAACAGGTCCATCGGCGGCATTTGCCGGCTCACCGACCAGTGGCAATGCCCCATTGACGGTCAGCTTTACAGATCAGTCAACAGGCAGCCCAACAAGCTGGAGCTGGGATTTCGGCGATGGTGGCTCCTCCACAGTACAGAATCCCTCACACATCTATGATACTGAGGGTACCTATACGGTTGAGCTCACAGTGTCAAACAGTTGCGGCTCAGATATCGAGACAAAGGTGAATTATATCTCGGTGTCAGAAGCGCCATGTGATCCACCTGTCGCGAATTTCAGCGGCTCACCCACAACCGGCACGGCTCCATTGAGCGTTAATTTTACAGATCAATCGACCAACTCGCCGACCAGCTGGAGCTGGAATTTTGGTGATGGTGGCACTTCAACAGCACAAAATCCATCCCATACCTATACTGCCGTTGGAACTTTTACTGTTTCACTGACCGCAACCAATGGCTGTGGTTCGGATACCGAAACCAAAACAAACTATATTACGGTGAACGAACCGAGCCAGGACGATAAAGTTCATGTCGCAGCTATTGAAGTGACCAAAGAAACATTCTGGCGCTGGTCTCGTGGTCGAGCGCGCGTCAAAGTCGTTGACCAAAATGGTGTGGCAGTGAGTGGTGCTACGGTTACCGGCAGTTGGTCCGGCGCGGCAAGCGGTTCCGCCAGCTTTGACACCGGCTCGGATGGCTGGGGCGAAACAGCAACCGGCTATAGCAGAACCTCGGGAGAGTACACCTTTTGCGTCAGCAACATCAGCAAATCAGGCTATACGTATGACCCGGCAGCCAATGTCGCGACATGCGGCAGTTCCGATGGATCAACGAGCAGCATTGTGACTAACATTACGCCGGAAGAGATGAAACAGATCGAAAAGGACACCGGTGACAAGCTGGTTTTTGCCTCGCCGAATCCGTTCAATCCATCGACCCAGATTCATTTTATGCTGCCAGAAGCTTCGCATGTCCGACTGGACATCTACAATATTCTTGGCAAACGGATAGCCACATTATATGACGAGCCACTGCAAGCAGGTGTCCATTCGGCCCTGTGGGATTCCAAAGACGAATATGGCAATGATGTGGGTTCGGGCACCTATTTTTATATGCTCCATCTGGCCAACAACCTGACCATGAAGGGCAAGTTGCTTTATATTAAATAAAACTTTCCTCTTGAATCAAAAAAAGGAGCGTCGTTAAATCGACGTTCCTTTTTTTTGTCCTAAAACTTCTCTTTGTTTACAATGCTTCAAATCCCTTGGGAAATCTTTTACAAAAATCTGTCCTTTTTGTTAGTATCAAAAATTTAACAAAAGGAGAAAAGAATATGAAGTCATTTGTTCTAAGCGGGGGATCGATCAAAGGAGCCTTTCAAGCCGGGGCTTTGGTAAATATCCTGACGACTGGCAAATTTATACCTGACGCAATTTATGGCACCTCGGTAGGAAGCCTGAACGGCTCATTCATTGCGGACCGCGTCGGTCGTGCCATTCGCGCCGGCACAAATCCGGATTGGGTTGAAATTGGCAATGAACTCAAAAGCTTTTGGCTGCAAAATATTACGTCCTTTAAAAAGTTGGGCAAAAAGCGCAGCGTACTTTCGCAAGCTTTTGCCCTGATTCGAAACCGTTTTTACAGTCTATTAAAAATGGACTACTTGTATGAGCTTCTCGCAAAAGAGATAAAGCTGGAAAACCTGATCGCGGCGCACGAAAAAAAGCTAAAGTTCTATGCCTGCAGCGTTGATATTAATTCAGGTCGAATTGTCTACGCGTCGGCGCCGCAACATAACAACATTCTTGATTACATCATTGCGAGTACAGCTATCCCAGTTGTCATGCCGCTACGATATCTCGGTGAGCACGCATACACTGATGGCGGCATCCGTGAAGTCGCGCCACTCAAACGGGCAATCAAAGACGGAGCGACCGACATTGTGGCCATTCTCTGTTCACCTGAAGATTTTACAACAGCAGATGACAACTGGTATAAACCGACGAATCTCATGGAGCGATTCATGGCCATAGTCACACATGAGATTTGCTCGAATGATATCCAAAATTGTCTGGAAATTAACGAGCTGCTCAGGCAAGTCCGACATGTATCGACAATTAGCTCATTGGCTAACAAAAAGCATATCAATGTTGTACCAATTTATCCGGCATCTCCAGTAAAAATCGACCTGGAAGATTTCACCACGAAAGATATTGAGATCGCCATACAACAGGGATGGGATACAGTCGTGACTGTTCGAGAATCGGCTGATACACTGTAATGAGAAGTGAAAGCGGCAGGCCGTCGAATTTATTTGGTCTTGGGGAAAGCGCCATACTTTCTACGGGCTAAAAATATCCGCAAATATCAGCCGCCGATTGTACTCGATAGAATCAATACGTTTTTTGCGGAATATCAGAGTAAATACATTCTCATGCAGCACAAAGCCGATTTTCGAGACCACGGTCTCGATCTGTTAAGATTCACCGCGTTAACTTTGATGGTGTTTGCCCATTATCCATTAGCGTCTGACACTGCTTTTATTTCTCAGGTCAAATTTATCGCCGATTCTGCCCCGGCACTGTTTTATTTTGCTTTTGGTATGACGTTCAAACATTTTGCCAGAAAGAGCAAGATCGTGCAAACTCGAATTCTGTTCGTTTTTCTGGTCATTGCGCTTTTGCATAACCTGACTTTTACCGGCCACTTTGTTCATTATGAGTTTTTCTTTTTCCTCTGGTTTTCACAGCTTGTGATGATGCTTGTCAGTTCGACGAAAAAGCCGGTGTTGGTATGTCAAGGCTTTATTATGATTATTATCGTGCTCTGGCTCATCTTGCCGGATGGATTTACCTCAAATACTTTCAAGGTCATCGCTCGTGGCAATTTCCCATTCCTGCCCTGGCTCATTTTTGTGTGTGCTGGTTACGTGTTTAACAATAGTAACAGCAAAAGCTGGTCTCTCCCATTCGTCCTGATATTAGCTGCCATTATTCTGTTTCGTACCGATGTCCCTCATTTCTCGATTCGGAAATATCCTCTCTCGATCTCCTATTTTTTTCTTTTTTGCGGGATAACAATGACGCTTTATCGAGTGGGCACCATGGCGACTGTATTGTCGCAAAATCGGATGGTCGTTTACATCTCAAAGAATCTGCTGCTTGCGACTATTCTGCATTATCTCACTTTTACTGTTTACAATGTGATCCGCCATTCAGCCAGATCACTCCTGCGCTTCGATTTGGCGTCAATACACAAGAATGTAGCAATCTTGTTGGCACCCACCCTGTGTTTGATCATCTTGATTGTTCTGATAGCAGCAGTGCGCTATTTTTGGCGCTTTTTCGATACAACGCCTGTTTTGGACAAGTGGATTTTGCCGCATACAGGCAAAATGAGTGTGGCAATAATGGCAGTTTGTACATTATTGACAGGCATTAGCGCAAAATTGCCGGATGCTTTGCTAAAACTCTGTCTGTTTTTGGGAATGATTTTTTTGGCTATGCTTTTGCGAAAAGTGCGATCGGCTCAAAAAATGGACCTTGATTTTTTTATGACAGCTTAGTACACTACGATGTACTTTGCAATGTTTGTATTAACTAGGTTCACGCCGCGGTTCTACATGGCCGCAACATAATTCCGCAGTACTCCCAAGCCTTCAATTTTCGCCTGTATCAAATCGCCCGCCTTGATCGGACCGACACCTTCGGGCGTACCTGTGCATATAATGTCTCCCGGCACCAATGTTATATAGTGTGACATATGTGAAAGTATATCCGGGATATTAAAAATCATATACTTTGTGTTTGATTTTTGTTTTGTCTCGTCATTGACGGTCAGCTCGATAGCAAGCGCGTGGGGATCGTCAACTGCATCAGATGGAATCAGGTAGGGACCAATGGGTAAAAATGTGTTCAAACTTTTACAAAGCGTCCATGGCTCTCCCTTTGATGACGCTTCTTTTTGCATCGTGCGGGCGCTGATATCATTGGCAATCGTATAGCCGGCGATCACATCCATTGCCTCGTCCGGGCGCAATCGTGAAGCCGTTTTGCCGATAACCACAGCAAGCTCGACTTCATGATCCACGCGGCCAATATCCGATGGTAGCTGAATGGTGCCCTCGTGCGGGAGCAGCGCCGAGGGTAACTTGGCGAAAAAAATCGGCTTTGTCGGGACATCATGATCAAATTCTTCAGCGTGTTTTCGATAATTGCGCGCCATGCACAAAATTTTTGATGGCCGTTGAATTGGAAGATCGTAGGTAATTTCACCGCGAATGACGAGATCATCCAATCCCCGAAAATCTTTCACTTCTTCAATGACCTCAGTGATCACTTTATCAGAAAAATTTTCCATTTCGATCATGATCTGGAGAAAATGATAATCAGGCGTACGCGGTGAACTTTTTATCTCTTTGAAAATTTGCCAGATTCGCGTAAAGTCGAAGCGTCTTTTATCGTAAACGACACCGATGCGTGGTTCACCCCTCGATGTTGTAAAGGCAAAAGTTCGCATGCAAATTCCCTTTATTTATGTAGCAACGTCATATACAATAAAATAGGTGATAATTTTGACAAATAAAAGTGCAAAGGGAAAAATGAAACCTTTTCGACGATTGTTTTTTTCTTCACTCATTATGTTCGGCGCTGGAATCGTGCGATCAATAACTCGGTCATTTGATTATAAGAGTCGTCGATGATTTGACGACTCACATCCTGGTCGTACCATGCGATAATTTCACGCGCACCGTGCTTAAACGGGATTGAACATTCGAATCCGGATACAAATGATTTGATTTTTGTGTTGTCGAAAATCATGCTGTGCATTTTATCACCCAGCAGTCCGGCGCCAATATCGGGATTATAGTCGTTGATGATTGTAGAAGGGACGTAAACGGGCTGTACTCTGGTGCCCGCTGCTTCGGCCAACGTCTCATATATCTGATTCCAGGTCAACCATTCATCCGAGGTAATGTGAAACGCTTCACCTATTGCCCTCTCATTGCCCAGGAGTCCAACAAATCCTTTGGCAAAATCTTTATGATGCGTCAACGTCCAAAGCGAAGTCCCGTCACCGTGAATGACAACTTTATTATTGCGACGCATCCGGTATATAGTCGTCCATCCGCCGCGGCAGGGCAGCATGGTACGATCATAGGTGTGCGAAGGCCGCACAATTGTCACAGGGAATCCATTCTCCCGGTAGAGTTGCATCAGCTTATTCTCGCAGGCAATTTTCTCCCGAGAATAAGCCCAGAACGGATTCTCCAGGGGGGTCTTTTCGCTAACCGGCAGCCTGGCGGGTGGTGTTTGATAAGCTGATGCAGAAGAGATGAAAATGAATTGCTTTAAACGACCTGCCAAAATAAAATAATCCAGCTCAATATGAGCCGGCGTGAAAGCGATCCAGTCCACCACAACATCAAATGAGTTATTTTTCATCGCTTTATAAAAAGATTCTTCCTGGCGCGCGTCAGCCAAAATCACCGTGACGTTCGGCGGCAACGGGCGCAAAGTTTGGCCGCGATTCAGAACGTAAAGATCAATACCTCTTTCAATTGCCAGTTGAGAGCATGCGGAGCTGATGATGCCGGTGCCACCTATAAACAAGACTTTCATTGTTACTCCTTTCATGTGGTATATAAAGAAGCGCATATTTTTTCAGAGATTCAATAAAAATATTTGGATTCGATGTAGATTTGCATAACAGATTTCATCTGACGCTTTTCCTGGCTCCCAGAATTACCCTTGCAATTCGCATTTATGGACCTTATTTTTAGGCTCGCCACAAGCTTGGGAAACTGCAGAGGATCAAAGATGAAATATACTCGATTTTTATTGTTTTTAATTGTTCTCCTCTTCAACGTCGATGGTAAAGCCTACATTAAATATATTCATCCGCTGCCAAACAGCCAATTCCACTCACCGTACACGACAATTATCGTTCGCTTTGAAGACAGCTCCGGATTGGACAATCCATATGATGTATCATTTTTTGTCAACGGGAGTGCCAGTGGCAGCGTCACCGGAGAAAATATCCTTTCAACCGATGGTGAAACCTATATTTTCAAGCCATTAGCTTCATTTAAGCAGAATGAAAAAGTTGATGTGACCATTATAGTGCCGAAGCTTGGATTCGAGTACTTGTATTCCTTCACCACCTCTGCGACAACAAGTCTGCAAGCCACGCAGCCTGGTGATGACCCTGAGGTTTTGCCACAAATGGAAACAACAGATTCAGTGCGAGTTGTCAATGGTGTCTCATTGCCGAGTGATTTTCCGGACATTCAAATAACCCAGAATGGTGCAACAGCGCCGGGATTCATTTTCCTGACGACTTATGATTTAAGGATCAACTATTCGATGATATTGCATAATGATGGAACACCATACTTTTACAAAAGACGATTGGGGAATTCAAAATTGTGGGATTTTACCGTGCAAGCTGACACTATTCTGACGCTGATGGAAGGAGCAACCGCAAAAACTTTTGACCAGCATTTTGAGCCTGTTGATTCGTATAAATGTGGACACGGCTACAAAAATACGGACTATCATGAGTTTCGTGTCACACCGCAGGGGCATGTTCTTTTAATCGCTCAGGATGTACAAAAGATTGACATGAGTGCACTTGTATCGGGAGGAAAAACCAATGCCAGCGTGGTCGGCAATCTTTTTCAGGAGCTTGACAGAGAAAAAAATGTCATATTCGAATGGCGCTCCTGGGATAACTATAATATTCTTGATGCGAACCTCGACAGTTTTACAAAAAGTGTGCTGCATTATGTCCATATCAATGCTATCGATATCGACTACGACGGGCATTACTTGATTTCCGCTCGCACGCTCGATGAGATCACAAAAATCAATCGAGACACGGGCGAGATCATCTGGCGTCTTGGAGGACGTAACAATCAATTTGACTTTATCAACGATCCGGATCGATTTTATTACCAACATGATATCCGAGCTGTACCGGATAAACCCGATCATTATACTATTTTTGATAACGGGACCTATCACGTTCCCCCCTATTCTCGCGCTGTGGAGTATCAGCTCGATTTGGCGACAAAAAGCGCCACCAAAGTATGGGAGTATCGGCATACTCCCGATTATTATTCCCACTGGATGGGCAGCGTGCAACGGTTGCCAAACGGTAATACAGCTATTTGTTGGGCGCTGAAAAATTTACCCAACTTTACCGAGGTGGACGCACAAGGAAATATTGTCTATGATTTACAGTTTACGCCCACAGCGACATCCTATCGGGCACATCGGCACCAATGGCAGGGCAAGGCGAAAAGACCTTACTTGCTGGTGGAGCCAACGACCGAGCATATCACACTCATTTTCAATCATTTTGGCGCTACGAATATCACAAAGTACTTTATATATGCCGATACAACACAAAATCCGGCCACTCGCATTGATTCAACAACAAACCCATACATTCATCTTGTCAATCTTGAGAATTTCAAGACCTATTATTTCCGCGTGACCAGCGTCGATGATACCGGAAAGGAAAGTGAATTTTCCAACCAGGAAGAGGCTGATGTCCGACTGCAACGCCCGGGCGACAATATGCTCATCAATGGCGATTTTTCCGATGGTCTGCTCAGTTGGCGCTTTCGAGCTGTTTCAAACCTGGTGGCTGATTGGCATATAAATGAGGATGAACAATTTCATGTTCACATCAACACGCCGGTTGGGGCCAATGATGTTCAATTGTCACAACAACGACTGGTGATCCAAAATAAAAAAACATATAAACTGGAATTTGACGCGCGTGCCGATGTCAATCGCCAGCTTGATGTGCGAGTCCTTGATATGATTGATGGTCTGGACTATAGTGAGCTTGGATTGGTTAAAATATCGCCGCGAAAGCAGCGTTACAGCTTTGAATTCACCATGCGAGATCCATCGGATGACACGGCAACGCTGGTTTTTAATATGGGCGATGTTGCCGGTGATGTTTATTTGGATAACATCTACCTGGGTGAGGTCGTTGAATCCACTGTAGAAAAAAAGCCACAATCACCGGCGTTGTACCACCTTTACCCGAACACGCCGAATCCCTTTAATGCGAGCACGACGATTTGCTATACGTTGGCGCACGACAGTCGCGTGGAGCTGACCTTTTACGACCTTCTTGGACGAATCGTTCATCGTGTTAACTTTCCCAGACGTGAAGCGGGTGAGCATCGCTATCTTTTTGATGCAGCGCAGTTGAGTAGCGGCATTTACTTTTGTCAACTTTGTGCTGGCAATACATCAAATCATTTTTTATTTACGGATTCAATAAAGCTGACACTCATAAAATAGTGCCAAATGATTATATTGCTATGACTGAACAATCGAATAGCCCTGTATACATTGGCCCAGCCGGTTGGAATTATAAAGATTGGCGCGGTATTGTTTATCCGTCATCACGACCAAAAGGCTTTCGCGAGCTGCGTTATTTGGCGGATTTCTTCAATCTTGTTGAAATCAACAGTACATTCTATAAAATCCCTTCTCTTGAGTCGGTTGAAGCATGGCTTGAGCAGGTGCAGCATCAGCGGCATTTTCAATTCAGTATCAAACTTTTTCAGCAATTTACCCACAGCGACATCCCTCCCGAAAACGAGCAGATTGACGCGTTCACAAAAATCATCGGGCTGCTGCGCCGGGAGAATCGATTGGCCGCACTGCTCATGCAGTTTCCGTGGCGATTTAAAAAAACGCCGGCAAACATAAGCTATCTCTTTAAATTGGCAAAATTATTCCAGGACTTTCCCTGTGCTATCGAATTCCGTCACGATAGCTGGATGAGCGACGCGATATTGGCTCGGTTGCGTGAACGGCAAATAGCTTTTGTCAATATCGATGAACCGCAGCATGAGCGCTCGTTGCCGCTATCATCGGTCGTGACGGCAGAGTACGCCTACCTGCGTCTGCATGGCCGAAACGCCGAGATGTGGTTCAATGAAAACAGTAATATCGCGCAACGATATAATTATCTTTATGACAGTGCCGAGATGGACTCTATCATTCAGACGATTCAAGAGATAAGAGACAAAACCGGCACTCTTTACATCATTTTTAATAATCACTTTCGCGGACAGGCAATCGTCAATGCTTTTCAGTTGATCGCGAAACTCTATCGCCAACCACCACTCATCCCGGTCACCCTCCTCGACCACTATCCCCACCTCCGAGCTATTGGACGGATAAAAGGGGATCAACAATTGTCACTTTTTTAAAAAGCATTTTTCTGCTTGCATCCAAGCCAATAATGGTGTACATTATACCACAACAATGAATCAGCGAAAAAAATGCAATGCCGCCATTTATCCATTTACATGCGCATTCCAACTATTCTTTTTGTCGTGGGGCCAACACGATTCAGGAGTTATGTGCGACAGCACAACAGATGGGCATGCGACATTTGGCTTTAACCGACACCAACGGCCTGTATGGCCTCGGCTGGTTTCTTGAAACAGCCCGCGACTACGCCCTAACGCCTCTGGTTGGCGCGCATCTTGTTCATCATGCCAACGAATGTGTTCTGTTAGCGCGAAACATCAGCGGGTATCAGTTCCTCTGTCAGACCATTACGCACATCCACCATAACAAAGACGTTGCGCTTTATGATGTTCTCAAAAACCATCGTGACGATACATTCATCCTGACAAAAGATATTGAGCTGCTACGCCATTTTTTGGCCTCAAAAAGCATGGTTAACATTTATGCCGAACTCGTGCCGCATGCCAATCGCGAGCAGGTGCTGCACTTTGCCCGACAGTTTAACCTGCCAGTTGTCGCCACGAATGCGGCGTATTTTGTCGGCAGAGAGGACTGGAAGAGACATCGACTCCTGCGCGCTATCGATCTGAATACATCCTTGCAACGTGTGCCGGAAAACGATTTGGTCTCCCCGGAAGCGTGGTTTAAGTCGGCTGACGATATGTCTTCCCAGTTTGCCGATTGTCCGGAAGCCATTTCAAACACGCTCAAAATAGCGCAGGCGTGCGAATTTGACCTCGATTTTGGTGCATTTGTGTTCCCCTCTTTTCCGGATGCGCATGACGAGGATGTCTTTTCCTATCTGAAGCGCAAAGTGTTTCAGGGCATCCGCCAACGATATGACGACATTGACGAAACCATTCAAACGCGCCTCGATTATGAACTCGACATTATTCGCGAAAAAGGTTTCTCCGCCTATTTTTTGGTGTTGGCGGATGTGGCGGACAAGGTCAAATTGACTTGCGGTCGTGGATCAGCAGCGGCGAGCATCGTCAGCTACGCACTGGGAATCACCCACGTCGATCCGATCAAATATAACCTGTTTTTCGAACGCTTCCTGAATCGCGGTCGCCAAGATCCGCCGGACATTGACGTCGACTTTGCCTGGGACGAACGCGACACTGTGCTCAAATATCTCTTTGACAAATACGGGCCGCAGCGTACCGCGATGATCAGCAATCATAGCACATTCAAAGCGCGCTCCGCCGTGCGGGAAATTGCCAAAGTGTATGGGCTGGCTGACGGCGAGATCGGCGCCATCACAAAAAAAATGAACTCCTATTGGCAGCCGAATGATATCTGGGACATGACGCAAACACATCCCATTTTCAAAGAGACCGAGTTTACCGAGACGTGGAAGGAGATCATTCACCTTGCCGAGAAAATTCGTGGCTATCCGCGCAATATGAGTGTGCATTGCGGCGGTGTGGTCATTGCCCCGGACCGGCTGGACAATTACGTCCCTTATCAGCCGGCGAAAAAGGTGCTTTTGCTCGCCGATGCACTCACGGACGGCACGGGTGGCTCACTCTCTTTTTCAAGCGACGGCAACAGCATAAACGTCGTGCAGTGGGAAAAAGACCAATCCGAGGAGATGAAATTGGTCAAAATGGATATTCTCGGCAATCGCTCGCTGGCTGTCATTCGCGACGCGCTCAAGGCGATCAAGGACAACTATAACATCGAGATCGATTACGTCACCTGGAATCCATATCACGATCAGCGCACGATCGAGCTTTTTTTCAAGGGTGATACCATGGGGGTGTTTTATTTCGAGAGTCCGGCAACACGACAGCTTTTGAAAAAAGTATCGTTCAACTTTCCATTCGACGACTATATCAAGATGGACCATTTCCAGTTAAACGTTGTAGTCACCTCCATTATTCGGCCGGCTTCCAATCAATATATACAGGATTGGGTGGCGCGGTTGCATGGAAAAGCATGGCAGCACCTGCATCCGTTGTTGAAACCGGTTCTCGACGAAACTCTCGGCATCATGGTATATCAGGAGCAGATGAGTCAGGCGGCCATGCACCTCGCCGGATTTGATCCGGCGGATGCGGATATGCTGCGCAAAATCGTCAATAAAAAGCATAAAACAAAACAACTGCGGGATTATCACAGCGCCTTTATCACCGGTGCACAACAGCGAGGTGTTGACGCTGTCACCATCGACAAGGTCTGGCAGATGATTTTGTCTTTTGACGGCTATAGCTTTTGCAAACCGCACTCGGCGAGTTATACATTGGTTGCCTATAAATCAGCCTATTTACGCGCGCACTATCCGGCAGAGTTTATGGCTGCGGTGCTCTCCAACATGGGCGGCTATTACTCAACTTTTGGCTACATTTCCGAAGCCAAACGTATGGGCTTGTCCATTTTAATGCCGGACATCAACCAGAGTGAGATACATTATGTTGGACGCGGAAAAACCATTCGCGTCGGTTTGATGCAGCTCAAGGGTTTATCCCGAAAAGCGCTTGACATGGTTTTAGAGAATCGCTCTAAAAATGGTCCATTTCTTTCTTTTGATGATTTTGCACGGCGAGTCAAAATCGATCCAGCGGTTTGCAAAATACTCATCAAAGCCGGCTGTTTTGATGCGCTCGAAAAAGGCACATCACGACCTCAGCTATTGTGGCACCTGCACGCGCATACAGCGTTTCGCGCCAAAGCCCAATCTTTTACGTTGAATCTATTTGATGAAGAAGCGACTACTTTTGCGCATCTGCCGGCGCCGCCAGCCACGGAAAAAACAAGCCAACGCAAAGATGAAATTGAAATTTTGGGATTTTTGGTGTCGTGTCACCCACTCTCTCTCTACGAAAAGCGGCTGAAGAACCTGTCATACGTGCGGGCGTGTGATCTGCATAAATTTGTCGGCAAACGCGTGCGAACCATTGGCTGGCTCATCACCGCCAAGACCGTGAGCACAAAAAATCAGGAGCTCATGGAATTCATCAGCTTTGAGGACACGACGGCCCTGTATGAGACGACCTTTTTCCCGAAAGCATATGAAAAATTCGTGCACATGCTCTCGCGTACCCGGCCGTATATTCTGGAGGGCAGAATCGAGGCACATTTTGGTGCTGTTACGTTGACTGTGGAGGGCGTACAATTTCTTTAATAACTTCCGGGGTAGAATGCTATTGCATTTTTAGAAGGCATCTTGAACGTAAAACACTGTGTCAGTTTATGGCAGTTTGCATTGCACGCTCAACTGTTTGCGGTAAATCAATAGGTACGAAATAATCCAAGGGGAAAAGATAGTCTTCACCTGATTCGTCAATAATTCTGATCATTTTATGCTTGAAGGCATGATTATCTTCTATTGCCTTATAGACTTTCCATCGCTCTAAAGAAGCCTCTGCATCTCGATTGTCAATGCAAATAAAATATTTACTTTTCATAACTAAAGTAGTCTTTTAATTCTCTTTTACCAATTCCATGAGCTTCGTACCAATGAATTTCCGCGAGATGAGTAGTTCCGTCATCCAATTCAACATTTGCGATCCCTTTACGCTTGCGCCATCTGGCCCGCCCATAAGTTTTTAATAGCTTTTCTAGTTCTCTTATTGAAGTTCTGGATGCGATTGTCTCGATTTCAGAAATATTTCCGACTATCCTGAAATTCATCGGCAGTACTCTCAGTAGCATGAATATGCAAATAATAAAGAAAAATGTCAATTTGGTTTAATTGCTTCGTTTACGGTGACTCGAATCACATGCTCAATATTCCGAATCCGATCGACAAGATTTTCTGATGGCTTTTCATCGATCTTGATGGTCGCGCTGGCCGCTGCCGTATTTGAGAAAATGGAATTGTCCATTTCCTCAATGTTGATGTCATCTTTGCGAATTTCATTCAACACTGACGCTAATACGCCGACTTTGTTGTAATGTGTCACCACAAGTGTCGAGCAATCGCAGGGCGCCTGTCTAACATTCACCACATTGAGGGGTTTCCCGGTTTTCATATAGTGTTCAATGCTATCCACCACAGCACGCGCAATAGCCTCGGATGCCTGATCAGTCGACGCGCCAATATGTGGCGTTGCGGCAATACTCTGTGCAAATTCTTTGTCCGCAAAATCGGCAACACCGCTGCCGGGTTCGTTCTCAAAAACATCAAGAGCGACTTTGAGATGCTTGTTGAGCATGGCAGATTTCAAAGCCATCGTATCAACAACGTCGCCGCGTGACGTGTTGATAAAAATAGCGCCATCTTTTATATGGTTGAAAAATTCATCATTGCACAGGTGCTTGGTCTCCGGTGTTGCGGCGACATGCACGGATACCACGTCTGCCCTTTCGGCAAGTTCAAAAGGCGAAGCGCAAAAATCAATATTGAGTTCGGCACCTATTTCGGGAGTAAAGCTGCGCGACCAGGCAGAAACATTCATCTCAAGACCCTGCGCCGCTTTCGCAACCGCCTTGCCAATAGAACCCAGGCCGAGGATACCCAATGTTCGGCCGGCCAAACCGGATGACTTGCTGTACTCTTTTTTATTCCACCCACCTGCGCGTAACTCCTGCGACGCGCTGACGATGCGTCGATCGGCGGCAATCATCAATCCGATTGTGAGCTCGGCAACGGCCTGGGTATTTTGTCCAGGGCAATTTGCCACATAAACGCCGCGACTGCTGGCGGCGCTGAGATCAATCGTATTCACTCCGGCCCCGGCACGGATGATGAGAGACAAAAACGAAGCCGCGGCAATAGTTTCCGCTGTCACCCTGGTGGAGCGAACGACCAGGATATCGTGATTATCAATATGGTGCGGCAATTGTTCCGCGGTTATATCGGGATTAAGCGTAATTGAGCAACCAAGCTTTTTTAACGCATCCACAGCCGACGTTGATAGTTTGTCGGCAATTAGAATTTTCATCTTTTATCCTTTCCTTCCTGTTATGCTGAATTATTGAAAACTTAGCGAAAATATTTTGTTCGATCAACAAATATTCATTGTTCTTTTCAATCTTTTTATTGACCTTTAGCAGAGAAATGATTACAATGCGGCGAATTTTGAATTCAAAATTCATGCTAAATTGAGAATGAGGACTATATATGGACCTGGAACATATAGAGCTCACAGATCGGATTTACTCTCGAGTCAAAAAAATGATTTTTGATCAAGAGTTATTGCCGGGACAAAAGTTGCTGCAAGAGAAACTCTCGGCACAACTGGGTGTCAGCCGCACCCCGCTGCTCAAGGCCTTGCATCGGCTGGAAAGTGAAATGCTGGTGGAGAGCAAACCTCGGCGCGGTCTGTTTGTGAAACAAATGTCTGTTGAGGAAATCATTGATATTTTCCACGTTCGCGCCGTTATCGAAGGGCTCTCGGCCCGCCTGGCGGCCGCTCATGTGCAAAATGAGCACATTACTTTTCTACGCCAGCTCTTTCAACCTTTTCGAGACCAACATCCCATTGACTACACCGAGTATGAAAAAGCCGATCGACAGTTTCACAACAGCATCATGCTCTATAGCGGCAATAAAATTATTGCGCGCCTGGAGATGCTCAGCAATCTCCATTTGCAAGCCTTTCAAGCCGGACTTTTGCGGCCGCCAGAAGAAACCATCGACGAACATTTTAATATCATCAAGGCACTTGCCGCCGGTGATGGTCAACAAGCCGAGCAATTCATGCGAAATCATATCGACAAATCAAGAGAAGCTTTACAAAATGCGTGATATGCAAGCCTCTCTATTTAACAAATGCTAGTTTTTTCACAGCCGTATATTTCTCCGTCTCTATTTTATAGAGATAGATGCCTGCCGGCAAATTACCGGCATCAAAAGTCATTTCATGATCACCTGCAGCGTATTCAGCATCGGCCAATGTTCTTATTTCATTTCCCTGGATATTGATCAAGCTGAGGCGTACGCGACTTTTTTCAGGCAGATGAAATGGTATCGTTGTCGTTGGATTGAACGGATTGGGATAATTTTGTGACAATGCAAAAGCTGATGGTGAGATTATGTTCTCTCGGCTTTCCACTGCATTGCCGCGACTGAGGGCGACCATTCGGGCGACTTCCGCTAAAAATATCGCCTCGGACTCTACCGTAAAATTATAATAATCAAATGGGGCATTGCCACTATTATCACGCCCGTTGCCAATCACGGTACGGTGTCCAGCAGGCATGTCAATGGAACCATCATAAAACTCGACTTCCGGTTCAAAACGAACAAACACAGCAGTCGAATCTGATTCCAACCGAGCTATTACCTTCCCATTTCCGGCTTCTTTTACACCCACGGCATCAAACGGGGATACGATCCATGGAATTGGAGCAGAGGTATCCCAACCTTCAAATACGGGATCATCCGGTTCCTCAATAATCGCATTATAGATCGAACCTTCTTCGGAGATACTCAACATGTTCTCTGTATTAAACCAGTTCAAACGGCTACTGCGGCAATTCCACAACTCGAGATTCAAAATGGGCGTGGTTATTTCGTTCCAGGCTTGTTTGTGGTCGCCATAACCCGTGCTCGGTGTGGAGCGTCCCATAATGATCAGATCAGCATCATACAGTGTATCCAGCGTCGCTTCGCTCGCTGACGACAACGATGCGTTATAAAAGATAACGACATCATAGCCCTCATCCTCCAAAGCGTAAATATGCGGCATATCCGGATATTCGCCCGTATCAGGATCGATTTTCGTATCGACTTGATAGCTGACAAATACAATAGTACCTTTGGATTGCGCATGTATGATAGTGCTCATACATATGACAGTCAATAACATGAACACTGCTTTTCTGGTAAACATTTTGACCTCCTGACTTGTTTGAATGTATCGACATTCGTCAATGAAGATGTGCTGAAATTTTTGACCGAAACGAATCTTTTGACGAGAACCTCCTTTCTTTTTTTTGTAAATTGCGTTATGCTTCAGATGTTGTAGAATTAATAACATGTGATGGCCACTTGAGCTTCCTGAAGTCCTGGTGATTGTGCTGTAACCATTATCGAACCTGAGTCGCCCGCTTTGGCGCGAATGATCACCAAAGCCAGGCCGTTAAATGCCTTGCGTTTGTGCGAGGGGAATGGCACAAAATCGGTCGGATCACCATTATCCGTTGCCACGATTTCACCGCACCCCTCAATTTCGAATTCAATAAAGTTGTTCGAGCGTGGCACAGTCAAACCGTTTTGATCAGTCACGCGTACTGTAATAAAAGACAAATCCATTTCATCAGCGTGTATCTTTTCGCGATCTGCGGATGCCACCAGTCGGACCGGTTCGCCTGTGGTCTTGACAATATCCTCAGCCCATTTCTCGCCGTTCTTGTAGACCACCACCTTTAGTTCGCCGGGTTCGTATATCACGTCGTCCCAGCGCAGACGATATTCATACTGATTCTTTCTCTTTCGACCAAGGGAGGTGCCATTGAGGAACAGTTCAGCCTCATCACCGGAGGTGAAAACATGTACCGGGGTGACCTCACCAACTCGCTCCGGCCAGTTCCAGTGCGGCAGGATGTGCGCCATCGGGTGGTCGGGTCGCCAATGCGACTGGTAGAGAAAAAAGCGGTCTTTTTTGAATCCGGCTAAATCGAGAATGCCGCAATAAGAGCTGCGGGCGTCATAGTAGGGCGTCGGTTCGCCGAGGTAATCCCAGCCGGTCCAGACAAACTCGCCGGCCACATAGGGATGTCGTTCGATGGAACCGAACACCTTGTCGGCTGACGAACCAAAATCGACGGCATGCAGTTCGTAGGCGCTCACATGCCGAAGCTTTGAGTCGCCGCCCCGGCTATCGCGTACAATATCGCTGGTTTTCCCGGTGACGGGAAAGAGATAGATGCCGCGGCTGCTAAAGGCGGAAGCAGTTTCACTGCTGAGAATGACTTTATCGGGGAATTTCTCATGAAAAGCCGGATACTGCGGCGACGTACGGATACGATTTGTTCCCTCAAATTCCGGCGATTGGCGGATGCCTTCTCCCTGATAGTTCAAGCTGATAACATCCAGAACAGCGGGCAGCGGCATGTCCGGCTTGGCCCAGTTCATCGCACTGGTTACCGGACGCGTGGGATCCTCATCTTTTACAATGTCATATAATCGCTTTGCCAGGGCCGCGCCTTCTGCATCGGTGTATTGCTCGCCGACTTCATTGCCAATACTCCAGATGATGACCGAAGGATGGTTGCGATCGCGGCGCACAAGGGCGCGCACGTCCTGTTCATGCCAGTCGGAAAAGATGAGATGAAAATCGAGCGGTGTTTTTTTCCGTTCCCACACATCGAATGCTTCGTCCATTACCAGAAAGCCCATGCGGTCGGTCAATTCGAGCAGCTCGGGAGCGGGAGGATTGTGTGCCGTACGGATGGCGTTACAGCCCATTTCGCGGAGAATTTCGAGCTGGCGTTCGGCGGCGCGGATGTTGAACGCCGCACCCAATGCACCCAGATCATGGTGTTGATTGACGCCTTTGATTTTTAAAAGCTCTTCATTCACATAGACGCCAGAGTCAGGATCGAACCGCAGTGAGCGAATACCAAAATGTGTGCCGTATTGATCGACTGGTTTGCCGTCCAATAACAAAGTGGTCTCTGACATATAAAGATTGGGAGTTTGCGTGGGAGGAGGACCCCACAGTTTGGGATTTAGCAATCTCACAGAACCAGAGACGGTGCTTTTCCCTCCCGCCGGAATTGCTATTTCCGCTGGATCAAAAGTGGCCACAGCAGTGCCGGTTTTGTTACCGTCAGCTGCGAGGACAAAGATGTGCGTCACGGCTGTCACTCTGACAGCATTTTCACCGGCATTGGTGATGGTGATATCGAGGGCTATCGTGGCCGAGTTCTCTGAAACATTATCTGTGGTAATAAAAGTGCCCCATTGATCCACGTGAACAGGATTTGTCTTGACCAACCAGACGTTACGATAGATGCCGCCGCCAGGATACCAGCGCGATGACTCGGGCGGATTATCCAAACGAATCGCCAATTGATTTTCACCACCCGGCACAAAAAATGGTGTGAGGTTTAGACGCCATGATGCATAGCCAAAAGGCCATCCGCCAACCAGGGTGCCATTGCACCACACCATGGCATAGGACATAGCGCCGTCCACATCTAAAAAAAAACGCTTGCCAGCGTCGGACACTGGAACATCAAGCTTTTTCCGATACCAGGCCACGCCGGGACTGGGCAGGCGTCCCATGCCGCCGCTGACCGGCACATCCCAGCCCTCGTAAAAAGGCCCCTTGATGGCCCAGTCGTGCGGCAAACTCACGCGTTCCCATAAACTGTCATCAAAATCGTTTTGAACAAACGGAAAATCCTTGCCAGGATTCCCTGCCGGTCGTTTATACCGCTTGTCAGGAACTTTAATAAAGTTATTTCCGGTGGGAAGAATCCAGGGCTTGAGTATAAATTGTGTCGTTTCTGCCTCCTCGGCCTCAGTTGTTTTGGCATCAGCAGGGCCATCAGCCCGATGTTTTTTGATCTCCGGGCGCACATCATAGATCAGGCTGTCCGTTTTTGCCATGGACTCATATTTGTAAAAGCGCCAGTCTTGATTGATGGAAATGCGTTGCCGCTGGATGTTACTGTTGTCGGTTATCGTGGTTTGCGCAAGTAAGGGTACACAGGCGAGCAGAAAGAGGCATACCATATTGTCGAATGATTTATGCACAAAGTCAATTGAATAGTTATCATTTTTTGTCATCATAAAAATTCTTACCATCATTTAATCAATCTTACCTTCGAGGATCATATGGTACTATTTCAAAATAAACATCTTTTTTGCTTGCGCGAATTCTTTTGCGCTCAGTCTGTAAAAGTAGATCCCGCTGGCCACATGCGATGCATCAAATATTATGGAGTGCTTCCCTCTGGCGAATTCTTTACCTGCCAGCTCTTTAATTTCTCTGCCCAAAATATCAAAAACTTGCAGTGAAACAAATGTTTTTACCGGAATCTCGAAATCGATTCGAGTTGACGGATTAAACGGATTGGGATAGTTCTGCTTTAATACGAAGTGTTTTGGAAAAGCCGTATCCCTTCGATTTGACAGCGACGTCGTCGTGTCTCCTTTTGCTCTGAAATAGAAATATTTGAGCTGGAACAGAACATCCGATCCGGTGCCTAAAAATTTCAGGTATACATCGTGCTGACCGGTGGTCGGTTGTGTTTCTATTGTAAAGATGTTAAACGTACTCAGATCACCGGTATCATCGATAGGGCATTCGGCAATTTTTTCGCCCGTGTCAAGTGAATCAAGCCAGACTTCGATACGGCCGTTTTCCGTTTGGCCGGCGGCAATCATCTTGAGTGAATCCGGACTTTGGTCATAATCTGCATTGCCAAAATCCACTCCGGCATACATGGCCCAATCACCATTGTGAATGTTGCCAAGCACATATCCCTCTCCTCTGGCGTACCTGCGGGACGTGCCCACTTGATTGGCTGGACTATCCGCTCGGATGGGCGTGTAAGCATCCTTGTAGATATACAGGTCGAAAAAGGCCTCCTTGCCTTCTACATAAAGCCCTTGTTGATTTCCGGTGAAATTATTGAATTGGGTGTGCTCTCTATCCATCTTGACACAGTTTATCGGATCACCAATTTGCGTCCAGGCAAGACCATCGGAACTGAAAAAACCGGACATTTCATGTTCATGTCGAAGTAACTTGAGCCAAACGTTAGAGCCTATAGTATTTTCCGTTTCATATAAAGTGTTTTCAAAAGTGAATGCCAGAACCGTTTTGCCAGTGCTGTTGATGCCGCTGTAGACTTTTGCTGCCAGAGTTTCCGGTCCGTTTAAAATCCATAAACCGGCCTGATCCCGGGTGGATTCCGGCGCAAAATCGATTCGCGTAATGATGGCATAACTGTGTTCACCATCATTTTGTAAAACAGTTGTATTGCCACTGTATGGCAGCAGTTTTAGCCAGCCGGGCCGTTCTGTGAGGGACTGTTTGTTATCCGGGGTGTATCCCAAAAACGACCATTGCGGCTTTAGTTTTGTTGTGTCGAACATATCGGAACGTGGTACCGTCCATGGAATGCCCTGGCTCGGAAGATTTGGAGCCGGAAGAGCGTCGCTTGGCGGATATTGTAAAACTGGAAATCCACTGCTGTTATAAGTAACCTGGCACAGTAGACCCTGACGTCCATGGGCATACCAGTCACCGCTGCTGTGATAACTGTGCGCAATACACCAGCTTGTACCGTCATCGAGCTCAACAACCGGTGAGATATGATTCGGTCTGTTGTAGGTTCCGGGCGAACCGGTGAACATATTGCTGTTGCTGCTCACCACCGTCCAGGCAGATTTATCGTCGGTCAAGGTGTCGCTGCGCATGACATACTGTCTACCGACGAGATGTTCCGCAAAACTGTAATAGTAATAGCCGTTGTGTTTCCACATTACCGGTCCTTCGGCCCAGCCATAAGGATTGCCTGCCGAGGTTGGATTGAGCCAGGTCAAATCCAGCACATTGCCGTTGGGCTGACCATCATTGCCCAGCTCAACGATATGATTATTTTCATGGCCGGCTTTGGTGAGTAAATACCATTTGCCGGTGTCCTCGTCAATCAAAATTGAATTGTCGACACCCAGACCAACCATACCGGAAGGAATGTTCATTCTGGTGGGAGCGCTCCATGGACCTTCGGGTAAATCTGCGGTGACGAAATACATACTGCCGCCGCCTCGTCCAAAGAAATGCCAGTAGATGCCGTTATATAAAACCATGTGGCCGCCCCAGATACCGCCACCCGGACTGTTCCCATATTGCGACCAGGACGCCGAAACCGGCTGGGCGATCACCTGCCAATGCACCAGATCAGAGGAACGATAAATTTTCGGCGTAGGATTGAATGAGGAACCGGATGTGTAAAAATAATTGCCAATTTTTGTCAACGTTGGATCGGGATGGTCCCCGGGAATAACCGGATTCATAAATGTCTGGAAGGACGCCGATTGTCCACAGATGGTGTCGAACGTTAAAAGACAGGCGATAGACAGAACAAACGTTAGTTGCAGAAATCTGTTGCGCATCTGAAAATTCCTTTCACTCCGATACAAAAGTGGTAATGCTTGAAGGTTCCAAGGTTGTATGGAAAATGCCATTCAATGTGCTAATTTTATTATTTTGTATTACGGATCGTCTCATTCATTAGACGTTGTGCTGCCGATAACCTGCGAGACCTTTTCAAGAAGCACATTGTTATCGACGGGTTTGAGTAGTATAAAAGCGACATTATCTTCGCTCTCAATTCTATCTTTGATATATTTGTCATCCGGCGCACCCGATACGATGATGACGGGTGTATCCGCGTTGAGCTGCAAGCGACGTTTCTTCCTTAATATTTGAAATCCGCTCTCCCACCCTTTCGATGGCAACTTGAGGTCGAGCAGCAAAAGGTCAAAAATTTGCCGTTTCATCATGTTTACCGCTTCATTGACATCTTTTGCCTGCTTGATGATGTAGTTGTCGGTCTCTAACAATTTTTCAAATGTTATTCGTATAATGATATCATCATCAACGATCAATATCTTTTTCACGGTTTTCCTCCTCCTCTTTACTTGTTAACGGAATGGACATGATAATTTTCGCCCCCCTTTGAAAGCGCGGATCGACATAAACCTTGCCGCCATGCGCCTCGGTCACAACCTTGACATAGGTCAAGCCCAATCCCAGTTGGCGAATTTTATCGACAGTGTGTTTGCCAAGAAAAAATTTATCAAAAATTCGCACCCGATCTTCTTTTGCGATGGTTTCGCCAACATCCGCCACCGAAATAAATAATTTGTCGTATTTCACCCAAGCCCTGACTTTGATATAGGTGTTTTTATAGCCATATTTGATCGCATTATCCAATAAATTGGCGATGGCGTCATAAATGAGCCGTTCATCCAGATAAATATCCTGCATATCCTCTTCGAGCGACAAGCGGATGTCCATTTTTTTATCGGATGCCAGGATAATATAAGGCTTGATTACTTCTTCCAGCATATTTTTTATTTTAACATATGATTTATGTAACAGCAGATTTGTTGATTCGGCCTTGACCAACTGCAGCATGGTGTTGATCGTCGTCTTCATTTTGATGATTTCATTATCGAGAAGGTTTAACAGGCTTTTATCCCCTGCCTCCATTTTTAGCAAACCGGATATAGAAATGACCGGCTGCATGAGATTTTTCAAAGTGTGTGAGTACTCTTGTGCGATAAATTCTTTATATTCCTGTGACGCTCGCAACTCTTTTATCAGCCCGTCTGTTTCAAAGCCAACCGAGATTTGTCCAGCTAACGCCTGGAGTACTCGCATATCATCGGTGGTAAAATCACGATTGCCGAATACATCTGCGCGTTGTTTGTTGATCGTTCGCACCACACCAACCTTACGATTGCCAGCGCGCAATACAACAAACATGGCGTTGCGTACATCCTCACCAATTTTTTCGCAGTAATAGTTGTAAGCCGGCAAGTTTAATCTTTGCATATTCGGATCATCCTGACTCTCGGCCAATTCAGTCAGATTGTTAAAGTATCGGTTACGCCCGTTTTGAAAAACGCTGCCCACCAAAAACTGACCGACGGCATACTCTTCAGTAATGTCCATTTTGCGAACTCTCTGCCCATAAATATCCTGAACAAAAGTGGCCATGCGCACCAAACGTTCATTTCTTCCCTTGCCTTGCAAAAGAAAAAGACTGCACCCTGATGTCTTCAAAACCTGGCACACGCGCTTGACCGCCATGTAGACCCATCGGTTATGAATGGGCACTTTGGAGATTTTGTAATTCATTTGAATGATTAATTGATTGGTCGCATCTTTCAAACGCAGCTTTTCCCCTTGTTCTGCACTCCATAAAGCCTGACCCGCCCAATCCGCATAATTGGCCAGGAGGGTCAAATCATGATTGGATATAAAAACTTTTGGATCATCCGGTTCTGCCGAGACTTTGGCTATGATTTCTCGATCCGCTTTGATCGGTATATCCACCCAGCGATGTTTTGCCAAAATATGATTATTGGGTACAAGCTCATGATTCACCCGATAGACATTGCGCGTTGTGGATACCGGCGTCCAGGCAAAATCCCCTTCATATTTGACTAAAAACAGCGCCGGACGGCGCGTATTGGTCACAATTTGGGTTGGAATATCGGTTGAGGCATCATAGCTATAGTGCCGAATATCAAAATCCTCCGGCATGCCGATTTGACAAATTCCTTTATAAATATAATGGCCATTCTTCTGTTGTTTCTGATAAAAGCGAACGCGGCTATAGCCAAGCTCGGTGAAGCCTTGTAAAAACAGGTTCAAGCGTTCGGCCCAGTCATTTTCCGTCTCGATGCGCCGCAAGTTTCGTTCAATAACTTCTTGCAGCGTTCGATCGCGACAGGTTTCGATAATGCCCCGGATGTTACCCATCTGATCAAAAATCGGTGCGGCGTGGATGTCCACGGACTCATTTTTCCCATCCCAATTTTTATAATTCCAATAATTCCTCACAATTCGCCTTTCGCTCTTGGCCTCGCGCGCCAGGCATTCAAAGCAGGGATGACTACCGTTGCCCTGCCGTTCAAAGCGTTTCCAACAATAGTCATATTCAAGCGGCAGGCCTTTTTCAAAACGGTCTTTTTTGGTTTTGTTGACAAAGTGCAGCTTGCCGAACTCTTTGTCACTGGGCTCTATGACAATCACCTCATCAGGAATGTTATTGAGAATCTTTTCATACCAAATGCGTCTGGCGGTCTCTCTGATCCACGAGGTTAAATTGTTAAAATTCAGAGGTTTTTCCAGCCAGGCTGTAGCGCCCGTTTGTGCCACGTAGCTGGATAATTTATCAGCGGGCGTGGAATAGACAAAAGCATCGATCTCTTCCTGAAAAGCTGCCTTGGCTCGTTGGACAAATTGGAGGCTATTTTCTTCTCCATCTCCCCAGAGAAAATCGACCAGCACAATGTTGGTCGTCGGCAGTTTATCCCAGGCCTGCTCGGTGCTGCTTGTTTGGTCAACGAACGGATACCCAGCCTGGTTCAGCTCGCTTTTGAGAGATGAAGCAAATTGTTCATCTTTATCCAGGATCAAAATGCGAATGTATTTGAGCAGCTCTTCCAACGCTGTTCTGTGTTGCATGATTAGTCCTCCTGCTAAACAGAAGCACAAGCAGTGAAATTAATCCCCACAATTAACAAATTTACTGTACATTAATGCTTGCATCAATTTGGCGCAATATTGTACATCTTTTCGCCACCAACCGGTTGATCCCGGACAGCCACTTTGGGATCAAGAGTAGCATCGAAACGGCGGCTGTTGTCATACGCTGTTTTGACGAAAACCTGGGGACGCACCGTGACCGGCCCTGCCACAAGTTCGGGACGATTATAGGTTTTGAGAAAAGACTGATAAAATCGCGGATCTTTTTGCGGCAGGATAAAAGGTTTGTGACTGGTTCCATCCGCTTCGAAATAGGCAAAAAAAGGTCGTGCCATCAGGCCATCAAGTCGTTTGCTGCTAAAAACAAACCAGCGGCCATTGCTCGACCAACTGTGGTAGGTGTCGGCTTGATCGCTGTTGATGTTCAGCTTTCTCAAATCCCTGGTCTCAAGATTTAAAAGATACAACTCACTGGAAGGCTTGTAAATCGGGAAATGGCCATCATTTGCCAAACAGCACATCAGGTATGTGCCGCCAGGTGAAATGCGCGGCATGGTGATGCTTTTTCCGACGTCAGCTCCAGCCAATACAAGCTCCAGTTCGCCCCATTCGCGCGTCTGCAGATTATAGGGAATTCGATAGAGATCATAGAGAATATCTTCATATCTGAAATCATCGCCATCAATAAATGAGGCAAAATCCGGACAACTGCAGAAATAGAGCCAGGTGCCATCCGGCGACCATGCCGGGAAGGTCTCCATTCGATCAACGCTTGCGACAAGCGGAGAGGTTGTGACCAGGTTGTTCTCAATAAAGTAAAGAATAATATCCGAACCGCGATCCAAAACATCGCGCGGCTCCTGCGCGGTACCGTGGAAAAACATTTCCAGTTTATTAACCGAAAAGGCGATCATTTTGCTACTCGGATGCCACGCCGGATAAGCACCGGCCCGATTAAAGTCCGTTGCTGTATTGACCTTTCGCACCTCATCATTCAAAAGAATCAGTGTGCCCGAAGAACTGCCGCCGCGCAAATGCAGCATCATGGTTTGCGGATCATTTTTGTTAAAACTATGGCAGTTCATGCATTTGCCCTCGGTCGCATGATTGTTGATGATGGGCCGTTCGTCAAACGATTCCACATCGCGCTGGTAAATACCCATTTCACTCCATCGAGTGTAGGCGGAATTGAGCAGGCGATAGACAAGAAAAGAATCTATATCCTCGTTGGCGATTTGATTGGTGATCGGTTTAAAGGTGTGCCATGTTCCCTCTTTTTTTACAGCGATCTCGATAGTATACTCGCCCCCACGATTGTCGGCCAGAAGCTGCTTCCACGCACGCATGGGAAACTGCATACATCCATCGCGATTTTCAAGCTTGATCACGTCACTTTGTCCCGTTTTAACAACGGCGCGATATGCCTCTCCCTCTTCCTGAATGATAAAGTTGAGCGGTGCAATATTGGGTGGAATAGTTACACCGTTATAGTCAGGATAAATGGATGGGAAAGCGTTTATGGCCTGCTCCACTTTCTCGGTAGACGCTTCACCCGTCAACAAAAGCGGGATCAAAATTGCGCCTAAAAGCAATAATGGTATCAAGATCAATCGAACTTTCATTTTAACTCCTGAGGCTGGTGATAAAGATGATAATACCAGTATGTATCACCGAATTCTTGTAACAATTCTGCCTGGGCAAATTGGGTGTTATTGTTATGCCTGGAAATAATCGACATGAACCTCCTGAATTTCTCCACATAATCGACGCGAAAATTTAGTGCGTTGAGGTCTATATTATAGTCGATACCGCTCATTCCGATGAGAATGAGCGCTTCCTCCAGATGGCGCGGCATCTTGTCAAAAGGCATCTGCATAAATTTCGGTACCATTTCAACAAGACGGTCCAGGCGCCGTGATAAGAGATCGTACGCCATCGTATATTCAAAGGCCATTTTATGTTGCGGATATCTTTTAATGAAATATTGCAGCTCAGCGTAGGCATGTCCGTATCGGATTAAAAAGTGTGAAGCGACAAAGGATGAATCCACAGCGCTTGCCTCGGAAGCGCCTTTAATTTTGGCCAATTCATCAGTCCAAGGTTTGTCCCGCTCGCACATTTTGTGCTGAAATAACATCTTTGAGAGCTTGTTCGAATAGAGAGCCGCAGCGTCATCCTCACCTTTCCGGAGATGAATGAGTGTCAATAGTTTCAAAACGCGCGCCGACTCCCCTTCAATGGACAATGCTTCGTTCGCCCAGCATTGGGCGGAATTGATGTTGCCCATCTCATATGTTAATGATGCCATAGCATAGGGTGCCTCGAAAGCTGCACCGGAATTACGATAAAGTCCATTTTCGCCTTCAACCTGGGGATATGCAAAAAGGTCCTCGCATAATTGACCTCTATGATACAATGCACGATTGTAATGAAATGTTAAAAGCCGATGCAAAACGTGCGGATGCGCCTTTGCTGTCGCTATGATGTTTTCCCACTTGTGTTCTTCTGCCAGCTTGTCGATGTTTAATACGGCTTTTTGCTTATTATTAAAAGATTTATAGACAATGGCGAGAAGCGCGAGCAAACAAACGATCAGAAGAGCGGCCTGTTTGGCTACACCAATCAACTTGTGCTCTCTATTGGCATTTGGATTTTTTTTTCGTAAACAGTACAATACCCCCGAGACAAACGGCGGCACAAGAAGCAGAAGATATAGAAACTCGGGCAAAACTTTTATCGGCAGGAAAAGATAGAAAGGCAATAAAAAAGAATAAATATCACTGCTTGCATAAAGGAAAAGATAAGCATGTGCAATCAATGGCCATAAAAGGGCGATGGAAATATAGATCACAATGAGCGCTAATTTACCGAGCCATTTAGCGGTTGTCAAAAAGGCTTCGGCAAATAGTGCCAAAAACACAAAGATAAAGAATGGCGCGGCAACAAGATAATAGAGAATCGGGCATAAAATCAAGTAAAGTAAAAGTCGAAGAAAAATCCTTTTTCTGCCGATATAAAAAAAGATAAGAAAAGCAATTAAAGAAAATAAAACAGAAAGAGAATATGAAAGCTGATAAAAGTAGCCGCTATGGACAGCCAAAAGTGTGCCGGTGAGTATCAGTGTAATGTAGGGTGTCGCGATACCGAGTTTAAAAGTGTGATAAACATAAAAGGCAGTAAGCGTGATACCCGCAATAATCAGAGTCATAACCAAAGCGCCAAGGAATGGGAAAAGATAGAGCTGTTCCAACATGCTGGATAAATAACCGGCAATGCCGCCGGGATAGGCAACATGCTTTTGAAAAAATTCGGCGCCGCTGAAGAAGACGGGCTGTTGATTCTGAAAGATCAATCGGGGACTGACATTGACGAGCAGGTGCAAATAGGCACTTGCACCTGCCAAAGTGAATAACCAGGCATATTTTCGCCACGTCCAAGACTCTACAGCATGTGCCATATTATGTCCTCACGCTTTTTTTCAAAATAAGAAATTATTTCATCAAAAGCAGCCTCTTTGTTGCTGTAAAGTCGCCCGCCCGCATTCGATAAAAATATATCCCGGCGGCATAATTGCCAGCATCCCACGCGATGCTGTGGATACCGGGATCATAGCGGTTTTCAACCAGCGTGAGCAGGTGTTGGCCGAGAATATTATAGAGCTCTATTTTGACTTGGCTGGAAATGGGCACATCAAATCGAATGGTCGTTGTCGGATTAAAGGGATTTGGATAGTTTTGCGCCAGAGCGTATTGTTGCGGTATTCTTGCCCGTTCGATTATGTCCGTTGCTGTGTTATCGTCCCTGCCGGGTGAGCCATGAATTCTGTAGGAAGCACCCCAATAGGCGGGATTATTCGGATCACCATTTGGATTCACCTCATTCGCCACCAGCGAATAGCCATCACCATCCGCGCTCTCCGGCCAGGGATCCTTGTCATTGAAACGAACATTGATAATCGTATCGCCGGCCGCATTGATGAAAGCAATCCGTTCACCGGCATTATCCAGATTTCCCTCATAAGCAGCAAAAGGTGCCATGTTGTAACGGCTTTTGAACTTTTCCGCATTCGACGCTAATACAATAAACGCACCCGGCTGCATGAGTGTGCCAGTTGCAAAGGTATAGCGCACACCGTTTTGAAAGCGAGCTAAACTCAAATCGATGGGAGTGCTGCCGATATTTTTAAGCTCCAAAAATTCAAACTCACGATCATTGGCGTCGTTTTCATCCAGAGGATGAAAATGGATTTCGGTTATACGCAGCTCTTCCATCTTTTCCGGAATCGCGTAAATGGCGTCGTGCAACGGGCTCCACTCCGAGCCATTGGTTGCACGCGCTTTGATGTTTACACTTTGGCTCAGCGTGATCGAACCGGTATATTCTTTGGCATTCGGAGAAACTGATCCGCTACTGGAGTTATCACTTGAGCTCAGCTCAGCAGTTATCAAAAAGTCAGAGCTGCGAGAGTGAACATTCATCGCCTGTAGGGCCAATATGTTTTCACCAACCTTGAGATGCTGAGCCTGCGACGATATGTTGAATGTTTCCACTGTTTCGGCTTCATGGTTATCCAGAGCAGCTGCATCCCAGGCGGGATCATTGGGTGCGTTGGCGATCGCGACTTGTGTGCCGTTCAGATAAGCGACAAAACCATCGTCATAGCGCACTTTGAGCAGCAAGGTTTTGATAGTATTCAATTTTTCCGCTGTCAAGGTGAAAGGAATTCTGACAAAACATGACGTTGGCTTGTTATTGCCGGCATCGTACATGGCATTTTCGACATCAAGTGTAATCAAGGATTGATAGCCTGACTCGGTCTCGTAGCCAATACCACCGGGTTCACCTTGACATATGTGCCATTCTGTGTCGTTGAAATTGGGATCACTCCGCCAGCGAACGCCAATGTTGTTCGTGGCCACCAGCACACGCTTTGTCGCACTTTGTGGTACCAAAATGAGCTCTTGCAGATTTGACACTTCAGTGACCAGCGGATCCTCCCCGTTCATCGTGTAATAAATCGTTCCATTCGCGGCTGACATGGTTATTCTGGCGCCGCTGTTGATTTGTCCGCCATGTTGCACCGAGCCGTCCACCAAAAAAATGGGAGCAGCAAGGTCGGGATAGAGATTGTAATCACGCAATTGCTCGAGCACGATATCCCCGCGCTGTGGAAAGTAGCTGTTCATCAGCCAATCGCGTTCGGTCACCCACTCAACATTGCGCGTGTAGGGCTTTTCGCGATGGTTATCCCCCCAGCGCGCCGATTCACCGACGACCGCTCGGTCAACTTCATCCAATAATTTCTGGTAAAGACCTTTGACGCGAGTTTGCGTGAGGATACCGTCATTGAAAAAATGCTGATAAACCTGGTCAGCAAACATTCGGCGATACTCCGGATGTTGACGCAGAACATGATGCAGGCGCGTTGGACCTCCGTCATCATCCCGGTGCAAATTATTGCTTTGTACACCTTCCATCACATGTTCGGCATCCCAGCTATGGTAGCGCCACTTGTCCTCGGGAGCGAACCGGCTGCGCGTTGCATACCAGTTTTGATGCGCCCAGTCAACATTGCCGACATAATAATTCACTATCATATAATTGATGAGGTCAGGAATATCGAGATATTCAGACAAGAGTTGATATTTTTCATCAACAGAGCGTCCTGAATTGGCAATGTTGAACATGGCGCGATAATTAGTGTTTTCACCGGATACGACACTATTGGCATTGTGTTTGAGGACATCATAATCCTCAGCGGCGTCACCGCGATAGGATGCGGCAAAGTGTTCATCGGGTCGCTCATGCACCCAGTAGAGACCCCAATAGAGTCCATTGAGATAAAGATGCACCTGCCGACCGTGCGGCGCCAGACCATCCATAGCCAATTGCAGTTCAGCGACAAAGTTATCGCGCGTATACTGGGCGATGTCGTTCTGCTTGAGGTCGCGTCCATTAATGCCGGTGCCGCCGCCATAGGCCCAGGAGTTGTTCATGCGCGCGTCGAGAACAAGGGTTTGGAACTGGTCAGTCGCATTGTCGCCAAACAGCTGATAATCCAGATCCGCTGCGCCATATTCATTTTGAAATTTCAGGCGCATGGACAATTTATCCATTTTCCATCGTCCGGTGCTGGAGCCGCCGACAATCATCACTGCACAATTGATCTGAAAACCTTCGGATCCATCAGGGTGAATGAGCTCTGCCGACACGGCGCGCTCATCGAGCTCACCTTCGAGGTAAATCCCCTGCCCTCCCTCACCAAACCAGTCATCAATATCCATGACAAGCGACATAGAGGGAATCGATTTTAAATCATCGATAATCGTGCCGACATAGGCGGGATCATCAACGACATCCGGGTCCATCTCATAGTCGCCGTATCCGGTCCATCCCCAATTCTGCGGAAAACCATCCGGATCATCCGGTTGCCACAGGACATCTTCAAGAAAAATAAAAGTGTTGGTCACCGAGTTTTTAGACTTCCAGCCATCCAGAAAGGCGCGGGCGCGCACATATGAGGTTGTTGTAATGGGGATGGGTGCTGAATAGAGAATAGTTCCGGCGCCGGTGCGATCTCTCGGTTCACTGCCATCCAGGGTATAAAATATTTTCGCCTGCGGATTATCGACCGACAGCGACAAGCTAAAACTGTTCTCATAAAAACCATGCACATGGCTGAATTGCACCTTGTCGATTTTTCCCAGATATCCGTCAGCGGCATTTGCTTTTTCAGGCGTTGGGGTGTCAAAAAAATACCATGTCGTCCCGCCATCCGGTGAACGGCCGTAGGAGACGTCGCTGTACTGCTTGCTATAGGTGAGGGAATCAAGAATCGTCGAGCCATCACCGTGGACAAGGCCAATGTAACCGCCCTGGCTGTCGAGCTTAAAGCTGGTGTGCTTAGTGCCCTGTTCGGGATCGCTATCCGCAATAAAAAATATAAAACCGCCGGCGGGAATTTGCGTGCCCTGGGCGATTTGCCACTTTGTCGGGCGCGCCGGATTATCAGTTAAATACAAACCTCCCACATTGACGCTTTGGCCGCTGGGATTATACAATTCGATCCAATCAGGATATTCGCCGGCTTCATCCGGATCCTGAAAATAATCGCTATTTGATGCCATAAATTCATTAATAACGACTTGTGCCTGGCCAATTGAGATGATGATAAAAATCCATAGAAAAAGTATGCTTGCACTTTTTTTCACTATATATCCTCTTGTTATTTGATCAAAGTTAGCTTTTTTACCTGACTGAAATCATTCGCACGCAAGCGATAGAAATAGATGCCTCCGGCATACGCAGAGGCATTCCATATGACAGTATGTACTCCAGCCTGCATGGTGCCACTCAATAAATTAGTCACCTGCTGGCCCAGAACATTGTAGAGGGAGAGATCAACTGTAGCCGTTGTTCCCAATGAAAATTTTATTGCTGTCTTTGTATTGAAGGGATTGGGGTAGTTTTGCCAAAGCACAAATTCGCCAGGTTCTGTCGTTATATTGTTATTCTCGCGCACATTGGTGGCCACACGATCATCCGCGCCCGGAGTGCCATGTACCACGCTGGACGCCACCCAGGTGTCACCGCTATTTGGATCAAGATAAGGATCGATATCTTTCGCGGTCATCGAATAGCCTCCGCCATCGGCCGAGTTAGGCCAGGGATAGTTGTCTTCATAGCGCATTTTTATCAAGGTATCCCCATTTGCATGGACGAGCGCCAGCGTCTCGCCATTGTTGTCGAGTTGCCCGACATATTGGCCAAAAGGGTGAAAGCCGTAACGCCCTTCGAACGCCTCCGCGTTTGAAGCGAGGACAATAAACGAACCTGGATCGATCGTGGTATGTGCCGGAAAAACAAATTGCAAACCACGGCCAAAAAACAATCCTGACAGATCAAGCTGCTGTTCACCGATATTTTTGAGTTCGATAAACTCGTGCAAACCATCATCATTCAAAGAATCGCTATGATCAAATGGATGGTAGTGAATTTCGGTGAATTTGAGATTTTCCAATCCATCGAACACATATAAATTCACGTCCACTGCCGCGCTCCAGTCCTGCCCAACGCGCGTGCGCGCTTTAAGGCGGGTGGTTTTATCTATCTTGATCGGTCTTTCATACAGCCGTGCGGATTCTGATATCGAACCGGTGTTGGTGACCAGAGCTGCTTCCACTTCAACATCGATAATAAAATCCGAGCTGGTGCTATTCACGTTAAGGGCGTGGATGGCGAGGAGATTATCGCCATCTTGCAGATAATCTAAAAAATTGGCAATATTAAATGCTTCCCAGGACTCCGCTTCGTGGTTTCCTTCGGCCTGGGCGTCCCAGGCAGGATTCTCCGGTGCCATCGAGCTGGCCATTTTCCAACCGTTCAGGTAAGCGACAAAACCGTCGTCATAGTACATTTTGAGCTGAAAGACGTTATAATCGATGATGTCGCTCTTGTTCACCTGGAATGGAATGCGCAAAAAACAGGAGGTTTGTCCATTCACCATGGCATCGCCCACATCTATTTTAATGTTATTCTCATAGCCCGAGCCATTTTCGTAACCAACAGCACCGATACCTTGACGCCAGCCGCTATCGTCAAAGGTCAGCCGGGAGCGCCAAACAGCGCCGGGATTGGTCGTGGGCACCAGGACACGTTTTGTCGCCTGGCGAGAAACCAAAGTGATGCTGGCGCTTTGCGATATATCGGGATCAAACGGATCGGCACCATCTGTGGTGTAAAAAATATCTCCACTCCCTGTTAGCATATTGAGAGGAAATCCCTTGTCCACCCTGCCGGTTGTCGCGTTCAAAAGAGGCGGCGAAGCAATGGGATACAAGCTTTTATTGCGGAGCTGTTGCAGTACAATATTTGTACGATCCGGGAAAAACTGATCGGCGATCCAGTTGATGGCATTCAGCCAATGCTCATCCCGCGTAAACGGTGAGCTGCGTTTCGAATCACCCCAGCGCGCGGATTCAGCAATGATCGCCAGATCAATTTCCTCCTTACGATCCAAAAACCTCTCAATGTTTTTCTGCGCGGTCAGCGCGCCGTTATTGAACATGTGCTTGTAAACTCGATCGGCAAAGCGCGTCCGGTATTTGGGATGCTCGCTCAAACATTGATGAAACCATTGCGGATTCGATTTGTCAAAGACATTGCCGGCTGGATACGGCCCGGTGCGATCTCTGGCCCATTCGTGGTCGCGCATGGCGTGTTCAGCATCATGTTGAAAAAAACGAAAACCGTCGCGTGCATGTCGATTGTAAACCGCATAAAAATTATTGGGACTGGTGTTACCCAAAAAGTTGGATATAGGCGCGTCGTAATTTCCGGTGATAAAGGTGATCAGTGTATAATCAATCAGGTTATCGATATCGAGCAAGACCGGATAATCGGGATTGTCCGTGCCATCGGGATTTTTGCCCTGAACTTTGTAATAATTGGCATCCGAGACAAATCCCTCTTTGCTGATATCCCAGAGTAAACGCCAGGCATCTAACGTGCCATCCGTCGCTTCGATAATATAGCCGCGGTCAGCCGCGACTTTGACGACGTCATAGTCCTCGCGGTCGCCGCTAAAATAGCTCTCGCCAAAAGCGGCTTCCGAGCGTTCCTGTGTTTGAAACAGTCCCCAGTAGGTGCCATTGATGTAGAGATGGTAATAGCGGCTGCGCGTATAAGGCTGCCCCATATCACGCTGGGTGTCGCGGGAAAAGACGTCGCGATTCATGGTGTTCAAATCAGAGCCATCAAAGCTCCAGGAATAATTTTGACTGGTGCGCAAATCGACTTTGTCAAATTCATCCACACCTTCATCGCCAAAAAGCGGGAATTTAAGCTTGGCCTCGCCATACTCGCTGCGAAAAAAGTATCGGAAAGCATGCTTTGGATTTTGATTGCTGCGGCTGTAACCGCCGCGAATCCGTACGCCGGCATCAATTTGAAAACCATCGCTGCCGTCAGGATTGAGCAATTCAATGGAACATGGTCTCTCCCACTCGATACCATGATATCCGGCATTGACATAAATGCCGTCCTGCGGATCGAACAAGTCTTGCAGATTCATCACCATGGAAATCGATGGAATATCCATAAAAGCCGGAATAATCTGATCTTTATAGGCTGATGTATTGGTGATGGATCGATCCAGTCCGTAGCTGATGAACTGGCCATTCCCGCTTGTGCGGGTATCAGGCCAGCCCGACCCTGGCTTGACATTGTCCGGCGACAGTTCCACGATGCGCTCATAAAAAAGAAAAGTGTGCGTTTTGATTTTTGTGACCGCCACATTATTGTCAACAGCCACAGCACGAATGCAGTATCCCGGCGCTGTATCGCGATCCGCGGCGGGCGATGGATCTATACGAATAATCAATGGTGACCGGCCGCTGAACGCCGAAGGCGAACTCAGTGGATTTGTGCCGTCCTTGGTGTATTTTATCAACAAACCGGGAGTGGTTGTCGATAAAGTGAGATCAAAATCATCCGTATAAAAACCGCGCTGGTGCGAAAAGTTGAGCTTTTCGCTATAGTTATCTTCCTGGGCCGAAGCTATAGTTATGCCCAAAAGGAATAAAAACAAAATCCATTTTTTTAATTGAAAATTCATATGTCGTCCGCTTTACAGACTAACGTGTGTGTTAGCAAAGTTTACAAGCCACAGATTCTCGTGGTGTGGCCAAAGGCCACAACCAAAATGGTCCGCGGATTGCACGGATTGCACGGATTGAATAGCGCAGCCTTGTTGTAAAGTATTTATTTCAAAATCTTGCTTAAATACAAGATGTCACGGATTATCCGGATCAATATGACTTGAAAATGATTTTTAGTCCGTGTAAATCCGTGCAATCCGCGGACATTGGTCCATGGATTACGCAAATCTTTTTGATGTGGACAAAAATTTATTGATACAAGCAAATAAACCAAGTCCTCAACGTGCTTTTTGTATTACCGAAAAACTTTGCTAAAAAAACACGATGTTGTAGATTTGTAGTACGGATGAAACTCAGATAATATTATTCATCTTTCTGCATGCTCGAATTCTTGTTGCTTGATTTGACGAAATTCAATGAGCTCCTGAAATTCTCTTGTCGCGCCGATTCGCGGTTGCAGCTTTTTCAGCAGCGCGTCACCTTCCTGAAATCTGCCGATCGCATAATACGCTCTGGTGATATTATAAACCACCTGGTCGTCGTTTGGTTCCCGCTTGAGTGCTTGCTGTAAAAAACGAATGCCGCGCTCGGTTTCATCCAAAACGAGGTAAATTTGCCCGATCCATTTGTAAACGAACGCTGTATCCTGATACCTGAGCGCCTCGAATAAAACGCGCAAGGCGAGGTGATATTCGCGCATATTTATCAAAAGCTGAATCATCGGCTCATAAAACAGATCAAGCGTCGGCACGGTGTAAATCAAGGCCTTATACTCGTGAAACGCCTTGACATATTCCCGGTTTTTTTCGTATTCCGCGGCGAGCTTGAGATGCCCCTGTTCCAGCGTTCCTTCACCCAGGGCAATGACATCAAAAACGATCTGTTCTTCAGCAGACTGTGGTTTAAAGTGGGTCATAAAAAGATTCGGGGTGCCGTCCTGCATAAAAGGCCAGCCGCCTTTGAGCTGCAAAATGGACAATTCAGCATGAACGCTGTCCAATTTTGTCAACCCCCAATTTTGTTCATAATAATCAGCGGGGGGATATTTTACAGTGCTCCAATCAGAGACAATAAAACCGTTTGCGCGAATCGTCTCAAAAAAGGCATCGGCCATCAAAAAATAGCCGTTGCTTTTCGGATGCAGATGTTCCCACATCACGTTCTCGCCAATCAGGCCGTTCGGGGAAGCCGCCTCAAAGAATTTTTTCATGGGTACAACCTGGGTTTCATACATCTCGGCCAATTCGTGGATGATGCTGTTCATATCCTCGGAGGCGCGAAAGCGCAGGGCATCGTAATCTTTGGCGCGATAGTAAAAATCTTTTGCAGCGGCAAAATCTGCCTGGGCATCGGCATTCCGGCCGGCCTCATATTCGGACAATGCCGGCGGAAAGTCATCTGTTTTGATCGAGACAAACGGCCGATGGTCGCGAACATTGCTCACCAGCTCACTCAAAATAATGGGAACGTCCGCTTTATTCGCTTTTTTGATGATATCCTGCATATTGCCGCGAAATTGATCCAATCCCGATTGATACAAGCGGCTGCCATACGGGATTTTTTTATCCCTGACGATTCTGGCCATAATCGTGCGGGTGGGATCTTGAGGCAGAGATGCTGCGCCGGGGCTCAAAGCAGCACGAAGGCCGTGAAATGAGTTACGCACCCACAGAAAGATTTTCAAGTGCTGGAGATTCAGGTAAGTCTTGACCAGCCAACGGCTGCGGCCGACCGATTCCATGGATGCGACGCCAAGAGCACCGTAATACTCGTTATGCCCGGCATAGACAAGAATCAGATCTGGCTGCTGTTGCAGAACCTCGTCCATATAATCCAAAAGTGTGTAGGTGTTGATGGCGGTGAAAGCACAATTGACCACCTCAATATGTTTTTCCGGAAAGAGATCGATCAAACGGCGTTGCAGGATGCGTGGAAAGGTCAAGTTGTTGCCATAAGGAAAGCCGGCAGTGGTTGAGCCGCCCAGAACAAAGATGCGATAGCCGTTTTCCGGTTTTTGCTGCAGGAACAAATCCTTGCGCGGTGTTGGGGTGAACTCGTCGCGATAAAAGTATCGCCGGCCCACATTTTGATTCAAGCCAAAGTAAGGCGAGTTAACGCTTGGTGTGGGAACAAAAAGTCTGGTATCGCCGCCATAGTTGGCTATTCGCAAACCAATTTCCAGGAACAGGAAAAAAAGTACCGGAATCAACAAGGTGATCAGGGTGTAAAGGCGTTTTCGAGCGGGTGATAATTCAGATTGTATTGGTTTTGGCTGCTTTTTTTTGGGAGACATTTTTCGATACATTCATTCTCATTATTGATGATTGCTATAAATAAAAAAGCATGCCCGTATAACGTCCACGAGCATGCTCAAGGTAAAAAAGATTTATGAAATGATCAAACTATTTGACCAGCATCATTTTTTTCGTTAACACCTGTTCGCCATTATTGAGTCTGTAAATATAGATGCCGCTGGAAAGGGCAGCACCGTCAAAAGGCACCGAATGAAAACCGGCGCTTTTGACCTCGTTCACCAGTTCTGCCACTTCATTGCCAAGAATATCATACACTTTCAGCACAACCGGGGCTTGTTTCAGCAGCGAGAATTCTATCGTTGTTGTTGGGTTGAATGGATTTGGAAAGTTTTGCGCCAATTCATATTCCTCGGGTGCTTGTAGTGGCGACGACTCTACACCAGTCATCGGCATGTAATCGATTGTGTTGGTATCCAGACCTGTATGATAGTTCTCTGTCGACATGCTGAGCTTGTTGCCCTCCAGGAACGTCATGGTCCCGTGATAGTTCACATTGTTCCAGACGCCATCTACCATGTGGGATGCCCACTCGATAGAACCATAGCGCGTTCCTTCAAGGTCACTTTCATGATTCATCACCGCCATACCAAAAATTTCACCAATTGCGGCATAAACCGGACCGCGATCATCTGACGTGAAATAACAATGCTCCCAGGGCAGCCGCCCTTCGATATTATAACCTAAAAGTGTCAATTCTCGCTCATAATCGACTCCTCTGGTGTAGTGAAATCCCGATATTTCGGTATTTCCTTCGGGGTACATATTATCGACACCAGAATAGGGACCATCTGTATCAAAGGTGTCAAGCGCCGTCAGACGTAATGCATAAACCCCGCTACCAGAAACCGGCAAACCTTTGACTGGATCGGGATCAAACTTGAGCTCCAGACAGTCATGTTGGTGATTTGTAGCGTTTTCGCAGGTCACGATATCATCCCACACTTCTTCGTAAAAATAGAAATATGTTGTATCCCAGGCACACCAGAAATTGGCTGAAAGGTCGTACTCGTCGTCATGTTCGGCCCAGGTACCGTTATCATTGTTTGCAGTATAAGGGATATGAATCCATCCGTCACCTGGCCCGGTTAATGTGTCATAGAAAGGATCTCGTTGCGCATCAATGACGATATCCAGAGCGAACGTTGATGAAAAAATCAACAGCACTAAAATTAGTAATAGTGTTCTCATGCTTCTACTCCTCGATTTTTGTGTTAACAGCGACATCGTTCCTCTCATTTTTATGAACGATGCTTGAAACGAAACAAGACTTTTGCCGGCCGCCTCCTTTCTGCTAAAATGAAATGTTACATTGAACAATTTTATTTAGGACAATTCTTGCTCATGAAAAAGCGCTTGGTTGAAGATGAGAAACAGCTCTCAATTTTGATGATTTAATAAAGAGGAATAGCTTTTTTTGTTCATAATAATAAGGGATAAAATAGTATTTGTCAAGCTTTTATTTTGTCTGATATTTAAATTGACTTTTTCCTCTATAAGAGTTATATTTATCGTTGTTTTTTATATGATTCCATGGAGATAAAATGGCCAAAGATAAAAGTTTTGCTGCCAAAATTGCCAAAGCAGCGGGAGCGGCCTCACGGCATTGTCCCAAGTGTGGAGAAATAATTAATTCTCTTCGCGTTGTTGAATGCATAAAAAATAAAGAGAAAAATAGCTACAAATTCAAGGAAAACTTTGTTCCGATCTGTAAATGCAATCAATCACAAATTATGGCCTGAAGAATTGACTAAATTGCCTACGATTCTGCTTGCGACTGCAAATCAGGACAAAGTAAAAGAATTATCCAGTCATTTTGCAGACATGGATATCAGCATTATATCTATTGATCGTTTAAACAGTTTTCCACATGTTGTTGAGGATCAGCCAACCTTGAAAGGAAATGCGACGAAAAAAGCCATTACATTTAGCAAAGCAACAGGCTATCCGTCGTTGGCTGATGACACAGGTTTGGAAGTAGATATATTGCATGGCGAGCCCGGTGTCTTTTCCGCACGCTACGCGGGCGAAAATGCCTCTTATAGCGATAATGTGGACAAGCTGCTTGCCGCGCTGGCGAATATTCCTTTTTCGCAACGTTCGGCAAGATTCCGAACGGTCATGGCATTCGCTTTTAACGGCACAATCGAGACGGTCGAAGGTGTGTGCGAAGGATTTATCCTGCCCATCAGGCGAGGTCAGGGAGGATTCGGCTATGATCCTGTCTTTTTTGTACCCGAGTACAACAAAACCTTTGCCGAGATGAGCCTGGCAGAAAAAAACCGCATCAGCCATCGCGGTATCGCGGTACGGAAAATGAAAGAAATCGTTCGATCTTATCTCGGGGCGTAGCGCAGTCCGGTTAGCGCGCCTGCTTTGGGAGCAGGAAGTCGAGAGTTCAAATCTCTCCGCCCCGACAAACAGCCGCCTTTTTCATCTCTTTGTTTTCCAGCAAAAGAATCCCTGGAAGAATTGGGAAAGAAATAGGAAAGTAAGGTCTGGGGGGACTCGCGTTTTTCTTCAGCGAATCAAGCCGTTTCTTGTACATTGAGCAATTTTAACAGACGCTCGTGTATATCCTGCGGTACTTTTTTCTCTTTCAGGCATTGATACAGTGTTACAGTCCCCCGCATCGATTTGACTTGATTCCGACAATCTTCACAGTTTTCCAAATGCTCCCTGAGTTGTGTGCACAGTTCAGAGTTGATATTTTCAGCCAAGTCATCACAGACTTGCTTGAGCAATTTTGCACAACAATCCATAACTTCACCTATTTGATGGTAATCACCGGACAAGGCGCTCGCCGAATGACACGATTCGCTTGACTACCGATGAAAAACTGGCTGAGTGCATTCAAACCGTGCGTTCCCATAACGATCAAATCACAACCGACTTGTTCGGCATAGTCAACAATAGACGATGATATACGTCCTTCTACAATTATTGGATGTATTTGATGCGTTTTTGGTGCACATTCGTCGATCATTTTTTCCAGCACCGCGCTCGCTTTTTCGCGCACATTTGGTAGTACATTGTAAAGAGACTCTTCCTCCGAGGTGAAATAGGCAGGATGAATCGTATCTTCAATGACATGCAGAAGATCGATCGAGCCATTGTCCCCTAAAAAAGCGATGGCCAAAACAAGGGCGCGATTGCTTTGATCTGAAAAATCGGTTGGCACCACTATTTTTTTGTAGGTCGGAATGAAAATATCGCCCGCATCAATGCGCACGGTGAGAACCGGACATTCTGCATGATGGACAATATTTTCAGCGACGCTGCCAAGGAAAAACCGGGCCAACGGTTTTCGGCCATGCGTGCCGAGAGCGATGAGGTCAACCGCTTGCTCGGCAGCGACTCCCAATATCTCTTCATAAGGCGAAAAGCCCCGGCGAATGACATATTCAATATCAACAGTGCGGATCGATTGGCCCGACAACGTTTCCTCAAAATGCGCCCCGGCGCGCTCTTCGAGATGCTTGTAATATTCCTTCAAGTCCGGAAAAGACTGCTTGGGATTATAAGGATCATCATCATATACTGTTACGATGTGCAAAAGCGTGATTTTGGCATTTCGATGCGCAGCGATGGCAAAGGCGTTGGCCAAAGCGTGTCGCGCTGTGTTGGAAAAATCGCTCGGTACGAGTATGTGTTTGATATCCATAACAACCTCGGCAAGTTGATTCTCTCACCCAAGAAGCTAAACAAAATATGAAAAAAATCCTATGCAAAACACTGGTGTCAAATCATCTTATGGCGTTACAAGTGAAATTCTAGCAATCGGCCGAACGTTTAACTCAGGAGATAGGTCCGGATAGGAAAGGACCGGCAGGCGAGGATATTCTTTGTCAATCACTTTGCGTAACGCATTTCTAACCTCAGAGGTAGTGAGGAGTACAGGTTGATTGTAGGAATAGGGCGGCGTAGAGACCTCTTCGCCAATGGCATTTAATAACAGGTCGCACTTTTCTTCAGGCAGACAATCGTCATTTTTTTGGTGTTGTACGATCATCTGCTCAATCTCTGGATCGAGCAAATAAACCACCAGCGAGTTTTGTCCTCTCGTATACTTGTGACTCGTGTATGCTTTCATCCCGATTCGTACGAATGCAGTACAGTTTTGTGTCTTATCAGCCCATGTCTTGCGCGGCTGTTCGGCGAGAGGAAGACGATCATCGAAGACAATATATTTCGAAGAATCTACAATAATATAATCATAATGCAAATGCCGCTCCAGGATCAAACGGAGATTTCGAATGGATAGCTCTTCTGCGACCAGCGCACGTAAAACTTGGGTGATCTGTGCAATTGAATATTTTTCTGTCGCTGCGGCTACCAAAGCGGGGAATGATTCCTCAAGTTGATTGAGATTTTTTTCAACCTGCTCAAGATGCACAAAACAGACGCCATGTCGCCTCAGCTCCATACTTAAACATAAAATCAAATATCCAAGTTGATCCCAACTGGTCAGACCTGCATTTTCAGCTACATCTTGGTCTTGCACATCGATAAGACTGAATTCATTCGCTTGTACCGGATTAAGCGCCGGTATGCCCGATATATTGAGCACACGCAATCTTTCCGCGGTGTCATTGACGAGCACCTTTTCCGGCGGCAATCCAAGCTGGGGCGCTGTCGTTAGATCGTTAATTTGAAAGGCAAAACAATTGGGCTTTAAAGATTCATTTAGTGCGAAAGAAAAATCCGGGAAACGCAAGCCATGGTCATAAAAAAGTCCGTCTCGCATGAGTGCAAAAAGAGTCTGACCTTCTGCAGAATGGCTCAGGGTAAGTTGTTTCAAGTATTCTGGGGGAAGTTGCACCTGGATTTTATCCGATCGAAGCTCCACAATCAAATGCTCGGCAATATCTTCGGCAGAATCGTTCTTATCAAAGCCCTCTCGCAAAATTGGATATACTCTTTCGACATCTGAAATTGAGATTCGAAAATCGAGCACAATAGAGAGTAGACGTCGCAACAACTGGCTATTGAGAACGCTATTATCATCGGATTTATTGCTTATTCCGAATTGGCTGAGCAGGCTAAAACGATATGCCTCGACCTGAGCCGGTCCAAGAAGAACGGAAGGCTGTAGTTTGATGATTTCGAGACACAGAATGTTGATGAATGCTACAACATCGACATCAGATGCTGGGTCCTGTTCGTTGTCTTCTCTTCGCAGCCATGACATCATGTGCTTTTTCGATGCAAGCAGGCCAGAATGCAGTCCATTGACATAGCTGTAAATACGCTGGCAAAGTTCATCCGGATAGCGGCATCGCTGTCCATCAATGAATAATCTTAAGAAACGATTTCGATTGATCGCGGTATTGGGGAGAGTTTCAAAATGAATTTTGGGCTGACCTGGAATTCCAAGAATGGCCAAAAGGTCTTGCACGCTGTTCATCAATTCCTGCTGCAAAGCATGAGCTATCTGCACATTTGACATAATGATATGGTGAACTTTTTCGTCTAATTCCACTACCAGTTCAGTACATGCCGCAGTGGGTGTGTCGCGATCTGTTTGCATAGATGTTTTTCTCTCTCTTTTTTACATATTTCCTGAACACCTTTAGTCTGGTTTTAGCCTTTGGAAAGCAATTCGTCACGAGCAATGACCATCAGCATGGGATGTTCCAGTTCTACTAATCGTCTTACGAATGGTCGGATTTCAGTTCGTTCGACAACAAGAACCTGGTTGTTATCATCCGGATTTACCAATTCTCGAATTTGGGACAATAGATTCTGAGTTTCCCCGGCTGGAATAGCAAGGAAGGATTTGCCATTTTGCCGCCACAATCCGTTAGAAATTTGATCTTCGATTTCATGCGGGAGATTGATATGTCTGACCTCGGTCGTGTTTCCCGGCAGTTCTTCTTTCAATTCAAGTCGCACTGCACGCAGCAAATCTTCGATCGTATTTGTCATTAATCCCTTGCTTTTGAGCACGCTAAGAATTTTTTCCCAGGAATTAATCGGAACATGCTCTTTTATGAGCCAGCTTAATACTGAGGCAAAGCGAATCCGTGCTTCACTGTCCGGCAAAACTGTTTCAACCAGTATTTTCCCCTGAGAGGACTCTTGCCATTCAATAATCAAATTATCGATTTCTTGCATTCCTAGAAAATGAGCCAAGTTGCGACGCAGGTATAGTTCAAGATGATAAACCATAAAAAGAAGTGGATCCGGCCAGAAGTTAATGCCGTTTTCCTGCAAAATATCTACACATTCTGCGCCAATCCAACATCCAGGTCCTCCGGTCAAAGGATGCGATTTTTCGATGATAGCTGATCTGGGAATTTTGACTGCTTCCAAAGTCTGCAGTGACACAGGGCAATACACTTTGCCATGCTGCAAAGTCTCTATAACACGCGGTACCTCATCGATCATTATGATATAGCTACCTCGAGCTAAATTTGAATCGTTACCGCGAATACGTATACCTGGTACTATAACACCCATGTCGGTTTGAATCCGGTTTCGCATTTCTGGCAAATAGGTTTTAAAGAGCAGCCATTCACTATCAGGGCCTTCCGGTAGTATGCTCGTGTCTATCTCGACTACAATTGGAGTTACGACTGGAAGCAGATTGGCTGTTTCCGCTGCGGTTGCTGAAAGCTGATAGATTTCAGCAAAGTAAGCAGTTGATGCTTTTCTGGCTGAAAGTAACTCATTATGCACTGCTTTATCTATGCGGTTGCTCAGGATATAAGCCTGCCATTGAGCATCCATTTGCCAATACAATTCAATGCGATGTATGAGCGTTACGCAAATTTCACCAACTTTACTTCCCGGACTGGGCAAGTGACTTCGGCTGAATAGGTCGATAGCTTTGGCAAAGTTCGATAACGCTTCGTCATCTTTGATGCTTATGTCTTGCTGGATCAATTTTTCTTTGTATATAGCAGCTAAAAAACCGAGACGTGCATAAAAATTTGCTTGAAGCTCAAGATTTTGCGAACGTTTTGCGCATACGAGTCCAGAACGGTAGCGGGTATATGCCGCACCAATCTCATCTTCTGCCAACTGCAGGTCACCCAGTTCAATCCAGTTGTTCGCAATTTTCACAAAGGAGGCAGGATGTTTGAGACGTCGTTGCATCCTTTTGTAGATGGAAGCGACCTTGTCATAATTTTTGTTTGCTAATTCTGCTGAGCTTTGCTGCATTCGGTATTCGATCAAACGAGCTTCAATAAAAGTATGGTGGTTTATCCACTGCGGCCCATGATCGATAATCATATTTACTGCGCTAATCGCTTCGGGCCAATCTTCGAGGCCAGATGAAGTGAGCATCCAGTAAAGCGAGTACAAAATATTTGCCGATTTCAGGTTGGCGGCTCTTGAAAAGAGCTCCTGTGCAGCAGCGAGTCGGCTGTTCCAGGTTTCATTTGAACTTGCAAAAAGTACTTTGAAAGCATCAGCAAAAAACTCATCTGCGCGTTTATGGTCACTATCAGGTGAATAAGAGTCTGCCTTTTTTAAGCTCTTCCAGAGACCGTTTGCATGATGACTATAGTCAACCACATCCTTCCAGTTGGCCTGAATCGCTGCAATTCTTATCAAATCGCTGTATCGTTCGGCCGTGTTTTTCACGAGCAAATCTCTTGATAAGCATATTTCCACAGCACGTTGATATTGCGCCTGTGCAGCTGGCCAATCTCCCAATGCTTCGTGCAGCTTGCCTTGCGTAGTATGAAAATCCATTTGATAGCTGTGGAATTCTTGCGAAAGCGATTGATGGCACAGCTCAAGTTGTTTTTGTGCTTCTTTTATATTTCCTTGTTTTATCAGCAACTCTGCACGTACAAGCCTGGTGAGGGCAGCCAGTTTTTTGAGGTCAAGTTCATCCCAGGCTGAAAGAGCATCCTGTAAATAGCGGTTCGCAGTTTCAAGCTCAAACAGTTTGATATAAATTCTTCCCAGATTTGTCAGGGAAGCTCCTTTATCCCAACCAGTAACTTGCGAGTGCCGGTTGAGTTCGATATATTTTTCTATCGCTTCTTGAAGGTTGCCCTGTTCTTCGTATAAAAATGCCCTGCGATAGAGCAAATCTTTTTCGAGGTTCGGATCAGAACTCTGGTCCACTCCTTTAACGCAACTGGCGAATTCAGACTCAGCGCGTTTAATTCGTCCCGCATCCGTCAGGAGGCTGATATAACGTAAATGCAAATCGCTTTTAACACGGGGATCACCTTGAAGATCGAGAAGAGTATTCAGCCCTTTAAACGCCGTATCCAGGAGATAGGGTTCTTTGCCGGCGAATGCGTGAAAAAATGGCAAAAGAGTATTTGAGTGAAAATGAGCTCGTTCCAGGAATCGTTTCCACACATCGAGCAACAAATCCAGTGATCTGGCGAGTGCAGCATCCCTTTCACCCTGCTCCAGAAGAAGAATACACAAGCTGCTTGAGGACAAAATCTCAAGATTATTATTATATTCTTGTTTTGCCTTTTCTACGGACAAGCTGTAATACTCAAAAGCTTTTCTCAAATCGCCTCGTGTCCAATGTATATTGGCCAGATTTGAATAATAGACTGCCAGGTTATATAAATCAATTTCATGTTTCTTACTCAAGGCAAGTGATTTGTCATAGGCTTCATAAGCCTCATTGTAAAAAGCAAGACTGTTTAATACATTTCCGAGTTGATTGAGTACCCAAATATAGAGCTTGTTATCCTGCTGCACCTTTTCATTTTGTGCAAGGTTATCTAAAGATTCTTTAACCTTTTTCATTCCTTCAGTACTAAAGCTGTTCAAGGCCTGGTTCAGCCGCGCCTCAAAATAGTCGAGCCATAACATTAAATTTTTTAATTGATTTTGTTCCGTTTTTTTCGGAGCGACTGATGTGAGGTAGCTTCGTGTGATATTGAGCAACGACAAACACATGGTGGGATTTTCCTGCTCGAGCTCGAAACATTGGGTCTCGAAAGATTTGTACCCCTCTTCAGCGGACTGCAATGTTTTGTGGTAGAGAAGCTCGATCAAAGGAGTCAGGAGCTGTTGTTCGATCAACTTTGCCATCGAGTAATAGCGTTTTTGATTAGCACTACGTATAATCGGGGCGACAACATTCCAGTCGTCTTCGGCCTTTTTTGCGGTTTGTCCTTGCTCTTCAAAAAAGTTTATCAAACGTTCATTGTATTCGCGAAAGCTCTCTTCTTTATCCGCACTGCGCCAGTCATCCAACAAAACATCGCGAGTATTGTCATGATAGACGTACCAGCCACTTTCTCGTTCAATCACAAACTCATAGCTACGGAGGTGGTCGAGCAGGTCAAAGGCCAAATCACGGTGGTTAGGCTGCATAACGCTGATGATCTCCGCATTAAAACGATGTGGCAGGGCGCAATAGCGCAGTGCCTCGGCTAACTCGGCACTTTTTTTACGAGCCGCTTCGATCGTCATATCTATGAGCCGAAGCTCGGGATTCTCGGCTGAGTCGATGCTTTCAAGCAGTTTCTTTAAGCTTTCGTAATCTTTTGACATAATTGCATTAATCCTCTAGCCAGTTTCTGACCACTTTTAGCGCCCAATCTAGTGATTTGCTCGTATTGACCGCTTGCCGTATCTCATCAATTACAGTATCTGTTAATCCCTCATAGCCATGAACTTTCAAGAATTCCCGCATGTGTTCGCGGCTCCATTCGCTTAGTTTTTCAAAACCTGTGACAACATTTGAATATTTTGTTTTGAGCCTGTCCTTGAGCGGGGGCAACTCACGCCCTGCTAAAACAAAAATCAGTTTGTCTGGGCGCGTCGAAACTTCAAAACAATGATCATTTAGCATCGGTCGAATGATCCAGCGTTTCAATGATTCTTCACACCGCTCCCACGCATCCAATAGAATGACAACGCGTTCCGTTGTACAAATGACGTTTAAATCTGAAAAGAATGCCTCGATGCAATACTGGCGCACAAATTTTTCATAATCCTGGCTTGGCCATTCGTCGCGTTGTTTCAAAACCAACTTTTCGACATTTTGTATGATTTTGTCCACATGGCCCGCAACGATCGCACGATCCGTAATGTTTGCGTGCTCTGCGTTAACCATACCGGCAACAGTGCCCACCATTTCAGTAAAAGGCGTGGGATCTTTTAGCATTCGAGCATTATTGAGTTTGTCGAATTTCGTAAATAAAAGATGCTGAAAATTCTTCAATTCTTCCCGAATGACTTCTACCAAATCGAAATCTGAGGCTATTTTGCCGCGATCATCCAATGAAATAAGACAGGCTGGAATATCTTTAATATAGTGACACTCATAGAGCAAGCGTTTGAGCAAAGATGATTTCCCTCGTCCACCCGCATCCTGGATCGTTAACAAGCGCGGTTTATTCTTTTCAGCATCACTCGCGAATTCGAGCAATTTTTGGAATTCTTCCCGTTCAACTTCACGATCGATAAAAGATTCGATTTCTGACATTTTTTCCCTAACTCATTTTGCTGTTACAGGCATTAATAGCGTACGGGTCAATGGATCAAATAGGTAGGGTTTTTTGACGATTTCATCCGTGTATACTTGCACCTCTTTTTCATCCAGAGGCAACTTTAAATGCCTACTCAGGCGCTTGAAATGTTGTTTCACCTCCGCCCTGGATAGTTCCTTGATACTAATTTTATAATCTGTCAACTTTGCCAGACTCGTCAGGGCGCGCGACCGCCCCGTAATGGTCACAATTACGGACAATTTGCTTTTCAAAATATCCGGAATAAATCCAGACGTAAACCAGGAGGAAAAAGAAGCATTTGGCTGGTAGCCATCGATCTGCATCAATAGCGGGCTTTTATGTAAAAGTTCTCGTACGATTGGGAGTAGATTCTCATTTGAAGAGAATTCTTCCGTCTTTGTGATAACTCGAGGTTCCGAACGTACTGTTGCGTTTGGTCCCAAAATTTCTTGATCGATTTGGCCTGAAAAAGACAACTCTTTCTCGGACTTTTCAATTTCTTCAAGCTGCTGCCGCAGTGTTTGCTCAAAGACATTGCGGTTCATGTCAAGGCTGATACTCAGCGAGAGCACATGCATATTTGCATTGATTTGACTCGCAAGTTTTGCAACCATATTCAGGAACGTAGTTTTCCCCATCCCCTCTTTGCCCATCACCACGACCAAGGCGGGCTTGTTATGCTCAGCTAAAACAGATTGAACTTTTTTGAGTTCCTTCATCCGGCCGATCGGCTGGTAAAGCTTTTCCAAGTCATCGGTATTCATCTCCACTATCCTCCTCTTCGCTTCATGCCCTACTCTTTTTCATCCATTGGGCGTCCTGATGACTCGCTAGCAGGCGAACGCGGGTTAGCTGTGCCAATATATCCCGCAGTGATCGAACTCCCGTCCATGGTTGCGTGCCGTGCATCAACGTAGCCCACTTTATCGGCAATGATTTGCACAACATTGTCACCATCCTTGGTTTTGGCTTTGCGGATTAATTGATCCAACTCTTTGGCGAGCTGTTCATTTTCCGACAGCTTTTCCTCTAATAATTCTGTGATGAGATTCTTTTTCTCTTCCGGCTTTTCTTCAAACGACGCGATCCGTTCCTTATCTTTTCCGCTGCCAAACGCTGATTTCACTTTCTCCCATACTTTCGTGGCAAGCGATGCCGATTCTTCTCCGGCTGCGTCTCCCACGAGCTCGGCAAATTTTTTCGCTCCTTGCTTGAGAAATGGCACAAGAATAGTGCCAACAGCGATTGAGGCCAGCTTTGCAATTTCGATTTCTATCATAGCTCTTCTTTCTTTTAACTTGTACGCTTGGAGAGAAAATTCTGCAATAGAATACTGCCCCTGCAACTATTATAATTCTTTTCACTTATCAACAGCAGTGTATTCAGTTTTATTTCGTACAAGCCTCACAAGCGTAAAAAGTGCAATCTCTTGTGCACAATTTCCATACATTCTGCAGGGGCTGAAATTCCATTTTTCGTTCAATTTATTTACTGATTGACTGTTACTGAACATCCTGCCTTGATAAAATCAGAACAGCATCCGCTTCAAATGTCGACGTCGCGCTTATTACGCCATTATTTGTGTTCACATCCGCAGGCCCATACCGATTTGCAGCAGGATCGAACCACTTCCCTGCATATCGGTATCGATGTGGATTGTACAGTTTGACAATCGACGGCTGAGGCACATAGGCTAAAATCATATCATCCGTATCGGTTTTCATGACTGAAATGAAATGGTTGAACTGTACGTCTCCCGGCTGTTCGACCAGAATGTGCGGCGCCGGCTTTAGCGTCCACCAATCCAGCGACTGGATAAACTGCGACAAATAACCGATCTGAATGCTGCCTGGAAAATCGAGCGATTGCCGCCATGAGGTGACGCCGCCGGAATCGCGATGGTTCAATATTCTTTCGCCTTCGTACAACCACGGCCAGATACCATTGGCACCATACGTGATGCCGGCCATTGGTGTGGCGAACACGCTCCAGTAAGATGCGTTTCGGACATCTTGTGCGGTGATCACAAAACGAATTTCTTCATAATTCGGCTCCAGATTGATGATCGGACGCGCCGGCAATTTATCCCATTGTTGCGCCATTGGGCCTTTGTTGATCCAATCGACGGTTGCCTGGTTGTTGCTATGACTCGATTGGTAACCGATGATGTCGAGCCACTCCTCATCGGCGCAAGCATCGCCGATCCAGGAACGACCATGCGGATGTTGCGCGACCAGGCCCGGCGGGTTGTCGCCGAATACGCCGCGGCCAATGTTTTTCCAGCGCTGTTCATATTCATTGATATAGCGGCCATCACCGCCTAAAATCCAGATGACGTGATAGCCGCCATAACGCGCGACCATATATTTTGCCAATAAAATCGCTTCGTCTTGTGGCAGATAATAGCCAGGGCTCAGATGGCGGCCATCGCCAAAAGGTAATGCCCATAACAACACTGGCGCCGCAACCAAACCATAATCATTGATGCGTCTGATTTTACCGTCCAATCGTTTGTAAAAATCCACATTCAGCTTGATGCGGCCGCTGCCGGTAAATGCCACCTGGCCTTCACGATCCGCCTCACAACCGCGCCAGGGCGTGGTGACAAACTGGATGACATTATAAAAATGATCTTTGCGATGCTGCAGATAATAATCCCATTCTTCTTCATTGGATCGCAGCGCCCCGTTCCACGCCGTGCAGGCGACGTAAAAAAAGGGCGTCCCATCCGCATAGATGAGATGATAGTCACCTTTCGCTCGAGTAATGGCGCCATGCTGATAAATCATTAAATCACTGGAGTTTTTCAGGCATTCAAACGATCCCGTTACCCCGGACAACCCGGAATTGTCTTTTTCCGAGCATGATGTTTTAAAGGTCCAGGTGCCCACCTCATCCGGACAAAAGCGAACTTTCCAGATGTCGCCGCCATCCCAAAAGCCGTTTATTGTTCTGCTGCGGCCACTGCGAGAGGTAAATTCGATCTTGAAATCCCTGACATCGTAAAGTGGATTTTCATACGTTTTGTTGCTGGTAAAAGTCGTTTCATACAGTCCCCACTGTTCCACCTGCTCTGCGGCACCAAGTATCAAAGGGGCGATCAGAAAAATTGCTATAAAAGACTTCATTCTCTTCTCCTTTTAAATTTAAACCGCCGTGGGCACCATATTAGCTGGTTTATATTTCTGAAACTCATGGTTACTCTCTCAAGCCATTTCTGATTCCTTTTTCACGCCACATCTCGATAAGAAGGGTGTGCCCAGCACAAGGCATGCGGTCCGGCAAGGGGCCGTAGACGGTCTTCGAGATCCCGCTGCTGTTTTGACAATTCATTTGGTGTGTATTGCAGCGTGAGTTGCGCGTTCTGCTCGAGCACATCCAATCCTTTATGGCCGATGACCGCTGAGGCAATACCGTCACGATCCAGGGCCCAGGCCAAAAGCACTTCCGCTGTGGCGCCGTTCACACCGACAACATCGCGCATCACTTTCATGGCAAAGACACCCATGTTCTTTTTGATCGCCTCTGGCATGGCTATCTCTTCATAATTTCCGTATCGGGTGGGATTGATGGCGAGCATACAGACATCAAAATCAAAATTGACGATAAAATCGCGTGATTTTTCCGCGCTATCCATACTGGAAAAACCGAGGTGTTTGATAACACCCTGGTCTTTGAGTTTTAGCATCTCTTCAAACACTGGCGCACATGTTTTGACATCATCATTAGCATCTACCGAATGCAGCATATAGACATCAAGATAATCCGTTTTCAAACGCGCCAGGGATGTCGCCAATTCCTGTTTCATCACTTCGGCATCGCGACAATTATCCTTCATGCCATTAAATTTGGAGCAGATGTATACATTTTGACGAATCGGTGCCAATATTTCCGCATATCGTTCTTCGCTACCATTGTAATCGATTGATGTATCGTAAAAATTGATTCCCAAAGCCAGCGCCCGTTCGAGCAGCGGTTCCCACACCCCGTTTGCATTGGCCATAAACTGCGAACCGCCACCAAAAGATAACATGGAAACGCTTATGCCCGTTTTGCCCAATGGTCGCTTTGGCAACTGACCTTCAACAGGTTTATCACTGGGATCCGCTCCCTTTTTTGCACACGACAGCATGCCCATCCCTGCGGCGAACCCCGAAGTCGTTTTTATGAAACGACGCCTGGTGTATTCTTTAAATGGTTTCATAGTAGCCTCAAATAGTTATTAAAATTGTATGCTTTTTTACGGTTTAAAACCAAAGACAGTCATCTCTTTATTCATCGGCCAATAGGAATCGGTTTTGTCGTCATCAAGGTGCTGAACCAGGAAAATCGACCGGTTCCGGGTGCCGTCAGCGAAATAGAGCCATTGGCAGCCAAACCGCCATTTCGCCAACACCGCGATGATTCCAGGCGTAGTAGGGTATGGCGCGAAAGTCTTGCAGTTGGCTATTTTTGTCTGTGCGCGCGGCGAATCCGCGTACAACGACAACACCGTTGAGCACATACTCAAAAAAATCACTTAAAAAATCTGAACCGGGATCAAGTGCCAGATTGGTCACCTTGCCAAAATTGTCGACAGCTTCTGCACAATAGACAATCGGTCCGCGTTCCAGCGCGATCTTGCCGCTATCCTCGGCAACTGCGACATGCGCCTCCACTTTATGCACGCGCATCGGCAGCGACAATTCAATCGTGTCGCCGGACTGCCACTCCCTGGTCATTTTAAGGAAGCCGTTATGGTAATCAGTCTTCTGCAGTTGACCGTTGATCGTGAGCTCGATGGCGGAGGATTCGGTATCAATATAAGTATAGAGATCGCCTGGCACCGGCTGATGTTGCGACCAGCCGGGCAGGCGCAGTTTAACAATAAAATGTGTGACCTTTTCCGGTTTGACGATCAATTTGATTCTGCCATCCCATGGATAATCTGTCTCCTGGCTTATTTGAACGAGACCGCTCTTCAACTCGACCTGGGCGTGACTTGCAGCGTAAAGATTAACATAGATCGTGTCGTCTCGGTGGGCATAAAAATAACCGGGCAATGAAGGAATAAAACGCGAGATATTTGACGGACAACACGAACAATTGAACCACTCCTTGCGAGTCGTCGCGCCCTGGTTAAAAGCGGCCACGCCATCAGAGGCAAGAGGATTTGGATAAAAATAGGTATCGCCCTCGAGGGAAATGCCGGAGAGCAGGCCGTTATACAGTGTTCGCTCCAGCACATCGATGTATTTGGATTCGCCTTTCAGCAGGAACATGCGAAAATTCCACATGACATTGGCAATAGCCGCGCATGTTTCATTGTAGGCGTTGGCATTCGGCAGCTCATAGTTGTCGCCGAATGCTTCGCCGTGCCGTCGCGCACCAATACCACCCGTGATGTATAATTTTTTCGAGACGACATTCTCCCAAATGTTATCGATAGCATCAATATATGCCTGTTCCCCTGTGAGCGCGGCGACATCCGCCACGCCGGAGTAAAAATAGCCGGCGCGCACCGCATGCCCAACCGCCTCGTTCTGCTCAAAAATGGGTCGGTGATCCTGCGAATAGGCGCCATATAATTCATGGCCGGCAGAATTGCCGCGCTGATCGATGAAGAACTGTGCCAGGTCAAGGTATTTCTTCTCGCCAGTCACACGATACAGTTTGACCAAACCGATTTCAATTTCCTGATGACCCGGAGGCTGCATGAGTTTGCCGGGACCAAACGTGTTATAAATCAGATCAGCATTTTTGATCGCCACATCGAGGAAATTCCGTTTCCCGGTCACCTGATAATGTGCGACAGCGGCTTCATACATATGTCCGGCATTGTAGAGCTCATGCCCGCCGCCAATATCTGACCAGCGCTCGGCGCTTCCGGACCATTCTGTCGGTGGTTTATTCGGATTTATTGTACGCCAGGTCATAAGATAGCCGTCGTCTTCTTGCGCTGCTGCAATTTTTGCGATGAGACTGTCAAGATAGGCTGACAATTTTTCATCCGGAAATGTCGCCAGCGAATAGGCGGCGCCTTCTATTATTTTATAGACGTCCGAATCATCAAAAGGATAGGGCGACTGAAACTCGCCATCTTGTTGTCCGGCAGCAATTTCAAAATTTCGTATTCGCCCGGTTTTCTCACATTTACGTAAAGCTGACGGAATGGTGACCTCTCGATTGATCTCCAGACGGTGACTCCAGAAAGAGTCCGTCAATTGAACGTACGTAAATGGTACCGGCTGGATGGGATAATCCGGCGCAGTTTTCTCCCTGGCGCACAAGATCACCAAAGAAAAAAGCAGTAAAGGTGAAAACGTTTTTTTCATGCTACACCTCCATGTTGCTCGATGTAAGTTAAACCCAATATCGCCGCACCACGCAGCGATGATTGTTCGACGATTTCATAGTCCGTTGCCCAATACCATTGCTTTTTGGCACGAATAATCGCGTCATTCAACGCGCCTCCGGTCAGTTTTATCGGCGATTGTAGCGCAACAATTAGCTGCATGTCCTGCAGATGACGTTTTTGATATTCGCACAGTCCTTTCGTTAATGCTGCTAACAGCTCTTCGCGCGACGTATCGACGGTCAAACCTTCCAGCTTTGCTTTAAGTGACTGCTGCGAATAACGAGATCCTAGAAGATAGGGATCATAGAAAACATCGCTTTGTTTTTGCAGCCATAGTTCTAGTGCCTGCGGGATGAATTTCCCATAAAACTTTTCCTCGGTCATGTCACGACAAAATAAATTTTTGAACCATTCGTACGCCTTGCCGCCGGCATTCATCACATGCAAGGTGAGCCATCGATCCCCTATGACATGCGCCCGAATATTGTAGTTCGGCGAAGGAATACATTCGCCTAAACAGACCAGCGTGATCTCGCATGTACCATTGACGTTTATGATCTGCCCGGGCGAATAAATTCCGGCAGAATAAGCCGCTAACACCGCATCATTGCCGCCGATCACAACGTACGGAGGTGATTGAAATCCCAGTTGCGCGCACAACTCGGACGTGACATGACCTAGGCTATCCGCAGCGTGCTTGACTGGCGGCAACATATCAAGAGATAAATCAAAAGCCTGCAAGATATCAACATTCCAGGTGAGATCATTTTTGACCGTATTATACAGCGCCGAGAGTGACGCCGACGATGGATCAATGCCCCACTGTCCAGTTAGCCAATATCCGATCACTGTATTGGAGTGTCCGAATTTAAAGGTTCTGCGGTAGACATCAGCCAAATGCTCCCTGATCCACAAAATGCTCGCCAAAGAACAGCCGCCCGCCACCGGCATATTGCCGGTGTGCTGCAAAAGGAATTCGAGGCCGATGGTGTCGATGATGCGCTGCGCTTGCTTGCGTGAACGTTGATCGAGCATCAGGATGGCTGGAGAGAGCGCCTGGCCGTGTTCATCCATGGCCGTCAAGCCGGGAGTCGTGCCGGACAGTGAAATGACCTCGATTCGCCCAATATCCGGCTGCAGTGCGTGACAGCCGTTACGAAAAGCCGCAAGCCATTTTTCCGGTTCAATATCACCGCAAAGCCCGTTGTTATAGCTGTTGATCTGATATGGCTCGGCATATTGTTTCACCAGAACCAGATCATCTTCGATGGGCGTATAAATCCCCATCTTTAATCCCGTGGTGCCAATATCGACGGCTAAAATCGCGCAATTCTGCATAAATTTAGTCCAAAAATCCCTCGCCTAACATCGCTGCGCGTATCTTGTCAACCTCGCTCTTCGGTGCAGGCAACATGGGTGATCTCGGCTCATCACCTTTCAAGCCAACGATATTCATCGCTGCTTTGACGCCGGCGACACCGTAAGAACCGGAGACAGCGGCCGTCAGTCGTCCCAGGCGAAGATGCAGGTACTGGCCTCTTGCATAATCCTTGTCGCACCAGGCTTCGTACAAGTCAACAACACTATCCGGGAAAACATTCGCCAAAGAGATGATGCCGCCACACGCGCCGATAAAAAGTGACGGATAGAAAGAGCTGCTTGATCCCGAGAGAATATGAAAATCCTCTTGTATATCCATGACATTCAAATATTTTCCCGGCCCCTCTGACGAAGAATCTTTGATGCCGACAATATTGGGATGTTTCGCCAACATCGCCAGCGTTGTCGGCGGAATTACAACGCCACCGGTGAACTGCGGCGCATTATAGATGAGCATGGGAATAGGACTGGCGTCGGCAATTTTTTCAAAATGGGCACGCAGCACATCGCCGGTCATAAATTTGGCAAAATAGCCGGGCGTGAGCACGCTGACATATTCAAATCCCATATCTGCGACGCGTTTGGATTTTTCAATGGTCTCACACGTGGATTCACATGCTGTGCCCACTAAAATAATTTTATCACCTTTGAATTCGGCAAATATCTCAAGCACCTGCCATTGCTCTCTGTCTGTCAAACTGCGAAATTCACCATTCGAACCCAACGCTAAAAGGCCCTTGAGTTTGGATTGAGCGTAAAACTCGAGATTTTCTCGCAAATGATCCAGTCGCAATTCATCTTTAAGAAAAGGCGTGTTCACTGGTGCAAAAACGCCGGCCAAATTTGTTTTATGGGACATATCCTATTCTTCCTCTCAGTAAAATAGACATTCCTTGCTTTTTCAGCAAGTTGTTTGAGGCATTTACGAGATAAAAAGACTGAGAAACCAAACAAGCAGCGCGGCGCACACGCCGATGACCAATGTACCCAAGCTGTGCAGCTTGTAGCCTGTATTGACATCCATATTGGACATTTGCGTGACCACCCAAAAAAAGCTGTCATTGGCGTGTGAAACGACCATGGCACCGCTGCCGATAGTCAAAACAACCAGGGCGCGCATGGCCGGCGAGGTGTAACCCAATGGTTGCATCAGCGGCGCAATTATCGATGCTGTTGTGATGATTGCGACGGTCGATGAGCCCTGCGCTGTCTTGATTGCGGCAGCCAAAATAAAGGGCAGCCACAAGCCCAGATGGACACCGGACAAAATATCGCCAATGACTTTTGCAATGCCTGAGTTTTGCAGCATTTTCCCGAATACTCCGCCGGCGCCGGTGATCATGATGATGATAGCCGCATGTGTCAGCGCCTCTCCGACCCAGCCGGGCTGTGACAACATTTCGGTTTTCAGCTTTTTCGGCAGCGTAAATGCCAATATAACACCGATGAATAACGCGATAACCGGTGTACCGATAAAGGTCACAAGATCGGACAGAACGCCCTGGCCGAGCGGGTGAGATGGCATATCAGCGATTGATTTTGCCACGATCAGCGCAATCGGAACGAAAATCGGCAAAACTGCTTTAAGCGCGCCGGGCACGTCTTTTGCCACCTTTTGTACGTGTTCAGTTGTCACCTCTGGATTGGGATCAATCCAGACGCGTTTCGCCACCTTGTCGGAAAAAATCCAGGCCAATACCATAACGATGATGCTGACGGGCGTGGCGAATAAAATGACCAATCCAAGATCCGCTCCCAGCAATCCTGCGGCAGCAATTGGTCCGGGTGTTGGTGGCATGAGAGTGTGGGAAATTGTCAAGCAAAGTGACAAGACAATCGCGGTGGCTGCGAGCGAGATGCCGGCGCGTTTGCTGAGCGTCTTGTTCAACGGCGATAAAATCACAAAACCGGAGTCGGCGAAGACTGGAATGGAAACAATGTAGCCAATGATGCCCATCGCCGGAATAATTCTTTTGACGCCAATTTTGTGCAAAATAGTCTCCGCCAAAGCATATGCCCCACCGGATTTTTCCAGAAACGTGCCAATGATCGTCCCGGCGATAATGACAATACCGATATGCCCGAGCGTGCCGCCAAAACCGCTGTTGATGGATTCGATGATCTGATCCATGGGCATAGCTGAAGCCAGGCCATAACCGATTGATGTGAAGAGCAAAGCCAAGAAAGGATGCAGCCGCAACCGCGTTGTCGAAAAGATGATAAACACAATGGAGAAAAGCAGCAAGAGCAATTTGAGCATAATAAACCTTTTGCGATCATAAATATTTAATTATGAATGCTGAATTATGAATGATGAGAATTTATTCATCATTCATAATTCATCATTCAGCATTCCAACAATGTTTTCCACATCATAAAGACATCCCCCCCAGGTGCCGCCGCTGATATTTTGCAGGGCTGCCCACAGCCTGGTGTCATCCGGCAGGCCGGGTTGTGGCTTGAGATCAGGTCGGCGATTGCGACTGTTTAAAATCTTTGATCCATATGCAACTGAACAATCGGACTTTGCGGTGCCACGTTCGCCGACCAGATTGACGCGGCCGACAAGGTTCCTGGTGTCAATATAAATCTCGATGATATCCCCATCCATAACTTTGCCGATCGGGCCGCCGGCCAGCGCTTCCGGCCCCACATGACCGATACAGACGCCAGTGCTGACGCCGCTGAAACGGCCATCAGTGATCAGGGCTACGTGTTTCCCCCATGATAAATATTTCAGTGCTGCGGTGACCTGGAACGTCTCTTCCATACCACTGCCCATGGGGCCGGCGCATATCAGTATTATCACGTCTCCAGGCTGGATATCGCCGTTCTTGATTGCAGCAATGGCGGCACGTTCGCTGGTGTAAACGCGGGCCGGTACGGCTTTTTTGTAAACACCATCTGCATCCAGTACTGAAGGATCAATGGCAGTACTTTTCACCAGACAGCCATCCGGCGCCAGATTCCCGGTCGGGAAGGTGATGCTACTGGTGATTTCTTTGGATTTGGCTTGGGAGACTGAAAAAATAACATCGTCCGGATCGATTTGTTCCTGCTTTTGCAATATATTTTTCAGGCGCACACGACGATCGGAGTGCTCCCACCATGCAAGATTCTCGCCGAGGGTGCGGCCGGTTACAGTGAGGGCGTCAAGATGCAACATATGTAAATCTCGAAGATGCAGCATGACCTCGGGAACACCGCCGGCCAAAAAGACATGACTCGTTGGATAATTCACCGGACCATTAGGCAACACAGACACCAGTCGCGTCACCTTTTTATTCACTTCAATCCAGTCCGATACCGTTGGGCGCTTGAGTCCAGCAGCATGCGCAATAGCCGGAAGGTGCAACAGCAAATTGGTTGAGCCGCCAAAAGCGGCAAAGGTAACCATGGCATTGTGCAGAGCTGCAGGCGTAAGAATATCTTTTATCGTGATGCACTGCTGCTCCAAATGCATGAGCGCTTTGGCAGATCGGACGGCCACGTCCTTCCAAATGGGCTCGCCTGAGGGCGCTAACGCCGAGTGCGGCAGGCTCAGTCCGAGCGCTTCCCCCACCAGTTGCAGCGTTGCTGCGGTGCCAAGGAAATGACATCCGCCTCCGGGAGAGGCACAAGAGCCGCACGCCTGCTCCTGCGCATAGTCGAGCGTCACCTCCCCCCTGGCAAATCGTGCTCCAATGGATTGGATGCGGCCGAGATCTTCAAAAGTTTGCGACGGCAAAGTCACGCCGCCTGGAACCAGAACACACGGAAGATCGGCCATGGCGGCCAACGCCATCATCATAGCTGGCAAGCCTTTGTCGCATGTGGCAATGCCAAGAACACCGCGGCAGGTCGGCAAACTGCGAATCAGGCGCCGGAAAACCAGGGCAGCGTCATTGCGGTACGCGAGGCTGTCCATCATTCCCGGTGTACCCTGGGTGCGGCCGTCGCAGGGATCTGAGACAAAAGCGGCAAACGGCAGACTATCAAGGTGCCACAATGTGTCCGCCGCTGCTCTAACCAGAGCATCGAGCTCAAAATGACCCGTATGATAACCCAGGGCGATAGGGCGGCCAGTGGACGTGCGCATGCCGCCCAGGGTGCTCAAGATCAAAAAGTGTTTTTTATGCACATCCGTCGGCGGCATGCCCATGCCGGCGTTTTGAATAGCGCCAAAGAGCGTGCCGCTGCTCGCGTTGTGAAATGTCTCAGCCGAAAGAGGCAGTTTTCCTCTATCGGGTTGGATGCTCGTCCGGATGTGATAAATTCGGGGATTATTGCTCTCGAATATTTGATTGATATTCATTACAGCTTTATCTCCGGCACCACATACGGCTCGCGATATTCTCTCGTCAACAAAGCGCTGGCCTCCTCATCGCCAAGGATTTGTTGCTTTTCCGGATCAAAATGGATACTTCGACCAAGGCGATAAGAGATGTTGGCCAAATGGATCAAGGCACAGGAGTAAAATCCTTCTTCAATCGGCGCGGTCAACAGCCTGGGATCATTTGCGCGAATGGCGTCGATATAATTCTGGTAATGGTTGCCTAATCCGCTGCCTCGATCACCGGATTCGCGGGTTTTGCCCATAAAGGTTTCCCATTCGTCGACCGTCTTGCGCATATAGCCTTCAGCGCCGTAAAAAAGATTGCCAATGACATTGACATTTGATTGCATATAGCCGCCTTTGTCGTCTCTGTCGCGAAAACCGGGGCTCAAATCGCCTTCATTATTACAAATCCAGTGCCGCACCTCGAATTGCAGGATTTTCTTTTTATCGCTGCCACCCTCAGGATTGGCAAATTCAAACATCGCCATCAAGGTGTTTGGCGTATTTTGGTCGTCATCAAACATAAAATGACCGCCCATAGTGCAGACTTTTGTCGGCAGCTTGACGCCAAGTCCCCAGCGAGCAATATCCATTTCATGTACGCCCTGGTTTCCAATATCACCGTTGCCATAATCCCAGTTCCAGTGCCAATTATAATGAAAGCGGTTGCGCGAAAACGGTCGCTTTGGCGCCGGACCAATCCATAAATCATAGTGTACCCCGGCTGGCACCGGCTCATCCGGTGTTTTGCCAATGGTTTCTCGCCACTTGTAGCATAATCCTTTGGCAAGATAAACCTCACCCAGTTTGCCGGACTGCAGGTACTCGGCCATACTGTGCGCGCAGGGATTGCTACGCTGCTCTGCCCCGTCTTGAACCACCAGGCCATATTTTTTTGCCGCTTTGACGAGCTGCTGTCCCTCAAAAATATTGTGACAGCATGGCTTTTCCACGGAAACATGTTTGCCCGCCTGCAACGACCAGATCGCCGCCAGCGTGTGCCAGTGATTTGGTGTCACAATCGATACGGCGTCAACATCTTTATCTTCTAACAATTGTCGAATATCCCAATACAATTTTGGCTTTGGCAGTCCTTTCGCAACAAACAGCTTTTGTAAGCGTTCGTCGAACAGATTTTCATCGACATCACACAGTGCCACAACATTGACATTTTTTAGCTCTTGATAAGCCTGAATATGACTCTGGCCCATGCCACGAATGCCAATGACAGCTACGTTCACCCGATCATTAGCATTGGCCCACGATTTTGAGTTGCCCCACAATAACGGCGCAGCCGCTGCTGCGGAGGCTGTTTTGACGAATGTTCTTCTTTTCATGATCTAACTCCTTCGTTTTCATAAGAAACGAGATTCTTGACAAACAGAAATGCCAGCGGGTGCAAAAATCCCATCAACAGAAAAACCGGGATATAGCCAAAATAGTGAACCAGCACAGCCGGCACGGCAGCGGAAATCAGGATGCTGCCGACGCCGCCGGCAAAACCGGCAATTCCGGTGACCGAAGCTACGGATAACGATTCAAAACAATCACTGCACATGGTAAAAATGTTCGCCGACCAACTGTTGTGTGCGCCGCAGGCCAGACTGATGAGGACAACTGTCAGCCACAGATCATTGGCAAAAACGGCCATCGCCGAAATGGGGAGTAACGAGGCGCTCAGGAGCATGGTGGTTTTACGGGCGCGCTCGACGCTCCATCCTTTTGACAAAAAATACCTGGGCAGCCATCCGCCGACAAATCCCATGAGCGTTGCCAGCGTATAAATCGCCGGAATGGCAAGGGCCATGCTCCGTATATCGAGGCCGCGAACGTCGAGAAAATATTTTGGTGTCCAAAAAAGATAAAACCACCACACCGGATCGGTGAGCGCCTTGCCAATCATGATGCCCCACGTTTGTTTTTGGCGCAGCATGAGACTCCATGCCACCATATCAACTTTGCCGATGTTCCTTTGTATGTTCGGTTTTTTATAAAAAACAAGCCAAAAGACAGCAAGCACAAAACCGGCAGCACCAAAAACCACAAATGTCCAGCGCCAGCCAACATGCAGCACAACTAACAAAGCGAGGGGGGCACCAATAACAGAGGAAATGTTTGAGCCGCTGTTAAAAAGGGATGTTGCAAAGGCACGGTCTTCCACCTTGAACCACTCGGACACTGTTTTGATCGCAGCCGGGAAATTGCCGGCTGCCGAGAGGCCGAAAACAGCTCGCCACGCGGCAAAACTCCACGCAGAGCGACAGAGTCCATGTGCCGCTCCGGAAAGCGACCAGAGCACGATCGACATAAAATAACCCAGTTTGGTACCGAGTTTGTCAATGATCCACCCGGCACCAAGCAAACCGATGGTGTAGGTAAATTGAAAAGAGCCGACGATAAATCCATAGAGCATCGGACTGATGACCATTTCTTTTTCTATTTCAGGCAAAAGCACACCCAGAACGATGCGGTCGAGATAGTTGATGGTGGTGCCGGCGAAGAGCAGCGAAAGAATGATCCAGCGGTAGGGTGAGGATTTGGATATCATCTGAAAACCTTTGATCTCAGATTGCAGATTAGCGATCTCAGATCTGCGATCGCTTTTCTGCAATCTGAGATCATGGGGATTTATTTGCAAGTTACCTTTAAAGATAGCAAAAATCTAATCCAGTCAAAATAATTTTATTGCGAGAAATTTAAAAAAAGCAAATCATTGCGAGGATGTCCGGCCCTCAAACCAAGTATGATCTGTGGTCTGTATCGGATTTAGGGATCAGAGAACGCCCTATGATGCCTAGGGCGTGACATCCGCGCCAATCTCCTACGTCAGAAGAAGACCTATCGCAAATAGGCCAGATTTGTATTATGGAATCACGCTCTTATATGATTATCTCCGCCCATCCTCGCCATCCCATTCATAATCCCACTTTAGCATATAAAACGCACCGTCACGAAATTCATCATGCCGGGCAGCGAGTTTTTGCGACAGCAGGTCATCCAATTCATCTTGGATATGAGCATATTCCGCATCGTTGACCAGATTGTTCAACTGATATTCATCCTGCAAATTATCATACAACAGCCACGGAGCATTCAAATCGCGAACATACGTATAACGACTGGTGCGCACGCCTCTGTACTCGCGTCCACCACGCTGAAAATTCCATTGATGGAACGGCGCCGGACACTCGATGATCGTCACGCCATCCCCATCTGCCTCTTTGCCCGCTAGTAGCGTCGCATAATTTTGGCCCTCGACAGCGTCTGGAATCTCCAGATCGCATAGGCGTAGCAAGGTCGGCATGATGTCCGGCGTATTGATGGGCTTTTGGATGTGACGTGAATCAAGTTTGGGATGCCACAACAAAAACGGCACACGAATAGATTCATCCCAGGGCTTTTGCTTTTTCACCTGGCCATGCGAATAGAGCATATCGCCGTGATCGGAGGTAAACACAAAAATAGTGTTCTCCGCTATGCCGGAATTTTGAATCGTTTTAACCAGCTCGCCGACGCAGTGATCCAGTGCGGCAATATGGGCGTAATAGCCGGCAATGTCACGTTGTGCTTGCTCTTTCAGTTCGTCCGGCACATTGGGCCGCAAATTAATCGCTTCCGGACTTGCATGGAGCGAACGAAATTCTTCCGGAGCTGTGTGATATGGCGCATGCGGCGGCCCCCAGGATAAGAACAGAAAAAATGGTTGTTGCTGTGTATGGTCTTTGATATACTCTTGCGCCATTTTTGTTTGCGCGATGGCATCATAACCATCCCATTTATGTTGGATGTTTTTCTCATCATAATAGACGGAATGGTTATAATCGTGCGTGCACTCGTGCACATGCCAAAAATCAAAGCCCAGTCGTCGCTCTTGCGGCACCGGATGCTGCCGTCCTTCATTAACCGACACGCCTTTTGCATGGCCTTTGAGATGCCATTTTCCGATATAAGCGGTGGCATAGCCGGCATCTCTGAAACACTCGCCAAGCGTTTTCCCTTGCGGATCGAGCGGCTTGTCGTTGTAAAACACCCCATGCGTCAAAGGATATTGACCGGTCATCAAACTGGCACGATAAGGACTGCAGACCGGACAACCGGAAATGGCGTTTTGCAGGACAATGCTCTCCCCTGCCAGCTTGTCGAGATGTGGCGTACGGACTTGAGCGTTTCCCATAAAGCCGACATCCTGAGCGCGCCATTGATCGGCTAGAATATAAATGACATTGGGCGATTTTTGACGCTTTTGGCAATTCAGCGTCAAAGCACTCGCTCCTGACAAAACCAGGGCAGAGAATTTTAGAAATTGTCGTCTGCTGCTGTTCATTTATTTTCCATTTGGAGAATTAAACATGGTCCTGGTCGCAACACTTCAATCCCGTGATGATGCGTATCGGACAACAGCGAAATCTCGTTATCTCCATTTTTCAGATGCGACGGATCGATATCAAGTACAGTATGTACGACATCATGAATTGCTTTTTGTGATGTAATGGGATAGGCATGCCCGTTGATTTTGAACGGCTCTGCCACGTCGCCCTCGCCCCCATCCCAAATTTTGATGTGCAGTTGCGCGCTGATGATTTTTCCGGGTTCCAAAGGAATGACCATTTTGCCGATATTCAAATTCTCTGCACGCGACCAAAACGGGATTGGCGCTTGATAGCAATAAAAAAGTTGTACGCTTTCATCGTCTCTCTCTAAAAGCGAACCGGATGTCGTTTCAGTCTCAAAAAAGAGTCCATTTTTGAATGTGATAATCGCTTTAAATTGCACCGGTTTGGGCTGATCCGGGATTTTTTCGCTGTTCCACTCAACTTGGAAAGGTGCAGCCGTAGCACGACCAATGGTGTGCGTCCACTGGCGCTTGAATGTGTAGCCGTGCCAATCCGAATCATCGCCATTGCCATTTTCATCGAATCCGGAATAGTGGCCCAGAAACTCGACGGATTCAATTTGTGCAGCAAACGCCTGCGAAACTTTTAGCGAGATTTCGGCTTGTTCATTTTCAATAATGGCCGGGGCAGAAAGACGGGCAGCAAAATTAGCCCACTCCGGATATCGTTTTATCAGGCTGTCTTGTTTGAAAATGCATCGCAGCGCGACATTGTCTATGATAAAATGGCCCCAAAATCCATGGCCGCGTTCGCACGAAAACTGCAGTGCATTGAGACCATTGACCAAATGTGACGGCTCGATTTTGACGGTCGGGTAGGCGTAAACACAATGTCCCACGGATGTGCCATAATCCTGGATAGCATAAACCGCTTTGCCGTTCACGGTGACGCGCTTGTTCACCGTATGCGGATGCCCGCCCCACATTTCGAGATAAAGCTCGCCATACTCAAGATCGAACAGGGACTCCGGGGCATGCAACAGAACCAGTCCATTTGCGAGTGCTTCGCCACGCTTGCCAAAGTCTTCATGCAGCGCCAATTCGGGATCATTCACGCGCCAGCGGCCGTCTTTGTGGTTGCTGATGTTTTCGTCAAACTCGGCCCAATATTGGCGATAAAATCGCCCTTCGGCAAACAGCAATGTCGCCGCGAGCAGTAAAATACAAAGTGATAATCGCATAACTTGGTCCCTATTTTAGTTTTTCTGATCAATATTATTTCTTGATGGCATCATTGCGCCATAAATGCAAAAACTGGTAATTATCCCATGCATGGCCGACAATATCAAGATCGCCGTCGTTATCGATATCGATCAGTTGTGCGCCCAAATGCATTTCTTTGCCCGTGTCCACCACATGTTTTGTGAACTCGCCAGTGCCATTGTTTTCCCAGACCTGGGTTGCCAATGACTCGCCTTTGTGCATGTTGGTGACAATGTCGATGTCGCCGTCATTATCGATATCTCCGACATCCAGATTGTTCATGGAATATTGTTGCACGACCTGGTGTCGCTCCCAGGCACCGTCTGCCCTGGCCTCAAACCACCACAAATGACCATCGGGTTCCTGGCCGGGATAACGTTCTTCACTGACGATGACATCCGGGCGATCATCCCCATTCATATCCGCGATCTCGACGCGATCGATAGCGTGCATGGTCTCGCCAATGGAATGACGTTTCCAGGTTACGGTCAAAAATCCGGGATTTTCGGCCCAATCTAAAATAGTCGGATGTTCTTGTTCGCCCTCTTTGATGTCGCCAAACGCGAGGTCAAAATCACCATCACCATCGAGATCGCCGACGCCAATGCCCTCATCCGAGCCACTGGTGATGATCATGTGCCACGGCCACTCGCCGGTTGTTGTGTTCGCGGGAATCTCGCAGACGTAAATGCCTTTATCCGCCTGCAAAATGATCTCCTGTTTGCCGCCGGAGATTAAATCAGCGACAGCATATCCCTGGCCGTTATTATGGCCGGTTGGCGGAAGTTGACCGATTTTTCTGCCTGTCCAGGCGCTGCCTTGAAGGTCTTCTGCTTCAAACCAGAACACCTCCGGCAGAGCCGCGGCAATGATGTCAGCAAAGTCATCGCCATCTACATTGACAAACAGGCAGCCATCGACGTTAACGCCAAGGTCTACGCGGGTCCAGGGCTCTTCCATGGTGCCACCGGGGTTGCGATAAAAGTAGCGCCCGGAGATAATATCGACGTAGCCATCACGATTCACATCCTGGAAATCCAGCCCAAAATAGCGCAACCATTCCGGCTCGTCCCAGTCGCCCCATTTGCCGCGATTGTCATCGATTTGGATGTAGGCCCACTGATCGAGAGGCAGACTCTTGGCACATACGAAGAGGGTGCACAAAAAAAGCAAAATCGACATGCTGAATAGACGTTTTAAAGCATTCATAATTTCTCCGGTTAAGATCGCCGTGAATTCATAAAATTAATAATCACTGATTTTCATTATGATATAAAATACACAAATTGACATTCTTTGTCAACCCACATCTTGCGTCATAAGTTACTGTTAT